>JABWBO010000071.1 GCA_013360465.1 Anaerolineae bacterium | reverse complement strand
GGTGCTGATCAGCGCCGGGCGCAGGGCTGAAGCGGTGGCGCAGTACGACGCCATCCTGGCGGTGGCGCAGAACGCCGCCTATCGCGCCGATATCGCCATGCGCGCGGCGCGGGCGCTGTTCGACGCCGGCGACACGGCGGGCGCGCTCACCCGCATGGCGGCGATCCTTCAGGAGACGCCGGAGACGCCGCAGGCGTACGAAGCGATGCAGATTTTGCGCCAAAACGCCCAACCGGTCGATGAGTATCTGCGCGGGCGCATCGCCTTCGCCTATGGCGACTACCCCACCGCCGTCGATGCCCTCAACCGCTGGGCGGCGTCGCGCAGCAGCGTCGGCGAAATCCCGGCGGCGTTCCACCTGCTGCTGGGACAGGCGTACCGGGCGCTCGGCAACACCGAAGCCGCCGTCACCGCCTTCCAGACCATCGTCGAGACCTACAAGACCGATCCACTGTTCGGCGCGGCGCTGCTGGAACAGGGGCGCACGCGCTTCCTGGCGGACGACATCCCCGGCGCTATCGGCGCTTACGTCAGCATCGCCGACACCTACGGCTACCTGCCCGAAGCGGCAGAGGCGCTGTGGCGCGCCGGCTACCTGTACAGCACCAACGATCAGCCGGACGAGGCGAACGTCCTGTTCGAGCGGCTGGCGGACGCGCATCCGAACACCCAGCAGGCGGTCGATGGCTTGTTCCTCGCCGCCACCAACGCCTACCGCCGGGGCAACATGACCGCCGCCGAACACTACTACGCTGAACTGGGCGTCAAGGCGGCGGGCGACGACCGGGCGACCGCCTATTTCTGGCTGGGACGGCTGGCGCTTCAGCGGGGCGATTCGCCGGCGGCGGGGCAGGCGTTCGGACAGGTGATCGCCGCCGCGCCGGATTCGTTCTTCGCCGCCCGCGCCCGCGACATCATCGACGGACGCGCGGCGTTCGCCCGCCCGGCGGGGCTTCAGTTCAGCTTCGACGACGCGGCGCAGATCGCCGAAGCCGAGTCCTGGCTGCGGACGACTTTCAACCTGACTCAGGAGGGCGCGCTGTGGCAGCCCGCGCCGGAGCTGATCGCCGCCACCCAGCGCGGGGCGGAGCTGTGGGCGGTCGGCGCGATTGACGAAGCCGCCGCCGAGTTCAACGGCGTGGTCGAAGCCAACCGCGAGAACCCGCTGGCATCCTACCAGCTGGCGATCCATCTGCGCGGCATCGGAGCCTACTACTACTCGGTGCTGGCGGCGTCCTACGTCATCCGCGCCGCCAACGTCGGCACGCTGGCAGCGCCGCCGTTCATCGCCCGTATGCGCTACCCGGCGTATTATCTGGACCTGGTGCTGCGCGAGGCGGAGCGCTATGAGGTCGATCCCCTGCTGATCCTGTCGCTGATCCGCCACGAGAGCCTGTTCAACACCTTCGCCACCGCCGCCGCCGGCGAAAAAGGGCTGACCCAGGTCGTGCCGGGCACGGCGCAGTACATCGCCGAGCAGCTGCGCTTCCCCGATTACCAGCACAGCGATCTGTTCAGCCCCTACGCCGGCATCGCCTTCGGCGCGTTCTACCTGAACGAGCAGCTCGACCGCTTCGACCAGAACACGACGGCGGCGCTGGCGGGCTATAACGCCGGACCGGGGCGCGCCATCGAGTGGCTGGAGGTGAGCGGCGGCGACCCCGACCAGTTCATGACGGCGATCAGCATCGACAGCACGCGGACCTACGTCGAGCGCATCTACGGCTATCACGCCATCTACCGGGCGCTGTACGGCGCGGGCTAGGCGGGCGGTTTTTCGCCGTCCGGGGTATAGTTGATCGCAGCCGGCAGCCGCCTTTTCCGTTCTCTCCTCTCAAAACACAGGGGCGACGCCTGCGCCGGCAGTGTGATCACAGGAGGCAGCTATGCCCGAACTTCCCCCGCCCGTTCAGCGCCGGTTGGCGATGCTGATCGACGGCGATAACGCCCAGCCCTCGCTCATGGACAAGATGATCGCCGAGGCGAGCAAATACGGCGTCGTCACCATCCGCCGTATCTACGGCGACTGGACCGAGAGCAGCATGAAAAGCTGGAAGCAGACGCTTCACACCTACGCCGTCCAGCCGATCCAGCAGTTCCGCTACACCGTCGGCAAGAACGCCACCGACAGCGCGCTGATCATCGACGCGATGGATATCCTCTACACCGTCGGGGTGGACGGCTTCTGCCTCGTCTCGTCGGACAGCGACTACACCAAGCTGGCGATGCGCATCCGCGAGAAGAACCTGTTCGTGATGGGCATCGGCAGGCAGACCACGCCGCGCGCCTTCGTCAACGCCTGCGACACCTTCGTCTATACGGAAAACCTGGTGGCGTCGCCGCGCGCCCGCAGCGCCGCTTCCACCTCTGCCAGCAAGTCCGCCGCCAAAGAGCCGGCGAAACCCGCCAAGGCGGAGGGCAAAGCCGCCGCCAGAGATGCGGAGAAAGCCGCCGGCAAGGCGGACGCCAAACCTGCTGCGAAACAGACTCCCAAACCCGCCCCCGAACCGCCGCCGGAACCCGCCCCGCCCGTCAGGACCGAGCCGGAGCCGCAGCCCGACCCAGACACGGAGAACATGCCGCCCGACCTGGACTCGCTGTTTCGCACGGCGTTCGAGCTGGCGGTGGGCGACGACGGTTGGGCGCGGCTGAGCGCGCTCGGCGACCGGCTGCGCCAGCTCGACCCCGGCTTCGACCCGCGCACCTATGGTCACAAGCAGCTGCTGCTGCTGGTGCAGTCCAAGCCGGAGCTGTTCGAGATGCGCCGCAGCAAACAGAAGGGCGCGTCGAACGACACGATCTATGTGCGGCTGATCGGCGAACGGTGAGTCCAAAATCGGAGGGCAGCGGACAAGTATTCTGGGCGCAAAAGTGGTATGCTCGTAGAGGTGTCCATCTGATCAGAGAGAATTTCCACGATGAGCAGCTCCTTTGCGATACGCCCTTTCCCCGGCATTGCCAAGCGCGCTGAGACCGACGAACCGGCGCTCGCCGGCAGCCCGATGGAGATCATCAACGCCGGGTTTGACGCGCTCATCGCCCAGGTGGAGTCGGGCAATTATGTGCCGCACGGGACTCCCGTAGAGAAGCCGAAGCCGGCGCGCCGTAAGCCCGCTGCACCCCGTGCGTCCGGCAGCCCGCCGGCGAAGCGCAAGAAGCGCCCGGTGAGCAGCGACGACGACATCGACTAGAACTCCGCGTCAGGACGGCAAAAAACAGGGCGACCCCGATTTCGGAGCCGCCCTGTTTGCATGTTCTGTGCTGCGTCCACAGCCGTTTGACTCAGGGCGTGTCTGCAAAGCCGGTTTTCACACAACCCTCACCCCGGAAACCTGACGGTTTCCTGCCCCTCTCCAATTGGAGAGGGGCGGTTGAGCGCAGCGAAACGGGGTGAGGTGAGCAGTTTGCAGACAGCCTTGACTCAGGGCTGTAAGGATCGTGGGCTGAGGAAGAGGACCGCCTGTGAGCGGGTTTCTCAGTCCTCTTCACTCATCCCCCAGTCCTTCTTTGTCTAGTACTCCGGCATCGGCGGAGCCGCGGGAGCCTTGTCCTTCTCCGGCACGTCGGTGATCAGGACCTCGGTGGTCAGGATCATCGAGGCAATCGACGCCGCGTTTTCCACCGCGCCGCGCGTGACCTTCGCCGGGTCGGGGATGCCCGCCGCGATCATGTCGCCATATTCGCCGGTGACCACGTTGAAGCCGATCTTGTGGTTGTTCTGTTCCTTCTGCTTGCGGCGGACTTCCTGGATGACCACCGCGCCATCGACGCCGGCGTTCCCAGCGATCTTGCGCATGGGGGTTTCCAGAGCGCGGCGGACGATGACCACGCCGGTCTGCTCGTCTTCGTAGTCCATCTTGACCGCATCCAGCGCCGCAACGGCGTTGATCAGCGCCACGCCGCCGCCGGGGACGATGCCTTCTTCAACCGCGGCGCGGGTCGCGCTCAGGGCGTCCTCGACACGGTGCTTCTTTTCCTTCAGCTCGGTCTCGGTCGCCGCGCCGACGCGGATGACCGCCACGCCGCCGCTCAGCTTCGCCAGACGTTCCTGAAGCTTCTCGCGGTCATAGTCGCTGGTACTCAGGTCGATTTCCTTGCGGATCTCGTCGATGCGCCCGGAGATCGCCGATTCGTCGCCCGCGCCGTCCACGACGGTGGTGTCGTCCTTGGTGCTGACGACCTTCCCCGCGCGCCCCAGGTCCTGCAGGGTGACGGTTTCCAGCTTGCGCCCGGTCTCTTCGCTGATGACCGTGCCGCCGGTGAGGATGGCGATGTCACGCAGCATCGCCTTGCGGCGGTCGCCGAAGCCGGGAGCCTTGACCGCCAGCACGTTGAGCATGCCGCGCAGCTTGTTGAGGACCAGCGTCGCCAGCGCTTCGCCGTCGACATCTTCGGCGATCAGCACCACGTCGCGCTTGCCGATCTGGACGAGTTTTTCCAGCAGGGGGACGATATCCGCCGCCGCGCTGATCTTCTTCTCGTAGATCAGGATGTACGGTTCGTTGATGACCGCTTCCATCGATTCCGGGTTGCTGATGAAGTACGGGCTGATGTAGCCGCGGTCGAACTGCATCCCCTCGACGTATTCGGTCTCAAATTCCAGACCCCGGCTCTCTTCCACCGTCACGACGCCGTCCTTGCCGACCTTGTCCATGACTTCGGCGATCAGATTGCCGATTTCGGTGTCCTGCGCCGACACGCTGGCGACCTGGGCGATTTCGTCCTTGGTGCTGATCGGGATCGCCTGTTCCTTGATGTTGGCGGCGACCGCGTCGGCGGCTGCCAGGATGCCGCGCTTCAGCAGCATCGGGTTGGCGCCGGCGGCGACGTTCTTCAGCCCCTCGTTGACAATCGCCTGGGCGAGTACCGTCGCGGTGGTCGTGCCGTCGCCGGCGATGTCGTTGGTCTTGGTGGCAGCTTCCTTGAGAAGCTGCGCGCCCATGTTCTCGAACGGATCGTCGAGTTCGATTTCCTTGGCGACCGTCACGCCGTCATGGGTGACGGTGGGCGCGCCGAACTTCTTATCCAGGGCGACGTTGCGCCCCTTGGGTCCCAGCGTGGTGGCGACCGCTTCGGCGACTTTATCGACACCGCGCTGCAAGCCACGACGGGCTTCTTCGCGGAAGATGAGCTGTTTCGCTGGCATCGTGCATTCTCCTCAAGTACGTGATTGTGTCATCAGCAGGTGTTGCAGGTGAAGACGAAAAAAATCCTGAGTTCCGACCGAGGCGCTTAGCCTTCGACGATGCCCAGGATGTCGCTTTCCTTCATGATCAGCAGCTTCTTGCCATCCAGCTTGATTTCCGTGCCGGCGTACTTGGCGAACAACACGCGGTTGCCGACGGCGACATCCATCGGAATACGTTCGCCGTCGTCATCACGGCGACCCGCGCCCGCTGCCAGCACGATGCCCTGCTGCGGCTTTTCCTTCGCCGTCTCCGGCAGAATCAGCATGCCGCCGGCGATGGTTTCTTCCTGTTCGACCGGTTCGACGATGATGCGATCACCGAGGGGACGAATATTGATTGCCATAATCCTGAAGCCTCCTGGAGTCCTGTTCATGTAAGTGGCGCTGTGGTCACAGCGGCTAGTTCCAGAATTTTAGCACTCCACACTGCGGAGTGCTAATCACTGAACAGCACTATAGCAAAGTCACGAGAAGGCGTCAAGACGGGTGCGCGAAGTTCTAGCAAACTTCTTATAGAAGTGCCAGAGGCGTCAGATTCGCAGTACAGCGCGGAATTGTGGGAGGTAGGGGAGACCCGCCGGGTCTCCCGCACACAGTAACGGATATCCCTGCGTCAGGCTCTCTGCTTCGCCGCCGATTCGCGGTCGGCAATGGGCAGTACCCTGAAGCCCTGCTCGCGGATGATGCGGCGGACGTAGGGCGTGGTGATCACCGGCATGTTCATCACCTCGCCGCCGCGTTCCAGCGTGAAATGGTAGATCACCACCAGGCGCGTGCCGGCTTGCCAGCGTTCTTCCATATAGCAGGTATCAGTCACGCGCCACTTATTATCGACCGCCGTCAGCAGGGCATCCCCGCCGGCGTACTGTTCCGAACCGTTGTGCCAGTGACGATGAAAGACGGGGTAGGTCGAATGCCAGTTGGCGCTGTGCTGTAGCATGGACATCGCTCCGAAAACTAAACGACGGTGACCGATGAAATGACTGAGCTTAGAGACTGTTTGAAAAGCCGGGGAAACCTGACGGTTTCCTGCCCCTCTCCAATTGGAGAGGGGCGGTTGAGCGCAGCGAAACGGGGTGAGGTGAGCAGTTTGCAAACAGTCTCTTAGAGTATAGACTCGAACAAAGGGGAATCAAGAGATTTGGCTGAGTCTGTGCTAAATCAACAATCAACCTCAGCTAACCCATTACTCATCAAGACGTTCTACTTTCGTTACATGCCCTCAAGCGCAGCGTGTCACACGGCGCTGCGTAGTAACCTTCAGGGGGGCTGTCAGATTTCGCATCTCACTCAGGAGTTCCTCGATGGCGCATATCATCGTCGTCGGCAGCGGTTTCGGCGGGCTGGCAGCGGCAATTCGGCTGGCGGCGCGCGGACATGAGGTCGATCTTTACGAAAAGCGCGACAAGCTCGGTGGGCGCGCCTACACCTATGCTATCGACGGCTTCACCTTCGACGGCGGACCGACGGTCATCACCGCCCCCTTCCTCTTCGACGATCTGTTCGCCGCAGCAGGGCGCAAACGCGAAGATTACGTCGAATTCATCCCGCTGAACCCGTACTACCGCATCTTCAACCATGAAGGGCGCTCGTTCGACTACAACGGGGACGAGGCGTTCATCCTCGACCAGATTCGCCAATGGAACCCGGAGAACCCCGCCGATGTCGAAGGCTACCGGCGCTTCATGGCATCGACAAAAGACATTTTCGAGACCGGCTTCGGGCTGATCGACAAGCCCTTCCTGCACTTCGGCGACATGATCAAGGTCGCGCCGGACTTGATCCGACTGCAATCCTATCTGAGCGTCTACCAGTACGCCTCGCAGTACATCCAGGATGAGTTTCTGCGCCGCTGCTTCTCGTTCCACCCGCTGCTGATCGGCGGCAACCCGATGGATGCGCCATCGCTGTACGCGCTCATCCACTACCTGGAACGCAAATGGGGCATCCATTACGCCCGGGGTGGGACCGGCGCGCTGGTCGAGGCGATGGGACGGCTGTTCAGCGAGATCGGCGGGCGCATCCACCTGAACGCCGAGATCGAAGAAATCCTGGTCGATGAGCGCCGCCGCGACCGGGTGACCGGCATCCGCCTGGGCGACGGCACGGTGGTCAAGGCGGATCACGTCGTCTCCAACGCCGACGTCGGCTTCACCTACCGCAACATGATCCCGGAACAGTACCGGCGCAAGAACACCAACAGCCGCATCGACAGCCTGAAATACAGCATGTCGCTGTTCGTCATCTACTTCGGGACCAAGCGTCGCTACCGCGACGCCGGGCTGGCGCACCACAATATCATCCTCAGCGAACGCTATCGCGGGCTGCTGAATGATATGTTCCGCCGCAAGGTGGTGACCGACGACTTCTCGCTCTACCTACACATGCCGACGATCACCGACGAGAGCCTGGCTCCCCCCGGTCACGAGACGTTCTACGTGCTGTCGCCGGTCCCGCACCTCGGTTCGGGCACGGACTGGCGCACCTTCGCCAAGCCCTACCGCGACCGCATCATGGGCTTCCTGGAAGACAACTACCTGCCAGACCTGCAGGCGAACATCGTGGCGGAGCATCATATCGACCCGCTGCACTTCCAGACCACCCTCAACAGTCACCTGGGAGCGGCGTTTTCGGTCCAACCGATCCTGCTGCAATCGGCGTGGTTCCGCCCGCACAACCGCAGCGAAGACTTCGAAAACCTGTACTTCGTCGGCGCAGGGACGCACCCCGGCGCAGGACTGCCCGGCGTGCTGTCGTCGGCGATCATCGCCGAAAACCTGATCGGCGGAGGCAGCCCGCGCCTGGCGGCATCGACGGCGATCCCTTCTTTCGAGGCATCCCTCTCATGAGCTTGCAGATCGGACAGCCGACCACCTGGGAAGCGCTGCTGATCGACTGGGCGGAGCGCGCCCTGCAAAACAGCGCGCCCAGCCATCACCTGGTCGCCGATTCGACGGCGCTGGATCAGGCGTTCGCCGTCTGCAAAGCGATCACCTCGGAACACAGCAAGACTTTCTTCATCGCCTCGGCGCTGCTGCCGCCGGAAAAGCGCCGCGCCGTCCGCGCCCTTTATGCCTTCTGCCGGGTGACCGACGATCTGGTGGACCGCGCCGAAGGGGACAGCGATCCCGCCGACGTGCGCCTTTCGCTGGAAGCCTGGCGGACACGGGCGCTTCAGCCGCACCCTCCCACCGATCAGCCGGTGGCGCTGGCGTGGGCAGAAACGCGGGCGCGTTTCGGCGTGCCGGTCGGCTACGCCGAACAGCTAATCGATGGTGTGGCGGCAGACCTGACCAAGAAGCGCTACCAGACCTTCGAGGAGCTGGCAGCGTATTCCTACGGCGTCGCCTCGACCGTCGGCTTGATGGCGATGCACATCGTCGGCTTCAACAAGGCGGATCGGTCGCGGGCGCTGCCCTACGCGGTGCGCCTGGGCGTCGCCCTTCAACTGACCAACATCCTGCGCGACGTGGCGGACGACTGGCGCGGCGGGCGGCTGTATCTGCCGCTGGCGGAACTTGAAGCGCATGGGCTGAGCGAAGCCGATATCGCCGCCGGGCGGGTCGATGACCGCTGGCGGGCGTTCATGCGCGAGCAGATCGCCCGGACGCGCCGCCTGTACGACGAAGCCATGCCGGGCATCGCCATGCTGCACCCGGAAGGGCGCTTCGCCATCGCCGCCGCCGCCGAACTCTACCGCACCATCCTGGACGATATCGAGGCGCACGATTACGATGTGTTCAGCCGCCGCGCACACCTGAACGCCTGGGGCAAGGTGCGGCGTCTGCCGGGAATCTGGTGGCGCAGTCGCGGGGCGGTCATGGTACACTTATAGCCATTGTGGACCGTCTATCCCGAGCCTCGGAGAAGCGACATGGCGACCGACTCCCGCACCTGGTTTTACACTACCCCTGAACAGCGCCCGTTCTTCATCGAAGAGCGCGTCAATCACACCCTGTGGAAAAATCGCCTCGCCAACATTCATATGATCTGCACCCAGCACAGCGATCCCATTCGTATGGAGGGGCGCTGGCACGGCGAAGTGCCCGTCACCTTCGAGTGGTCACCCGGCAGGTATTTCATCCTGCGCACCGGGCAGGAGAGCAAGGAATTCATCGGCGTCATACGCCAGATTCTGATGCTGCGCCCAGCGCTCGCCTACCAGGACACTGAAGGCATGTTCGTCGTCGAATGGCACACCGACGGCGGCGAAACGCGCTGGAAAGAGATTCAGGGCAAACCGCAGTATCAGGCGCTGCGCCGTCTGCGCCGCGCGTAAGGTCTCCCCGACTTACCCCGTCAAAAACTTCACAACATCATCGACAGGGCGCGCAAATGTGCGCCCTCGATCTATTCCCCGCATAAGGCTATGGAGTTAGCGTGTATGGCTATCAGCGCAAAAGTCACCCTGGGCGCAGGGCTGACTACGACTATTCGCATTCGCGATTTCACCCTCATCGCCGACGAGCCGCTCGAAGACGGCGGCGCGAACCTGGGACCTATGCCGACCGAGCTGATGCTGGCATCGGTCGGGGCGTGTTCGGCGATCACCGTCAAGCTCTACGCGCAGCGCAAGGGCTGGGATTTGCAGGGCGTCGAAGTTGACCTGGCTTCCGACCGGGTGAAGCGGGAAGACCTGCCGGAGTATACCGGCGACGGCGATACGATTCGCACCTTCCTGCAGCGCCTGCGCTTCATCGGAAATCTGACCGACGAACAGAAGGCGCGCCTGCTGGAGATCGCCGGCAAGTGTCCGGTTCACCGCGCCCTGACCGATCCCAAGTACATGGTCGAGACGCTGGTCGAGGGCATCATCGCCGGCGAAGCGACGCCGTAAGGGTCAGGGTGAGGGATGCTCTCATCCCTGATGCGCCGGTATCAGGGGAAACAAAAAGCCCTCTTTCAGCGCAGCTGCGCTGAAAGAGGGCTTGAAGCGGTGAAGGCAAACCCGCCTTACGCCGGCTTGATGACGACCTTCGCGCCTTCGGCTTCGATAACCTGCTTGGCTTCGTCCGCCTTTTCCTTGCTGACGGCTTCCAGGACGGTCGGCTTGTCGGATTCGACCATATCCTTGGCTTCCTTCAGACCCAGGTTGGTGAGCTGACGGACCGCCTTGATGACGTTGATCTTCTTGGGACCCACATCGTCGATGATGACGTTGAATTCGGTCGGGGCTTCTTCTTCGACGGGAGCCGCCGCCGCTGCGCCGGGAGCCGCCGCCATCATCATCATGCCGCCGCCGCTGGCAGCGGTGACGCCCCACTTGTCTTCCAGCATCTTCTTCAGCTCAGCGGCTTCCAGGATGGTCAGCGCGCTGAGGTCATCGACGAGCTTCTGCAAATCTGCCATGATTGTGTTTTCCTTCTCGAAAGTCTGTGCTGCCACCCCGCTGTTCGGCGGCGGTTGGCGATTGGGTCACGAGGTGAACGAAATGACGAACGCGAAACTGCGCCGCTGAGCGTGATCCACGCAGGATCAGGCGGCGTCTTCGCCCTTCTGACGGTCATCCAGATACGCCTGAATGACGTTGACGACCTGGCTGGTCGCTGCGTTAAGCAGCCCGGCGATCTGTGCGGCTGGCTGGACGATGAGTCCGGCGAGCTGGGCGCGCAGTTCATCCATCGTCGGCAGACTGGCGACCGCCTCGAGGTCTTTCGCCCCGAAGATCGCCGTGCCCATCACGCCGCCCTTCACGATAAACAGTTCGCTGTTGTCCTTGGCGAACGCCTGAACCACTTTGGCGACCGCCGGCAGGTTGCCGTTGCCGAAAGCCAGCGCCGTCGGACCGAGCAGCAGACGCTCAGGGACGGGCCAGCCATTGTCGCGCAGGGCGATGGAGAACAGCGTGTTCTTGGTGATGGTGTACGTGCCGGATGCTTCGCGCAGTTTGTCGCGCAAGTCGTCGAGTTTGGCGACCGTCAGCCCGCGATATTCCGTGACGATAAACCCATCGGTCCCCGCCAGGATGTCGCTGTAGATGGCAACCAGGTCTTCCTTGCGTTGTCTGGTGATTGCCAAGCGCCACACTCCTTTACAGAATAAAAACGACCCCCGCAGCAGACGTGCAGGGGTCGTCATCGATCTTCGATGCGCGCTTCCCCTCACCTCGGCAGGAGATTAAGTCCATGTCTCGGACGCCTGCTGTCTGCGGATCGGTATGGCACGCATTTTAGGGGCGCATACTGTCCCTGACAAGGGCGAAGATTGGCGTTATCCCGCAAACGGCAGCCGCACGGCGGATGCCTGTGCCCGCAGCGCCAGATCGCACACCGTGAAGCAGTGCGCCTGCGACAGCGCCGTATCGGTGCGGTCGCGCACGTCGGCGATTAGCTGCCGGGCGAAGGGCAGATCGACCTCTGCGCACAACACCCGCTCCACCCCGTGCCGATCCACCACCAGCAGGTGATCTGTCCCAGCGCGCCCATCAAGATCGATGTTCTTGCGCGCCTCGATGCTGCCTTCGGTTCCGATCAGCATCAGGCGCACGTCGCCCCAGGTCGGCAGTCCGTCGGGGGTGAGCCAATCGACGCGGATATAGCCGGTCGCAGAGTCGCTGCGCAGCACCAGATCGCCGAAATCTTCGAAGCCGGGATACTCCCGAAAACGTGCCGTGCCGATCTGCGCGCTGGCGATCTCGGCGCGCTGGCTGCCGGTGAAGACCAGGAACTGGTCGATCTGATGGCTGGCGAGGTCGTTCAGGATGCCGCCGTGCTGTGCGCTGTCGAACCACCAGTCGGGGCGCTGGTTGCCGCCGAACAGCCGGTGCGGTCCAAAGCCGAGGGTCTGCACCACCCGCCCGATCCTGCCGGCGCGCACCAGTTCAAGCGCTTTGAGCGTCGCCCGGCTCGCCAGCCGCTCGCTGAAATAGACCCAGTAGCGCCGTCCGGTCTCCGCCTGAACGCGCCGCGCTTCATCGAGCTGCGCCGGCGTCGTGAAGCCCGGTTTGGCGCACAGCGTATCTTTGCCGCGCCGCATGGCTTCGATGCCCAGCGCTGCTCGCCGGTCGTGGCGGACGGTGTTGACGATCAGGTCGATCTGCGGGTCATCTAGCAGGCGGTCCAGACGGGGCGCGGCATCTATGCCGGGGTAGCGGGCGATCACGGCGGCGGTCACCGCCGGGTCGTCGTCGTAAAACCCGGCGCAGCGCGCCCCCGCGCCGAGCAGTATGCCGATCTGGTTGAAGGCGTGGGGATGCGCCGCGCCGACCGCTGCGAAAGTCAGGCTGTCTGTCGTCATGGCGTCATCTTCTCCTGGTCCTCCTGTGTGCTGCGCCGCCGGAGCGCTCAGGCACGGGGTGACTTGCCGGTCAGCCGGGTGAACATCTGATAGCCGATCCAGCGGAACGGCTCCGGTGGGATGCGCTTGTAGGTCGGCTGGTAGAACGGCAGCCCGCGCCAGTGGGCGTCGTCGCCGGAATAGATGTCGGTGAGGACCTGCCCGGCGATATTTGCCAGCGTGACGCCGTGCCCGTTGTAGCCGATAGCGTAGTAGATGTTGCGGCGTTCGCCGCGCACGCCCATCAGGGTGTTGCGGTCCAGCGTGATGCCCAGCGTGCCCGTCCAGCGCTGAGCGATGGGCAGCGACAGGCTCTCCGGCATGTACTTCGCCAGCGTGGCGTGAATCCTGGCGTAGCTGCGCGCGGCGGACTCTGGCGCGCCAGGGAAAGCGGTGCGGTTGTTGAACAGATAGGCGTAGGACTGATTGCTGCCGCCGCCGAAGATGATCTGACCGTTGGCGGTCAGGCTGCAATAGGAGATGCGATCCAGATCGTCGGAAAACGCGGCGAACTCGTTCCAGCCCAGGCTGCGCAGCTGCTCCGGCGGCAGCGGCGTGGTGGCGAAGACGTGGGAGTGCAGCGGAAAAAGCGCATCGCGGAAGTAGCCGAGCTTGCTGGTATAGCCGTTGGTCGCCAGGACGATGGCTTTCGCCCGCACCTCGCCGCGCGGCGTCCGCAGGAGGACCTGCGCCCCTTCCTCGATGCGTTCGACCGGCGTGTCCTCGTAGATTTCCACCCCCTGCTCGACCAGCACGGGACGCAGCGCCCGCACCAGCTGCGCGCCGTTGATCTGCCCGGTTCCGGGGTCGAGTACCGCGCCGAGCGCCCCGCACAGACGCAGCTTTTCGCCGAGCTGATCGCCGTTCAGGTAGACGGTGGGGATGCCGATGGCGTTGTGCGCCTCGACTTCGGCGTGGGCTTTTTCGGCGCGAGCGCGGTCGGTATAGACGGTCAGCGCGCCATCGAAGCGGGCGCTGACCTGCAGGCGGTGGCGGGCGATGATCGCGCGGATCATGGCGATGCCGGCGCTGGTCGTCCGGTAGATGCGCGCCGTCATCTCCGGGCTGGAGTCGGTGACGCCGTTGACCCAGTTGAGGATCATGCCGCCGTTGCGCCCGCTCGCGCCATTCGCCAGCGTCTTGGCTTCCAGCAGCACGACGCGCTTTTCGGGAAAACGGCGGCTGAAGTGATACGCCGTCGAAGTGCCGGTGAAGCCGCCGCCGATGATCGCCAGATCGGCGTCGATCACGCCTTCCAGCGGCGCGCCGGGGCGGTAGTCCGGCGTCTCCGCCGCCCAGACGGAGCGGTTATCGTCGATTTCCAGGGTTTCGGGGAAGAGATTCGGGGCGATATCCCAGGCATGAGCCGTCAGGTTCGCCATCCCGTTCATGAAGGTGATCAGTGGGGTTTTCTTGAAGTCCGACATTGCCGAGGCTCGTTTCGCGGAGAAGCGTTAGCACGCCGGCAAGTATAGCAGCAGGGACGCGACCTGTCTTGGCTGGCGTGAATCAGGGGCGGTTTGTGAACCACCCCTGCGAATGTGGATCGTTCGCTCCGGCGTCACTCCTGCGCCGCCGGCACAGCCGACCAGTATCCCTGTTCGGCGTCCGGCAGTTCGGTGACGGCATAGACAACGCCGCCCGGCATGAGCAGGTAGCTGGTGTAGGAGACGCGCCCGGCGGGCTGGCGGGCGCTGTCGAAACCCTGTTCCTGGGCGGTCGCCCAGCCCAGCGCCGTTTCCCCGCCGAGCGCATCCCAGACCCGGCGGAAGCCGCGCACCGGGGCGATCAGCCCTGACGGCGGGGCGAGCGTCGATTCCGGCATCCCTTCGACGAAAGTGTCGCTGTAGATGCGAAAGACGCCGTCGTCGCCGAAGACGTAGATCTGCGCGGTATCGGAAAACCACGCCATAGCGCCGCGCTCGAAGGGCTGCCAGGCGGCGAAGATGGCGCGCGACGGTTCTTCCGGGCAGAGCGGCAGCGCGCCGCGCCCGCCCAGCCACTCCTGAGCGCAGGTCACGGCGATCTGCACGGTCCGATGGGCAGGATCGCCCGCCCCGACGATCTCGATGCCGTAGCGGTAGACTCCGGCATAGGCGAAACCGTTCACCACCGCCCCGCCTTCAACCGGGAGCGCCGGAGCGTTCGCCGGGCGCAGACATTCCAGGTCACGGTCTGGCGGGCAGGGAAAAAAATAGGCGGCGTCGCCCGTCCCCACCCAGGAGAAGGTCACGGCGTCACCGCTGCGCGCCTCGACAGGTTCGGCGGCGAATGCCAGCAGCGCTGCCGGCTCGCCCGAGTCCAAGGCGGCAGACACAGAATCATCCGCCGACGCGGGCAGGAAGATGATCGCCCCGACCGGCAGCGCATAAGGATCGTCCAGACAGTTGAGGGCGGCAGCCTGGGTGACGGTCAGCACCTTTGACCCCGCCAGGAGCAGCGGGAGCGTGTCGCCGGGGCGCACCACATAGGGCGCGAAGTTGGGCAGCCGGTAGGCGCTGCACGTCCCGGCGCGGGCATCGGACGGCAGCTGCGTGATGACGGCGGGCGGCGGCGAATCGCTGAAAGGCACGGCAGGCGTGGCATCCTGCGCGGCGACGGTAGACACGAAAAACAGCGCGACGATCAGCAGCATGACAAGTTTCAGGACCTGACGGTTGAACATGGCAGTCACCCTTCTGTTCAAATGGCGGTTGAACCCGCTGTATTGATCATACGGTGAGCGCGGCGCGCAGATCAATCAGCCTTTGGTCGCCTGTTCGACAGGTCTTTGCCTCAGTGTTAAAATGAACTCTACAGTCCTGCGAACGACAAGGATGACTCGAATGCGACTCCCGTATCTCGTTGATCGCGCGCTTCGTCGCGTCTTTGACATGTCAATTCCTTATGTTCAGATTGAGATGCTGAATCGTCCGCTGAAGGTTCGTCGAGGGGGGGGCGATGAGTGCAGGCAAGCTGGATTACGACTACACCTGGATTTTCGCCTGTGCGCAGCACGCTGTGAACGTCTTCGACATCGGCTGCAATATCGGCAACGCCTCGCTGATCATGCTGCTTTCACCTTCGCCGCAGTCGATTGTCCTGGTCGATCCAAACCCTGACGCCCTCAGCATCGCCGCCGAGCATCTGATCAAGAATACCCTCTCACACTACGCCCGCTTCGTGTGCGCCTTCGTCAGCGACAAGCAGGACGAACAGGTCGCTTTTTGGACGGTCGGGGCGGGCGCGGCGGGCAGCATGTACAGCGCACACGCCAAAAGCGCCAGCAAAGCGCAGCAGTCCACCAGGGTGAGTACCACCACCGTCGATGCGCTGTGCGCCCGCTTCGGCGTCACTCCCGATCTGATCAAGGTCGATGTCGAAGGCGCGGAACGGCTGGTGCTGGCGGGCGCTTCCGCCTGCGCCGCCCAGCATAAGACCCGCTTCTTCGTCGAGGTACACAGCAACCCCGATCTGCCGATGGTCGAGAACGCCGAGTACCTGCTGAAGTGGTGCGCCGAACACGACTACGCCGCCTGGTATCTGCGAGACAAGATTCGCCTGACCAGCCCGGACCCCGTCGCCGATCGCGGGCGCTGCCACTGGCTGCTTCAACCAGCCTCCTGGGAATTTCCGAGCTGGCTGATGCCGCTGGAACAAGGCGCGCCGCTGGAAAAGGCGCTTGCCGCGGCGTCGTGACCGGGACGGGGCGCGGCTATCCGCCGCGCCGTGAGCGCTCCTGCCGAACCTCAACTTCGACCGATTCCGCCTCTTCCTGATCGGAAAGCATCTCGTCCAGGCTCAGTCGTCCCAGACGGCTGTCCTCGACCAGCGTCTTGAGTTCACGGCTGATCTCGCCATCTTCCTGGATGTGCTGGCGAATCAACCGACTGCTCGATTCGCGCCAGGTGATGCGATGCACCGCGACGGGGATGCCGTTGGCGCTGATGCGCAGCTCCCACGCACCGTCAAAATCGAGTTCGTCGTGAACCGGCAGCCGGGCGGCGGGGGTGATCAGGTTGTCGCCGGGCGACAGCTCGCGCTGGATTTCATGCACGAAGACGCGCTCGCCCACCGCATCGCGGATTTCAAAGGTGACCCTGCCCTGGGCGCGCACCGGCAGGTGCAGTTGGATGTAGGGCTGAATGTAGTCCATGTCGGTGGGAATCGCCGACGTGCGGTAGACGATGGGGTCGTCGTCGCCGCTGAACGCCATAAAGCCGACATCGACCGGGTAGACCTGGGCGACTTGCGGCGCGATGCCGGCGTTTTTCGCCGCATCCACCGCGTGATCGTAGACGCGGGCGGTCTCGGCAGGCGTTTGCGTCACCACAACGGTCTCATCGTCGGCGCGGGCGGCTGCCCGCCGGCGGCGCTCACGAAGCGGCGGCGCTCCGGCGAGACGCCCCCCCATGCCCGTCTGGTTGGTCATGGCGAACTGCCGCGCCAGCATGAAGAAACCGAACACCGCCAGCAGCAGCACCACCGGCGAAGCGCCTTCAAGCGACGCCAGCCCGACCATCAGCAGCACGAGACCAATCACGATCTCGCCAAATCTTCTACCCATGATGCATCGCCTCGTCTTTACTTCGGACTTCTGCCGTCGGCGCTGTTCCGCTGCGAGCGCAGCAGGTCTTCCAGGCTGACGGGCAGGCTCTCGTCTTCAGAGGCGCGCAGGCGCTTGCCCGCTTCCGCCTCGCGCGCTTCCAGATAGGCGAACCGGTCGCGCGTCGAAGGCGACACGGCGAAGGCGTGGATGCCGACCAGCGCGCTATCGACGTAGACGCGCAAATCCCAGTCGCCCGACTGCGCCTCACCTGTCGCCAGCGGCAGATGATGATCTGCCAGGACGCTCACCTCGCCCTCCCTCAGGTAAGCGCGCATCTCGTGGACGTAGCGCGTCTCGCCGCCCTGGTCGATCATCTCGAAGCGCACGCGCGCCGCCCGGTCGGCTTCGTGCGGCTGCACCTGAAGGGTGATGTAGGGGCGGATTCCGTCGTCGTCCCCGCTGGCGGCGCGCGTCCGGCGCATGGCGATGCCGTCGCTGCCGGACTGGGTGGCGATCAACCCGACATCGACCAGCGTCACGCCGCCGCCGTACAGGCTGCCGCGCCGCCTGGCGCGTTCGACCGCCTCGCGCCCTTCCGGCGACATGCGGTTGGCTGCCAGCGACGCCCGCGACCGATCGAGGATCTGCGCCGGCTGTACGTCGAGGCGCACGCTGGAGAGGAAAAAGGCGGCAGCGTACAAGCCAAGCAGCGCCGCCGCCGCCGCGCCGGTCGCTGTGCCGGAAAGCAGGACGATGGCGATCAGCGCGCCAAGCGCGACCAGCCAGGGAAGGTTACGACGTTGAAAACGCATAGCGGACTCGTTCCAGATACGGCGGACTACACACTCTCAGTATACGACGGAACGCGCCAGGCGGTTGCGTCTGTCAGGACGACGCCCCAGCGTCCTCACCGCAGGCGCAACCTGAATCGTAACCGCTGCGTATAGAGGGGTGATGAACGAAATCAAAGCGAACCCAAAGGATACACGATCATGAGCGAACCCAAACGTCTGCTGCGGTCGCGCACCAACCGCCAGATCGCCGGGGTCTGTGGTGGGCTGGGCGAGTACTTCGGCATCGATCCGACCCTGCTGCGAATCGCCTTCATCTTGATGGTGGTTTTCGGCGGCAGCGGGCTGCTGCTGTACATCATCCTGGCGCTGGTGATCCCCGAAGGCTGAACGGCAGTCCCTCGATTCAAGGGCAGCCGGGGATGGCATCATCTCCGGCTGCCTTCATTTTCACAAACCCTGGTATGATTATGGACCATGCCCCCACAGGCGTGATTCCTGGATTGTGCCACGACCGACGCGACTCATGACAACCTACATCATTGGCGACATACACGGGCATCTTACACAGGCGCAGGCGCTGCTGGAAAACGCCGGACTGATCGATTCAGCCGGCTCGTGGACCGGCGGGCAGGTGGTCCTCTGGTTCATCGGCGATCTGGTGGACCGGGGACCGGACGGAGTCGGCGTGATCGACCTGGTGATGCGCCTGCAAAACCAGGCGTCCACCGTCGGCGGACAGGTGACCTGTCTGCTGGGCAATCACGAAATTCAGCTCCTCGCCGCCCACCGCTTCGCCAGAGACACCTATTTCGTCAATGCATGGCGGCGTAACGGCGGCATGGACTCCGATATGGCACGGCTGACTCCCCGGCATCTCACCTGGCTGCGCAGTCTGCCGGCGATGGGGCGATTGGGCAGGAAGCTGGTGGTCCACGCCGACGCCACCGTCTACCTGAACATGGCTCCCACGCTGGAAGGGGTTAATGCGGCATTTCGCGCCACCCTCAACAGTGACGACGCCGACGAGTGGGAGGACCTGCTCAGCGACTTTTCCGAACACCGGGCGTTCGCCTCGATGCGCCGGGGCGAACAGTACCTGCGCGATTTTCTACGCCATTACGGCGGCGATCAGATCGTACATGGGCATACGCCGATCCAGATCATGGCGGATGTGATCAAGCCGACCGGACCCTTCTTCTACCTGGATAAGCGCGCCGTCAACGTCGATGGCGGCATGGCGATGGGAGCCGCCGGCTTCATCTGGCAGATCGCCTGACCGCCCCGATCACTCGAAGAACGAAGGGGCTGGCAGCACGATCCTGAAGGTGCTGCCTTTGCCCGGTTCGCTCTCCACTTCGATGCTGCCCCCGTGCATCT
This sequence comes from Anaerolineae bacterium, assembly GCA_013360465.1. Classification (GTDB taxonomy): domain Bacteria; phylum Chloroflexota; class Anaerolineae; order Aggregatilineales; family Phototrophicaceae; genus Flexifilum. Next base: position 8,428 of record JABWBO010000071.1, on the reverse strand, counting down.
CGACGATTCGCCGGGCGATCGGCAGCCCCAGCCCCAGCCCCGGCGTCGTGTGCATTTCATCGTGCCGCCAAAAGGTCTCGAAGATGTGCGGCAGATCATCCGCAGCGATTCCCCGCCCGGTATCGCGCACTTCGATCCACACACGGCGGATGGCGACGCCGGTCGAGATAGTGATCAGCCCTTCCTCCGGCGTGAAGCGCAAAGCGTTGTCGAGTATCTGCTGAATCGCCTCGATCAGCGCGCGGCGGTCACCCATGATGAAGGGCAGCGACGCCTCCTTCGCGTAGCGGATGGTGGGATTTCTGCTGGCGGAACGGTTCACCGAATCGATGACGAACTGGATCGCGCTGTTGAGGTCCACCGGGATATAGCTGACTTTCTCCTGCCCGCTTTCCAGCTTGTTCATCTGAATCAGCATCTCCACCAGCTTGGTCATACGGGCGACCTGATCCTTGATCTTGGCTTCGCGGACCAGCCGCTGATCAGCATCTTCGGTGCGCGCCAGCGCAAAGGCGACGGAATTGATCACCGACAGCGGGGTGCGGAACTCGTGCGAAGCTTTTTCGATGAACTGACTCAGCAGGCGCACCCGCTCTTTTTCCAGCGCCAGCTCAAAATCGCGCTGCCGCACCTGCGCGCGCTCCGTGATGTCGCGCACCACCGCCTGAAGATGGAGCGGTCTGCCGTCCAGGTCGCGCACCAGCTCGACATTGATGTCCACCTGAAGGACGCTGCCATCTTTGCGCAAGATCTCGCGTTCATACGGAGGGACTCGCTCGCCCGCCTGCAAGCGCTGACTTATCCGTTCGCTGTCGTTCACCTCGGCAGAAAGTTCGGCGATGGTCATACGCTTGATCTCGTCGATGGAGAAGCCGAGCATCTCGACGCCGCGCTGATTGGCATCAATGTACTCACCATCCAGGCTCATGATGAAGACCGCATCGTGGGTTTGCTCGAATAAGCCGCGATAACGCCGCTGAGCGTCTGCCAGCTCACGCTGGTGACGTTTGGTTTCGGAAATATCGACAAAAGATGTGACTGCGGCGTAAGGCAGCGTCTCGCCGGGTCGAAACAAGGGCTGCGCGTTGATCGAAAGCCAGCGCAGCTCGCCTTCCGGGGTATAGATGCCCATGACGACTCCGAACTGCGGCGTGCCGGTCTTCAGGGTGATCATCGCCGGGTGCATTTCGCCGGTGAACGGCGAACCATCTTCGCGGACCGCCCTCCAGCGCGGGTCGGTTGAAGTGCGCCCCAATATCTGATCCTGGGTCAGCCCCAGAATGCGCTCCGCCTCGGCATTACAGGCTTCAATCGCGCCGCCCTGCTGCTGCAAGACGATGCCGTTGGGGATGACAGCGAAGATCGAACGGTAGCGCTCTTCGCTCTCGTTCAGCCGCTTGCGATAGGCGTCGCTCAGCACCGCCCCGACTGTCCCCAGCAGCGGTATCGCCGCTAGGAAGACGAAATAAGACAGGGCGAAAGAAGTGGGAACTCCGGGGATGAAGAAGAACGCGCCGCTGATCGTCACGTTGAGCGCCGAGAGCAGGATAGTGACTGTGCGGTTCAGGAAAAAGCTGGACAGCAGCGAAGTGATGAGCAGGAACTTGAGTACCAGCATCCGCTCGATCAGCGGACCGGGCGCGGTGATCAGCGTCGAAATCACCAGCATCAGCGTCGCCACGATCATCAACGCGACACCGAGGAGATAGCGGCGGGTTCGACTCAGGAGATAGATGCAGAGGTAGGACAGCGCGACTCCGCCGCCAATCCAGGGCGCTGCGCTGAAGTTTGGAGCCGTGATCACCCACGCCGGCGTGGCGAACAGCGTGACGAGTCCCAGGACCAGCGACATGGCGGACAGCAGGCGCGCGCGCTGCCGCTCGATGCTGGACGTGATCTGGGAGGATGGCGTCGTCAGACGCTCAAACAAAACACTTACTGCTTCAATCAGCGGCTGAGCGAACATAGGATTTTTATCAGGCTGCAATCGCTTCGACCCGTATTGTCAGGCAGGGAAACAGGCACGTCGATTGTGCGCGCTTCGGGAAGCGCAGTACATCGGCATACTCTATCTGTAATGATCGCTCAATAGAGCTGAATAAATCTACGGATAATTGAAGATTTCAGGAGTTTTTCACGTCTGCGATCACCACCGGCAGGATGACGCGAAATGCAGTGAATCGCAGAGTCTTACTGTTACAGCCCCTAGCGCAGACAGTTCCCAGCGGCTTACGAGCATCTATCCTCAGACTCCATGACCGCGTAAAATGTGATCAAAGCGGTCAACTGAGTGGTAGGAAGAACCTCCTGATACGCCTCGACTCTCTTCACAATCGGATTGATCTCCGCAGTATCCCCTTTTCTGAGCGCGGATCGCGTATTCTCGTGTTCAGGGGCGAAAAGCATCTGTACATTCGACTGGCTGAACGTTGGGTGAAGCAGGAGCCGGTACTGGGACATTACCGTGAGCGCGTTCCGATTGTTGATAAGCTGGTGTTTTTCGGCGCGGACCAGATGCCGCTTGCGTGTATGTTTGATACCACCCCAGATCGCGTTGACGTACATACGGCGGCGGGGACTTTTACGCTCGTTTTTCTGGATATGGAGACACTGCTGATTCGTCTGCCAGAGGGTCAGACCGGAATTCGATTTGATGCGCTTTGCGATTCAGGCAGAATGGATCGACGGGGCGGTGTGCTGCGCGGCGTGCGCAACGTCGCCTACACGACAAACGCACGCATCCTCGAAAACAGGCTTGATGGAAGTTCGGAACGTCATCAACAGGTGAGCATGCGCCTGGATGCGGAAGACGACGATGTGTTGATCCTCAACATCACGCCGCGTTTGGGTTTCATGCGGTCGATACCGAAACCGGAAAGCGCGATTGCCGAAGCGCGTGCGCGCTGGGAGTCGTGGTATGCGGCGCTCCCCCCCGTACTCGATCAGTATCACGATCAATATGCATATGCGTGGTGGGTGATGCGCGCCGGACTGTTGAGCCAGCGCTATTACTTCACGCGCGAGGCGCTGATTCCGTCCAAAGTGCAGTATGTCGGCGTATGGCATTGGGATCAGTTTTTTCATGCGCTGGCATACCGCCACATCGATCAGCGGTTGGCGGAAGATCAGATTCGCATCCTGATCGATCATCAACAGCCGAACGGGATGCTTCCCGATGCGATCCATGATGAAGGGCTTGTCACGCATCTGCAAAAACCGGTCGATGCGGATGTCACCAAGCCGCCGTTGATGGCGTGGACGGTTCTCAAACTCTATGAGACTTCCGGGCATCGGGATTTTCTGGAGGAAGTGTTTGAACCGCTGACACGCTGGCATCATTGGTGGTTCGCGGAAAATGCGTCGCTTGACGCGCCGGGGTTAGCAGTTTACCGCCATCCTTTCTCATCCGGGCTGGACGATAGCCCTCTTTGGGATGAAGGCATGCCTGTCACGTCACCCGATTTGAACACCTACTTGTGGCTGCAAGCGCGATCACTGGCACGAATTGCGGAAACAATCAGTCAGCCGGAGCTGGCGCGTGAATATTGGGCGAAGTCTCAGGAGATTTCCGACGCGATGCTCTGCTACTTGTGGGACGATGTGAGCGGCATGTTCATCGCGCTGCATGACGGCAAAGCGATTCGCACGCGCACGCCGTTTTCACTGCTGCCGTTGTGGATCGACACGCTGCCGTATGAGGTGACTTCGCGTTTAGTCGAGCATTTGATCAACCCTGAAGCATTCTGGACGCGCTATCCTCTGCCAACGGTCGCGCAGAATGATCCAAAATTCGACCCGCTCCGCATGTGGCGCGGTCCGACATGGGTCAATATCAACTTCTTATTCATCGAAGCCTTGATGCATATCGGTCAGCACGCAGTCGCAGACGAACTGCGCGCGCGCACGCTCGATCTGCTTAACCAACCGCGCGATATGTACGAGTATTATCACCCGGTCACCGGGGAGCGTCCGCCGAAGTCTGCGCCACTGTTCGGGTGGTCATCGGCTGTTTTTATCGATCTGGTCCTTCAAGCGACGCGCGCCGCCGATGAGTTTCAACACGCCCACATGCTGTAGCACGCTAACCGCCTGATGCGAAGCGTGTTCAGAGGAGCGATTTCCGCCGCTGCTCGCGATCCATGCGCCCCTCAGGCGACAGCCGCTTTGCCGACCGGCAGCGCCTCACACCAGCTGCGCCAGACCCGCCAGGACCGCCGGCAGCAGCTGCTTCTTGCGCGACATCATGCCCGGCGCGTCGAAGGTGTCATCGTCCAGCCGGGTGTAGGGCAGCGTGGCGATCACTCGCGCTTGTCCGACGGGGATCAGCCGGCTGTTGCCGCGCACCACATCGGTGACCATCAGCAGCGCCAGCGCCAGCTTCTCCCGCTCCATCAGTTCCGCCAGCGCCGCGCGGATGTCGCCCAGGCGGTCGGGCAGCTCGCTGAAGTTCGTCACCTCGATCTGGGCGATGCCGACTTTCATGCCGCCTTCCTCATAGTACTTCAGATCGCTGGTCACCATGTCTCCGGCGGCGCGGCTGCCGATGCCGGCGCTGGCGTTGAGCAGCGACTCGCCCAGCGTGCGGATGGCGGCATCCAGCGCCTCGACTTCGCCCGCCGGGGCAAGCCCCGCCATCCCCGCCAGGATGCGGGCGGCAGCGCGGTCGCGCGCGGTGGTCGTGGGCGACCGGAAGATCAACGTGTCGGAAAGGATGCCGCACAGCAGCAGTCCGGCGACTCCTGCCGGGAAGGCTTTCTTGAGGTCCTGCGCCCGTTCAGTGACCAGCGTCGAGCAGCTGCCGACCGGGTCGATCTGGAAGCGGATCGGCACGCTGGTCGGGATGGTCGCCAGCCGGTGATGATCCAGCACTTCGACGACCTCGCCCTCTTCCAGACCGGGGACCGATTGTTCCAGCTCGTTGTGATCGACCATCACCACGCGACGGCGCGGCGGCGACATGAGAGTCGTCTTGCGCACCAGCCCGGTATACCGTCCGTCGGCATCGACCACCAGGAAATCGTCGTGATCGGCGCGCAGCACCTGCCCAATCACATCACGGACATGATCATCGACGTTCAGGACCGGCGTGACGGCGTCCGCCGCGCGATCCGCCGAAAGCTCGAATTCCTTCGCCAGCGCCATCACCGACGCCGAGCCGAGCGCGTCCGCCATGTGGGCGAACAAGCCCGCGCCGGTCAGCAGCCCCAGCGGTTTGCCATCAGCATCGAGGAGCGGCGCGGGGCGGCGGGTGCGGGCGATGCTCTGGCAGGCTTCCAGGACGGTCTGCGAGACGGTCAGGGTGGGCAGGCGGTCGGTCAGGTCGCCGACGCGGGCGCGAATGTCGTTGACGATAGGCGGCGCTTCAACGCCGACATGTTCCAGCGCGAACTGCGTCTGGGCGTTGACCGCCCCCACCCGACCGGGGCTGTAGCTTCCTGTGCCGGCGGCATTTAGCAGCCAGGCATAGCCGACCGCCGAGGCGACAGCGTCCATATCCGGGTTGCGGTGTCCTGTAACGAGTATCGCGTCTGCTGGCGTCATGTTCGACCTGTCTTGATTCGAAGCGTCGCTCTGATCATATCAGACGATGCAAGCGAACTTGACCCGGTTTTGCGGGCGAAAAATCGTGTATTATTTCCGAACGCCGCACATGATTTCATGTGAAGTTCTCACAAAAGGTATCTCTATAACCATGCGTGACCTCAATTCAACCGAGAGTTTACTTATTTTTGTCGTGTTGGGCATCGCCTTCGCGGGCTTGCTTTATGCGGTCTTCCTGGCGCGTCAAATCCTTGCCGAAAGCAAGGGAAGCGCCAAGATGCAGCAGGTGTGGGGTTACATCCGCGATGGAGCGAACGCTTACCTCCGTTCGCAGTTCCGCATCATCGCCGCCCTCATCGTCATCCTGGTGGTGCTGTCCTTCTTCAGCGTCTATGTCGTCAACCCGACGCCGTACGCCATCGAACACTTCTGCCCGGAAGTCGCCGAAGAGGCGCGGGCGACGGTTGACGGCGGCGGCATTCGCGCGACGATTGCCGCGCAGAACACCGATGTGGCGGCGGGCGAGCTGACGCTGCTGCAAGAAAACGCCGTCGTCTATGCCGAAGAGGCGGTGATCGTGGCGCAGGGCGCGGCGGGCTGCGAATCGGCGCGCACGACGATTGCCCTCGGACGCGCCGGCGCGTTCCTGATGGGCGCGGTCTTCTCGGCGCTGGTCGGCTTCATCGGCATGAACATGGCAGTCCAGGGCAGCATCCGCACCGCCGCCGCCGCTGTTGACACCAAGCGCGGCTACTCCGCCGCCCTGCGCATCGCCTATCGCTCCGGCACGATCACCGGGATGCTCACCGACGGTCTCGGTTTGCTCGGCGGCACACTAATCTTCATCCTGTTCGGCATCGCCTCGCCGGACGCGCTGCTCGGCTTCGGCTTCGGCGGCACGCTGCTGGCGCTGTTCATGCGCGTCGGCGGCGGCATCTTCACCAAGGCGGCGGATGTCGGCGCGGACCTGGTCGGCAAGGTCGAAGCGGACCTGCCCGAAGACGACCCGCGCAACGCGGCGGTCATCGCCGACCTGGTCGGCGACAATGTCGGCGACTGCGCCGGCATGGCGGCGGATATCTTCGAGAGCTACGAAGTGACCATCGTCTCCGGTTTGATCCTTGGTCTGGCGGTGGCGACGGTCACGCGCAGCCCGATCTGGATCATCTTCCCGCTGGTGGTGCGCGGCATCGGCGTACTCAGCTCGATCATCAGCACCTATCTGGTGCGCACAGACGTGAAGCAGGGCGGCGGTAAAGAAGCGCTGTCGGCGATCACGCGCGGCTTCTACAGCGCCGCCGCGATCAGCATCGTCCTGTTCGGACTCTTCACCGTCATCTACATGCGTGAACCGGGCATCAACCAGGGCGGCATCATCTGGCAGCCGCTGGCAACCGTGATCGCCGGCATCGTCCTTGCCATTGTGCTGGATCAGGTGACCGCCTACTTCACCGATACCGAACATCCGCCGGTGCAGGATATCGCCAAGAACACGCAGACCGGTCCGGCGACGACCATCCTGTCGGGGCTTTCCGGCGGCATGGAATCGAGTACCTGGGCGGTGATGGTCATCGCCGGCAGCGTACTCGCCAGCGTGATCATCTTCAGCCTGTTCCCGATCACCGACGCCAACGGCAACCAAATCGTCGATACCTTCACCGCCGTGCTGTACGGCGTCGCCATGACCGGCATCGGTATGCTGACCCTGACGGGCAACAACGTCTCGATGGACACCTTCGGTCCGATCAGCGACAACGCCCAGGGCATCGCCGAACTGGCGGGCGAGAGCGACGGTCCCGGCGGCGAGACGCTGAACGCCCTAGACGCCGTCGGCAATACCACCAAGGCGATCACCAAAGGCATCGCCATCGGCTCCGCCGTCATCGCGGCGGTCTCGCTGTTCGGCTCCTTCCTGACCGACACGCGCGTCGTGCAGCTCGGTCTGGGCATTCCGCTGGAAGAGACGCTCTTCGGCACGGGCATCAACATCGCCGAGCCGGTGGTGTTCATCGGCTTCCTGATCGGCGGCGGCTTGATCTTCCTGTTCAGCAGCCTGCTGATCCGCTCGGTCAACCGCGCCGCCTTCAAGATGATCGTCATCGTCCGCCGCCAGCTGCGCATCCCCGGCATCATGGAAGGGACTAAGACGCCCGACTATGCCGAGGCGGTCAGCGTTTCGACCGGCGCGGCGCAGCGCGAACTGCTGCCCCTCGCCCTGATCGCCGTGCTGACCCCGATTGTCGTCGGCTTCCTGCTCGGCGCGCCGGCGCTGGGCGGCTTCCTGGCGGGCATCATCCTCGCCGGTCAGCTGATGGCGGTCTTCATGAGCAACGCCGGCGGCGCGTGGGATAACGCCAAGAAGTACATCGAAGAGGGGCACTACGGCGGCAAGCGTTCCGACCCGCACAAGGCGGCGGTCGTGGGCGATACGGTCGGCGATCCCTTCAAGGACACGGCAGGTCCGGCGCTCAACCCGATGATCAAGGTGGTCAATCTGGTGTCGCTGCTGATCGCCCCGCTGGTGGTGACGGTCGCCGCGCCTTCGACGGCGCAGGATACGCGCACCATCGTGCTGGTGGTGATGGTCCTGCTGATCGGCGTCATCGGCTACGCCATCCTGCGCAGCAAGAAGTCGGACAGCGAGACCGAAGCGCTGATCGAGCAGGTGGCGAACGCCAAGCGCTAGGTGGACAGTCCATAGGAATGCGCGATGAGGAATGAGGGATGAGAGAATGCGCACGTTCATTCCTCGTTCCTCATCGCCTTCCGCCTGCCGCAGCCTCAGACCGTAGGGGCGAGCCGGCGGACTTTGTTGAAAAACAGAGTGGGCAGAAAACGCGATAGAATGTAAGGAAAAGGCACAACGGGCGAGGGTAGAAATGTCGAT
>JABWBO010000070.1 GCA_013360465.1 Anaerolineae bacterium | reverse complement strand
GCCCGGCGCGGCGCTGGGACCCGGCGCGCTTCGCCGAGGTCGCCGACCGGCTGATCGAACAGCGCGACGCCGAGGTCGTCCTGATCGGCGGGAAAGGCGACGATTCCGCTGCCGTGCGCGCCGCCATGCGCCATGCGCCGCTTGATCTGACCGGCAGGACGACGCTTACCGAACTGAGCGCCCTCCTGGGGGGCTGCGATCTGTTCATCGGCGCGGACAGCGGGGTCATGCATATCGCCGCCGCCGTCGGCGCGCCGGTCCTCGCCATCTTTGGACCAAGCAACGCTGCCGCCTGGTCGCCCTGGACTCCCGGCGGGCGTTCTGCTGTGGTGCGCAGCGCCCCGGCATGCAGCCCGTGCAGCTACGTCGGCGGCGGCGTCGGCGCGCGTGAGGGGTGCGCGGCGCGGACATGTATGCGCCTGGTGACGGTCGATCAGGTGACTTTGGCGGCTGTGCGCCTGCTCGACTCACCTGAATCCTTGGCGTCGCCAGAGCGTCCGCCGACGACTCGGCGCGCCGGAGACGCCCTGCGGATGCTCGGTCTTCCAGTGAGCGTCGTCACCTATCAGGCGTGGATGGCGCAGATCGCCCGCTGGATGGAGGAAGATTGGCAACCGGGGGACCGCCCACGCCACGTCTGCACTATCAACCCGGAGATGATCATGATCGCCCGGCGCGATCCTGTTTTTCGTGTTGTGCTGGAACGCGCCGACCTGACCGTGCCCGATGGAGTCGGGCTGCTGCTGGCGGCGCGCTGGAAGGGCAGAAGGCTGCCGGAGCGCGTCACCGGTTCCGACGGTGTGCCGATGATCGCTGCCGAAGCCGCCGCGATGGGCTGGCGGCTGTTCTTTCTCGGCGCTGCGCCGGGCATTGCTGACCAGGCGGCGGCGGCGCTGCTGCGCGATCACCCCGCGCTGCAAATCGCCGGCGTCTTCAGCGGCAGCCCCGCACCTGACGAAGAAGACGCCCTCGTCGAGCGCATCAACGCCAGCGGAGCCGACATCCTGTTGGTCGCCTATGGCGCGCCGGAGCAGGATAAGTGGATCGCCCGCAATTCGCCCCGCCTATATGTGAAGATGGCGATGGGCGTCGGCGGCACGTTCGATTTCATCGCCGGAGCAGTGCCGCGTGCCCCGGCATTCATGCGGCGTGTCGGGCTGGAATGGCTCTATCGCCTCTATTTGCAGCCCTGGCGCATCAAGCGGATGATGCGCCTGCCGTGTTTCGCCCTGGCGGTGCTGCTGGAAGGACGCGATCATGCGTGAGCGCCTGCTGAACCTGATCCCACAGCTTGCCGGACGGCGCGTGCTGATCGTCGGCGACGTGATCCTCGACGAATATCTGACCGGGCGCGCCACCCGCATGAGCCGGGAAGCGCCGATCCCTGTGCTGGAATTTGAGTCCCGTCGGCATGTGGCGGGCGGCGCGGGCAACCCGGCGGCGAACGTCGTGGCGCTCGGCAGCGAGGCGCTGCTGGCAGCGGTGGTCGGCGTGGACGCCGAAGCCGACGCCCTGCGCCATGTGCTGCGCCAGAACGGTATCGCGCCGGACGCGCTGATCGTGGATGAGACCCGTCCGACGACGCTTAAGACGCGGCTAATGGCACACATGGGGCTGCGTTTCCCCCAGCAGGTCGCCCGCCTTGACCGGCTGTCGCGCGCCGCGCTTTCGCCGGAGGTTGAAAAACGGGTGGGCGAGCGGATCGCCGCCGTGCTGCCGCAGGCAGATGCCGTCCTCGTCTCCGACTACCGATCGGGGATGCTCTCGCCGCCGCTCGTCCGACTGATCCGCGATCTGGCGGCGGACAAGCTGACCACAGTCGATTCGCAGGGCGAGTTCGATAAGTACGCCGGTTTCAGCGTGGTCAAATGCAACGCCGATGAGGCGCGCGATCACCTGCGCCGCGATCTGCGCAGCGATGCCGATTTCGCCGAAGGCGCGCGGTTGTTGTTCGACCGGATGGCGTTGAAGCGGGCGATGGTGATCACGCGGGGCAGCGACGGAGCAACCGTCGCCCTGCCGGATGGCGTGTTTCACTGTCCTGCGCCGGTGATCACCGACGTGTTCGACACCGTCGGCGCAGGGGATACCGCCATCGCCGTCATGACTCTGGTGCTGATCGCCGGCGCAGCGCCGGTCGAGGCGGTGGCGCTCGCCAATGCGGCGAGCGGCGTGGTGGTGCGCCGGGTCGGCAACTATGCGCCGACGCCGCAGGACTTGCAGCAGGCGGTCGCTGCTTCAGCCCTCTAGGCGGTCCCCAGACGTTCGTCGAAGATATCCAGAAGCGTGCGCGACCAGTCGCCGATCTCCTGCCAGTCGCGCCAGTCGCCTTCGGTGACGCCCAGTCCGCGCGCCAGCAGCCGCACCAGCGGCGCGACATGCTTCGGGTCGTACTCGCCGGCGAACATGCCGATGCTCACGGGGCTGATATCCGGGAAACTGCGGTACAGCAGGTCGTGATAGCTGGAGGCGACTTCGACGCTTTCCTGCGTTCCGTCGGCGAGCGTCATGCAGACGGTGAAATAGGCGACGGGAAGCGCGCTCAGCGCCTTGTGGTGCTTTTCCAGAAAAGTGAGCGCGCTCGGCAGCCATTTGCCACCCCGAATGGCGCTGCCGACGACGACGGCAGCATACTCCTCGACACTTTGGACTTCTTCAACGGGTCGGATGTCGATTTGATAGGTCCTGGTGCGCAGCACCGTGCCGATCACCTCGGCGATCTCTGCGGTCGATCCCAGTCGGGTCGCATAGGCAACCAGTATACGGGTCATGATGGTCTTCCTCATAAGAGCAAAACTTTAGCAGTGCAATATTTGGGACAGCGTCGGCGTAAGGGCAGGGAGAAAACTCCTTTCCTGAATGCCCGGACGCCAGCCATATCGCAGAATATACCATATCTCGATTAGTCTAGTACAAGGCAAAGACCCCGTCTCCGCATGTAGTCCGAACGGGAACGGAGTCTTTGCCAAGAACGAACCGCACTGCCCGGAAGGAGGCGCGCCTCTACACGCTGTACAGCTCCCCGTACTTGCCCCGGAGATAGCGGATCAGCGGGGCGACCTGGAGCGGACCCCCGGTGACGCGCTCCATCAGCTCGTTGGCTGTGAACTTGCTGCCCCAGCGGTAGATATTCTCGGTTGCCCAGGTGCGCAGGGTGTCGAACTTGCCCTGACCGATCTCGGCTTCGATTTCCGGGTGCGCGCGGAGCGCCGCTTCATAGAACTGCGCGCTCATCAGGTTGCCGATGGTGTAGCCCTGGAACGCTCCGCCGATCAGCCCGCCGTACCAGTGGACATCCTGCAGGACGCCGTCTTTGTCGTCCGGCGGCGTGATTCCCAGGTCGCTGGTGTAGCGTGCGCGCCACGCTTCCGGCAGATCGTCGATGGACAGCTTGCCTTCCAGCAGATCGAGTTCCAGTCCGAAGCGGATCATCACGTGCAGGTTGTAAGTTACCTCGTCGGCATCGACGCGGATGAGCGAACGTTCGACCTTGTTGACGGCACGGTAGAAGGAGTCCAGCGAGACATCGCCGAGCTGTTCCGGGAATGCCGCTTGCAGACGCGGATAGTAATGTGCCCAGAAGGCGCGGCTGCGCCCGACGATGTTCTCCCAGGTGCGCGACTGGCTCTCGTGTACGCCGGCGGACGTGCCTCCGCCGAGCGGCAGCCCGTCATAGTTCACATCGATGCCCTGCTCATAGAGGGCGTGACCGGCTTCATGCAGGGTGCTGAAGAGGGCGTCGGTCAGGAAATGTTCATCGACGCGGGTGGTGATGCGGATGTCACCGGCGCTGAAGCGGGTCATGAACGGATGATGCGTCAGGTCCTGACGCCCCCGATTGAAATCGTAACCGAAATCCTTGATCGCCGCGACGCCGAAGGCGAGCTGTGTCTCCTGCGGAAAATAGCGCCTCAAAAAGCTGTTGTCGGCGGGCGGCTGCGCGGTGATCGCCTGGACCAGCGGGACCAGTTCGGCGCGCAGTTCATCGAAGACCGCGCGAACCGATTCGGCGGTCATGCCGTAATCGGACAGATCGATCAGCGGATCGGCGACGTGCTGGTGGGGGAAGTATTCGGCGAACCGCCGGCTGTAGTCCAGCGTTTTCGCCAGACCATCGCGGACCATGCCGAAATCATTCGCCGGACGCGCCCGCGTCCAGGTATCGAACAGGTTGCCGATATGTTCGAGGAGTTCGCCCATGAACTGCGCCGGAATTCGGACGCGCTGGTCATAGGTGCGGCGGGTGACGCGCAGCAGCGCGGCATCGTCGTGATCATAGGGCAGGCTTTCCCGGTACGATTCAAGCTCATCCAGCAGACGCCCAAGCTCCGGTGCGGTGAAGCGCTCATGCGCCAATTTGCCCAGCAGCGCGCTCTGACGGCTGCGCGCCGGTCCGCCGCCGGGGGGCATGTAGGTCGATTGATCCCAGCCCAGCACGCTCGCCGCGCCATTCAGGTCGCTGATTTCGAGCAGGCGCGCCTTGAGTTCTGTCATCTTCATTTCAGCCGACATGTCCTTGCCTTTCGAGCGTTGTTGACCATTCAATATCTTTTGAATTGTAGACGGTTTTGCTGGATTCGACTATACCAGTGAGCATGATGGTGCAGATTTCCCCAGAGGGATCATGATCGCGCTGCCAGAACCGGCGAAGTATTTTCAGGTGGTATGGGAAATCGTGCGGCAGGTCCCCTATGGGCAGGTGACTACCTTCAAGCAGATCGGCGAGATGATCCCGCCGCCTGCCGGCGTCGAAGCCGAGGATTATGTCCGCCTTGGCGCGCGATGGGTGGGCGACGCCCTGAACGCCGTATCCATCCCGGACGAGCCGACGGTCCCCTGGCATCGGGTGATCAACAGCCGGGGCAGCATCAGCCTGCCGGAGGCGAGCCAGGGAGCAGCGCTGCAGCGGGGTCGGCTGCGCGCGGAAGGTGTGGAATTCGACGCAAGAGACCGCGTCGATTTTGACCGCTGCGGCTGGGAAGGACCGGAAGCCGCCTGGACCACTGCGCATGGTCTGCTGCCTGCGCGCTCGCTGCGCAAGCCGCCGAACGACGCGCCGCAGCAGATGAGCTTGTTTTGAAGCCGGCACATGCGGACCCGGCGCGGCGTGCCTGACGCTAGATCAGCCCCGCTTTCGCCTTCAATCCGTCGGGATCGAGAATCGTGATCTCGTGGCGCTGTATGCGGATAAGGTTTTCTTTCGCCAGGCTGCGCAGCGCTCGATGGAGTACATCCGGCACCGTGCCTAAGCGGTTCGCCAGCTCCGCCTGCGTCGCCCATCGTGGGCGCTGCATTTGATCCGACGTGGACTGCTCGATCAGGTAGCGCGCCAGGCGCGTTTCCAGGGTATGCAGCGACAAATCTTCGACCATGCGAATCAACTGCTGAACGCGCGTCGCCAGGTGTTGAACGATCACCCGCCCCAGCTCCGGATGGTGGTCGATCAAATGCAGGATCACCTGCTGAGGGATCATCCAGACGACCGCCGGCTCCAGCGCGATCACGGTCGCCGGGTTGCTTGATTCGATGAGTACCCCGATGGCGTTGAAGACTTCTCCCGGTCCGAGGAAATGCAGAATTTGCTCGCGTCCTTCCAGGGAACTTTTAACCGCTTTCAGCCAGCCGGCGTGGACGATGTACAGGGCGACATCCTGCTCGCCCTCGGTGATGACCACCTGTCCGGCGGCGTACTCCTGCTGGCGGGCGCTCCCGGCAACGATATCGATGAGCGCCGGTTCGAGCTGCGCCAGATAGGGGACCTTCGCCAGGGCGCGCTTCGTGTCTTCAGTCGCCATGTCCGTTACTTTCGCGCTGTTTTGCGTTTGTCCGGGGCAAGTTCAACCGGACGGCGATTGTGGAACAGATTCCCACCTCAGACAACACCCGATTCCGACAATTCGACAAAAGTCGAAGACTCACCGGGCAATCCCAGCTAGACTCATCGGAGTCCAATGGAACTGGTGAATTCAATGATGAAAACGCTCAATCAGTGGTCACGGAAGATTCATCGCTGGCTTTCCATCCCGTTTGCCCTCATGGTGATCGCGCTGCTGCTCGCGCGTGATACATCGGTCGGCATGGCGCTTCAGCGCGTGCAGCCGCCGATCATGCTGGCGATGGTACTCACCGGCGGCTATCTCTTCCTGCTTCCTTATCTTTCGAAAATGCAGCGTGGACGGCGCAGCGCGGCTAACGCCAGGCGGCGGACCGAGGCTGTAACAGGGCGCAGCGAGTCGCGGTCTATGCGCGAGGCGGAAAAAATAGGATGAATCCCTATTTTGTCGTGACCTTTCTTTTCGTCGCGCTGGCGGCTTTGGGCGCGCTCGACGCCTCTTTCATTCACCTTGACTGGCTGCCGCTGCATGCCGGGCTGCGCTGGATGCGGGTGCATTTCATCACCCTGGGCGCGGTGACCGAATTTGCCTTTGGTGTGCTGCCGCTCCTGGTCGCCGTGCGCCTGGGCGCGCCGCGTCCGCGACTCCGGTGGGATATCTGGCTGATGCTGAACCTGGGACTGCTCGCGCTGCTGGTCGGCATTCCGCTGGCGAACGGCGCGTTCATCACGGTCGGCGGCACGCTGATCTTCACGGCGGCGGTGCTGCTGATGGTGCAGATGTGGAGGATGCTGTCGGGTCGCGTTGCCGCTGCGCGATCTGAGGGACTCAAGTTCTACCTGATGGGTCTGGCGTACCTTTTGCTCGGTATCCTGGTCGGTACCGGGCTGTGGCAGGGGTGGAGCGACTGGCTGCGCATTCAGACGCCGCTTGAGGTACACATCCACGCCAACAACTGGGGATTCATGTCGCTGATATTCGCCGGGCTGCTGGCAGACCTGTATCCCAGCATCGCCGGACGCCCGCTGGCTTCACCCCCGGTGATGCGCAGCATCTTCTGGCTGATGAGCCTGGGCGCGCTGGGCTTGGTGCTTGGTCCCTGGTTCAAGTCAAATCTATTCGCGGTCCCCGGCTTGGTCCTGCATATGGTCGCCACGATGCGGCTGCTGTTCAACGTCATCAGGCGGCGGGAGGGCGATCCCGCCCCGCAGATGCCCGGCATACTCCATATCGTCACCGCGTACGCCTGGATTCTCGCGCCGGTGCTGATCGCGCCGCTGATCATCCTGGAAGTTCCCGGCGTTCCCGGTCCCGCTATCGAGCAGAATGCGCCCCAGGCGTTGATCTACGGATGGGTGCTTCAGTTCAGCTATGCGTTGATACCGCTGCTCTTCCGCCGTCTCTTCCTGCCCGACAGCCCGCCCCGGCTCGGCGGGAATTGGTTCAGCCTGCTGACGGTGCATGCGGGGGCGCTTTTCCTTTGGGCGGGGATCTTCGCCGGAGACAGCCTGCCGACGCTGCATGGCATCGCCTATGCGTTGTGGGCAGCGTCGCTTTTACCCATCGCTTATGACCTGTGGAAAATCGTGCGCGCAGGGTTGAATCGCCTGCCGCAGGAAGAATTCTCACTGGCAGGATGATGCAGAGGGGGACGGCGGAACCGATTCGTCGCCCCCCGGACCTCGGCTGCTGCTGGATCAGGCGATCTTCAGGCGTGCGCCTCGACGTAGCGCAGCGCTTCGTATACGTCCGGCGCGAGGTAGTAGATCTCGTTTACCGGGCGGCGCACGAAATGCTCATGGTGCATCTTCTGAAGATACTCATCCAGAGGATTGTAGAAGCCGCCGGTGTTGATCAGGACCAGCGGGTGCGTTGTTTGGTTCAACCCCCGCAGGGACATGATCTCGAAAATCTCCTCAAGTGTGCCGATGCCGCCGGGCAGCGCCAGAAAGGCATCGGCATGTGCCTCCATACGGGTTTTGCGTTCCCGCATGTCTTCGGTGATGATCACTTCGCTGGCTTGCTGGTAGGTAAATTCTACCGAGACCAGCATTTTCGGGATGATTCCGATGATCTGCCCGCCGCCCCGGTGCGCGGCGCGGGCGACCTCGCCCATAAGCCCGACGCTGCCGCCGCCGTAGATCAGCGTGTGGCGGCGTTCGGCGAGGAGCTGTCCTAACTGCGCAGCGACCTCATGATATGCCGGTGACAGATTTCGGCTGGCTGAACAATAGACGCAGATGCGCTTTGAAACTGGGGTCAAGGCAATCTCTTCCTTGGGCGCTGCGTCAAAGCCGCACGTAGCTGTTTTCGGCGAGGATCAAGCGGTGCGCCGCCGGGACTCTTCCAGAGGCTTCTACCTGAGAGTTGTCGGCGATCAGGCTGGAGTCAATACGCCCAGGGATGTTGAGAATCTTGCAGTTCTGCATGACGATGCTGGCATCGATCTCGCTGTTTTCGACCACAACGTTGTCGCCCAGGGATGTATAAGGACCGATGTAGCTGTTGCGCACGATGACATTCCTGCCGATGATGACCGGACCGCGCACCACGCTGTCGATGATCTGGCTGCCTTCACCCATCAGCACGCGCGACGAGATGTCGCATTTCCCCACAACCTGCTGCGGGTCGTCCGGGGCAGGGGTGAACGGCAGGTCGCCCAGCACAAGCTGATTGCCCTGGATGATCGAATCCGGCTTGCCGGCGTCGATCCACCAGCCTTTGAGCGTGTAGGGGTGGACAACATATCCGTCGCTGATCACCTGCTGGATGGCGTCGGTGATCTCGTACTCGTTGCGATGAGACGGCTTGATTTTGGCGATGGCGTCGAAGATCGTCGATTTGAACAGATACGCGCCGGAAATTGCCAGGTTGGAGGGCGGGTCTTTCGGCTTTTCGACCACCCGCTTGATACGCCCGTCCAGAATTTCGGCGATGCCGAAGCGCGACGGGTCATGGACTTCGATCAGCGCGATGGCGACCTCGGCGGGAGAGGCGGGAAACTCGCGGATGAGCTGTTCCATCCGATCCTGAAAGATATTGTCGCCGAGCAGGACGCAGAACGGATCGCTCCCGACGAAATCGTGGGTTAGATTGATGGCGTGCGCCAGCCCCAACTGTTCGCGCTGGACGATGTAGTCCAGCTGCACGTCCAGCGCGCTGCCGTCGCCGAGCGCAGCCCGAATTGGCGAGTCGAGATCGTTGACAACAATACCGATCTCGGTGAGACCGGCGTTTTTCAGGACGTGAATCGCATAAGCGATGAGCGGCTGGTTTGCCACCGGAACCAGCGGCTTGGGCATGGTCAGCGTGACCGGGCGCAGACGTGTGCCCTGACCAGCAGCAAGGATGACCGCTTTCATGAATCGCAAATCCTTGGTTGCACCCTCAAAATAAAACCCTATGCGCCGATGGTACTCAATTCAGCAGGCACAAACAAGCACCTAGCTGGTTTCATTGAGATGACGCACCGCCGCTTCCAGGATCGCGTCTTCGCCGCCGAACAGGGTCTCCTCGTTCACCGGCACGCGTACCGTCGGCACGACGCCTTTACCCTCAATGTGGATTTCGCCGTCGGCGTCCAGGGCGCGCCCGGCGGTGAACTGGAAGAAGATACCCGGCGGTAGGATGAAGTAATCGATGCTGCCGCCCAACCCTGCCGTCGGATACTGCCCGACGATGGCGGCGCGGTCGTTCAGGGTCAAATCATAGCTGAAGAACTCGCAGGCGCTGTTGCAGTTGGGACCGACCAGCACGGCGACCGGTCCCCGGTAGCGCTTTTCCGGCGTTGGCAGATAGTAGCGGTCAACGCCGCGCGGATCGCTGAAGAACTCCCCGCTAAAGCGGTCATAATGTGCTGTCTGCCCCAGGAGCAGCGGCTCGTCGAACAGGTAAGCCGCCATCTGATCAGCGAGGAAACCGCTGCCGCCCAGGTTTTCGCGCATGTCGATGATCAGTCCGGGCGCTCCCTGAAGGTTCAGCGTCTGCATCAGGCGCTCCCACAGCTGAATGCTGAGCAGGCGGTTGTCCTGAAAGCTGTAAATCTTGGCGACGACGTAGCCATCCGGGCGGACGTAGTAGTCGAGCGGCAGTTCATAGCCGGTGAAGCCCTGCCGGACGCCGATGGCAGAGGCGTCGAAGCTCTCCAGTTCGCGAATACTGCGCAGCGTGACGGTGGTCGGCTCGGTGACGCCGGGGTTTCGATAGGTGACCGAGACATCCGTGCCAATCGGCGAGCGCAGCAGATGGCGAAACTGCTCCAGACGCCGCACATGATCGCTGCTGAAAGGCGAGTTCCAGGGGATGACCGCCGCCGCCGCCTCACCGATCGGCACGCCATCCAGGGCGATGATCTCGGCGCGCAGCTGAATCCCGGCTTTTTCGGCGGGAGAAGCGGCGGTCAGGTAGGTGACCACCGCGCGCCCATCGTCCAACTCACGGACGGCTATGCCCAGACCGCCAGTGATATCGCGATCCCTGTGCTGGCTCAGATAGAAATCGGCTCCCCAGCCGACATGACCGTCGGGGATCGACCAGTTGAAATCGCGCAGCGCGAAGAGATACTGCTGGATGTCGCCGCTGCGTTCCGCCCGCTCGATGCGTGGACGATAGGCGGCGACCAGGGCGTCCCAATCGATATTCTTGTATTCGGTGAAAACGTATTCATTCCGCAGTTTCTCGATCATGGCGTCGAAGCCTTCGACCAGCCCCATGCTGCTGTAATCGACCAGCGCCGCGCCTTCCGGCTCGATCAGATCGATAGTCACCTGGCGGGAACGGTCAAAGGTGAACGGCGTGGTGTCGAGGTTGACCACCGTCCAGCCCTGGGGCAGCCCGACGATGGGATCATCGGCGGTGAACAGCCTGCCATCGCCGCCGAATTCCGACGGAAAGCCCTGCTGATCATCCGGCGCGTAGACGACCAGGATGCCGCCGACGACTTCCCACTCTTCCGCCGGGTCTTCGCTGATGCGGGTGGAGGCGTAAGCGCCGGACCAGCCGCCTCCGAAGAGATCGCGCTCTTCAAGATAAGGATCGCCGAAGATGTTTTCCCAGTAGGCGACCGCGAAGACCTGCACGCCGATGTCCTGTGCGCCGTCCTGGTCAACATCGCGCTGCCCGCCGCGCGGGACCTGGGGCAGGGTCAGGCTGTAGAAGACCGGCGATTCGTAGAAGTCGGTGGTGAGCTGACCGAGTACCTGCGATTCGATGGGCATCAGATAGTAGCGGTTGCGGTCGACGAATCCCGCCTGGTCTTCCAGGATGATCACCGGCTGCGCTGCACCGTCGGTGAACAGCGGATCGGTATAGGAGAGGATGCCGTCGATGATAACCGTTCCGCCCTCATCATTGACGAGTGGCGCGGGGGGAATTGCCTTCTGCGCGGCGATGCCGCCGGCGAGCAGCAAGGTCAGGGCAAAGGCGAGTGCCGTCAGAATGCGCATCAGTTTTCCCGTTCACTCAAAAACCCGTCCTCGAAAGTATAGCATCTGCGCTATATAGTTCACATCAACAGACGGCGTGGCATTCTACTGAAAAACACGGACGCAATCATGGAGACACTTCTTCTCGCTGCAGCAACATTCATCTGTGCCTATCTGCTCGGCGCGATCCCGACCGCCTATCTGATCGGCAAGCTGCGCGGCGTCGATATCTTCGCCATTGGCAGCGGCAATATGGGTGCGACCAACATTATTCGCGCGACAGGGCGCATCACCTGGGGTGGGCTGGTCTGGTTCTTCGACAGCGCCAAGAGCGTGATCGCCGTGCTGATCGGGCTGTGGTTCATGCCGGACGCGCTGGCGCTGGCGACGGTGATCGCCTCGGTCGGGGCGATGCTGGGGCATAACTGGTCGATTTTCGTGGCGATGATCACCGGTAAATTACGGGGTGGCAAGGGCGCCGCCGCCGCTTTTGGCACGCTGCTGGTGGTTGCCCCTATCCAGGTGATCGTCGGGATGCTGGTCTTTTTCGGCGTGATCCTGGCGACTACCCGGCTGGTTTCGCTGGGCGTACTCGCCATGTTCGGCTTGGCGGTGGTCTGGATGGTGGTGCTGATTGCCCAGCAGGTGATGCCTTCCGATTACCTGTTCTATCTGGCGGCAATAACGATCCTGCTGCTGGTGAAGTTCCGGGAGAACATTGAGCGTTTGATCGCTGGAACTGAACGGCGACTTGGTGATCATGCCTGACAGCCCTTGTGTCGCAATTGAACTTATCGATAGAATGTTACGGTATAGTACATGGTGGTAATCTGGCGCTGCCGTTATGTGCTAGGATGCGTGGGCTTCCAAACGAATTAGTGAGGAGAACAAGCGTTATGACCAATTTGCGTAGAGTTGTCAGTGTCGCTGTGATCGTGGCGCTGACCCTGATGCTGGCGATTGTTCCAACGTCGGCGCAGGGTGAGTCGGTGCTGACGGTCGGTTTTGCGCAGGAGCCGGACAGCATGAACGGCTTCTATTCGAGCATGGCGTTCGCCCAGTGGGCGAATGACCTGGTTCAGGCGAGCCTGTGGGATATTGACGAGAATCTTCAAGCCGTCCCCGTCCTGGTGGACGAAATTCCGACCGTGGAAAACGGCGGCATCAGCGAAGATTACATGAGCTACACCATCAGGCTCAAGGAAGGCTTGACCTGGAGCGACGGCACGCCTTACACCGCCGCTGATCTGGTCTTCACCTATCAGATGCTTGAAGATTCCGCCAATAACTTCCTGCAGGGCAGCACGATCTCCGAATCGGTCGAGAGCGTCGAACTGATCGACGATCTGACCTTCAAGCTGACCTTCAACGCCCCCAAGCCGTTTCCCGAAGACATCGCGGGTTCGCCGGGTCTGTCCACCATCCTGCCGGCGCACATCTTCCAGCCGGTCTATGATGCGGAAGGCTCGATTGAATTCGCCGATGAGAACCAGGACCCGACGGTCTTCAGCGGTCCCTACGCCCTGTCCGAGTGGCGTCGTGGCGAGCAGATGACCTTCGATGTGAACCCCAACTATGCCGGCACCGCGCCGAGCATCAGCCGCGTGATCATTCGCTTCTTCCCGGATACCGACTCGCAGTACGCTGCCCTCCAGGCTGGACAGCTGGACTTCGTGCCGAACATCAGCGAAGGCGACAAACCGCGCATCAGCACCTTCGAAGGTGTTTCGCAGGCGACCGTGTTCGGCGGCTACATCGAAAGCCTGTGGCTGAACGTGCGCACGGAAGAACACCCGCGCGCCGGTCATCCCGCGCTCCAGGACGTGCGTGTCCGCCAGGCGATCCGCTTCGCGCTCGACCGTCAGGCGATCTCCGATCAACTCCTGGCTGGGACCGTCAGCCCAACCGACAGCATTTACGCCGCCTCGCCCTTTGAAGACGCGAACCTGGGCGTGACCGCGACCGACCTCGACGCTGCCAATGCCCTGCTCGACGAAGCGGGTTGGGTGGACAGCAACGGCGACGGCACGCGCGATAAGGACGGCGTGGAACTCGTGCTGCGTTACAGCACCACGACCGCCGGCTGGCGCAACAACATCCAGGCGGTCATCCAGCAGCAGCTCGCCGCCGCCGGCGTGGGCACAGTCCTGGAAGCCTATCCCGCGTCCGAGTTCTTCGGCGCCTGGGCGAACAGCGGCATCAACGCTGTTGGCGAATACGACATCGCGCAGTACGCCAACAACACTGCGCTGACCAACCCGGCGAACGTGACGGTTTACGAAGCGCTCAACTGCGAGCAGATCCCCAGCGAAGCCAACGCCGGCGGACAGAACTTCACCGGCTTTTGCAGTGAAGAGATGGACGCGGCGGCTCAGGTGACCCTGACCTCGCTGGACGCTGAAGAGCGTCTCGCTGCCGCCTATACCATTCAGGCGATCATGAAGGAAAATGCGCCGCTCATCAACCTGTTCCCGCGCGGTGACAACTACGCCTACCTGACCGCTCGCTTCGCGGAAACCCCGCGCATTGGCTCCGGCGTCGGCAACCAGTGGTTCGACATCGCCAACTGGAAGCTTGCCAGCTAAGCTGACCCCCGCAGTCGTAGAGACGGGCAGACCTGCCCGTCTCTATTTATTTCAGAAAATGGCGGAGAACAGGCATGGTTCAATACATCTTTCGGCGCGTCATCCAGGCGATTCCGCTGTTGTTCATCATCAGCTTCGTCCTGTTCGCTCTGACGAATTCGCTGGGCGATCCCCTGGCGGTCTTCGCCGAGTCGCGTCAGCGCCCGTCCGCCGCCCAGCGTGAGGCGCTGATCCGGCGTTTGGGGCTGGACCGTCCCATCCTCGAACAGTATGCGATCTGGCTGGTCGGCAATGACTGGATGCAGGTCGATGTGCGCGGCGATGGCAGCGAATATGCCCCCGGCACACGCCAGGGGGTGCTGCGCGGCGATCTTGGTCTGTCGTTCGTGACGCGCAAGCCCGCCTGGACGCGCATCGAAGAGCGCCTGCCAATGACCCTCACCCTGATGATTCCGGCGTATCTGATCACGCTAATTCTGGCGGTGGGCATCGGAGTCTATTCGGCGGTGCGGCAGTATTCCCTGCTGGATAATGTCGTCACAGGGCTGGCATTTTTCTTCTATTCCATGCCCATCTTTTTTATAGCCCTGCTCACGATTTATATATTTGCTGTGCAGTTCAGCCAGTGGGGCTGGGGTGGGCTGCCGATTGGCGGGACAGGCGACGGTACGTTCGGCGACCTGCTGCGCCATATGATCATGCCCATCTTCTGCCTGGTGGCGATTCAGCTCGCGGGCTATGTTCGCTTCATCCGCTCATCGATGGTCGAAGTGCTGGGGCAGGACTACGTGCGTACCGCCAACGCCAAAGGACTTTCCGAGCGCAATGTGGTGACGCGCCACGCGCTGAAGAATGCCGCGCTGCCGCTGGTCACCCTGGTCGGTCTGGACCTGCCGTTCCTGCTCGCCGGGGCGGTCGTGACCGAGCGCATTTTCGCCTGGCCCGGTATGGGACGCCTGTTCATCGAGAGTTTCGAGCGCGCCGACATCCCCGTCATGATGGCGATCCTGATGCTGCTCTGTGTGCTGGTCGTGATCTTTCAAATCCTGACGGACATCGTCTACACCTGGTTCGATCCGCGCATCCGCTACTATTCGTGAGGCACGTTCAATGACGACCGTGAACCCTGCTCAGCCCATCGTTCGCTTGCAGGCGGAAAAGGGCAGATCGAATCTCTCGCGCAGTCTGGCGCGGCTGCGCCGCCACCGCATGGCGCTCATCGGCGCGCTGCTGCTGCTGATCGTGATCCTGTTTGTCCTGCTCGGCTCAATTTTGATCCCCGAAGCGGAATCCATCTACAACGATCCGTCGCGGGCGCTTCAGTTTCCTTCGAATGGACACCCCTTTGGAACTGACGTGATCGGGCGCGATCTGCTGGCGCGTACGGTCTATGGCGGGCAGATATCGCTCTTTGTGGGCATCACGGCGATGATTGTTCAGATGTTCGTCGGGACCCTCGCCGGGTTGTTCGCCGGCTACCTTGGCGGTGTGATCGATTCGGTGCTGATGCGCCTCGCCGAGGCGATGCTCAGCATCCCGCAGCTCTTCCTTGCCCTGATCGCCCTGCGCATCTTTTCCGATCCGACCCAGTTCCCAGATTTCGAGTTTCTGGGACGGCAGTACAGCAGCACGATGATTGTCATCGTCTTCGTCATCGGCTTGACGAGCTGGATGCGCGTGGCGCGTATCGTACGCTCGGTGGTGCTTTCCGTGAAAGAGCAGGAGTATGTCACGGCAGCGCGGTCCGTCGGCGCGCGCGATACCCGCATCATCTTCCGGCACGTGCTGCCCAACTGTATCGCCCCGATTATCGTCTCGGCGACGCTCGGCGTGGCTGCGGCGATCCTGTTGGAAGCCTACCTCGGCTTTCTCGGTCTCGGCGTTCGCGCGCCCACCCCGACCTGGGGCAATATCATGGGACAGGCGAACAGCTACATCAACCAGTGGTACTACTGGTTCTTCCCGGCGTTGTTTATCATGTTGACGACGCTCGGAATCAACTTCCTGGGCGATGGTCTGCGCGACGCCTTTGATCCGCGTTCGCTGCGCTAACGAAAGAGAAACCTGACGATGGACTACAGCATCCAACTGGAAAAGATTGAGCAGGCGGTCGGCATCCTTCAGGAGAAGAATATCGACGCCTGGCTGACCTTCGTGCGCGAAACCGAGCATAATGCTGACCCGGCGCTGCCCCTGGTCGTGCCCTTCAACGTCACCTGGCACACAGCGGTGCTGATCACGCGCTCCGGCTATAAGGTCGCCATCGCCGGACGCTACGAGATCGTCAATTTCCAGCGGATGGGGATTTTCGATGAGACCATCTCTTACGATCAGAGCATACAGCCAGCGCTGGTCGAGGTACTGGATCGCCTTCAGCCGCGCCAGATCGCCGTCAACTATTCGGAGAGCGATACGGCAGCGGACGGGCTTTCGCATGGCATGTACCTGACCCTCCAGCGCTATCTGGCGGGCAAGCCTTATGAACTGATCTCGGCAGAGACGCTGCTCAATCCGCTGCGCGGGCGCAAGACTCCCGGCGAAGTCGCCCGCATTCGCGCGGCAGTCGCTCTGACCGACGACATCATCGACCGGATCACCCGGATGTTGCGCCCCGGCATGACCGAGCGCCAGATCGCCGACGCCATCCACGCCGAATACAGGAAAGAGGGCGTCGTCCCGTCTTGGGATCACAACTACTGCCCGACCGTCACCTGTGGACCGGATTCTCCGGTTGGTCACGTATCGCCGTCAGACGCCTACGTCGCCCAGGCGGGACAAACGGTGCGCATCGATCAGGGCGTGGTGCTTAACGAGTACATCTCCGACATTCAGCGCGTGTGGTATTTGCAGCCGGCGGGCGAGACGAGCATCCCCGCGCCTGTGCAGCACGCTTTCGACTCGGTGCGCGCCGCTATCCTCGCCGCTGCGGAAATCCTCAAGCCCGGTGTTCAGGGCTGGGTCGTTGATGACGCCGCACGCCGCACGATTGTCGCCGCTGGTTACGCCGAATATCAACATGCCGTCGGGCATCACATCGGGCGCACCGTACACGACGGTTCGACGCTGCTCGGTCCGCGCTGGGAGCGCTACGGCAAGACGCCCTTCGGCATCGTCGAGGCGGGCAACTGCTACACCCTTGAACTGGGCGTGGTTGTGCCGGGCTATGGGCTGGTCTCGCTGGAAGAGGATGTCCTGGTGACCGATCACGGCATCGAGTGGCTGGGCAGACCTCAGACCGAACTGATCGTCGTGCCGGTCTAGCCGATGGCGCAAGCCTTCGACCCGGTTGATCCGCTGCTGGCATGGCGCGAGGAATTCCCGATCCTCGCCACCTGTACCTATTTGATCTCCAATTCGCTTGGGGCGATGCCGCGCGCTGTCTACGAGTCGCTGCATGAGTATGCCGACGCCTGGGCGACGCTCGGCGTTCGCGTCTGGGGGACCTCACACGCGAATAACCCGACCTGGTGGGAACTCAAGCGGGCGGTCGGCGATAAGATCGCCCCGCTCATGGGGGCAGCGGCGGGGACGGTGCTGATGCAGGAAAATGCCAGCATCGCCAACAGCATCCTGATCAGCGCGCTCGATTTCAGCGACTCGCGCCGCGACAAAGTGGTCGTCTGTGACCAGGATTTCCCTTCAGATGTCTACAGCGTATCGCGGATGCTGCCGCCCCACATGCGGCTGGAGGTTGTTCGCAGCCGCGATGGGATCGGCATCGAGACGGATGATTTGCTGGCGGCAATCGACGAGCGCACCCGGCTGGTCTCGCTCAGCCATGTCTTGTTTCGCAGCGCGTATGTCATGCCTGCCGCCGAAATTGTGCAGAAGGCGCATCAGGTTGGGGCGCAGGTACTCCTCAACGGCTACCACAGCGTCGGCGTGATACCGGTGGATGTGGCAGCCCTGAACGTCGATTTCTACGTCGGCGGCACGCTCAAGTGGCTGTGTGGTGGACCCGGCGGCGTCTTCATGTACGTGCGCCCGGACCTGCTGCCCACGCTCACCCCGAAGATGACCGGCTGGTTCGCCCATCAGCGCCCCTTTGCCTTCGATCTGGAGCAGTTCGATCTGCGCGACGACGCCTATCGCCTGGCGAACGGCACGCCCGCCATCCCGGCGCTGTATGCGGTACAGCCCGGCGTGGAGATCATCAGTCAGGTCGGTGTGGAGGCGATTCGCGCCAAGTCGCTGCGTCAGACTCGCCTGCTGATCGCGCTTGCCGCCGCCGCCGGTTATACCGTCCATTCGCCGCGCCAGGATGAACGACGCGCCGGCACGGTGACGGTGAATATGCCGGAAGCCTACGCCGTCAGCCGGGCGCTGCTGGCGCGCCAGTTCGTCATCGACTATCGGGAAGGGGCGGGCATTCGTATTGCGCCGCATTTCTACACGACGGACGCCGAAATACACGCCGTGTTGGCTGCCATCGCCGACATCCTCGCCGATGGCAGCTGGAAGCCCTTCAGCAAAGACCGCGCCTTCGTGACATAAGGCGCCATACTGAAACACGTCGCGATAGGGCACGCCGAGACGCAGAACGCTTGTGGACAACCCGTAAGACCCGGAAAGTCGGCAAGGTTCGGCGAAGCAAGAATAAGAGTCACTCAGCTCATGTCTTTGTGCAGTAATAGAGGCTTTCGCTGGCGAAAGCCATCGCGCGTGCATCTTCCGGGTTGGCTTCACCGGCGGTGTAGATTCGAACCTCGAACCCTGCATCCTTTACACGATCGAGGAAATCTATTCCATATATCCGCACATGATCCTTTTGACCGAAAACACGCAGTCGATCTTGCGGGTCCGTAATTGATGCATCCTCGTAGGTGCTTTCCAGTTTGATCGGCACTTGAAGCAGCGCCCAACCCGTCGGTTTCAGTACTCGGAAAAGCTCGCGGAGCGCCTGGCGATCCTCCAGGACATGTTCGAGGACATGGCTGCAATAGATAACGTCGAAGGAGTTATCCTCGGCGCGGATTTTGGTTATGTCCGTTTGCAGGGTCACATCGGTTCGGAACAAATCGGCTGTGGTATAGCGAATGGCGCTCATTTTGCGAAAGCGGGATTGCATACAGGGTTCCGGCGCAAAATGCAGCAGGGTTTTTGGGAAATTGTCCAGCAGATTGGTGTGACGTTCCATGAAATACCACGCGAGACGATGTCGTTCCTGCGAGGTGCAGATTGGACATTTGGCATCTGGGCGCTTGTCCTGAAGTCCTGCCTTTAAGAAGCTGCTCACCCAGCTTACGCACAGAGGACAATATCGTTGATGTCCAGCATAGCGTGTTCTATTGATTTGCTTCCGCAAAGATGGTGGGATTTTTGTCCATATTGTTCCTCGAATAGACATAGTGACTCTCTCCAGGCATAGGTATCATCAAAATGATGAACTGTCCGAGTCATCGTGCCAGGAGGCAGCTGGCTGAAATTGACTGGACATAGTGACGAGATATGTCAAAGATCATTCGCTCGCAGTCGAGGAAACAGCAGAGAAACTGCGATAATAATCCAACAGGAACGGATCTTGCGTAGAATTCAAGAACTGATTGAGGCGATCTAGGGAAGAAAACTGTTCTAATTCCTCCGGCACAAGCAACAGCAAATGACGATATAGTTTGAGATTGGCGCGTGGAGTCAGATGAACCCCATCGATAAATTCGTCGGCTGAGAGGGGGATTTGTGCCGGGTCAGTTAGATCATAGAACTGGAAACCATAACTTCTGAATATCGGTGCCACAACGCTTTCGATTTGTGACAGATAACGATAATCAGCATTGTCGCGCAGCTGGCTGTAACTCAGGGGGGAATAGGCGGGAAGATAGCCTATGACTGCAATCCCATGTTCTTGTGCGAAGCTAAGCGTTTCATGAATCACCGCTAACTTGGTCTCGTCAACCCGGTCTCCTGGCACGAACTGAGCTGTGCCAGCTTCATTAATGCGTACTTCGGGGAGTTTGGCATAATAACTCTCAATACTGGATTGTCCTATGAAGGCAGCGCCGCGCGCCAGTAGTGAGGTTCGTCCCTGCTGTGCGTCGATACCAATTGCGGCAAACCCCGAACTTGGCTCAGTCTGCGAGCGCACATTCTGCAGCAAGGGTGAGCGGGTGACGATCAGTCGGCTCAGCGTAATGCCTGCTATTATAGTTCGCTTGAGCATATGCTGAAAATCGAGATCAGCGGCATTCTGCGGCGGCGTTCCTAACTCTGTCTGTGGGGAAAAGAACCGATGATCAATTGCCCATATGATTGTTTCCGGCAGCGCCTCAGCGTCAAGACTCCTCATCAAGTGAATCGCGTGTCCCGGATTCATGCCGGGAAGCCATGCGTTGTAGAGATCAGCGGTGTCGTCAACGATGAACGTTCCCATTGTGTGTACACGTGATGAACCGATGATCAAGAGTCGGGGATGGTAGTGGTTCGCACCGAGAACTTTCAGGTGGTACATGCTGCCGAAGTCTATGCCACCATAGATCACGGTTTCTGATCTATCCTGAAGCTGCACTACAACCGACTCGGGTAGCGCATCACCCAAATACAAACCCATACCAAATAGGGCGCAAAGCGCGATGATGATGGGTGTTGCGAAGATGACCAGACGGCGCACGAACTGGCGTGCCATAGGAGAACTTCCCACTCAGGCTATTTAGAATTGGAAATAGATGAACGCAGGCTGTGACGTGCTGGCAGAGTAAAGGATTAAGAAGACAGCCGCATAGTAGAGCAGCCAGCGCCAGGGGCGCGTTATTGAGATAGGGATGGACCTGGAAACTGCCCTGTTTGCCAATCCGTCATAGATTATCAGGATTAAAATAGTGAAGCACGCCATGACTAAGTCAATCTCTCCGATGGCTAGTGGGGCTATAGCATTGAATGGAGCCGCAATGTGCGCCATGCCGTTTGACAAGTCGAAAAGATGAGCAATGATATAAAACGCATCCGAGATCGAGTTGGCGCGGAAAAATATCCACGCAAACGTGACCAGCCCAAAGGTCAGCAGAATGCCCACCCAATGCCACGACTTTCCAATAAACTGGCTGTTTTGATGCTCCAGGCGTTTTTCGATGATGGCTTCCACGACGATGTACAGCCCATGTAACATCCCCCAGATCAAGAAAGTCCAATTTGCGCCATGCCACAACCCGCTCGCGACGAAGACGATCAGAAGGTTGATGTAATTGCGCGGTATCGAAACCCGGTTGCCACCTAAAGGGAAGTACAGGTAATCTCGAAACCAGGTCGAGAGCGAAATATGCCAGCGTCGCCAGAATTCTCGAATTGAACGCGAAAAATAAGGCTGACGAAAATTCTGCATGAGATCAAATCCCAGTATTCTCGCCGCACCAATGGCAATGTCGGAATATCCTGAGAAATCACAATAGATCTGAATAGCGAAAAAAACAGTCGCCAGGATCAGATGCAATCCTGTGTAGCTGTGAACATCGTTATAGACGGTGTTGACGTAAGCGGCGAGTCGGTCAGCGATAACAACTTTTTTGAAAGCGCCCCAAAGGATTATCTATGATGTACCCCATAAATCGGACAGTAAAATAGCGCAGTTATCAGTGGATCGGAAGCGCTATGAGAAACACGTACAGCCCAGAATTCAAAGCGAA
>JABWBO010000069.1 GCA_013360465.1 Anaerolineae bacterium | reverse complement strand
CGAAACGCCCGATGCCCCGGTCAACTGGCGGCGGCTGATCGGCTACCTGCGCCCCTATCTTGGCTTCATGATCATCGGCTTCATCGCGCTGATGGCAAGCGCCGGTCTCAGCCTGGTCTTCCCTTCCGTCATCCAGCGCGTGGTGGATACCGTGCTGCAGGCGCGAGACTCGCAGCTGCTCGATCAGCTGGTGGCTCTGCTCCTCGGCGTGTTCGCCCTGCAATCGCTGACCACCCTGGTGGAGACCTACTTCATCAACCTCGTCGGCGAACGGATCGTCCTCGATCTGCGCAGCGACACCTACCGCCACTTGCAGCACCTCTCGCTCGGCTTCTTCGCCGAACGGCGCATCGGCGAGCTGGTCTCGCGTCTGACCAGCGATGTGACCGCCATTCGCGGCGTGCTGACCACCAGCGTCAATACGCTCATCCAGCAGTCGTTCATCCTGGTCGGCGCGGTCGCCATCATGATCGCCCTCAACTGGCGGCTGACTCTGTTCATCGCCGTACTCATCCCGGTCCTGCTGATCCTGGGTTTCGGCTTCGGAATCGCGCTGCGCCGGGGCAGCCAGCAGATTCAGGACGAGCTGGCGGAAGCGAACACCGTCGCCAACGAGACCATCCAGTCTATTCGCGAGGTCAAGACCTTCGTCCGCGAAGATTACGA
Source organism: Anaerolineae bacterium (assembly GCA_013360465.1). Taxonomy (GTDB): domain Bacteria; phylum Chloroflexota; class Anaerolineae; order Aggregatilineales; family Phototrophicaceae; genus Flexifilum. Next base: position 21,567 of record JABWBO010000069.1, on the reverse strand, counting down.
GTTCGGGCGCTACCAGTCGGCGATCACGCGGGCGTTCAAAGCGGCGATCAAGGTGCTGCGCATCCGTTCGGTGCTGGGTCCGATCACGGCATTCGCTGGGTTTGGCAGCATCGGCGCGGTGCTGTGGTTCGGCGGGCGCGAGGCGCTGGAAGGCAGGCTGACCGGCGGTGAACTGGTCGCCTTCCTGGTCTACGGCGGCACGGTCGCCGCCAGCCTGGGTTCGCTGGTCGGCTTGTACACCGAGGTTCAGTCGGCGCTGGGGGCGAGCAAGCGCATCTTCCAGATTCTCGATACGCCGCCGAGCGTGACCGATGCGCCGGACGCTCGGACGCTGACCGGCGCGCAGGGGCGAATCACCTTCGGTCACGTCTCGTTCAGCTACGACACCCGGCAGGCGGTGCTGCACGACATCAATCTGGACATCGCGCCAGGCGAGATTCTGGCGCTGGTCGGTCCGAGCGGGGCAGGAAAAAGCACGATCTTCAACCTGATCCCGCGCTTCTATGACCCCTCTGCCGGGCAGATCTGCCTGGATGGAACTGACCTGCGCACGGTCACGCAGAAGAGCCTGCGCGAGCAGATCGCCATCGTGCCTCAGGAGACTCTGCTCTTCGGCGGCAGCATCTACGAAAATATCCGCTATGGCAGACTGGAAGCGCGCGAAGCCGAGGTCAAAGCGGCGGCGCAGGCAGCCAACGCCCACGACTTCATCATGAGCTTTCCCGACCAGTATCAGTCGGTGGTCGGCGAGCGGGGCGTGAAGCTGAGCGGCGGGCAGCGCCAGCGCATCGCCATCGCCCGCGCGCTGCTCAAAGACCCACGCATCCTGCTGCTGGACGAAGCGACCAGCAGCCTCGACAGCGAGAGTGAGCATGAAGTCCAGGAGGCTCTGACCCGCCTGATGCAGGGGCGCACGACGGTGATCATCGCCCACCGGCTGAGTACGATCAACGTCGCCCACCGCATCGCCGTGCTGGAAAAAGGCAGTCTGATCGAACTCGGCTCGCACGCCGAACTGATCGCGCGCGGCGGTCTGTACGCCCGGCTGTATGCCATGCAGTTCCGCGACGAGATCAAGCCGGAAGCAGCGCTAACAGCGCATTGAGCGCCTTGGATTTGCTCACGGCGCAATAGACTCACAAGTACTCTGTGGCACAGCAGGCAGCCAGTATGCAACCGATGGCGAGAAGAGGCTATAATCTCGTCGCATCCTGTGAACCGTCCTGCAAGGCTGCATAACCATGAGCGAACGCCGCACCAAACAAATCCTGATCACCGGTGCGACCGGTTTCCTGGGCGGCGCGCTGGCGAAGCGACTCTCTGAAGCCGGCGCGCCGGTGCTTGCCCTGGCGCGCTCCGCCGCTAAAGCGGGCGACAGCGAAGCGCAGGGGCTGCGCGTTGTGCGCGGTGACCTGACCAACCGCGAATCGCTGCGCCGCGCTGTCGAAGACTGTGACGTTGTCGTCCACTGTGCCGCTTCGTTCGGGCATCCCGACGAGCAGCGCGATGTCAACGTCAACGGGACCCGTACCCTGGCGGAAGAATGCGCCTTCGGCGGCGTCCGCCAGTTGATCTACGTCAGCAGCATCGTCGTCTATGGTTTCGGCAGACGCGGCGTCATCACCGAAGACATGCCCGCCATGCCGGGGGTTTACGCTTACGCCAAGACCAAGTACGGCGGCGAACTGGCGATCAAAGAGGTCGCCCTGCACACCGGCTTGAACACCGTCATCGTCCGCCCCGGCATGATCTACGGTCCGGGATCAGCCAACTGGACGGACGCGCTGTTCCGCTACGCCAGGCGCAAACCGGTCGTCTTCCCCGGCGACGGCAGCGGCTCGACTCACCCCATCTACATTGACGATGTGGTCGAGATGCTGGCGCGCATCGCCGGCACGGAGAACCTGAACGGCGAGATCTTCAACTGCTCGCCCGACCCCGCCCCGACCTGGCGCGAATGGCTGCTGGGCTACGCCCGCCTCGCCGGTCATCAAAGCTGGCTGTCGCTGCCCCCCTTCCTGGCGAAGACCGCCGCCGGAATGATCATGAGTTTCGCCCCACCGGCGAGCCTGCTGCGCGACCTGCCTGAACTGCTCGATCAATACCTGGAAAAGTCGGTCTTCAGCACCACCAGGGCGCGCGAACGCCTGGGGTGGTCGGCGCAGGTCGGGCTGACCGAAGGGATCGAACGCTGCGCGCCGTATCTGCGCGAAAAAGGCTTGTTGTGATCGACCCGCTCAGTCTACTGCTGCCGGCGCTGGTCATCGGCGGCGCGGCGGCGCTCCTGTGGTGGCTGCTGATCGCCTCGGAGGGCGTCTACCTGGGGCGCAGGGTCGTCATCTGGCTCTACGATCTCTACGCCGTGCGCTACGATGGCATCAAGGGCTATCGCCTGGAACACGAACACCAGTATCTCTCGCAGCCGCTCATGGAGCAGATCGCCCCGCAGACCGATCCGCTGGTGCTGGATGTCGCGACCGGGACAGGGCGTATGCCGCTGGCGCTGCTGCGGCATGGGCGCTTCGACGGGCGGGTGATCGCTTCCGACCTGAGCGATCCGATGCTGCGTCGCGCGGCGGATAAGCTGGCGGGGTCGCCCCGCGCCGTCTGCGTCGTCACGCCCGCGGAACGGCTGCCCTTCCCCGATTCGGCTTTCGATGTGGTCACCTGCCTGGAGGCGCTCGAATTCATGACCCGCCGCGAACCGGTGCTGGCGGAATTGATGCGCGTGCTGCGTCCGGGTGGGCTGCTGCTGATCACCAATCGCATCAACACCCGGCTCATGCCGGGCAAGCTCTATGCCAGCGATGATCTGGTGGCGCAGTTCGCCGAAATTGACGCCGAGTCAGTCTACATCGAACGCTGGCAGGTGGACTATGATCTGGTCTGGGTCAAAAAGACCGCCGAAGCTTGACGAAAAATACGCAATTCATGCGGGGTGGCGCGCCTTCAACGGCGTGATTCAGCGAAATGGTTTGCGAGTCATCCGATTTTCTGGTTTAATTACAGGTGCGTTCTTAATAAGTTGAAATCCCGTAATGTCGGGCGAGTGGATATGATGAGTGCCGCAACCGCAGAGTCTTCCCGTCGCATCATGATCGTCGAGGATGACGAAACTACGGCTGAGATGCTGACCGAAATCTTGCAGACATCCGGTTATCAACCTGTGATCGTCGAATCAGGGCAGCATGCGCTGAGTACGCTAGAATCGGAAGACACCGATCTGGTGCTGCTCGACATGAACCTGCCCGACATGTCGGGGCTGGAAGTCGTCCGACAGGTGCGCACTGCCTCGCTGACGCCGCTGATCGCCCTCAGCGGGCTGACGCGCGAAGGCGACAAGGTTGCTGCTCTGGAGATGGGCGCGGACGATTACCTCGACAAACCCTTCTCGCCGGAAGAACTGGTCGCCCGCATCAATGCGCTTCTGCGTCGAGTCGGCTGGGCGCCCTCGATGGAGCCGAAACTGCGCATTCGCCAGCTGGAACTGGACCTGGCGCGGCGTCAGGCGCACCTCAATACCCGTAAGCTGCATCTGACCCCGGTCGAGTACGGCATCTTGGTCACGCTGATGCGCAACGCCGGCAAGGTCGTCGCCCATGACGATCTGCTGCGGTCGGTCTGGGGCACCAACTACGAGGGCGACTACTCGGTGCTGCGGGTCAATATCTCCCGCCTGCGCCAGAAGCTCGAGGACAAGCCGCGCTTCCCCACCTATATCGTCACAGCGCCAGGTCAGGGCTACTACATGCCGGCTTAAGCCCGGCTCCGCTGGTCAACGCGCCCTCCCTGTGTTACGCTTCCGGGCAGAATCATGAAGGGAAGCACATGCGTTTGCGCCTGGCACTGATCATGATCGGCGCGCTGCTGGTCGTCGCCACCTATACTTTTCCCCTTTGGCAGTCGGCGGTATTGGGTACGCCGGAAGAAGTCATCATCCTCTTCCCCGGCTTGCCGATGGACATGCAGTCCGCCTTCGCCAACCTGCCGCCCGATCAACAGCGGGCATATCTGGAGATCGCCTCGCGCGAACCACAGCTGGCGGTGCGGATGGTTACGACAGCGCTTCAGCCGCGCATCCCCATCCCAGAGGATGACCAGGAAATGCCGGAGATGAACGCGCCGACGCCCATCGCAGCCGGCGTGTTCGCCGTGATCGACGCGGTGCGCTGGGGTCAGGGGCGCGCAACCTTCTTTCGGGATGTGGATAACCGGCTGCTGCTCCGCTTCGAAGACTTCTCCATGCCTAACGGTCCTGATCTGCGGGTGTTCCTCTCAGCGGTCGAAGCGCCCGCCAGCGTAGAGGCAGCCCGCGCCGGAGATACGGACCCGTTCGAGGTCGGTCCGCTGCTGAGCAGCGTCGGCATTCAGAACTACGAACTTCCCGAAGGCTTCAACTTATCGCCCTATCGCAGCGTAGTGATCATAAGCGGTGAGCTAAATCTCGTCTATACTTACGCCGCGCTGTCGGTGCGTCAGTAGGCGGCGCGAAAAGGACTGGCGAAGCTGATATGAGCGATGTCTATACACTTCTCGCCCCATACTACGAAGCACTCGACATGGGCGCGTTCGCAGAAGCGGCTACGCCGCAGATCCTGCGCTATGCGTACAGCCTGGATTGGGTGGGTCGGCGCGTCGTCGATCTGGGCTGCGGCACAGGTTGGAGCGCGCGTTGGTTCGCCGCGCAGGGCTGCAATGTCCTGGGCGTAGACGCTTCTGAAGCCATGCTCCAGGTGGCGCGCAGCAGCATCGATGCGCGCGGGCTGTCGCTTCAGTGGCGGCGCGGCGGTGGCAGCGTCCTCGACGAGCTTCAGGAGGTCGATCTGGTGATCGCGCTCGACATCATGAATGAAATGATCAGCGTGCGCGAACTGGAAGCTCTTTTCAGATCGGCAGCGCGCGCCCTCGCCGCCGAAAAGCTCTTCGTGTTCGACCTGCGCACCCTGGAGGGACTGGCGGCGGATCACATTGTCACGCGGGTCCTGCGCGACGACGACTCGCTGGTCGCCTTCAACACGACGTCCTTCGATCATGAACGGCAGACGCGCCTGGATGAGCTGCGCATCTTCGCGCGCCATGATGATGCCTGGCGGCATGTGAACATCACGCAGGCGCGGCATGGCTTCCCGCTGCAGGTGGTCAGCGCCCTGCTCAGTCGCTCCGGCTTCCATCTGGCAACGGTGGTCAATACCGCCTTTGAACCGATCAATCCTGCGCAGCCGCGCACGCCCCGCGTCCTCTATTTCGCGCTGCGCAGCGCCTCATAAGTTTTCCGGTGACAATCTCATGCTGACAGCAAGCTCCGTGCAGGAAACCACAACCTTTCAGGTTGACCGCGAACACACCGGGCTGCGCCTCGCCATCCTGGCGTCATTCGTCGGAGTCTGGCTGGTCGTCTTCGTCCTCATCAGTACGCTGCTGGCAGCCGAGGGACCGGCGTTGATCGCCGTACTCATCGGCTTTGGGGCGGCTTACCTGGTGACACATTATCTCGAACGCTACCTCAAGGGCGTCTGGCACAGCGGGCGCTCCATCCAGGTGAGCAGCGCCGGCGTCGAACTGGCGTTGAAGGGCGCGCAGCAGGCGCAGATCCTCTCCGAAGACCCCGCGCGCTCCCTGCTGTGGCGTTTCGTCATCAGCCGCCGCGCGCGCATCCCCAAAGGGTGGTCGATGTTCGCCTGCGCGCTGACCGCTGAGGGGCAGTATCTCTGCGCCTACACCTTCATGCCGCCGGACAAAAGCGACGCCTATCGCCGCCAGAGCAGTTTCAGCCGGCTGGAATCGAAGAAATCGCCCACTCTGCGTGACGATGGGCGCGAGGATCTGCGGCTCGCCGGGGAGCAGAAGCGCCTACGCGAAGCGGAGAATATGCGCTGGGTCGCCGGCGCGGAGATGACCCCGGAGGATTTCGTCGCCTTCGTCGATCTGCTGTACGCCCGCTTCCCGGAATGGATGCCCGCCGAAAAATGAGCCGCCGCCTCGCCGTTCTGCTAGTTCCCCTCTGGCTGCTCCTGTTCGCCCCGCCCGCAGATGCCCAGGAGGCGCTGGCGCTCCTCGACACTGTGACCGGCGAACTCGCCGCGAATGACTCGTACGACTATGCGGTCAACGGGCGCAGCGGCGAAGTCGTCTCGTTTCGCATCGAGGCACAGTCGAGCGCCCTGGACGCTGCCATGACCCTTACCGACAGCAGCGGTCGGGTCATCGCCGCCGACGATGACCGCGCCTATCCTGATCGGCTCGATCCCCTGCTTCAGGCGGTGACTCTGCCGCGCGCCGACACCTACACGCTGAAAGTGCGCAGCGTGGGCGGAACTTCCGGCAGCTACACTCTCACCATGACGCCGGGTCTTGCAGCCGCCGCGTTCACTGGCTTCGGCGATGGCGGCTGGAACGCCTCCCCGGAGGGGGCGAGCATCGACGCTACGCCTGACCGGATCATCCTGACGGCGGAAGGCGCACGCCTGACCAGCGTCGCCGTCGGTGAAGAACTGCCCAGGGCTGTCGATCTCTACGCGCAGGTCGATGTCATCGCCGTCAGCAGCCAGTCGGGAGCGTGGGCTGCCGGGATGACTTTCCGCGATACCGGACCGGCGCGCTACGCCTTCGTAGTTGATCACACCGGCGTCTGGAGCTTCAGCCTGTTCGACGACTCGGGCGAGCGGGTGATTCGCGACTGGTCGCCGCATCCGGCAATCGTCGCCGGGCGCACGCCCTTCACGCTCAGCGTCCTGGCGGTCGGCAGCAGCTTCGATTTCTTCTATGACTCGACCTACATCGGCAGCGCCGTCGATGACGCGCTGACCGAAGCGGGCGGGCTCGGCTTGATGGCGGTCACGCCGTCGGCGTTGAGTACCGTCAATATCCTCACCTATGCCAACCTGATCGTCACCACGCCGGATGCAGACAGCCAGGATACACCCGCGCCTCCTGAAGGCATTTTTGTCTCGGCAGACGGGCGCGCGATGGTGACGGCGCTGCGCCGTCAATTCGCGGTCGGCGCGGATGGCGAGATGTCGCTGAACCTGCCGGAAAGCTCGGTCCAGTACAACCGCGCCGGCGTCAACCTGCTGGGGATCGGACGCGGTGTGCAATTTGGCAATTTCATGCTCGGCTTCACTGCGACGCTGAACGCCGACCCCGCCGGATCGGCGGGCTGTGGAATCGCCTTTCACGCAGTCGATGAGACCCACTACACCCTCGCCTATTTCAACCAGGAGGGCGCTTACGGCATGTCCCGCCGCGAAGGCGATCTGTTCGCGCCGGGCGTTGTTGGCATTCTGCCCGATGCCGGAGAGCAGCAGCGCCGCTTGCTCATAATCGCCTCCGACAATACACTGACGCTCTACATCGACGGGGTGCGCGTCGGCTCTCAGACGGAAACAGCGGGCGACGGTTCGATGTCCATCGCCGTCGTCAACTTCGAACCGAACACGACCACCTGCCAGTTCGATGACCTCTGGGTCTGGGCATGGGAATAGCTGTTGAAGCCGTCAGGGCATCCGCTCAAGGGGGATCATGGATCAGCTTGAGGCTGCGGTACTGCGCACCCTCCTCTACGCGGATGTCTTCAGCTTCCCCCTGACGCAGCGGGAGATCCATCATTTTCTGATCGCCGATGAGGCATTCACTGAGGCGCAGGTCAGCCGCGCGCTGGAGTCGCCGGCACTGCGTCCTTTACTGGAATTTCACGACGGCTACATCATGCGCGCCGGACGAGGCGATCTGGCAGCACTGCGCTGCGAACGTGAAGCGGCGGCGGCGGCGCTGTGGACTCAGTCGATCCGCTACGGACGGTGGTTGAGCCGCCTGCCCTTCGTGCGCATGGTCGCCGTCACCGGCGCGCTGGCGATGCGCAATCCCTCGGATCACGACGACGATCTCGATTACGTGCTGGTCACGGCGGCGGGTCGGGTCTGGCTGGCGCGGTTCTTCGCCATCGTCGTCGTCCGCCTGTCGCGCCTGCGCGGTGTGACGGTCTGCCCGAACTACGTGCTGGCAGAGACGGCGCTGGCGCAGGAGCGGCGCGATCTGTTCATCGCCCATGAAGTCACCCAGATGGTCCCGGTCTTCGGACGTGACCGGTATGAGCGGATGCGCGCCCTGAACCCCTGGGTGGCGCGCCTGATGCCTAATGCCCGCGATGCCTTCTATGATGAGACGCAGCGCACGCCAGACAGGCTGTGGCGCGCAGTCAAGCGACTGGCGGAGGGTCTGCTCGGCGGCGCGCTCGGCGATCGCCTCGAAGCGTGGGAATATCGCCGTAAGGTCGCCCGTTTTTCGCTGCAACTGCGCCAGCCCAACAGCGCCGCCCGCCTGGACGAAGAGCGAGTTAAAGGACATTTCAACGATCACGGACACCCGGTCCTTCAGCGTTACCATCGGCTGCTGCATCGGTACGGGTTAACCGCAGAAAACAGCACCCTACCTCTGGCGGGCGACTGAGATAGAATCAGCACAGCATCGACCAGCGCGTCAGACGCGCGTCGGTGTCGGCTGCCCGAATACCGCAACAGGACAAGAGATGGTCATTCAATTCTTCGACACCTATACCCGAACTGTACGCCCATTCGAGCCGCTCCACGCCGATGAGGTCGGTCTGTATACCTGTGGTCCCACGGTCTATGACTATGCCCACATCGGCAACCTGCGTACCTATATCTTCGAGGACATTCTGCGCCGAACGCTGGCATACAACGGCTATAAGGTCCGTCACGTCATGAATATCACCGACGTGGGACACCTGACATCCGACGCCGATACCGGCGAGGACAAGCTGGAAGTCGGTTCGCGCCGCACCGGCAGGACCGCCTGGGATATCGCCGAAGAGTACACCGGGGCGTTCAAGGACGATCTGGCACGGCTGAACATCGTCGAGCCGACGATCTGGTGCAAGGCGACCGATCACATCGCCGAGCAGATCGAGACGATCCGCGCCATCGAGGCGAACGGGTTCACCTATGCGACATCAGATGGAATCTACTTCGACACCTCGAAGCTGCCCGATTACGGCTACCTGGGGCGGCTCGACATCGAGGGGCTGAAAGCCGGGTCGCGGGTGGACACCGGCGAAAAGCGCAACCCGACTGATTTCGCGCTGTGGAAGTTCAGCCCGGCAGGTTCCAAGCGGCAGATGGAATGGGACAGCCCCTGGGGCATCGGCTTCCCCGGATGGCACATCGAATGCTCGGCGATGGCGGCGAAATATCTGGGCAGCTACTTCGACATCCACTGCGGCGGCGAAGATCACATCACCGTTCATCATCCGAACGAGATCGCTCAGTCGCAGGCGTGCTGCAACACGCGGTTGGCGAACTTCTGGATGCATGGCTACTTCTTGCAGCTCGACGAAACCAAGATGTCGAAGTCGAGCGGCGAATTTCTGCGCCTGCAGACCCTCATCGACCGGGGCTATGATCCGCTGGCATACCGGTACTTCTGCCTCGGAGCGGTCTATCGCGCCAAGCTGAACTTCAACTGGCAGAGCTTCGACGGCGCGGTGACGGCGCTCAACCGCCTGCGCCAGACCGCCTTCGAGTGGGGCGCGCCGGGCGATGCGGTCGATGAAGGCTACCGCACGCGCTTCCTGGAGATGATCAACAGCGATCTGAACATGCCGCGCGCGCTGGCGCTGGTCTGGGAGCTGGTCAGAAGCGATCTGCCCGCGCCGGTCAGGAAGGCGACACTGCTCGACTTCGACCGCGTGTTCGGGCTGGGCTTGACAGAGTGGCAGCCCGCCGTTCAGTCGATCCCCGACGCGATCCTGGCGCTGGTCGAGGAGCGGCAGCGGGCGAGGGCAGAAAAACGATGGAAAGATGCCGACGCGCTGCGCGATCAGATCACCGATGCCGGGTTCGAAATCGAAGACAGCCCCCAGGGCGCGCGAGTCAGGGCGAAGAGCTGACCTCGACACGGCGCAGATCAGCAGCAAAAAGGGGGCGTCTACATCAAGCAGACACCCCCTTTTTTGTTGTGTGATGTGCCGGCTGAAGGAACTAGCGACCCATGACCGTGCCGAGCGAGTCACAGGCTGGGCAGGCGCCGCCAGGACGAATCATGGCGTACCCCCCCATCGGATCGGTCGCCGTGAACAGCGGGAAGTCCACGTTCCAGACGATCATCAGGCGGACACGTCCGCTCTGCGCCGCCAGGGCAGCCGCTTCCGCCAGCCACGACGCATGTTCCGCCAGCGAGGTATTCTGCGCCCAGGCGAAACCGCCGGGCAGCGGCGTGCCGAAACCTTCCGGCGACAGATAGCCGAGTTCGGTGAAGCACACCGGCTTGCCGCCGAACGGCGAGTAGCCTCGGTTAAGCATCGACCCAAAGAAGTAGGTCGGGTAGCCGCCGCGCGGGTCGCCGCCCGAAGCCGACGGAGCGATTATGCCTTCGTTGTAGTGCAGACCGACGCAGTCCAGGTAGTTGCCCGCGCCTGCCTGCGCCATCTGCTGCATGAAGACATCGTCGTTGCAGCCCTGCGCCGTACAGCCCGCCGCGCCAAAATAGCCAGTCGGCGCGGGCGCGCCGCTGATCACGATGACGTTGCCATTGCGCGACTTGATGGCGTTGAAAGACGCCGCCAGCAGACGCGCGTAGTTCGCGCCGTTGACCTGACCAGCGGGCCATTCGCGGTCGATGTTCGGCTCATTCCAGACTTCGATGGCGTCAGGATTGAGCGCCGCCACGCCGCCCAGGAAGTTGGCGAAAGTGTTGATGTAGCTGTCGAAGTTCGCGCCCAGTTCCGACGGGCTGCCGACGACGGCGACCAGAATCTTGAAGCCATTGGACTTCGCCGCGTTGATCAGACCGGCGACAGCGGCGGGGTCCGCCCCCAGGGCGTAGCGATATTGGAATTTCACCCAGGTCATGCCCGCGCGGCGCATGGCGCTGACGGTGTTGGCGTTCAGTTCCAGCGCGTGACCGCCCAGCTCAAAGCCGCCCACCGCGCCTGCGCCCGCTACCGGAGCCGGCAGGTTGCTATCGGTGGTCTCGGTCGTTGTCGCCGCCGCCGCGGTGACCTTATCGCAGGCGGTGACGATGGTCGTGTCGAAGCTGGAACGTCCTTCGAACTGGCGACCATCCAAGCTGGTGATGACGAAACGCCAGCCGTAGTAGAGTCCGCGCGCCTGGGTCGGGTCAAGGTTATCCAGACAGGAATCGATGCCGCCGACGAACTCGGTCTCTTCGAAGGTCCAGTTTAGGACGTAGAGCAGATCGACGTTGTATTTTTCTTCGAGCGCGTTCCGCACCACGCGGAACGCCCGTTGCAGCGGATCCGTCGGCAAGTCGTCCTGTGCGGACGCCGGCACGATGCCGAGCGCTCCGACGATGATGAGCAGCATCAAGACGGGCAAATAGCGAGTGATTGCGGTCTTACTGTGTGGCATAGGTTCTACATCCTCACGCAGTTGGTTGGTGTTGCTCGAAACGCGCCGACCGCCAGGAGCTGACCAGCGGCGAACGCAGTCGGCAGGTTAATCTACAACAAGTAGGATGAGAATTCCATAGCCGTAGGGCAAACGTAAGATTTGGAGCAAGAAAAACCGCCGCATCCCTCCCGCGCCGGCAGGACGCGCAGGAGGGACGCGCGAGGCAGTTTCAGAGCAGGATGCGCTCCGCCAGGGCGCGCAGAAAGACCAGTTTGCGCAGCAGATCGCTTTCGCCGCGCTGCGCCAGCACCCCTTCTACCGCGTCGATGGTCGGCAGCAGATCATCGGCGTGTTCTCGCGCATGGGCGTCGAGCAGCGCGCTGGCATCTTCGTCGGTCTCGGTCGCCAGCAGGTCGTTGATGAAGCGCAGCGCCGGCGGCATGGTCTGCTCGATCATCGCGTTGACCTGTTGATAGACGTAGGAGAGCCGCTGCAAGAGCGCCTGATCGCCATTTCGCTGCGCCTGTTGAAGGTTGGCATCCAGCACAGAAAGGAAGGTGCTGTCGATCAGCGGACCGATACGCTGGATCGCCTCATCGATATCCGGCGCATTGATGACCTGCTGAAGCAGCTGCGCCGCTGCGCGCACCGCCGCCTGCGTCTGCTGATCGACCTCCTGCGCCAGGGTGAGCAGTGTCTCGCGCAGGCGTTCCAGCCCGTCCCGTTCGGCAGCCGGCGCGCGACTGATCTCGGCGGTCATGTCCTGAAAGAAGGCATAGTCGAAAACCGGACGCGCCAAGCCAACCAGGGCGCGCAGACGCGACTCATCATCGCGATAGCGCAGCGCCAGCGCCAGAAATTCCGGTCGGTCGGCGTCTTCGCCCAGCGCCTCAACTTCGTCCGCCACTTCCTGCACCAGCGCTTCTTCCGCCTGGGCACGCGCCATCGCCTGCCTGCCATAGCTGGATTCTTCGGTGATGCGTGCCTGCACCATGAGGATCTGCTCGGCGGCGGCGACCGCGCCGCTGCCCGCGAGGCGCTGCGCCATCAGGTTCATAGTTTGAAAGAACGCCCCATCGATCAGCGCGTCGTTCTCGGCGATCACCTGCTTGAGCGCATGTTCCGGCGTCTCCATCAGCCGCTCGATCAGGCGCGCCCGCGCCTTCTGCGTCTCGATCATCTCTGGAGTCACGCCATCAGCGCCGAGCACCTGCTCGATCAAGCCCTGAAGGGTCAGCGCGCGCCGGGGCTGGAAAAGGTAGCCCTTGAACTGCTCTTTCGGAATCTGATTGGTGAGTTCACGCATCAGATCGCCGAGCGCCTTTTCCTGCTGATCGTTACTCAGATTCAGTTCCGGCGGCACGAAACCGATCAGCAGTTCCTTGCTCGCGTCGTGGTACAGGACCGGTGCGCCAATCGCCATCTGGTAGCCGCAGTTGGAGCATTGTACGGCGTTCAGCGCCCCGCCCAGCAGGCGCAGCTTCGCTTCCGGATCGCGCCCGGCATCGACAATCGACTCAACTGCTGCCGGGAACTGCACGCCGCAGTTCGCGCACCGGACCATCATTTGTCTTGCCACTGGTGGGTCTCCTTAGTCAAGCGGAAGGGTGAAGTAGAACGTCGAGCCTTTGCCGGGCTGGCTATCGACGCGGATATCGCCGCCGTGCGCCGCGATGATTTGACGCGCGAGGTACAGCCCTAAGCCTGTTCCTTGAGTCCGGCGGCTGAGTGCGCCATCCACCCGGTAGAAACGATCAAATACGCGCGTCAGATCAGCTTCGCCTAAGCCGACCCCCTGATCGCGCACATACACGGTCGCGCTGTCGGCATCGACCCGCCCTCCGATCTCGATCACACCGCCGTTCGGCGAATACTTGATGGCGTTGCTGATCAGGTTATCGAACACCTGGGTGAGGCGCTGTTCATCCCCGCACACCGCCGGAAAGTCGCCGGGAAAATTCAGCTTCAGCGTGTGGATGCGCGTCTGCGGTTGAAACCGCTCGACGGTGCGCGCCGCGATGTGGTCCAGCCGCACATCATCGAGATCAAGTTCGATCTTGCGCTGCGCCTGCATCTTGCTGGTGGTCAGCAGGTTGTTAATCAGGATGCTGAGCCGGTCCGACTCCTCTTCGATGACGCCCGCCAGGTCACGGACTGTGGCGATATCCCATTCGACATCATCACGGCGCAGCGTGGCGGCATTGCCCTTGATCAGCGCTACCGGCGTCCGCAGTTCATGCGAGATCATCGAAATGAAGGTGCTTTGCATCTCCTGCGCCTGTCGGAAATTGGTGATGTCGCGCACATCCGCGACGATGCTCACCAGATGCCCTTCAGCGTTGAACAGCGGCGCGTAGATGATGCCAACGCTGAGCGTCAGCCCATCGCGGCGTTCCAGGTCCCCTTCGACGTACAGCGTCTCCTGCACGGCGGAGGTCGATCCCCTGCTCCACCAACCTTCAGCGAGCGCCTGCTTGAGATCGCGCCCTTCCCGTTTCCGCCAGACGATCACTTCGTCGTGGTCGCGCCCGGTGGCGTCGGCGGACAGCCACCCTGTCATCCGCTCCAGCGCAGTGTTGATGCTCTGCACCACGCCGCGCGCGTCCACGATCAGAACGCCGTCGGCGCTGTGCTGAAGGATCGCCGCCAAACGCCGCCGCTCATGCTCGATACGCGCGTAGAGCTGCGCATTATGCACTGCGATAGCCGCCTGATCGGCGAAGCTTTGCAGCACCTGGACATCGTCGGGGGTAGCGCTCGCCAGGTAGGCGCGAAACACGACCAGGACGCCCATCGGCTCGCCGGCAAAACCGAGCGGTAGGGCAAAGGTCTGCTTCATACGCGTGTCGAGCGATTCGGCGATCTGCTTCAGGCGCGATTCCATCGTCTTGTAATCGAGCGCCGCATCCTCGTCGAAAATCTGCGCCAGGTCGGCGTCGATCTCGGCGACCCGCATCGCATCGACGCCGATGGTCGCGCGCACGCGGTACACGCCGGAGCCATCGCGCAGGGCGATGATTCCGATCTGCCCCCCCAACATCGCCACCGAAGCGTTCAGGACGCGCTTCAGAACCTCGCTCAGATCGAGCTGAGCGGTGATAGCGCGCGAGATTTCCAACAAAAAATCGCGCTGGCGAACGCGAAAGTCGAGGAGTGTGAGCATGGTCGGCATTGTAACACACCGACCATTGGAGGGGTATTTGAATCGCAGGCGGGTCGAAGCGCATCACACGCCTCGACCCGCCTTCCCATGTTACGCCAAGTTCAGATCATCCCCAGTGCGCTGTCATCAGGCGTTTTGATGAGTCGCTCTGGCGCGTGTTATGAACTTCATCGCATTTCATTTCCCCTCACCCTGCTTGCTGCGCAAGCCGTCCCTCTCCCACGTAAACGGCGAGAGGGACAAAACCCCCGCGCAAATCTCCCCTTCTCCCCACTTGCGTGGGAGAAGGGGTTGGGGGATGAGGGAGCAAAGTGCATAACAGCGCCTAGTAGTCGCCGCTGTCGTACAGCATGGGCACACCGTTGGTGACGCTGTACGCCTCATAGCTGCCCTTCACGCCGCAGCCGTCCCACACGAACAGATAGGTCTTGCCGTCCGGCAGTCCGGCGCTCACCTGCATACCGCCGTCCGCCGTCGGTCCAAAGACCGCCGCGCCGAAGGTGGCGGAACCGCCATTGGCGACCGACCCCTGGTACTGACCATCCACCGCGTAGACATCGACCGACTCGCCGTTGCAGTACAGCACGACCGGCGCATCCTGCTGCGGGTTCAGACGACCGTCGGATGCCATCGGGTTGCCGCCGCCGGTGACGATATCCAACGTGTAGGGACCCGTCGAGCTGCCGAAGCCGTCGGCGCGGAAGGTGTAGTCGCCGGTGACCGGCGCCGTGAAGAAAGCGCGCGAGCTGTCGAACGCATCGCAGTCGACGCCGTTGGGATCGTCATCCAAACCGAAGCCGTCGTCGTTGTAGACATCGGAAAATGCGGTATCGCTGGTATCGCTGCCGGGGAAGAAGACCGACAGGACGGGGTCGAGCGGGCGCGACACACCGTCGTGGTCGCAGATCAGCGTCGCCGTGACGTTTTCACCGGCAAGCAATCCGACAACATACAGATCATACTGCGCCCCGGAGGCGATCACCCCAGACGCGCTGTAGCTTGCTGCCAGCGCGACCGAGGCAACAAGCAGCACGGCGGCGAAGGTGAGTGTCAAAAGGAAGCGTCGAAAGTTCATAGTTCTCTCTCTATCACTAGAAACACACGGAGTCAGGTAGTGCTGTGCGTCTCCTACTGTCCATATTATATGCGCCTTTGTATCCTTTTCTCACAGCCTCCTCTAAAGTCTAGGTCGGCGGCAGGCTGTGGGTTCACCACAGCCCCATGACCTGGCGAAGGATGCCCAGTTCGCCCAGATGATAGGCATTATGTTCTGCCACCAGCAGGACTTCGCGCAGGATCGTGTGTCCGGCTTCGCCATGCGGAATCTGCGCGAGGAGGTCGGTCTCTGGCGCACGAACGATGCGCACCAGCTCGGCGCGATCGGCAAGAAACGCCTCGACCGACCGGTTCCAACCGACTGCATCGGTCACAGCGTCGCGCGGCTGCCAGTAGCCGTCGGGCCAGGTCGTGTACTGGTAGCTGGCATTGCGAACGTAGTCGAGGATGTCCCACTGCGTGAAGCGGATATGATCGAGCAGATGCCAGAAGGTGTAGTCCACGCCGGTGGGTCGGCTGTTGATGGACGCCATCGGAAAATTGACGACCGCCGCCTCGAAGCCCATGTACGCCTGTCGGGCGTGCAGCAGATTGACCAGATGTTGGCGAAGCGCAGCGTCGGACATCGTCACCCTCCCCGACTCAGTTTGCGAGCGACCGTTGCCACATCTTCCATGCCGCCTTTGGTCAGCGCCAGCGCCGCCGCGCCGATCACGCTGACGTTCTCACCCAGCGCCGCCACCTTCAGCACCAGATCATCGGTATAAGCGCGGTCGATGACGTGCGTCTCCATCGTCTCGCGCATGGTGTCGAAGAGCAGCGCGCCGATGCTGCTGACTCCGCCGCCGACCACGATGATCTCCGGGTTGAAGGTGTGCAGCAGGCTGGCGAGACCCAGACCGACGATGAACGCGCCGCGCCTGACGATTTCCATCGCCAGCGGGTCTCCGACGACCGCCGCCTTACCGACGACGGACCCGGTGAGATGTTCAAGGCGACCATCGACCATTTCGGTCATCATCGACTTCTCTCCCGCCTCGATGCGCGCCCGCGCCTTGCGCGCCAATGCTGGACCGGCAGCCTCTTTTTCCAGCGTGGTCACGGCATCGCCCACCACCAGGCTCATATGACCGACCTCCGCCGCCAGCCCGTCCCGCCCCAGCAGCAGCCTGCCATCGCTGAGGATTCCCCCGCCGATGCCGGTGCTGATCGTGATAAAAATGACGTGGCGGTATCCCTGTGCCGCACCGCGCGAGGTCTCCGCCAGCGCAGCGACGTTGGCGTCGTTGCCGATATAGGTCGTCAGCCCAAATTCCTTCTGAAACATCTGCACCAGCGGCACATTGTGCCAGCCCGGCAGGTTGGGCGGCGCGACCAGCAGACCGACATTCGGATTGACCGGTCCGGGGCAGGAAATACCAATACCAGAAACATCTTCCCGATTCCATTTCGAAAGAGCCTCGCCGACGAATGACAGCATACGCGCCGTCGTCGCCTCGACGCCGGCGTGCGCCTCGGTCAGCGTCTCGTGCCGATCCAGGATATTCAGATCGCGATCTAGCAGCGCCACACGCAGCCGGGTCCCGCCCAGATCGATACCAACAATCATCTCATTCATTCAGGAAGATCCCTCACAGGAAGAATGCTCACTGGGCTTGATTCTTGCGGCTGTCTGCCCGCCTGTTAGAATAGGCGTTCAAGATGAAAACAATATCATTGTGCCCTTTTCAAGTGAGAAACGCAATCCGATGACCCAGCCCATCACGCCGCTGCGGGCGCAGTATCTGGAAATCAAACGCCAGTACCCCGATTGTATCCTGCTGTTCAGGTTGGGCGATTTCTACGAGACTTTCGACGCCGATGCCGAGATCGCCGCTCGTGAACTCGACCTCGTCCTGACCAGCCGTCCGACCAGCAAGACCGAGCGTGTGCCGATGGCGGGCGTCCCATATCACGCCGTCGATAACTATATCGCCCGGCTGATCGAGAAGGGCTATCACGTCGCCGTCTGCGAGCAGGTGACGGAGCCAAACGGGCGCGGATTGGTCGAACGCGAAGTCACGCGGGTCGTCACTCCGGGCACGATCACCGAACCGGAACTGCTCGCTGAGGACCGGCACAACTATCTGATGGCGATCTTCCCCGTCGGCGACGAGACGATGGGCGCATGGAACCAGGTGGGCGTCGCCTACGCCGACATCACCACCGGCGATTTCGCCGTCACCCAGATCAGCGGCGAGGACGCCGGGGTGCGCGTTACCGAAGAGATCGCCCGGCTCAGCCCGCGTGAGGTGCTGCTGCCCGAAGCCTGGGCGAACCGGGGCGCGACCATGCCGAACGGTGTACACCTGACGGCGGCGCAGGATTGGCGTTTCGAGCGCGCCAACGCCTTCAACCGCCTGACTGAGCATTTCCGCGCCCGCACCCTGGACGGCTTCGGCATCGGCGACATGCCGGCGGCGATCTGCGCGGCGGGCGGGCTGCTCGATTATCTCTACGCCACGCAGCGCGGGCAACTGGCGCAGATCACCCGTCTGCGCCCCTACACCACCGCCGACTTCATGGTACTCGATCCGTTCACCCGTCGAAACCTGGAGCTGACCGAGACTATCCGCTCCCGCGAGGCACGCGGCAGTCTGCTCGGCGTCCTCGACCGCACCACCACGCCGATGGGTGCGCGCCTGCTGCGCGAATGGATCAGCCAGCCGCTGCTCGACCTGCGCCGGCTGAACGCCCGACTGGACGCCGTAGAGGCGATCAGCCGCGACGAACTGCTGCGCCATGAACTGCGCGATCTGCTCAAGACCATCTCCGACCTGGAACGCCTGACCAACCGTCTGCTGATCGCCCGCGCCATCCCCCGCGAGCTGATGGCGCTGCGCCAGACGCTCGAAACCGTGCCGGTCCTCCGCGAGCGGATCGGCAGCATTTCGGCGCTCTCCGCCCTGGTGGACCGGCTCGATCCCTGTGACGACGCCGTCGCGCTGATCGCCCGCGCCATCGCTGACGAGCCGCCAACCACGCTGGACAAGATGGGGGTGATCCGCGCTGGCTATTCCGACGAACTGGACGACGTAATCCAGGCGACCCAGGACGCCCGTGAGTGGATCGCCAGTCTGGAACCGCGTGAGCGCCGCCGCACCGGCATCGCCACGCTGAAAGTCGGGTTCAACAAGGTCTTCGGCTACTACATCGAGATCACCCACGCCAACACGGCAAAAGTTCCCGACGACTACGAACGCAAGCAGACGCTCGTCAATGCCGAACGCTACATCACGCCGGAACTCAAAGAATACGAGACGCTGGTGCTGAACGCCGAACAGCAGATCCTCGACATCGAGCGCCGCCTTTTCGACGAGGTGTGCCGGGCGCTGGCGGTGCATTCCGAGCGCCTGCTCAAGACGGCGAAGGCGCTGGCGCACCTCGACGCCTTCCTGTCGCTGGCGGAAGTCGCGGCGCGCGAAGGCTATACCCGTCCGCTGCTCACCGAAGATGATCTGCTGGTCATCAAGGCGGGGCGTCACCCGGTTGTCGAGAAGCTGATGGAAAGTGGTGTCCGCTATGTCGCCAACGACACGCACTTCGACAGCATGAGCCGCATCCACATCATCACCGGTCCCAACATGAGCGGCAAATCGACCTATATCCGCCAGGTGGCGATCATCACGTTGATGGCGCAGATCGGCTCCTTCGTGCCCGCGGACGAAGCGACCATCGGACTGGTGGATCGCATCTTCGCCCGCATCGGCGCGCAGGACGAAATCCACGCCGGCTACAGCACTTTCATGGTCGAAATGATCGAGACTGCCCGCCTGCTCAGCGGCAGCACCCGACGCAGCCTGCTCATCCTGGACGAGGTCGGGCGCGGCACATCGACCTATGACGGGCTGGCGATTGCCCGCGCCGTCATCGAATTCATCCACAATAACCCGCGCCTAAACTGCCGGACGCTGTTCGCCACCCACTATCACGAACTGACCGAACTGCCGGAGGTACTGCCGCGCGCCCGCAACTTCAACGTCGCCGTCGCCGAACAGGGCGACGAGGTGATCTTCCTGCACCGGGTCATCGTCGGCGGTGCAGATCGCAGCTACGGTGTGCATGTCGCGCAGATCGCCGGCATGCCCCGCCCGGTGGTGGATCGCGCGCGCGAGCTGCTGCGCACCCTCGAAGAACAGGGAAGCGACTTCGAGCTGCCGACCAAGAAGAAGCGCCGGCAGAACCCGGCACAGCTCAGCTTCATCGACGACGCCCCCCACCCCACGCTGACCGCCCTCAAAGCGATGGACGTTGACGCGCTCAGCCCTATCGAGGCGCTGACCAAGCTGTACGAACTCAAGAAGATGGCGATGGACAGCTAATCACGACTGCCCTTCAGCCGCCGGCGTTTTCCCCGCCGTTCTCTTCCAGCTCGCGCGCCGCTTTTTCCCGCGCCGTGTTGATATATTCCTGAAGGGCGTCGGGCATCTTGACCAGCTGCCCCCACTGTGCCGTCTCGTCGCGCATGACCGTCAGCGTCCCTTCGGAATACGCCTGCAGGCTGGCGAGATAAACATCATCGGGCTCTTCATCGAGCGGCGACAGCGCATCGGCGATGGCGAGGCTTTTCTGCGCCGTCTCGTACACCGACGCCAGCCGGTCCCACTGGTACATATCCGCCAGGGTGGTGAACGCCGCGCCAATCGCCGGCGCGCCGACCGCGATGACCATCAGCACCGGCGTGACCGTATCCAGCAGCAGGCAGACCAGCGTATTGCCTTCGGTCACGGTCGCTTCCAGCTTGTTGCTGATCTGGTCCGCCTGCTTGGACGGCAGATTGGCATCGGCGATGGCGGCAAGCTGGCTGACGTCGCACGAAGCCGTGCCGCCCTGAATCGCCGTCAGACCGCCGATGATGGCAGCGAGCAGCGACGCTGCGCCCGCCAGGAAGGCGAAGAAGGCGCGGGCACGGCTCACCTGCTGCGCCGCGCGGCGGTTGCGGTCGATTTCGCGCTTGTAGTAGGCGCGCTGATCCTGAAGCAGGGCGCGCTCGAAAATCTGATAGCGCGCCTGAAGGTCGGTACGTGCCAGTCTCATGAGGCTCTTCCTTCCAGGATCGACGGCTCATCGGGAATCTGATCGGCGTAGATCATCGCCGCGCGGTGCGACAGCTTGCGCTTGCGCTCGAAATCCTTCTCATCTTGGGTGTACGGCGGCAGCATCATCAGATAGCGGAAGAACTCGCGGCGCAGCTGTTCCGACATGCGGCGGTTCTTCAGCCAGTCTTCGACCGAGGCATCGCGTCCGCGCGCATTGACGACGTAGACGGTGTACAAGGCGATGATCGTCTCCAGCGCGCCGAGGACCAGCAGCATCGCCGGGCTGATCGACAGGCTGATCGCCTGCAAGGAACCGACCAGAGTCGCCACCGTCGCCAGCATCAGCAGACGCCAGTTGTACAGGCGAAAGCCGTTCTGGAACTTCTTGGCATTATGGTCGGTTTCGCGGAAATAGCGCAGCAGTTCCGCCTCCAGGTGGGCGATGTCGGCTTTGATGCGGGCGATGGCTTCGGCATCAAGGTCGAACTTCGCCATCAATTCCTGAATCAGCACGTCGCCGACCAGGGTGAAAGCAGGGTCAGGCTCGGCGGGGAACTCTCGCCGAGGGCGCTGCTTCCACCAGATCCAACCTGTGTCCGTCATCCTGGCGGGGGGATGACTCCCCTGGCTGATCGGCTCGACCAGCGGCGGATTAGTGCGCGCCGGCGGCGCGCCGCTTTCGGCAGGAGTACTCACGATACACCCTCCCTTGCTTCAGACGAAGGAACCGCGTCGCTCGAAACACTCTACGCAACACTATAGCATAGCTTCGCAGACGGCGGTGACGCCGCGCACGCTTGCGAGCGGGGTGCATTTCAAGTTGGTGCAATCAAGCAGCGTTCCAGAGGGCATCAAAATCACCGCCTAACACAGCTGCCCGAATGACCAACATGCGGTCAGCATT
>JABWBO010000068.1 GCA_013360465.1 Anaerolineae bacterium | reverse complement strand
CCCCGCCCTGGTCGAACTGGGACGCACGCAGTTCACCCTCTGCGCCGCCTGTCACGGCGCCGATGCGCGCGGTCTGCCCAACCTCGGCAAGGACCTGGTAATAAGCGATTTCATCTATTCTCAGACCGATGAGCAGCTGGTACAGTTCATCATCACCGGGCGACCGATTTGGGACCCGCTCAACACCACCGGCATCGACATGCCCGGCAAAGGCGGCAACCCGGCGATGACTACCGAGGAAATCCAGGCGATTGTCGCCTACATCCGCACCCTGGCGGCTCAGAACGCCGGGAGCTGATCGGGAGCCGCAGACGCTACGGAGTGCATCATGCGTTTCATGCTGGTTCTTCTGCTCGCTCTCGCACTGTTCCTCGCTGCCTGTCGCGGCGACTCGGGGGCGGAAACCCTGGTGACCGATGTTGCCATCGATCTCCAGGTCGAACCGAACCCGCCGGCGGTCGGCGAGGGGGTGCTGCGCATCACCCTCACCGGCGCAGATGGCGCGCCCATCGATGGCGCGGCGCTGAGCGTGCGTGGTGATATGGATCACGCGGGCATGGAGCCGGTCTTCGGCGAAACCCGCGACAGCCAGGCGGGGGTCTATCAAATCCCCATCGCCTGGTCAATGGGCGGGGGTTGGATCGTGCAGGTGACGGCGACGCTCCCGGAAAACCGGGGCGTCGCTCGGAACAGCTTCGAGCTTTTCGTCGAGGCGGTCTCGGCGGACAGCATCATCAATACGGGCGGCGCTGAAGCCACCGAAGCGGCGACGCCCGCCGCCGGCGCGCTGCGCATCGTCATCCCGGCAGGGACCGGCGCGCTGATCGAAGCCGGGCAGGACCCAGGGATCATCCCCAGCGAGATATACCTGAGCCTGAGCGCACAGAGCGCCCTGGTCATCGTCAACAACGATACTGTTGACCACACGGTCGGGCCGTTCTTCGTCCGTGCGGGCGAAACCATCCGCCAGGCGTTCAGCCGCCCGGCAGTCTACGAAGGAGGGTGCAGCATCCATCCGGGTGAGCAGGTTCGAATCGTGGTGGAGGCGTAAAGCGCTCGTGGAAGGAGATCATGGTTTTCAAGCGTGCAAGTCTATGTCTGGCGGCGCTGGCAGCCGCCCTGCTGACCCTCGCCGCCTGCGGCGCGACGGCGAGCAGCATCCCGGCGACCGTCACCCCTGAGCCAGAAGTCGAAACACCGGCTTATCTGGGCGACCTGCGCGGCGCGGTCTTCGACCCACCCCGCCCCATCAGCGATTTCACATTCGCCTCGACGACCGGTGAATCGTTCACGCTGAGCGAACATCGGGGCGAATTAATCCTGATCTACTTCGGCTATCGCTCCTGCCCTGATTTCTGCCCGACCACGTTCGCCGAGCTGAAGCGGGTATACGCCGCGCTCAATGAGCCTGCCGACCGGCTCAAGATCGTCTTTGTGACGGTCGATCCCGAACGCGACACGATGGATTACCTGAAGCCTTATGTGGAGTTCTTCCACCAGGACTTCATCGGCGTGCGCGAGGAAGGCGAGGGATTGCAGGCGCTGATGGATCAGTTCGGCGCGGTCGCCGAAAAACGCCAGATGAGCGACTCGGCGCTGAACTACCTGATCGATCACACGGCGTCGCTCTTCCTGATCGGGGCGGATGGACGCCTTCAGGCGCAGTACCTTTACGGAACGGACGACGCCGACATCACCCACGACCTCCAGATCATCCTGGAAGCGTGAGGTAGCGCTCCGCCAGCTTCCCACATTTTCTTCTCTCTGGTTCTATTCAACCCTCTGCCTCGCCGCCGGCACGTCTGGGCGGATGCGGCTGCGGGCTGCTATTTCATCACTTAAAGGAGTGCAACATGAAGGGTTATCGTATCCTGCTGGTCTTCGTCGCGCTGTGTCTCCTCTTCCCAGCCGCCGCCTTCGCGCACGACGAGGAATGTCATGTCTCGTATCTGTTCAATGCCTGGGTGCGCCCCGCCGAAGCGGCGATGCCCAACAGCGCAGTCTACGGTCAGCTGGTCCACATCGGCGACATGCCCGATACGCTGGTGAGCGCCAGTTCCGACGCCGCCGAAGTGGTGGAGCTGCACGAGATGATCATGGGAGAGGGCGATGTCATGCAGATGCGCCCGGTCGAAGGCGGCTTCGTCGTCCCGGCAAACGGCTTCCTGCTGCTGGAACCGGGTGGACTGCACATCATGCTGATCGGGCTGAAGCAGCCGCTTGTGCCCGGCGACGAGATCACCGTCACGCTCAATTTTGAACACGCCGGCGCGGTTGAGCTGGTCGCGCCCGTTCGCGACATGGACGCCGAGATGGCGATGGGCGCTATGGGCGAAGGCGGCATGGCGATGGACTCTTCCGCCATGAGTATGGGGATGGACTGGGGCAACGCCTGTGCCCACGTCTATTTCCTTGATCCCTGGGTGCGTCCTTCCGTCCCCGGCGCGCCGAACAGCGCCGCTTTTGGCATGCTGGTCAACCTGACCGGTGAGGATGTGACGCTGGTCGCCGCCAACGCCGAAGTCGCCGAAGTGGTCGAACTGCACGAGATGGTGATGGGCGCAGGCGATGTCATGCAGATGCGCCCGATTGAGGGCGGCATCGCCGTGCCGGCGGACGGCACCGCCCTGCTCAAGCGCGGCGGTCTGCACGTCATGCTGATCAATCTGACGGCTGAACTGACGGCGGGCGAAAGCCTCGATCTGACGCTCACTTTCGACAGCGGCGACGATATGGTGGTGACTGCGCCGATCCGTGAAGCGGAAGAGGTGGGCGGCATGCATATGGGCGGCATGGGTCACGGCTAAAGCGAGGTCTCGTATCTTCTCGCCAGGCGGGCGACCCGGCGGTCGTCCGTCTGTGAATTCCTTGCGAGTGCGCTCAACCGCCCCTCTCCAATTGGAGAGGGGCAGGAAACCGTCAGGTTTCCGGGGTGAGGTTGTGTGAAAACCGGCTTTTCAAACAGTCTCTGAAACCGCTGCCGGCTTCTGACCGGTCCCGCTAGTACACGAACCAGGTTAATCTGACGGGTTGATAGCCTAGGGGCGGACCAGCGTGTCCGCCTGGGAAGGGTGGGCGGGGACATTGCCCCGCTCCTACGGAAGACCCCGTCATTCTCATCTTGTTGAGGTACTAGTTGAAAATCTCTGAGGGGCGCGATGCAACACATCGCGCCCCTTTTGCTGTTTGGCTCTCGGTGACGATGCGCCCGGCGCGCGGGATACACAAGCACTTCGTGACACAATACACAATCAGATGAATAGATCATGAGAATACACGGTGTTCCATACACGTTATACGGTATACGATGTTAAGTTCGTAGGGGTATTCAGGAAAAAGACTTTGATGACCATTTATGGAACCTCAAAGGACACCAAATGCTCACCGACCGGGCAAACGACTCGCAGCGCCTCAACCCCCTGCAACAGAAAGCGCGCACTCTAGAAACCCAGGTTTATGCCGTCGTCAAAGAGGCGGTGCTGTCGTTGAAGCTGCCGCCTGGCGCGCTGCTCGTCGAAGACGAGCTTGCTGATCAACTCGGGACCAGCAAGACGCCGGTGCGCAACGCGCTGGTCAAGCTCGAACAGGATGGTCTGGTGGTGCGCATCCCCTATAAGGGGACCTATGTGAGCGATGTCTCGCAGCAGGACGCCGAAGAAATCTTCGAGCTGCGCGGCGTGTTGGAAGGCTTGGCGGCGCGCTCCGCTGTCCCCTTCCTCACCGACAAAGAGCTGGCTCAGGCGGAAGCGATCCTGGTCGAAGCCGATGCGGTGCTGGCGCAGGGGAATCTCAGCAAAGCCTCGATGCTCGGCGAAGATTTCCACAAGCTGGTCTACAAGCACGCCACCAATCAGCGCCTGCTGCTCTTCCTGAAGATGCTGGATGATCAACTGCGCCGCCTGCGTTTGCTTTCTAACAGCGGGCTGGACCGCCTCAAGAAGTCTGCCGGAGAACACCGGCGCATCCTGGAAGCCCTACGCCTGCGCGACGAAAGTGCGGTCGAGGCGGCTTTCCGTGAGCATCATCTCAGCGTCCTGAAAGACCTCGTGCTGAACGTCGAGGGCATCGCCAGCGAGGACGGGAAGACGCCATGAACGCCGCCGACGCCATCGTCGCCATGCTCAAAGCCTATCAGGTGCGCTACATCTTCGGCATCCCCGGAGACACCTCGATCACCCTTTACGAATCGCTGCGCACCGCCGGCGACAGCATCACGCATGTGCTGGCGCGGGACGAACGCGGCGCAGCCTTCATGGCGGATGTCTACGCCCGTCTGAGCGGCAAGCCGGGGTTCTGCGAAGCCCCCAGCGGCGCAGGCGCGACCTACCTCGTGCCGGGGCTGGCGGAAGCCAATTTCTCGTCGATCCCGGTCATCGGCTTCACCACCGATATCCCCCTGGAGGCGGAAGGGCGCAACGTCCTTACCGAACTGGACCAGGGGATGGTCTTCAAAGCCGTCACCAAGTGGAACACCACTCTGCGGCGCGCCAACAAAGTGCCAGAGGTGATGCGCAAAGCCTTTCGGGAAGCCACCACCGGACGCGCCGGCGCGGTGCAGATCACCCTGCCTGAAGATGTGCTGCATGAGGCATACACCGGAAGCGACTCCGCCCTGTTCGCCCAGGAGGAGTGCAGCCGCTATCCGGCATTCCGCACCCTGCCGGACCCCGCCGCCCTCGAAGAAGCCGCCCGGATGCTGCTGCGCGCCCGGCAGCCCGTCCTGGTGGCGGGCGGCGGCGCTGCCATCTCTGGAGCCTGGGCGGAAGTCACCGAACTGGCGGAACTGCTGCTCATCCCCGTCGGCACGTCGATCAACGGACAGGGCAGCATCGATGAGGCACACCCGCTGAGCATCGGCGTGGTCGGCGGCAACGGGGCGCGCCCCTATGCCAACGAAATCCTGATGCAGGCGGACCTGGTGCTGTACGTCGGCTGCAAGACGGATTCGGTCACCACCCAGAACTGGACGATGCCGCCCAACAATGGCAGCGTGACCATTCTGCACATCGACGTTGACCCGCTGGAGATCGGCAACACCTACCCGACGGCGGTCGGCATGGTCGGCGACGCCCGCCTGGCGCTGGCGGCGCTGATCGGTATGCTGAAGACGCGCCTTCGCGCCGACGGCGACGAACACGAACGCGAGTACTGGGCAGATTTCGCCGGTCTGCGTCAGCGCTGGTTCTCTACACAGGAGCAGGCAGCACGTTCGGACTCCCGCCCGATCAAGCCGCAGCGCATCTTCAGCATCATGAGCCGCCTGCTGCCGCGCGAGAGCGTCATCGTCGCCGACCCCGGCACGGCGACGCCGTTCACTTCCGCGATGGTCCTCTCGCCCGCAGGACGCCACATCATCATCCCCCGCGCCTTCGGCGGGCTGGGCTACGCCATCCCCGGCGTCGTCGGGGCGAAGCTGGCGCGCCCGAACGCCCCGGTGATCGGGCTGGTCGGCGACGGCAGTTTCGGCATGGCGGCGGGCGACCTGGAGACCATTGCCCGCCTGGGGCTTCCGGTGGTGCTGGTCCAGTTCAGCAACGCCGAATTCGGCTGGATCAAGACTCTCCAGCATCTCTACCAGGAAGATCGCTACTTCTCGGTCGATTTCTCGACCGATACCGACTACGCCGGCATCGCCCGGGGGTTCGGGATGCAGGGGGTGCATGTGGAAAATCCGGGCGACTTCGAAGCCGTCTTCCAGGCGGCGCTGAAGAGCGACCGCCCCACCTTCATCAACGTCGTCAGCGAATCCGAGATGACCGAGACGCCGCCCGTACATAAATGGCTGCAAACCATCGCCGCGCGGGGCATGCGTTCATGATCGCCGGATGCGCGAGACAGCGCTTTCATCGGTCAACAACGCCGAGCAGGCTTTCCGATGTCTTTACCGGTGAACTGACAGGAGGGCACAGGTCAAATTAACTCACCCAGACTTATCACCCAGGTTCTTGAAATGTGTACCATAAGGATCGAGACGATGAGAAAGCTTGCTATTCTGTTCTGTGTCATTCTCGCAGGAGCGCTGCTCCTGTCCGTATCGCCGCTCATGGCGCAAGACAGCTCCATCACCGTGGCGATTGGCGGGGACCCCACCACCCTCGACCCACAAGCCGCCGATGATGGTAACGAACGCGCGGTCAACGACAATATTTACGAGACCCTGCTCACCCGCGACGCATCGATGGCGCTGCAGCCGCTGCTGGCAGAGGGCTACGAGCAGATCGACGCCACCACCTGGCAGTTCACGCTGAAATCGGGCATCAGCTTCACCAACGGCGAGCCGATGAACGCCGAGGCGGTCGCCTTCAGCATCAACCGCAACATCAATCCCGAATTCAACTCCGAGCAGTTATCGTTCTTCGAGACGATCACCGGCGCTTCGGTCGTCGATGATCTGACCGTCAGCATCACCACCAACGGACCGGACCCGATCCTGCCGGCGCGCATGTACTGGCTGAAGATCGTCCCGCCGGTCGCCGCGCAGGCGGATGGCTTTGCCGAAAATCCGGTCGGCACGGGTCCCTACAAGTTCGTCTCGTGGTCGCGCGGGCAGCAGATCGAACTGGAAGCCAACGCCGAGTACTGGGGCGGCGCGCCGTCGATCAGCCGCGTGGTCATCCGCCCGATCCCCGAAGAATCGACACGCCTGGCAGCCCTTCAGGCGGGAGAGGTCGATTTCGTCCGCGATCTGATCCCTGAGCAGATCGATCAGGCTCCGGTCGTCAAGCACATCCCCGGCTTGGAATTCCCGATTGTGCGCCTGAACAACAAGGACGGCATCCTCACCGATGTGCGCATCCGCCAGGCGATCAACTACGCGGTCGATAAAGAAGCCATCGCCGAAGCGCTCTACGGCGGCTACGCCGTCGTCGCCCAGGCGCAGGTCATCAACTCGTCGCACTTCGGCTTCAATCCCGACGTTCAGGCGTACCCGTATGCCCCCGACATGGCGCGCCAGCTCCTCGCCGAAGCCGGCTACAGCGGCGAACCGATCCAGTTCATCGGCGAAGCCGGACGCTGGCTGAAGGACCGCGAGCTGATCGAGGTCGTGGCGGCAATGCTGACCGACGTGGGCATCACCGTCGACGTGCAGATTCTCGAATGGTCGAACTATCTCGACCTGCTGTTCGCTGCGGAAAACCAGCCCTCGATGATCTTCGTCGCCAACGACAACACGCTGTTCGACGCCGACCGCACCTTCTCCGGCTACTACTCGTGCGAGGGACGCGTCTCATCCTACTGCAACGACGAAGTGACGCAGCTGATCAACACGGCGCGCACCGAGACCGATTCCGCCGCCCGTCTGGAGATGTACCACCGTGTAGTCGAGCTGACTCGCGAAGACGCCGCCTTCCTGTTCCTGGTCAACCTGGAGAATATCTACGGGTTGAGCGAACGTCTGGAATGGGAGCCGCGCCAGGATGGCAAGATTCTCTTCGCCCAGATGACTCTGAAGTAAGCAGAAGTAAGCCGGAAAGAAGACCGTGAGCGCGTATCTTGCACGCAGGCTGTTTTACTCCATAGCGGTCGTCATCGGCGTGTCCGTCGCCGTGTTCCTGATCACCCATCAGCTGGGCGATCCGGTGCGGATGATGCTGCCCCTGGAAGCCTCTGAGGAGCAGTATCAGGCGGCGCGGCAGCAGCTTGGCTTCAACGACCCGGTCCTCGTGCAGTTTGCGCGCTTCTCGGTGGATGCAGTGCGGGGAGACTTCGGAGACTCCCTGTGGATGGATGCCCCCGCACTGCCCCTGGTGCTGGAACGACTCCCTGCCACTTTCCTGCTGGCAGGGACAGCCATCATCATCGCCCTGGTCCTGGCGGTCCCGCTCGGCATCATCGCCGCGCTCAAACCCCGCTCCCTGCTGGATCATGTCGCCTCGCTCACCGCCCTGCTCGGTTTGAGCATCGCCGATTTCTGGCTGGGTTTGATGCTCATCTTCATCTTCCCCGTCTCGCTGGGGTTGTTCTACACCTCCGGCTATGGAACCTGGGAACATCTGGTGCTGCCGGCGGTGACGTTGGCGGCGCGTCCGCTGGGAAGGATCAGTCAGATCGTCCGCTCCAGCGTCCTGGATGAACTGGATAAGAATTATGTGACCGCCGCCCGCGCGCGCGGTCTTTCTGAACAGGCGACCTTGCTCGGTCACGCGCTGCGCAACGCCGCCATCCCCATCGTCACGCTGACGGGTTTCGAGCTGACCCGTCTGCTGGCGGGCTTCACGGTGGTGGTCGAAGCGGTGTTCGGATGGCCCGGGGTGGGCTTGCTGGCGGTGGACGCCATCGAGCGTCAGGACCTCCCGCTGCTGCAAGCTGACGTCTTCGTGGTGGCGATGATCGTCGTCGTCATCAACCTGCTCATCGACCTGCTGTACGGCGCTCTTGATCCGCGCATTCGCTACTAGACCCAGGGAGGTGCGTCATCATGGAGGAAAGCTTCGCCCCCTCCGTCATCATCGAGCCGCACACGGTGGATACCAGCGAAGCCGTCACCGAACTGCGCCATCCCTTGCTGCGCAGTCTGAAGGAGCTGGCGCTCGACCTGCTGCACGACTGGGTTGCTATGATCGGCTTGATCGGCTTGATCATCCTGCTGGTCATGGCGGTGACTGCGCCTCACATTTCGCCCTATGATCCGGCGAAGCAAAGCCTGCGCGACCGCTTCGTGCCGCCGTCGTGGATGGAAGGTGGTTCGCCGGAACACTTCCTGGGGACCGACTCGCTGGGGCGCGACCTGTTCAGCCGGCTGATCTTCGGGGCGCGCGTCTCGCTGACCATCGGCTTCATCACGCTGGCGGTGACCGCCACCTTCGGAACTTTCATCGGCGTCATCTCCGGCTATTACGGCGGAACCCTCGATGAAATTCTGATGCGCTGGGTCGATATACAAACGGCTTTTCCCGGTCTGCTGGTCGCCATCACGATCATCGCCATGATCGGACCCAGCGTCGAAAACCTGATCCTGGTGCTGGCGATCAACGGCTGGCTGATCTTCGCTCGCATCGCGCGCGGCATGACGCTCTCGCTGCGCGAACAGGTCTTCGTGCGCGCCGCCAGGGTCGCAGGCTGCCGCGATCGGCGCATCATCATCGTACACATCCTGCCCAACCTGATCTCCCCCCTGCTCACCATCAGCGTCATGGAGCTTGCCCGGTTCATCCTGGCGGAAGCGGCGCTCAGCTATCTCGGCTTGGGCATCCAGCCGCCGGACTCCTCGTGGGGGCTGATCCTGGCGCAGGGGCGCGATTATCTCGTCAACGCCTGGTGGGTGGTCACTTTTCCCGGCGTGGTCATCGCCATGACCGTGCTGTTCATCAACATGGTCGCCGGTTGGCTGCGTTCCGTCTCCGACCCGCATCAGCGCTTCAAGCTTCGCAACAGTTAAAGGACGGCGTGATGATCAAACGCATCCTGGTGCCGCTGGACGGCTCCGAACTCTCTGAACGAGCGGTCCCCTGGGCGTGTGAGATCGCCAGGGGCGTTGGGGCGTGCATCGTCCTGCTGGGCGTCGTGCCGCCGCCTTCCGGGCGCTGGGGCGGGCTGTTCCGCAGCGTCACGGAATTCACCCAGGAACTGCCGGAAAGCGAGACCGATCTGGATCGCAGCCTGCACCCGGTCTCCAAAGACAGCCAGATGGCGAGCCTGGAATCAGAGGTCATGCGCAAACTGCTGCCCGTCGCCGACACCCTCCGCGAGCAGAGCGTCGAGGCGACCGTCGTGGTCGGTTTTGGTCATCCCGTCGACGGCATCCTGGACCACATCGTTAACGACAGCATCGACCTGGTGGTGATGAGTACGCACGGGCATCACGGGCTGCATCCCTACGCCTATGGCAGCACGTCGGACCGCGTCGCCCGGCATTCCCCCGTCCCGGTGATGCTGGTGCGCCCGCAGGAAGTCACCCACATGCTGCCGCTGCCACGCATTCTGGGAGGAACCTGAGATGGGGGAACCGCTGCTGCGCGTAGAGGGACTGCGCACCATCTTCCAGACCGGCAAGCAGGTCGTGACCGCCGTCAGCGGCGTCAGCTATTCGGTGGACGCCGGCGAGACGGTCGGCATCGTGGGCGAAAGCGGCTCCGGCAAGAGCGTCTCGATGCTGGCGGTGATGCGCCTCGTGCCATCGCCGGCGGGCAGGATCACCGAAGGCAAAATCTGGTTTCGGGGCAGGAATTTGCTGGAACTGGACTCCGCCGAGATGCGCGCCGTGCGCGGCAAGGACATCGCCATGATCTTCCAGGACCCGATGACCTCGCTCAACCCGGTGCTGAGCATCGGCAGGCATCTGGTCGAGCCGCTCAAGCTCCACCTGGGGCTGACCCCCTCTCAGGCAAAAACGCGCGCCGTCGAGCTGCTCCAGATGGTTGGCATCCCCGACGCCGCCAACCGCCTGAACGACTACCCGCATCAGTTCTCCGGCGGCATGCGCCAGCGCGTCATGATCGCCCTGGGGCTGTCCTGCAATCCCAAGCTGCTGATCGCCGACGAGCCGACGACCGCCCTGGATGTGACGATTCAGGCGCAGATCATCGACCTGGTCAAGCGGCTGCGGCGCGAATTCGGCATGTCGGTGATCTGGATCACCCACGATCTGGGCATCGTGGCGGGGCTGGTGGACCGCGTCATCGTCATGTACGCCAGTCATGTCGTCGAGACCGCCGGCGTCGATGACCTCTACGAAAACCCGCGCCATCCCTACACCCTGGGCTTGCTCAGCGCCATCCCCCGGCTGGATACTGCCGAGCGCACCCGGCTGATGCCCATCCCAGGCAAACCGCCGGACCTATCCAACCCGCCCAAGGGCTGCCCCTTCGCGCCGCGCTGCGGTTTCAGCACCGCCGACTGCCTGAGCGAAAAACCAACGCTGCGCGAGGTCGCGCCGGGACATTTCAGCATGTGTCATCTGGAGTTGAGCAAGCAGGCGTTCATCAACCTGCGCGAGGTGCGCGTCAATGCCTGATTCAAACCAGCCGCTCCTCGCGGTGGAAGACCTGAAGGTCCACTTCCGCATCTCCAAAGGCTTCCTGTTCGGCAAGAAGGTCGGCGCTGTGCGGGCGGTGGACGGCGTCTCGTTCGCCGTCGAGCGCGGCGAAACCCTCGGCTTGGTCGGCGAAAGCGGCTGCGGAAAGTCGACGACCGGGCTGGGCATCATTCAAATGCCGCGCCCGACCTCCGGCAAGGTGCTGTTCGACGGCGTGGACCTGATGAAGATCGACAGCGAGACGCTGCGCCGCACCCGCCGTCATCTGCAAATGGTCTTTCAGGACCCCTACGCCTCGCTCAACCCGCGTCTGACGGTCGAGAAGATCATCGCCGAGCCGATGGTCGTCCATAACCTGGAACAGGGTCCGGCAGTCCGCGAGCGGGTGCGCGAACTGCTGCGCCTGGTCGGTCTGGACCCGCGCGTCATCACCCGCTACCCGCATGAATTTTCCGGCGGGCAGCGGCAGCGCATCGGCATCGCCCGCGCTTTAGCCGCCAACCCGTCGTTCATCATCTGCGACGAGCCGATCTCGGCGCTGGATGTCTCCATCCAGGCGCAGATCATCAACCTGCTCAAGGACTTGCAGGAACAGTTCAACCTGACCTACCTGTTCATCGCCCACGATCTCGCCGTCGTGCGCCACTTCAGCGACCGCATCGCCGTCATGTACCTGGGCAGGATCGTCGAACTGGCGAATCGGAGCGATCTGTACGACCATCCGAAGCATCCCTATACCAAGGCGCTGCTTTCCGCCGTGCCGCTGCCCGACCCCAAACGGGAGCGCCAGCGCGAGCGCATCATCCTGAAGGGCGAGGTCCCCAGCCCGATTCGCCCGCCCAAAGGCTGTCACTTCAACACCCGCTGCCCGCTCGCCAAGACGATTTGTTTCGAAGAAGCGCCGGAGATACGCGACGTTTCCGGGCATCAGGTCGCCTGTCATCTGGTTCAGTGAGGGATAGTTGTGGAGACCGTTTCCGCCGAAGTGCATAAGCGGCGCTGGCTGATCATCGGCATCATCCTGATCGGCTCATGGGTGGGCACGCTGGGCAACAGCATGCTGCCGGTCGCCCTGCCGACCATCGTCCAGGATTTCGAGGTCAGCCTCGATCTCGGCGTGTGGGTGATTTCGATCTACACCCTGCTGATCGCCGTACTCATGCCGATCTACGGGTGGCTCAGCGACCGCTACGGCTACCGCCGCCTGTACGTGATCACGCTGGTCGGGCTGGGCGTCAGCTTCGGGCTGGCGGCGCTGGCGACCTCCTTCTGGGGGTTGATCGGCACGCGCGCCCTGCAGGCGCTCTTCAACGCCGCCACCCTGCCCGCCGTGATGGGCATCATCAGCATGATCTTCCCCAAGGAAGAGCGCGGCGTGGCGATGGGGGCATGGGCGACCGTCAACGGGGCGGCACACGGCTTCGGACCAGTCATCAGCGGCGCGCTGGTGGAAAACTTCGGCTGGCAGTCGATCTTCGTGATGAACGCCGCCGTCACCCTTGTCGGCGCATTCCTGGTCTTCCTGGTCATCCCTGCCGACCACAAAGAGACCCGCCGCCCCTTCGATTTCGTCGGCGCGTTCACCCTGACCGCCGCCATGCTGGTGCTGATGTTCGTCCTGTCGCGCGGCGGATATCTGGGCTGGGGATCGCCCCTGACCATCGGGCTGTGGGTCGGCGTGGTCACCCTGCTCAGCCTGTTCATCTTCACCGAACGGCGCGTCGCCCAGCCCTTCATCGAGCTGTCGCTCTTCCGCAATGCGCGCTACGTGTCCATCGTCGCCATCTCCAGCGCGCAGTTCTTCTGCCTGATGGGGCTGCCGGTGCTGCTGTCGATCTTCCTGATCGAAGTCCATCATTACAGCAGCAGCGCCGCCGGGCTGCTGATTGCCCCGCTGGCATCCACCCTGGCGATCTCTTCCCCCTTCGGCGGGCGCTTCGCCGACCGTGTGGGCTTCCGCTTCTCTATCCTGATCGGCATGGCGATGGTCGCCATCGCCGCTTTCACCATGCTGTTCTGGTCGGCGGAAGTATCGCCCTGGGTGATCGTCCCCACCCTGATCCTGGCGGGGATCGGCATGGGTCTCACTCAGTCGCAGGCGGCGACGGGCGTGACGTTCGTGACCCGCAAGAGCGAGCTGGGAATCGCCCTGGGCGTGTTCAACATGTTCCGCTTCATCAGCGGCACATTCAGCGCCACCACCTTCGGCATCCTTCTGGAACAAGCCGGAGGCAGCAGCAGCGCATCGCTTTCCGCAATCCATCTCGGATTTGGCGTCGTCGTCGCGGCAGCCTGTATCGCGGTGATCCTGGCGACATCTTCGGCGCACATACGCATTAGTGAACCCAGCATCCCCTAGAGTTTAGCGAGGATAAACAGATCATGAAGGTGCAAACATCATTTATCGTCAAAGAATATCTTCGCCCGAAAATGCTGCCCTCCACCTGGTGCGGGGGGTGCGGGCTGGGCATCATCATGGGGGCAATCGCTCAGGCGGTGCATTTCAAAGGGCTGGATAAAGACAACGTGGCGATGGTCTCTGGCATCGGCTGCACCGGGCGTATGTCGGGCTATATGGATTTCAACACCATCCACACCACGCACGGGCGCGCACCGGCGTTTGCCACCGGCTTGAAGATGGCGCGCCCCGAAATGACCGTCCTGACCGTCATGGGCGACGGCGACGCCATGTCCATCGGCGGCAACCATCTCATCCACGCCATGCGCCGCAACATCGGCATGGTGGCGATTGTCGTCAACAACAGCGTCTACGGCTTGACCGGCGGGCAGACCTCCCCGACCACGCCGATCGGCGGGCACACCACCACCGCGCAGTCGGGGTCTTTCGAGCGCCCGATGAACCTGGAAGCCCTGGCGCGCACCGCCGGCGCGGCATTCTATGCACGGGCGACGGTCAATCACACCGCCTCGCTCACCAAACTGATCGAACGCGCCCTCGACGTATCCGGCTTCGCCCTGGTGGAGATCATCAGCAACTGCCATGTGCTGTTCGGCAAGATGAACCAGATGGCGGAAGCGTCCACGATGATCGCGGCGATGGACGAGGACACCTGGCGCACCAACCCCACGCTGCTGCGGCGTGCGCATCTGCCGATCCGCCTGACCTCGCCCGAATCGCCTTCCGCGCCGGTCCACGCGCTGACCGAGATGGACGATGTGGAAGACGAGTCGCGCACCTGGCGCGGGGTGATCTTCGAGCGCAAGGGATCGGTGGACCTGAGCAAGCGCTACTACAACATGCTGGGCAGGATACGCGAGCAGCAGCGCGCCGCCGAGGAGATGGTCTGATGGCACAGGTAACGCCGGGTATTTACGAAGTCCAGGTGGACAAGAACTTCTGCAAAGCCTGCGGGCTGTGCGTCGCCTGGTGTCCGCAGGACGTGCTGGCGGAAGACGATGAGCGCTATCCCTTCGCCCTGCACCTGGAAAAATGCATCAACTGCAAGCTGTGCGAGCGGCACTGCCCCGATTTCGCCATCGAAATCATCGCGCCGAGCGAGGTCCTTATGATCGAAGATATTCTGGCTGAAGGAGCCTGATCGATGCCTACACCCGCTTTCATGCATGGAAATCAGGCGGTCGCCGAAGGGGCGATTGCCGCCGGCTGCCGCTTCTACGCCGGCTACCCGATCACGCCGTCCAGCGAGATCGCCGAAATCCTATCGGAACGACTGCCCCAGGTCGGCGGCGTCTTCATCCAGATGGAAGACGAGATCGCCAGCATGGCGGCAATCGTCGGCGCGTCGCTGGGCGGCTTGAAGACGGCGACCGCCACCAGCGGACCCGGCTTTTCGCTGATGCAGGAGAACCTGGGATTCGCCGTCATCTCGGAAATTCCCTGCGTGGTCATCAACGTCCAGCGCGTCGGACCCAGCACCGGGCTGCCGACGCGCGCCGCCCAGGGCGATGTCATGCAGGCGCGCTGGGGGACACACGGCGACCACCCGATCATCGTCCTCAGCCCCAGTTCGGTACAGGAATGCTTCGACCTGACGGTGCGCGCCTTCAACCTGGCGGAGCGCTTCCGCACGCCCGTCGTGCTGCTCTCCGACGCCATCGTCTCGGCGCTGCGCGAAAAACTGGTCATCCCCGACGCCGCCGACATCGCCATCTTCAACCGCACGCAGCCGACCGTCGCGCCGGACGATTACAAACCGTACGAGTTCCTGCACGGCGATGTTGCCCCGCTGCCCCGGTTCGGCGACGGCTATCGCTTCCATGTCACCGGGCTGGTACATACCGAACTGGGCTATCCCACCGAAGACGCCGAGATCATCAGCCGGTGGTGGGAACACATGAGCAGCAAGATCGAAGACAACCTGGACGTCATCCTCGACTGGGAAGAGATCGAACTGGACGACGCCGAAGTGGCGCTGGTCGCCTATGGCGGCACGGCACGTTCGGCGATGCACGCCGTCTCGCTGGCGCGCGAACAGGGCATCAAGCTGGGCATGATCAAAATTCGCACCCTCTGGCCCTTCCCGGAACAGGTGATCCGCAATCTCGCCGGGCGCGTCGGGACCATCATCGTGCCGGAACTGAACTTCGGGCAGATTCGCCTGGAGGTCGAACGCCTCGTCGCCGGGCGCGCCGCCGTGCGGGGCATCAACCGCGCCGACGGCATTCAGATTTCGCCCGAACACATCCTGGATGTGGTGCGCGGCTTGGAGCGCGTGCCATGACGCTGAGCGCGGGACTCTCCTACGCCAGCACGTGGCAAGCGATCATGGACATTGTCGCCCGCGTCACGGCGCTGCGCGGCGACGCGCCGCAGCCGGTCGTATTGTCCAGTCTGCCGGAGCTGCCGCCGCAGGAATTGGGCGGCAGGACGATCTCGGTGGTGCAGGGACCGCCGGGGCGCAATATCTCGCTGGCGATCGGCTTGAAGGCGGCGCTGCCCGACGTGCCGCTGCTGCTGGTGATGAACGCCGACGGCATCACGCTCGGCACCAACCACCTGATTCACGCCGCGCGCCGCAACATCGGCATCACCGTCCTGCTGCTGCGTTCCGATGTCACTCAGCAGGCTGACCAGCATCTCGACCGGATGCGCTGGGAAGTACTCGGCTTCCAGAGCGCGCTGGAGACCACCGCCACGCCGTTGGAATGGGCGATGGCACTGCAAGCCGCGCTGGTCGGTCGCGGCACGCTGGAAGAGCCGGACGATCTGGCAGGGCTGATCTCGCAGGCGTTCGACACCCCCGGCTTCTCGCTGATCGGCGTGACCTACGCCTCGCATCTGGAGATGGGCGTGCTGAGCCGCACCGACTACCCCGAATTCTTCGACTCCTACCGGCGCTGGTCGGCATCATTCCGCGATCTGAGCGACACTGCGCCGAAAGGCATGGGCACCACCGTCACGCCGAAGACCGACATCCGGCGCTACGAAGTGCGCATCGTCGGCTTGGGCGGGCACGGCGTCAAAGTGGCGGGCACGGTCCTGAGCGAGGCTGCGGGCATTGGCGAAGGGCTGTGGGCGACGCAGCGCGGCGAATACGGATCGGCGACTCGCGGCGGTCTAAGCATGGTCGATGTGGTGTTCGGCTGCGAGCGGGTGTCATACCCCGGCGCGGACCAGCCCGATCTGCTGGTCGCCCTCAGCCAGAACGCCATCAAGCTGTATGGGCACACCGTCAAGCGCGGCGGCTATCTGGTGGCGGACCCGGACCAGGTGGATGTCCTGCCGGAAGGTGCGCTGCCGGTCCCCATCGTGCGCATCGCTCGCGAGATCACCGACAGCCCAATTACCGCCGGGGTGGTGTCGCTGGGCTGCGTGGCGGCGCTTTCGGGGATGGTATCCCTGGAGGCGATCAAGGAGGCGGTCGTCAAAAAGGTCCCGGTCAAGGTGCGTGAGAAAAATATCGCCGCGCTGGAAGCGGGCTATCAGGCATCCCGGCAGGTGATATAAAGCGTGCCAGAGCGGCGGACGCGCCAGATCGTAGGGACATGGAATGCCATGTCCGATGAGGTAATCGGATCGAGGAAGAGTGCAGGAGTAGGTTCATTATGAAAAATCGCGTTGTGGTCGTGGGGGGTGGTTGGGCGGGGTGTTCGGCTGCCATGACCGCAAAGCTGGCGGGCGCGGACGAGGTCATCGTGCTGGAGCGCACCGACGGTCTGTTGGGAACCGGCTTGGTGGGCGGCATCATGCGCAACAACGGGCGCTACACCGCCGCCGAAGAGATGATCGCGATGGGCGGCGGGCAGCTTTTCCAGGTGGCAGACAACACCGCCCGCCACAGCAATTTCGAGTTTCCTGGGCATAAACATGCCACGCTCTACGATGTCGCCAAAATCGAACCGGCGGTGCGCCGCTGCCTGCTGGAACACGGCATCGAGGTCTGGCTGTTCAGCCGCGTCACCGAGATCATCCGTCAGAACGGGTCGATTGACGCCGTGCGCCTGGAAAACGGCATCGTCATCCATGCCGACATGTTCGTCGACGCGACGGGCACGGTCGGCTCACAGAATTACTGCACCGAACACGGCAACGGCTGTGTCATGTGCATCGTCCGCTGCCCTACCTTCGGACCGCGCGTCAGCCTGACCGGGCTGGTGGGCATCCCGGAAAAAGCGGGCAGGAAGAAGGACGGCAGCATCGGGGCGATGAGCGGCTCCTGCAAGCTGAACAAGGACACCATCGCGCCGCACATCCGCGAGCAGCTCGAAGAGACCGGCTTGGCGATCATCCCCATCCCCGAACATTTGGTCAACGAGAAGAAGCTGGGGACCAAAGCCTGCCAGCAGTACGCCCTTAAAGAGTACGCCGATAACGTCATCCTGCTGGATACCGGGCAGGTCAAGCTGATGACCTCCTACATGCCGCTGCACGAGCTGCGCCAGATTCCCGGCTTGGAAGATGTGCGCTATGAGGACCCCTATTCGGGCACGATCGGCAATTCGATGCGCTATTCCGCCCTTTCCCCGCGCGACGACCACATGCGCGTGATCGGCGATGTCGATAACCTGTTCTGCGGCGGCGAAAAAGCCGGTTTGCTGGTCGGGCACACCGAGGCGATGGTGACGGGCGCGCTGGGCGGGCACAACGCCGTGCGGGCAATCGCCGGCAGGGAGCTGCTTCAGATTCCCGACAGCCTGAGCGTCGGCGACGCCATCACCCACGTGCGTGAAGCCATGAAGACCGACGAAGGCATGACCGAAAAATACACGTTCTCCGGCTCGATCTACTTCAAGCGCATGAAGGAACGCGGCTTGTACACCACCGATCACGACCGGATCGCCGAGCGCGTGGCGGATGCAGGTCTGACCAACATCTACTCGCAGCGGGTGCTGTGATCATGTCCTACATGATTACCTCGGAATGCATCAACTGCAGCGCCTGCGAGATGGAATGCCCGGTGCGCGCCATCACGGCGGGTCCGAGCCAGTATGTCATCAACCCGAACGTGTGCATCGAGTGCCAGGGCTACTACCCGGAGGCGCGCTGTAAATGGGCGTGTCCGGTCGATGCCTGTGTGCCGGAACGCAGCAGCTATCAGTTCCGCAGCGCCAGCCTGACCAACCGGGGCGCGCCGCCGGTCGTGCTGACGGCGGACCATCCTACGGGCGTCAAGCGGATGCCCATTGAAGTCGCCAGCGAATAGACCGCAGGGGCAGCAGCAGGCTGCCCCTTTTCACAATAAGGACCGATGCTATGGCAGAGTCGCCGTACGACGAGGAAGTCCTGAGCCAGCGCCTTGAACTGCTGCTGAAAAAGGAAGAGATCGTCAGCAACAAGGAAACGCGGGCGGAAATTCGCTATGAGATCGCCCAAATTCAATGGCAGCTTGGTATCATTACGGACAATGAATTCAAGCAGGCTGAACAGTTCTTTGAATCGTTCAACAATGAATTAGGGCAGTGACCCCCACAGGCAAGCGAGAACAACGTGACGAAAGCACTCCTCAAAAAACTCGGTATCCGAGCCAACAATCCAGGGACGGCGGCAGGATCGCAGTGGTTGGAAAACAAAGGGGCGAAGCTCACCTCTTACAACCCGACCACCGGCGAACCAATCGCCAAGGTCGTGCAGACCAGCGAATCCGCTTATCATCAGGTGGTCGAAAGAGCCACCCAGGCATTCCAGACCTGGCGCATGACGCCCGCCCCCCGGCGCGGCGAATTGATCCGCCAGCTGGGCGAAGCCCTGCGCGCGCTGAAAGAGCCGCTCGGCGAGCTGGTCACGCTCGAAATGGGCAAGATCAAAGCCGAAGGCATGGGCGAAGTGCAGGAGATGATCGACATCTGCGACTTCGCCGTCGGGCTGTCGCGCCAGCTTTACGGGCTGACCATGCATTCCGAGCGCCCCGGTCATCGCATGTATGAGCAGTGGCATCCGCTGGGACCGATCGGCATCATCACGGCGTTCAACTTCCCGGTGGCGGTCTGGTCGTGGAACGCGGCGCTGGCGGCGATCTGCGGCGACACGATGATCTGGAAGCCGTCTGAACTCACCCCGCTGAGTGCCCTCGCCGTGCAGCGCATCGCCAACCAGATCAGCGCCGATTTCGGCGTCGATGGCGTCTTCAACCTGGTCATCGGCGGCGGCGCTATCGGTCAGCTGATGACCCAGGATCACCGCCTGCCGCTGATCAGCTTCACCGGCTCGATTCGCACCGGGCGCAAGGTGGCGGAAGCGGTGGCGCACCGCCTGGGGCGCAGCATCCTGGAACTGGGCGGCAACAACGGCATCATCGTCACCGAAGACGCCAACCTCGATCTCGCCGTCCGCGCCATCCTCTTCGGCTCGGTCGGCACTGCCGGGCAGCGCTGTACCACCTCGCGGCGCATCATCGCCCACCAGAGCATCATCGATGCGCTGACCGACCGTCTGGTCAAGGCGTACCAGCACATCCCGGTCGGCGACCCGCTGGCGGCGGACACGCTGCTCGGACCGCTGATCAACGAGCAGGCGGTCGATAATATGATGAACGCCGTCGAACGGGCGAAGACCGAAGGCGGACAGATCTTGTGCGGCGGCAGGCGTCTGCCGCTGCAGGGCGCGAACTTCGTCGAACCGACGATCATCCGCATGCCCAAACAGACCCCGCTGGTCTGCGAAGAGACCTTCGCCCCCATCCTGTACGTCATGGCGTACGAGACGGTCGAAGAAGCCATCGCCATCCATAACGGTGTGCCGCAGGGCTTGTCGAGCGCCATCTTCACCACCAACCTGATCACCGCCGAGCGCTTCCTTTCGCATGAAGGGTCGGACTGCGGCATCGCCAACGTCAACATCGGAACCAGCGGCGCCGAGATCGGCGGCGCATTCGGCGGCGAAAAAGAGACGGGCGGCGGGCGCGAATCGGGTTCCGACGCCTGGAAGGGTTACATGCGGCGTCAGACCAACACCCTCAACTGGTCTGCCCAGCTCCCCCTGGCGCAGGGCATCCAGTTCGGCGGCTGACGATGCGCGCCAAGCAAATCATCCACGCCTGGGACTACCATCATGGTCAGGCGACGCGGGTCGTGGTCGGCGGTCTGCCCCCCTTACGGGGGGCGACCATGCTGGAAAAGCAGGCGTATTTCGCCGCCCACTGCGACCACGTGCGCAGCAGCCTGATGCAGGAGCCGCGCGGTCACCGCAACATGCTGGGCGCGGTGCTGACCGACCCGGCGACGCCCGACGGCGACATCGGCATGATCTTCCTGCACCCGCGCGGCTTCTTCGAGATGTGCGGCGACAGCACCTTCAGTTCCGTCGCCTGCCTGATCGACGCCGGCATCATTTCGGCTGACGACCCCGACGGCGAACTGACCCTCAAGGTCGATACCGTCGCCGGGCGGCTGGATGTCCACGTCCAGCTGGCGGGCGGCGAGCCGGTCGGCATCACCTTCAACAACGTGCCGTCTTACGCCCTGGGCGCGCAAACCCTGCGCGTCGAAGGCTGCGGCGAGGTCGAGGCGCTGCTCGGCTACGGCGGGCTGACCTACGCCTACGTTGAAGCGCGGCAGGTCGGCATTCCGTCGCTGCGCGAGGTCGATCCCAGCCGCCTGCTGGAAGTCGGCGGGCAGGTGCTGCACGACGCCAGGGCGCAGATTCATCTGCCGGCGTACGTCGGACCCGACCGCCTCGGCGAAGCGCGCCCGGTGGACCTGATCACGCTGTGGGAGCCGCTCCACGCCGACGACGTGAAGGGGACGCGGGTCGCCAATTTCTATGCGCCGCAGACCTGTGGGCGCACGCCTTCGGGCACGGGCTTGGCGGCGCGCACGGCGATTGAGGTCGCCGCCGGTCGGCTGAAAGCCGGCGAAACATTCGTCCACGAAAGCCCGCTTGGGCTGCGCTTTCTGGCGCGCCCCGTCGTGACCGGCATCTCCCGCGTTGGCAACGGTGCGCCTGGGATCATTCCGGCGCTGACCGCCCGATCCTTCCTGATGGGCACGGCGCAGTGGGTGCTGCACCCCGACGATCCCTTCCA
This sequence comes from Anaerolineae bacterium, assembly GCA_013360465.1. GTDB lineage: Bacteria > Chloroflexota > Anaerolineae > Aggregatilineales > Phototrophicaceae > Flexifilum. The sequence continues at coordinate 3,784 of JABWBO010000068.1, read as the reverse complement.
GGCGGGTTTTATCTTCTAACCGAGCAATCATCATGGACTTAGGACTCAAAGACAGAGTAGTACTGGTGGCGGGAGCCAGCCGAGGCTTGGGCGCTGCCACCGCCCGTCAGTTCGCCCGCGAAGGGGCGAAGGTCGTCATGGCGGCGCGCAGCCGCGAGGCGCTGGTGCGGCTTCAGGAGGACATCTACCGCGAGACGGGGAGCCAGTCGATGATGGTGCTGCCCACCGACCTGACGCAGCAGGAGCAGGTCGAGACGCTCATCCACCACGCGACAGCGCGCTTCGGCGGGCTGGATATCCTGGTCACCAACTGCGGCGGACCGGCGACCGGGCATTTCGTCGATCTGAGCATGGCGCAGTGGCAGCATGCCGCCGATACGGTGCTGTTCAGCGTGGTACGGCTGATTCAGACGGCGCTGCCGCATCTGCGCCGGTCGCCGATCGCATCGATTCTGACCTTTAGCTCCAATTCCGCCCGCCAGCCCGTCGACAACATGATGCTGGCGAATTCGCTGCGCCTGGCGGTGGTCGGCTTGACCAAGACGCTGGCGCTGGAACTGGGCGGCGAAGGGATTCGCGTCAACAGCATCCTGCCCGCCTGGACGCAGACCGAACGGGTGACGGAAATCCTGACGGCGCGCGCCGCAAAGAAGGGCAGCACCCTGGAAGATGAGATCGCCCATCAGGCGGAAGAGACCAGCCTGGGGCGGCTCGGCACGCCTGAGGAATTCGCCCGCGCGGCGGTCTTCCTGGCATCTCCCGCCGTCCCCTTCATGACCGGGGTCATGCTCGGTTTCGACGGCGGCATTTACAAAGCAACGCTATGAAGCGAAAGAGTAACGGTTAATGGACTTCAACCTCACGCAAGAACACAGCATGATCCGGGACATGGTCTACGCCTTCACCCGCAAAGAGGTGATGCCGATCATCCGAGACTACGACCGGAGCCACACCTTCCCCAAGCACCTGCTCCCGAAGATGGCGGAGCAGGGATTCCTGGGGGTTTGCCTGCCGGCGCGCTATGACGGCGCGGGCATGGATTTCATCTCGCTGGGGCTGGTCGCCGAAGGGCTGGAATATGGCGACTCGTCGGTGCGCGAGACGGTCGCCGTGCATCTGGGCTTGCACGCCCTACCGATCTTCCAGTGGGGCACGGACGAGCAGAAGCGCGCATTCCTGCCGCCCCTGGCGCGCGGCGAGAACATCGGCTGCTTCGGGCTGACCGAACCGGGCGCAGGCTCGGACGTGTCGGCGATGGCGAGCCGCGCCCGCAAGGACGGGGACGACTATCTGCTGAGCGGCGAAAAGATGTGGATCACCCTCTCCGATGTCGCCAACCGCTTCCTGGTCTTCGCCAAGACCAACCCCGACGCCGGCACAAACGGCATCACCGCCTTCGTCCTGGAGCGCGGTTGGAAAGGACTGACGACCGGAGCCATCGAAGGCAAGATGGGCGTCCACGCCAGCAACACCGGCTGGATCAATATGGAGGACGTGCGCGTCCCCGCCAGCCACCGCCTGGGCGAAGAGGGCGAGGGCTTCAAGATCGCCATGAGCGCGCTGGACAACGCCCGCTACACCGTCGCGGCGGGAGCGATCGGCATCATCCGCGCCTGCATCGACGAGTCGCTGGCATATGCGCGGGTGCGCAAAACCTTCGGCAAGCCGATCCTCGAATACCAGCTCATCCAGCAGATGATCGCCAACATGGGGCAAAGTCTGGCGGCGGGCGAGCTGCTCGTCTGGAAAGCCGGCTGGCTGAAGAATCAGGGCGTCCGCAACACCCGCGAGACGAGCATGGCGAAATGGTTCTGCACCGACGCCGCCCGCCGCGCCGCCGACGACGCCGTGCAGATTCACGGCGCTTACGGTTATTCGGACGAGTACCGCGTCGAGCGTCACCTGCGCAACACCAAGAGCGCGGTCATCTATGAAGGCACGTCGCAGATTCACACGCTGATGCAGGCGGCGTACATCAGCGGCGAGCGCAAGGACAAGCCGATGCGCTGTGAGATGCCCGCCTATGATCCGGTTTACTGGCAGGCGGAAGCCTGAGCGCCGGACCCGCGAGATTCGGGCGACCCGGTGGGTCGCCCCTGCGGTTGATCTCCCCCTCTTCGCTGTTCCCTCCCTGGCTCCTGGCTTCGCCAGTTACGCCATAAAGCGCTAAGATCAGATCATGTGTGCTGGCAGACGATTTCTCTTGAAGGAAGCCGTCCATGAAAAAACTGATCAACGCCGTCGAAGACGCCATCCTGGAACAGCTGCAAGGCATGGCGCTGGCGTACCCCGAATTGAGGATCAGCCTCGACCCGAAATACATCGTCCGCGCCGACGCGCCGCTGACCAGCCGGGTGGCGGTCATCTCTGGCGGCGGCAGCGGGCATGAGCCGATGCACGGCGGATTCGTCGGACATGGGATGCTGGCAGCCGCCTGCCCCGGCGAAATCTTCACCTCCCCCACACCGGATCAGATGATCGCGGCGGCGCGCGCCGCCGCCGGAGACGCCGGAGTGCTGTTCATCGTCAAGAATTACACCGGCGATGTACTCAACTTCGAGACGGCGGCGGAGCTGGTCCACGCCGAAGGCATCAAGGTGCAGAACATCCTGGTCGATGACGATGTGGCGGTCAAGGATTCGCTGTACACGGCGGGGCGGCGCGGAGTCGGCACGACGGTCATCCTGGAGAAAATCGTCGGCGCGGCTGCCGAAGCCGGCTATGATCTCGACCGCTGCGCCGACCTGGCGCGCCGGGTCAACAGCGCCGGACGCTCGATGGGCATGGCGCTCACCCCCTGCACCGTCCCGGCGGCGGGCAAACCGACCTTTACGCTGGGCGAGGACGAAGTTGAGATCGGCATCGGCATTCACGGCGAACCGGGTCAGTACCGCGAAGCGCTGCGCCCGGTCGATGAGCTAACCCGCAAACTAGCGCACGACATCCTGGACGATCCCCCCTACCGGCGCGTCGTCCGCGAGTGGGACCGCGCCGGCGAGCGCTGGATCGACCGCGAGATCGTCGATGCGCCGTTCAAGGCGGGCGACGAGGTGATCGCCTTCGTCAACAGCATGGGCGGCACGCCGCTTTCGGAACTCTATCCGGTCTACCGCAAACTCTCGGCAATCTGCACGGCGCGCGGCATTCACATCGCCCGCAACTTGATCGGACCCTATATCACCTCGCTGGAGATGCAGGGCTTCTCGATCACCCTGGTGCGCGCAGATGCCGAGATGCTCCGTCTGTGGGATGCCCCGGTCAGAACTCCGGCGCTGCGCTGGGGGATGTAGGCGATGATCGACAAAGGACACATCCTCGCCTGGCTGGAAGCCAGCGCCCGCCTGCTCGAAGCGCAAAAAGCCTACCTCACCGAACTGGACTCCCCCATCGGCGACGCCGATCACGGCACGAATATGGCGCGCGGCTTCGGCAAGATCACCGAAAAGCTGCCAACCTTCGCCGAAAGCGACATCGCCGGCATCCTCAAGGCAGTCGGCATGACGCTGATCTCGACGGTGGGCGGCGCGAGCGGTCCGCTGTACGGCGCATTCTTCATGAAAGCCGCCGCCGCCCTGCCTGGGAAACAGGCGCTTGACGGCGGCGACCTGCTGGCGCTGCTGACGGCAGGGACAGAAGGCATCGTCCAGCGCGGGCGCGCCGAGCCGGGCGACAAGACGATGATCGACGCCCTGACCCCGGCAGCGGCGGCGCTGCGCGCCAGCCTGGAACGCGGCGATGACATGATCAGCGCGCTGAATGCCTGCGCCGCCGCCGCCGAAGCCGG
>JABWBO010000202.1 GCA_013360465.1 Anaerolineae bacterium | reverse complement strand
AAGCAGCTCGATATACGTTCACGCAAGCATGGGAACCCAGGACCGCTACTCGCTGAGCTACGTCTACATCGACAACATCACCTATACGTGCGCTCCGCCCACGCCTACTCCCAGCCCCACCAACACACCAACTCCGACGCCGACCTTCACGCCTACTCCGCCGTGGGGTGAGACGGGTATTGTGCAAATTGAGGCGTTACAGCCGATCCCACCACTCCAACTTGAATACATCTCCTGTAGCCGCACCACGAGTGTTGACTCCAGGCTTGCTTGCGCGGTACACGGGTATCGACAGTACTCGGCACAACTTGGTGGTTCAATGACCTGGGGACAACTCGCATCGCTAGTTGCGTACAAGGAGGGTCACAGTCTGCTACTCGGCGACGAATCTGGAACTTTTGGCAATCCACAGGTCTCGGGGTTAGGTGTCTGCTGGAGGCGCGCTGCCGGCGAATGGCATCAGGGCGAGGTCGAATGCAATGTAACCGCCGCCCCAGCAGTGCCGGGTGTTCAGAATGATTTCGTTTACGCGGTATGGGAATGGATGCTGAAAGAATGTGCAACATACACTGGGTTTACTGATAGCAACGGCTATCCGGATTATGAAAAAGATGGTGAACATTATCGTGGGCAATGCAACGAGGCAGGGCTGACCCGGTTCCTAATGCAAGTACAAAGCCTATACCAAGACACTGGTTTTGACGGCGACGCCAATCGCTATCTCGCGCGTATGCAAACGGAACTTGCGCTGTGGGGATGGGGCGATGGTACACCCATTCGCTACCGATACGGGATTTGTCCTTGTACTTGGGGCAATGTTGAAACCCAAGATCAAGCCAGAGTGGGCAATCCAGGCGTGAACGGTGGCAATTCGTTCTCGTACTTCCACTGGAACAGCGAGGTGGCTCCAAACCCCATTCTTCGATACTTCAAGATCTATTGATCGCTGTAATACTCTTAACGCAGAAGGGACAAAACAATGACAAGAGGTGTTCGGATTTCATTATGTCTCCTCGTTTGTGTATTCGCATTGGTAGTTCGTGGTGTAACTCATTCACAATCATTCGACGAGATATTGTTCATCCGCGACCTGCTCGGTAATTCTGCTGATCTCATCCGACTAGACCTAGCAGACACATCCGAATTTCAACTCACGGACGTGCTGACAGACTATCAATCACGCTACGTTATTGCAGCGGATTGCTCTCCAGATGCAACTAGAATAGTTTACTCAGACGGATTCGCGATGCGCCTGATGGGCTGGGATGGCGAAGACGAGGCAGCACTCTTTTTCCCCGTGAATCCTAGTGGCATTAGTTGGTCCGCAGACGGTACGAGAATTGTGTTTGACGACTTCGGGGATCATGCTCCCACCGCTGAATTGTATACTGTGCAATCTGATGGTAGTCAGCTTACTCGCATCACGCACAACAATGTCATTGAGCATGAGCCTGACTGGTCGCCATCGGGTACAGAAATTGTTGCTCGCTACTTCGAAGGTGAAACAAGCGGTTTAGTCATCGTAAGTGGTGATGGTTCCGTGTATCGACGACTGACCGAGCCAACGGCTTATGATGGTCACCCGACGTGGTCGCCTGATGGTTCTCGTATCGCTTTCGATTCAAACCGCGATGGAAACTACCACATCTATACTGTTCGCCCAGATGGTTCGGAACTAACGCAACTTACAAGCGGAAATCATGACAACTACCGACCGATTTGGTCTCCTGACGGTGATCAACTGCTCTTTGCCTCCAACCGCGATGGAAACGGTCTTGAGCTATTCGCCATGAACAGCGACGGTAGTACTATTGAAAAAGTGAGTACTGCCCGGACAGAACCATGGGAAGACATTCCGGTATGCTGGGCACACCCCGCGAATCCACCCACCACCGACCTCACCGGCACGATCACCCTGCCGAGCCGCACGCAGGGCACAGCCGCCTATGTCGTTGACCTCAGCGTCAAGCTGGCGGACGGCGGCGGCGCGCTGGTCAGCGAACACAGCCCCACCACCGACGTGAACGGCACTTTCACCCTGCAAGACCTGCCCCAGGGGTCTTACGGCGTCTGGCTCAAGCATGACCAGAGCCTCGCCGTCATGCCGTCGGTGAACCTGGACGCCCCGGCGGTCGGCGTCGATTTCGGCGCGCTCAAGATGGGCGATGCCAACAACAGCAACCATGTCAATATCAGCGACTTCTCCATCCTGTCCGCCGCCTACGGTAAATCGCAGGGGCAGAGCGGCTACGACGCTCGCGCCGATTTCAACGCGGATAACAGCGTCGGCACTGTCGACTTCTCGCTGCTGTCGTCCAGCTATGGACAGTCGGGCGTGCCGCAGCCAGGGATCGGCGGGATGGGTGTGTTCGCCGCGCCGCCGCCGACCGGGACGGTGAATGTGCTGCTGCGTCCCGCCGCCGCCCGCACCCGCGTGGGGCAGGAATTCACCGTCACGCTGCGCATCCGCGCCGGAGCGCAGACCATCGCCGGGGCGGCAGCCTACCTGACGTATGATCCGGCGCTGCTGCAAGTGGTGTCAGTCACGCCGGGCTGGGCGCTGCCCGAAGTGCTGCAAAGCGCCTACGACAACGCCAGCGGGCACGTCGATTACGGCGCCGGCGCGCTGAGCGATCTGCCGCGCGGGACGTTCACCCTGGCATCGGTGCGCTTCCGGGCGGTCGCCCCGACGCCGGGGACGACGGTCCAGCTGGCGGGGGGCGATCCGACGCGGGTGACGGACGTGCGCTACGGCGACGAAACGGTCTACGGCGGCGGAGAGTCGGTCAGCGTGGTGGTGGAGTAAACGTACGTCGTCCTCACTCTACGGAACGCCTTGATCCGCCGGCGGATCGGGCGTTCCCGCCTGTTAACCGAACCAACAATTTTTCCGCGTGAACAACGGCGGGGAAACGCCTGACATTCGTCATTTTCCGTCGCCCCGCCTCGGCGTTAAGCTGTTGAAAGGAATGACTGTTCATTCTGCTTTCAGCAAGCGAGGTCGCCATGCGTTTGAGAAAAGTGCCTTTCTGGTTTCCGCTGCTCGCCGCCCTGCCCCTGGCGCTGACCGCCCTGGCGCAGGACTTCACGCCCATCGATATTACGCAAATACTCCCCTCCGATAACAGAAGCACCTGACACGCCCACCCCTTTTCCAACCCCGCCCCTCCTGCCCACCCCGCCGGGGACCATTCCAGCAGCAGATGCTCCATCTCCAACCACAGTACACGATATGCCTGCGCTTGATACTCAGCCTTTCTCTCCGGACGGTTGGCAGACGTTCTTCACCGATGACTTCAACCGTTCCTATGCGCCGGAATGGCAGTTTGGTGATGATCTCATCCGACAGTTCTACGATCACAGTGCCTTGTTCTTCTACGATCCTGCCTTGTGGGCTGTGCCGCCAACACCTGACCTGTTCGACCTGCGAATACAGCTTCGCGCCAACGTAAGCCTGGGCGATCTGCGGGTGCGCTGGCGCGAAAGCAGCAGTGGTTTCTATGAGCTTATCCTGACACCCTCTGGCTTGTTGGAACTGCAACGCAGCGGCACGTCTGTCACCAACACAAATATGCAGATACCGTCCGACTGGGTTTTGCTCACAATGACGATGGTGGGCGATATACTGTTGGTCGATCTCGATGGGACGCCCTACCTGCTCTACAGCGATCCTGAGCCTCTGCCTTCCGGGCGCGTATCTTTCTCCGGCGCGATGTCAGAAATGGACGATTTCACTCTGTGGGTGCCGCCCGAAGTGATTGTGCCACCGCCTTACACAGCACCGTTCCCCCTAACGCCGGCAGACTGCACGACCGCCGATCTGCCCCTAAACGGGACAACTATGCTGATCTTCAGCGCCATCCCGCCTGGCGCACAGGTGAACGCTATTTTCGTCATGAATCCAGACGGAAGTGGGCGTCAGCCTTTGCTGGCTTGTCCGGTGGGTCTCGCTGGACCGCGCATTTCACCCGACGGAACACAGATTGTCTTTGCAGCAGGCGGACTGTTTTCAACTTATCCCGACCTGTACGTTCTGCGCCTCGATGGCGGCGTCTATGCCGATGGCAGCATCATTCGACAGATCACCTTTGATTCCGCAGCCGAACGCGCGCCGGTGTGGTCGCCAGATGGCACGAAAATCGCTTTCGCCTCAAATCGGAGCAATCCAGGCATCTACGTCCTGGACATCGCTTCCTTGGCGGTTGCTCCACTCAACTACATCGAACCGTATGGGCAGTTGGGGCATGCGCTGCCGCACCACCTTGACTGGTCGCCGGATGGGAGTCGCATCCTGTTTGAGAAGCTGGTGACGTTTCCTTCCGTGGATGCCAACATCGCCAGTCTCGATTATCCTTCATCCACAGTCTCGATAGTGGTCAGCGACCCTGTACCTTTGCGATGGGAGGACATTGCCCGCTGGTCGCACGACGGCAGCAGTATCCTATTCGGATGGTCGCAGAACTCTGTTCATGGCATTTCCCAGTATATCCCCGCCTCAGGGGTCGAGACACTCTGGCGCACCACCGGACACGCCTCGTTTGACTGGTCCCCAGACTCCAGTCAGATTGTGTACTCAATCTACCCGGGAGGGAATCTCTTCGTCGGTCCCGCCTACGCAACTGGCGGCGACGTTCAGATATCCTTTGTCAACACCGACTTCCACGTTGACTGGGGACTCCGTCC
>JABWBO010000201.1 GCA_013360465.1 Anaerolineae bacterium | reverse complement strand
GCGCGAACTCGCGGCGGTCCGGCCCGGGACGATGGGGGCGCTGCTCGGCGTGCGCGGGATCGGCGAGCGGAAGGCGGAGGAGTTCGGCGGGGTGTTCATCGCGCACATCAGGGAGTGGAGCGAGACGCACGGTCTGCCGCTGGATGCCAGGGCGAGGAGGCGCTCGGCGCCCGTGCAAGAGACCGCGAAGCCGCTCAGCCACAACCGGCGCGTGGCGTTCGATCGCTTCGGGCATGGGGACTCCGTCGAGGCGGTGGCGGCTTCGCTGGGGTTGTCGCCGCGGACGGTCGAGCAGTACCTGGTCGAGTGGATCGTGGCGTCCGCACCGGGAGAAGTTTCGGCTTGGGTTCCTCCGGAGGTCTACGAGCGGATCGCTGTCGCGGCGCGGGAGTGCGGGTTTGACCGCCTCAAGCCGATCTTCGATTCCCTTGGCGGTGAGGTGCCCTACGGCCAGATACGGGCGGTCGTCGCGCACTTGCGCGTCCGCGGATCGAGCGGGGACATGGAGGCACGGCCCGTCGAGATCGTGACGCGCGGCTTGGACTCAGCGAGTTCAGCGCGCCGATGATGCGGCCATGGCGAGGCGGCGAGCAAGGCGGACCCCGTGGCTCGCGATCGGCGTGATGCTGCTGATCGCCGCGGTCGGCGTCGGCGCGGTCGAGCCGGGCATCGTCGGGCTGGTGGTCGGCACGTCGGGCGTGGTCTTCGCGCCGCTGCCGGGTTATGCTTACGAGCCGCAAGGTCGCCTGCACGCCTTCTGCCATGCCGTCCCCGGCATGTGGCACTTCATGGGTGTGATGCTGAGCGCGGCGGGCAGCCTTCAGTGGTATCACGACACCCTGGGGCATGGTCAGTCGTTCGATGATCTCCTCGCCCCGGCGGCGGACATCCCCCCCGGCGCGGACGGTGTCCTCTTCCTGCCCTACCTTTCCGGCGAGCGCACACCGCATCCTGATCCGCTGGCGCGCGGCGCGTTCGTCGGGCTGACGGTGCGGCATCATCAGGCGCACATGACGCGGGCGGTGCTGGAAGGCGTGGCGTTCGGGCTGAAGGACAGCTTCCGTTTAATCCAGGAGAACGCGCCGGGCGGCATCCGCGAGGTCCGGGTGAGCGGGGGCGGCGCGAAGAGTCCGATCTGGCGGCAAATCCTCGCCGACGTTCTGGGGGCGACCCTGGTGACCACCAACAGCACCGAAGGCGCGGCGTTCGGCGCGGCGCTGCTGGCGGCGGTCGCAGCGGGCGTCTACCCCGATGTGCCGACAGCCTGCCGTGCGGCGATCCGCACCAGCGACCCGGTCGCGCCCGGCGCATTGAGCGGCGCTTACGCCGGTTCATACGCCAACTATCAGGCGCTCTATCCCGCCCTCAAGGATATATTTACGCGGGTCTAACAAAGGCGGGGTAATCTTAGGGCAGTTTAATGCGCTAAAGGGTTATCCAATGTTTCCTCCTCCGAATAATCGTCCGCCCGATGACAAAACGCCGGGGGGCGGCAATCGCCCCGGCGGTTCGGGCTTTGACTGGTCGCGTTACATCTGGCTCATCTTCCTCGGCGCGCTGGTGCTGTGGAGCCTGTTCCGCCTGCCGGACATGGTGAACAGCGTCTCGCCGAACCAGCCGATCACCATTCCCTATTCGCTGTTCTACGAACAGGTGACCAGCGGCAACGTCTCGGAAGTGGTCCTTCAGGATGCGACGGCGACCGGTGTCTTCCGCTCTGCCGTCGTCTACCCGCCGGATGGATCGCCGCTGCTTCAGCAGGGCGTGCAGCAGCGCGAGTCGCGCACCTTCACGGCAACTCTCCTGCCGATCAGCGATCCTGAGCTGCCGCAGATTTTGCGCGACAACAATGTGACCATCGTTGGGCGGATCACGGAAGCGAACCCGATTCTGCTCTTCCTGCTCAACTTCGGTCCGCTGGTGCTGCTGATCGGCTTTCTGCTGTGGTCCACCCGCCGGGCGCAGCGCCAGATGGGCGGCATTTTCGGGTTTGGGCGCACGCAGGCGCGCCAGTATGACCCGGAAAAGCCGAAAGTGACCTTCGCCGATGTCGCCGGGCAGGATGCGGCGAAGCGCGAGCTGGTCGAGATCGTCGATTTCCTGAAAGACCCGGACAAATACATCGCGCTCGGCGCACGCATCCCGCGCGGCGTGCTGCTGGTCGGTCCTCCGGGGACGGGCAAGACCCTGCTGGCGCGGGCGGTGGCGGGCGAGGCGAACGTGCCTTTCTTCAGCATCGCCGCGTCGGAATTCGTTGAAATGTTCGTCGGCGTGGGCGCCAGCCGCGTGCGCGATCTGTTCGGCAAAGCTAAGTCGAACGCCCCGGCAATCGTCTTCATCGACGAAGTAGATGCCGTCGGGCGGCATCGCGGCGCCGGGATGGGCGGCGGCAACGATGAGCGCGAACAGACGCTCAACCAGATGCTCGCCGAGATGGACGGTTTCGACCAGAACGAAAGCGTGATCGTCATGGCGGCGACCAACCGCCCGGACGTGCTGGACCCGGCGCTGCTGCGTCCCGGTCGCTTCGACCGGCAGGTGACGGTGGGGCTGCCCGACCGCACCGGGCGGCACGACATGCTCAAGGTGCATGTGCGCGGCAAGCCGCTCTCTGACGACGTGAATCTGGAAGAACTGGCGAAGGTCACGGTCGGCTTCAGCGGCGCGGATATCGCCAACCTCGCCAACGAGGCGGCGCTGCACGCGGCGCGGCATAATCGCAAGCGTATCACCGCCGAAGATTTCAGCGAGGCGTTCGAGCGCATCGCCCTGGGCACGGAAGCGCCGCCCCTTTCCAACGAGAAGGAACGGCGGGTCGTCGCCTACCACGAGGCGGGTCATGCGATGGTGGCGGCGCTGCTGCCGGGCGCGGACCCGGTCTTCAAGGTGACGATCATCCCGCGCGGCATGGCGGCGGGCGTGACCGCCTTCCAGCCGGAAGACGACCGCCGTCTGTACTCCAAGGAATATCTGCTGACCCGCATGGTGGTCGGTTTGGGCGGGCGCGCGGCGGAAGAAGTCGCCATCGGCGAGATCACCACCGGCGCGTCGAATGACTTGCAGCAGGTGACGGCGACGGCGAAGCGCATGGTCTCCGCCTGGGGGATGAGCGAGGCGTTCGGGCTGCTCAACTTTGGCGACGATGACCGCCAGCCTTTCCTGGGTTATTCGATGGCGATGGGGCGCAGCTACAGCGAAGAGACCGCCGCCAAGGTGGATGCCGAGGTGCGCCGGATGGTCGATGATGCCTATCACCGCGCGGTTTCGCTGCTGAAGGAAAATCGCGAACGGCTGGATCAACTGGCGGCGGCGCTGCTTCAGAATGAATCGGTGGATCGCGAAGAGGTGCTGAAGATCGCCGGTGTGCCGGACGACCCGAACGCCGAAGTGGTGCCGGTCCCCGCGCCGGATACCAGCGAGACACTGCCGCGCTAGGACCAGCGTGCAGCGCAGTATAATCGAAGGGTGGGCGGAAACTTTCGTCCCACCCTTTTTGGTCCGGCTTCAGGTGGCGGACTGGCGCTGAGGGCTACCGCTTCCGACGCTTGTAGGTCACGGACCACAGTTCGCGGTATTCCTTCTTGCTCTCCTGCTTCCATCCGGCGGCGATCAACCCATCGATCAGCGCCTTCATCTCTTCCTGCGACACCTTGGTGCGCGTCTCCGCCTTCGCCCTGGCGGCGTCGTCGGCGTCACGGTAGACGATGCGCACGCTGTACCAGTACCAGGGCGTGTCGAAGGTGCGTTCGCCGCTGATGTCGGTGTATTCCCATCCAGGTTGTGCGCTCATGCGTGAACATCTCCTTCTAGCGGTCGTCTTCGTCCAACAGGCGCATCTGATACGGTTCATCTTCGAAGCGCTTGGCGGCGATCCACCCCTCGGCGAGCTTGATCAGGGCGCGGTCGTCGCTGTACAGCACTTCGGCATCATGGGCGATGGCGGTGGCGATGATCAGGCAGTCGGCGATCAGCGCCCGCCGGTTCAGGTCCGGTCCGTCTCCCCGCAGCGCCTTGAACTGCTCCTGCACGAAGCGGTTGGCGCGCATCTGCCCAAAGATCAGCGCCGCCCGCGCGTCAAAATCGACGACCAGCCAATCTTGCTGCAAGCGCATCAGCACATTTGCCTGTTCTGCCTCTGGGACGAATGCCAGCAGCTCTCCGACGACTACCGCCGGGATGATGACGTGGGTGCTGTCGTCCGCCGCCAGCCCGACCAGGAAGTCGCGGGCGCGGGGGATGAGATCATCCTGCCCGCGCGAGGCTTTACCGATAATCCCCCAGTACAGCACCTGGGTATCTAGACACACGATCCGCATAGCGCACTCATCCGTTTGCCGGCGATTTCACCTGTGCCGGCTGTTCGTCGAAAGAAAGCCCCTCATTCGCCGCCGCTGCGCATCGAAAGCTCGCCGCTGGTCAGGTCGTCAGGCAGCCCTGCGAAAGAGTCGCCGGCGGCTTCGGCGATGCCGTTCAGGGCGCGGTCGATGCCGGTCATGCTGTAGGGCAGCAGACGGTCGATGCGAAAGCTGATCAGGCTGCGGTCGGCGGTGTTGGTGATCGCCTCGCCGCGCACCCCGACGAGCTGGTACAGCCTGCCGCCCAGCTCGCGCGCCAGCGCCCAGCTGCGGCGGTGCGCCAGCTCGCAGGTGAGCGTCCTGCCGTTGATCAGGCGCAGGCGGGCGCGCGGCG
>JABWBO010000067.1 GCA_013360465.1 Anaerolineae bacterium | reverse complement strand
GGAGGCGACGAATTCGCTTTCCACCAGGTCCTTGCCGAGGTTGGGCAGACCGCGCGCATCGGCGCCGTGACAGGCGGCGCAGAGGGTGAACTGCGTGCGCCCCAGTTCAACCAGGGCGGGGTCATAATCGGCAAGGACGACTGCGCCTTCAGGAGGAGCGGCGGCGGCTTCGGTCGGCGCGGGGGTCGGCTCCTGAGTAGGCTCGTCGGTCGGAAGCGGCGTGCTGGTGGGCGGGAGCGTCGGTTCCTGAGTAGGCTCGTCAGTCGGAAGCGGCGTGCCGGTGGGCGGGAGCGTCGGTTCCTGGGTTGGCTCAAGGGACGGCGCTTCGGTCATCTCCCCTTGCGCGACCACAACGCCCTGCGAGTCGCCGGAGGATTCCGGCGGCATCAGCGGCGCGCCGATCAGGATCACGCCAAGGATGACGAAGAAGACAAGGATGAGAGCGGCAGCCGCCAGGTTAGGATTCAGCTGGGGATCGCCTTGATCATGATGCTGCGACATGAACTTCTCCTGTAGAACCAGCACTCGACTTCTTTAAGCAAGCGCACTGCGCTTGATGACGAACTTTTCCTGACGGGCGAACAGGCTGAGCGCTGCCGCCAAAGGGATGACGATCCACAGCACCAAGCCGGACAGCAGCAGCGGCAGCAGCAGCCTGCCGAACTGGTCGGCGGCGTACATGCCTGCCGGTCCCAGCACATCCAGGCTGGCTTGGATGGTCAGGATCGAGGCGATCTTGAACATCTGAAGCGGGTTGACGACGACGATGGTGAAGACCGTTTCAATCGGCAAACGCATGGCGACCGACGCGCCCATGACGCCCAGGTCGCCGATGAAGACCAGCAGCAGCCACAGGAACAGCGCGCCGCCGAGCGCCGCCGTCGTCCGCCGGGCGAGGGTGGACATCAGAAAGCCCAGGCTGAGCATCGCCAGCGCCAGCAGGTAAGCAAGGACCACCGAGAAGAGGTAGCCGCCGGCATCCTGAAGGCTGCCCTGAAGCGCCAGCGCCGCGCCCGCCGCGCCGAAGCCCAGCGTGAGCGTCGCCAGCAGCGCGCCCGCCAGCCCCAGATACTTGCCGAGCAGCACCTCAACGCGGCTGACCGGCTGTGCCAGCAGGTAGAACAGCGCGCCGGTCTCGCGGTCGCCGACGAGATTGGCTGAACCGAGCGTCAGGCTGATCAGCGGCACGAACAGCATGACCAGATTGATCAGGCTGGCGGCTGTGCGGCTGTAGCTCACCGTGCGGGTGAGCGATCCGCTGTTCTGGGTCAGCGCGGAAAGCGCCAGCGCCAGCACGGCGAAGGCGATGGTGAAGACGATGAACCAGCGGTTGCGCAGCGCATCGCGCAGTTCTTTCAGGGTGATCGCCCAGACGTTGGCGAAGTCAATCATGATTTCCCTCCAAGGGCGACATTTCGCCTTCGATCAGGTCGAAGTCTTCGACGGGGATGCGTGCCTGTTCCAAAGAACGCAGCGGCGCGATCTTACCGCCCAGGCTGACCTGGACGTAGACGCTTCGACCGTTGGGCATGAAGGTGTAGCCCTGCTCGTTGAGGACCTGGAGCGTCGGCTCTTTGTGCTGCGCCGCCACCCAGATGCGCAGCCAGCGGTGCAGACCGAGTTTGCCCGCCAGTTCCGGCGGCGCGCATTCCAGCTGCAGCCTGCCTTCGGAAAGCACCAGCACGCGGCTGCCGAGGGCGATCACCTCGTCCAGGCGGTGCGATGAGAAGACAATTGTCTTGCCGGACTGATTGAGCGCCTGCACGGTCTGGATGAAGTCGCGCTGCGCCTGCACATCCAGGTTGGCGGTTGGCTCGTCCAGCACCAGGATCGGCGGGTCGGAAAGCAGCGCCGCCGCCAGCGCGAGGCGCTGTTTCATGCCGCCGGAAAGCATACTCACGCGCTTGTTCTGGTGGGCGGTCAGCTGCACCTGTTCCAGGACCGCACCGACCCGCGCCGCACTCGCCTTCTTGAGCCGGGCGTAAAAGTGCAGCGTCTCCAGGACGGGCATATCGTAGAAGCGCGTCTCCTGGGGCACGTAGCCGATGGCGGCGCGCGCTGCTTTGCTGTTCTGCGCCACATCGATGCCGTTGACCCGGAGTTCGCCCTCGAAGCCCTGAACGCCGAGCAGGCAGCGCAGCGTGGTGGTCTTGCCTGCGCCATTCGCGCCCCACAGCGCCACCGCTTCACCCGCCTCGATGCTGAAAGACAGGTTGTCAAGGGCGAGCGCCCTACCGTATCGTTTGCTGAGGTTTTTGGCTGTGATCATCATGTACTCCCCGCGCCCTAAGGACTTCCCTGGGCGACGCCTACGGGTGGTCGTGCTGGCTGTCGCCGGTTCGAGCCGCTTCGCAGCGCGACGACGCAGATCGATGCGCCGACGCCCAGCAGTGCGAAGGCGGCGGCTGCCAGGGGGACAGCAACCCCCGGTGAATCTTCTGTCATTCCGGCGGGTAAAGTATAGGTCATCAGCGGCGCTTCGTCTATTGCCTTTGGATCAGGGCGCAGCGACGGGAACGCCGAGGCGGCGAAGTCAATCGCCTGGCTGGCGGGGCTGAAGGCGAACAAGCGAAGCACCGGTTCATTGTCGGTCAGACTTTCGAAGAGCTTTTCGGCGCGAAACGGCATATCGCCGATCCCGTCGCCGTCGCGGTCGTAGCCGACGTAGTTGCTCCAGTAGTTGCCCTCGCCTTCGTAGGTCCACTGATTGCGCAGCAGATCGCCGCGTCCCTGGACGCTGATCTGCTGGTAGTTTTCCAGGAAAGTGTTGCGTCGGATGATGTTGCGCTGGACGGATGGCAGCGCCGTCAGCCCGATGTCGTTATAGGCGATGAAGTTGTCTTCGATGGTGTTATTGACATCGTAGAGCGACGGGGAATTGTCCAGATACAGAGCAGAGATGTTGCCGATGAAGATGTTGCGCTGCACCCTGGCGCTGTCCATGTCCTTGAAGGCGACTGCGTAGCCGCTCGCCCCCCGGTTATCGATGAACTGATTGCCGGTCAGCACCAGATTGGCGGAATACATCATGTAGGCGCCGACGGAATTGTGTTCGATGATGTTGTCCTGCACGGTCGCGTTCTTGTTGAACATGAAGTGCAGCCCGTAGCGGTTGTGGTGAATATGATTGCGCCGGATGGTGATATTGTCGGCATACCAGATCAGGATGTCGCGCCCGCCGGTGATTTCGTTGCCGATGAGCTGCACGTCGTGGCTGTACCAGACTCGAATACCGTCGCCGCGCATACTCTCGTCAAGCGGGATGCCGCGAATGACGTTGTCCTCTGCCAGCCCGGCGGACGCATCGGCAAAGTAGATGCCGAACATCACGTTGTCGAGCAGGTTGTCTCGAACGGTGACATTCTCCGCCTGGATGATGATGCCGGTGTCTTCATGCGCCAGGCTCTGCCCGCTGTTGCGCACGATGAAACCGCTGAAAAGGACCTGAGGTGCGGTGATCAGGACGAGGCTGCCCTGCCCACCGCCGTCGATGACCGGATGGTCGATGCCGATGAGCGAGACGCTCTTATCGACTGTCAGCGGGGCGGGGTAAACCCCACCGTGTACTTCGATGACATCCCCGCCATTCGCCGCCGCCAGCGCCGCCGCAATCGTCTCATAGGCGCCGCCCGACCCGACGGTCAGGACGTTTTGCGCCTGAACCGGCGCGGATACGAGGGTCATCATCAGGACGAGCAGGGGGATGATCCCCAGTGAAGCGCGGGAGGCATGGAACAGACGGGCATTCATAGAAGATCAGCCCCTTGCCCGAACCATGCCGACTACGCGGATCAGCACGCCGACCAGGATCAGTGCGCTGCCGGTGATAATGATGTACCAGCCCGTATCGACATAGGCGACCGTCTTGAACTGCCCGATAACGCCTTCGCCCAGGACCGGCGGGACGAACGGCTGAATGGAGCTGGACAGCGGCGCGTAGGGATCAAGGTTCTGACCGAAGTTCGCCATCCAGTAGGCGAGGTCCGCCAGGAAGATGAACGGGAACAGCATCGCCGGCACTGCCAGCAGCCACGTCCAGCGCCGCCGCCAGACCGCCGCGACCGCCAGCATCACCGCCATCAGGATGACCGCCGGGATGGCGATGGATCGTTCCAGCTTGGCGGCTTCATAAAGCGATTTCATGCCGATGTAGTGATTCAGACCGTCGATTTCCCGCACTTCGTCGAGTCGCGGGTCGTCGTCGCCGGTCATGTTGTTGACGAACACGCGCATCTGCAAGCCGCCAGGATACTGCGGCGCTTGCAGCACCAGTCCCCAGTACGGCTGGTTGATCGAGACGAACAGCAGGACGCCGGCGAGGATGAACAGCACGGAGGGCAGCCAGCGCAGCAGGCGCGCCAACCCGGATGGACGGGAAGACTCGACAGCGCTGACGCTCGCCTTGGACATTGTGTTGGCAGTCATGGTGGACCTCTTCTTCTTCATTAGGGTTGGGGGACAGGAGCCAATGCCCCTGTCCCCCATGATGGAACCTGCAGCTGAGCCATCTGAGCCTGAGGGATGAGTAAGTCTCATCCCTCAGTTCTCATCGCTCATCCCTTATTCAGGGCGGACCATCATATAGCCCATCATTTCGAGGTGGAGCGCGGAACAGAATTCCGTGCAGTAGAAGCTGAACACGCCGGCGCGGGTGGCTTCGAACTCGAAGGTGATCGACTCGCCCGGTTCAATGCTCAGGTTGATATTATAGTACGGGATGGCGAAGCCGTGCGTGGCGTCGCGCGCGCGTTCGACATTGGTGATCGTCCAGGTCACATGGTCGCCCGCCATGATTTCGACATGTTCCGGCGTCATGTGGCTGCGGACGGCGGTCATGCGGACGTTGACATTATTGCCGTCGCGGGTGATGCCTTCCGTGCCCTGCAGGACGGCGTTCGGGGACACCGACTGAGTGACCGGGTCCCAGCCCACTTCCGGATAGACCTCCCAGGCGTGGAGCTTATCCGCCTTGATGATCTGCGCGTAGTGCGGTTCCGCGCCGGTGATCGGCAGATCGTAGAGGATCTGCGTCTGGTCGCCAGGCTGCGAGATGTCGATGAGCTGCAGGTTCTGCGGCAGCAGCGGACCGGTGCTGAGGAAGCGATCCACCGACCACTTGTTGAGCGCGACCAGGAAGCGTCCGTCGGGGGTCGCCGTATCGCCTTCAGCCGCCGCCAGGTGACCGACGTTGTACTGAACAGGCGTCTTGTTGATCAGCGACCAACCGTCCTGCGGGCGATAGCCTTCCGCGCCGATGCTCCAGCGGGCGACCGCGCTGTCCAGGAACAGGCTGGTGTAGGCGTAGCCCTGGTCGTCATAGACGGTGTGGAGCGGTCCCAAGCCGAGTTCAACCTGCGCTTCCAGGACGCTTTCCAGCGCCAGGACCGGCACGCCGAAGACGTCGGTTTCGCTCGTTCCGGCGGCGATGGCGTCCTGAATCTTCTGGAAGCTGTAGACCGAGACATGCGGGTCGAGCTTGCCGCCGATGGAGATGAAGTCGCCCCGAGGCGTCACATCCGCGCCGTGCGGGCTGCGGGGTTCGGGCGCAAGGTAGAGCAGCTGATTTTCGATGGCGGTCTCCAGCGGGATCACCTTGAAACCGTTGACATCCACCGCACCGCCCGCTGCGAAGACGGCTTCCGCCGCTTCCAGGTTGATGATGTGCAGGTAATCGACCGCGCCGCGGCTGACGCCGGCTTCGAAGGGCGGGTTGCCGCTTTCGATGCCGCCGGTCGCCATTTCGGCGTTGAACGAGTTGCAGAAGACCCAGCCTTCAGAGACACCCTTGCCAGAATCGCAGAGGTCCTGCCAGTAGGGCGGCAGTTCCATGGCGAAGGAGTTTTCGAAGTCGATGCGACCGGCTTCCTTGTCGAACTTCCAGAAGGTGATCATGCCGCTGTAGGCGGTCTGGTAGTCGGCGATCGGGGCATATTCTGCGCCGAGTGGCAGACCATACTGCCCGCCTTCGACGATGTATTCGGTGTTGGGGGTGACGAAAGTGCCGCCGTGATCGTTCATGAAAGCGGGGTTGTGGACGATCTGCTTGGTCTCGAAGTCGCGCAGATCGATGACCGCCACGCGCCCATTGGCTTTGTCGCCGATGAACAGCCAGTTGCCGTCATATTCGCCGTTGGTCTCGCTGAGGGCGGGGTGGTGCGTGTCGCCCCACAGGATTTCCTGCCCGTCGATGAACCCTTGTTCCAGGATTTCGTTGCCTGCGCCATAGCCGTAGCCCTGCCATGGCTCCGGAGCGAAGACCGAGATCAGGCGGAGCAGACGCATCGACGGCAAGCCGATCGCCAGGACCTGACCGCCCTGTCCGGCGGAAGCGAACATGACATATTCGTCCATCACGCCGCTGGGGGTGTAGGTCATGGCGGCGGCGCGCATGTCGGCTTCGGTCAAGCCGCGCTGCTCGGCAATCGCCTGCCAGGACGAGGCGTCACCCTGGGCGACGGTGCTGGCTTTGGGCGCAACGCCCAGCGCCAGGATGACGGCGACGACCAGGATGGTCCCGATGAGCAGAACTTTCGAGGGTATTCGCTGCCCTATCATAGGTTCTCTCTTCTCCTTATAAAGAGCTTCGAAAAATGCTTCGCATACCGCCCCACGCGGTATTGTACTGCCCCTATTGTGCCACACTTCACGAACCATTGTGTGACCCAAGTCACATTAGAGTTTTCGAGGACAGCACACTTTCGTCAGGGCGCGGTGAGCGGTCCCCTGATGTCAGGGATGTGAGGCGGCATGGAGCGGCATATCGTGGAAGCTACCGAGTTTCCTGCTGGGAGATGGCGCGCAGCGCGGCGGGGTCGCGGATGAGGATGTTATAGCGCGACAGGCTGATCAACCCGTCGTCTTCGAGCCGCTTAAAGGTGCGGTAGACGACCTCGCGTGCTGTGCCGACCATGTCGGCGAATTCCTGCTGCGAAAGCAGGCGTTCGAAGAGGATGCCGCCTTCCACCGCCTGACCTTCAGTGTCGGCGCGCGCCAGCAGCACCGTTGCCAGCCGCGAGGTCACGTCGCGAAACGCCAGATCGTGTACCAGGGTGACGAACTGCTTCAGGCGTTCGGTGATCAGGCGCAGGAACATCTCCTGAAAGTCCGGGTGTTCGTCCATCAAGACCTGCAGGATTTCCGGCGACAGCGTGACGGCGAGGGTGGGGGTGAGCGTCGTCGCCGAGTAGGGGCTGGCAGCTCCGGTGGGCAGCGATTCTGCGCCCAGGCAGTCGCCCGGAATCGGCAGGGCGAGGATCTGACAGTTTTCCTTCGACTGCCGGTAGAGCTTCACCCTGCCCGTTTGCAGGATGAACAGGGGCGCAGGTGGATCGCCCTGATGGTAGAGATCGACATGCTCAGAGAATTCCACCAGCCTCGCTTCTTCAGCGATGCTGCGCTGCGTGCGTGGGCTGAGCGCGGCGAAGATCCGACTTTTGGCTAACAAGTCTGCATTTACAGTCATGGCTTACCTAGGAGCAACAGATGCCATGATGCCAGAATAGGAGGATGTACAGTGTGACGATGTGACTTAAATCACGTCATGCGGGCTTGCGCTGGTCTTCACAAGCGCAGGGAGGCATCAGCGCGTCGATATTCAGGATCACAATGCGTCTCGGTTCGATGCGGACGATTCCCGCCTTTTCCAGAAGCCTGAGGTGACGGGAGACAACCTCGCGGACGGTTCCGGAAAGGGATGCCAGCTTCTCCTGCGTCAGCTCAACAACCGGATCGCGCGCATCGCGATCAGCGTAGGTGAGCAGGCTGTCGTTGATGCGATCCGGGACGGTCCACGCGCCAAGGACCTCGCTCACCCGTGCCAGGTGTTCAAGCCGCTGGCTGTAGATGTGCAGCAGCGCCTTGACCAGGTGTGGGTCGTGCGCCTTCATGTGTTCCAGCGCCGCTTCAGGCAGGACGAACAGGGTGACATCGTTGAGCGCCTGGGCGGTCGCCGGGTTTTTTGCCATGTCGAAGAGCGGGCAGCTGCCGAAGCATTTGCCGCGATCCATCAGGCAGAGACCCTGCACACGTCCATGGAGCGACTGCTTGATGATCTTGACCCGCCCAGAGGCGACGAACCAGAGCGATTCTGCCTGATCACCTTCCATGAAGATGATGTGTCCCGCAGCATACTGCCGGCGCACCATGACGGCGGCGAGGCTCATCAACTGCTCGTCGGGCAGCGCATGAAAAGCGGGAATATCACGCAGGTTGTCGAGCGAGATTTGCAGAGCAGCGACCATGTTGTATCGGAGAACATTGCTGACGACGATCAGCAGTATAGCGTATTTCGTCCGGTTTTGATATGACCGCCGGGCAAGCGCCGTATCGCCCGTGACGACGGGGCACATCCGGGGCATAATCGCGGGCTGAAAACTGTCTGGTGTGAGTTTCGATAGGGGACGAAAAGTGTCCACAAGCGCCGATCTAAGCCGTTATCAGCCGACTCCCTACGTCAGGATCAGGCATCCTGAATGGTCGAAGAACGCCACCATCTACCAGATCAACACTCGCCAGTTCACCGAAGCCGGCACGTTTCAGGCTGCCATCGCCCACCTACCCCGGCTGAAGGCGTTGGGCGTCGCTATCCTCTGGCTGATGCCGATACACCCCATTGGTGTGATGAACCGCAAGGGCACGCTGGGCAGCCCCTATGCGGTGCGCGACTACTACGGCGTGAATCCCGAATTTGGCGGGCTGGACGATCTGAAGCAGTTCGTCAGCGCCGCCCATGCCCTGGGCATGTACGTCATCCTCGACTGGGTTGCCAACCATACGGCGTGGGATAACCCGCTGGTCGCCGAACACCCGGAATGGTACGCCCGCGACTGGAAGGGCGAGTTTCACCCCACGCCCTGGTGGGACTGGCACGACATCATCGAGCTGGATTACAGCCGACCGGAGGTGCGCCGCTATATGACCGACGCCCTCAAGTACTGGGTCCGCGAAGCCGACATCGATGGTTATCGCTGCGATGTCGCCGGGTTCGTGCCGCTCGACTTCTGGAACAACGCCCGCCGCGAGCTTGACGCCATCAAGCCGGTGTTCATGCTGGCGGAATGGGAGGCGACCGACCTCCATGCCGAAGCCTTTGACATGACCTATGCCTGGACATGGTATGACGCGCTGACCAGCATCGCGCGCGGCGCGGCGGACGTGAACAGCCTGTACCGCTACTATTCCTGGAACGAAAAGGCGTACCCCGCCGACATCATGCGCATGATGTTCGTGAGCAACCACGACAAGAATGCCTGGGATGGCACGGAGTTCGAGCAGTTCGGCGACTGCCTGCACGCCGCGATGGCGCTTTCGGTGATCGGCGAAGGCATGCCGCTGATCTACAACGGGCAGGAGGCGGGTTACAACAAGCGGCTGGCGTTCTTCGAGAAAGACCCCATCGTCTGGGCGGAACACCCGCACGGCGATCTGTACCGGCAGCTACTCGCTTTGAAACAGCGCAACAGCGCGCTGTGGAATGCCGCGTGGGGGGCGCGGATGATCCGCGTCCCCAACAGCGCCCCCGCTCAGGTGTTGAGCTTCGTCCGCCAGAAGGAGCGCGACAAGGTCTTTGCCGTCTTCAACTTTTCGGCGCAGGCGCAGGCGGTGACGTTCGAAGAGACGCTCTTCGAAGGCGTCTACAGCGACTTCTTCAGCGGTCAGCGCGCAGAACTGCGCCAGCCGACGGCGCTGGACCTGCCGCCCTGGGGAGTCCGCCTGTTCGTCCAGTGAGCGCAGCCGCCCGGCTTCAAATCGAACCGTCGGTTGGCGTGCGCCACCCCCAGACGATCAGCGCCAGCCCGGCGGGCATCAGCGCGTCGCTGTCTGATTCTGAGCAGCGCCGGCGCGGTCGCCCAGGACGGCGGCGACGCTCGCCAGATTACTCGACCAAATGCCAATGTTGGCGCGATCACCCACCTGAGTCGCGATCATCGGCTTTGATGGCATCCTGGTGGTCTACCAGCAGGTTGGCGAGGTTGCCGAGTGTTAGCCCTTCGGCGCGGCGGTCGCCCGCTGCGCTGTGCATACGCAGTGCCCGCGTAAAATGCTGGAGCGCCTCTTCGCGGCGGTTGGCGAGGGCATACGCCAAACCAAGGTTGTTCACCCATGTCGCGATCAAATGCTGATCGTCTTCGCGCTCGGCGATGGTGAGCGCCGCCTGCAGATGGGCGATCCCTTCTCTGAGGCACAGGTAATCAGGAGGGCAGGCTGAGTTCTGTCCTCCCCGCCGCATCCGATGCCGCGCTCCGTTCGTGCAGCCAGTAGGTCAGCGCTTCGACGACACGATAGCGCGCCAGCGCCGGCAGGTGATCCAGTTCGTGCTGAAGGGCGGCAGCTTCCCGTTCCAGATGGGCGGCGGCATCGCCGGGCGGCAGGGCGAACAACGCCGGCGAGCGCACAGGAATGTGTGGTTTCAGGGTTTTCAGCGCCGTCAGCGTCGTCTCCACATCGTTGTCGCCGATGATGAAATGCGTCGTCATCAGGGCGCTCAGCAGCAGCCCGCACAGCAGCAGCCCGCACAGGGCGTGCGCCGTCTGGGACAGCGAAACGCCGGGGACGCGCAGCGCCATCAGAAAGCACTTCTCCGCCAGATCGGCACGCTCAAAGCGCAGGTAAGCTTTCGCCAGGAAGTTGAGGGCATGGGGCTTTTGGGGCAGGAGATGGTTATCTTCGATCTGGATGAGCGCCCGACGCAGCAGCGCGAAGGCGTCGTGGTGCTGAAACTGCGCGGAAGCGAGCGCCCCCTGGTTCCAGGTGAAGTTTGCGATCAGCGCTGTATGCGCGATGCGCTCGGCAATCGCCCGCCCCTGGGCAAAACTGCCCTGTGCAGCGGCGTATTCCTTCAATGAATGATAGGCAGCGCCCACGTTCCTCACCCCGTTTCGCTGCGCTCAACCGCCCCTCTCCAATTGGAGAGGGGCAGGAAACCGTCAGGTTTCCGGGGTGAGGTTGTGTGAAAACCGGCTTTGTAGACACGCTCTGAGACGATGCCGCTGGATGAAGCCTGTGCGGTGGCGGAGGCGGCAGGGGTACGCGCCGCTGATCTGGCGACATGCCGCAGCGCCGAAGAGGTGATGCGGATGGTTTACCAGCAGGCGATCCTGCCTGCGCTGATCCAACCGAACTTCGTGATCACGACGCCGCCCGGCTCGGAGCGGATCGAACGGTTTGAACTGGTGATCAACGGCATTACTCTCGCCAGCGGCTGCCGCGAGGAAAATGACCCGGCGTGCGCCGCGCCCAATGGCGTGCCGCGCAGCGGCGCAGCGCGTGTCCTGATGTTCGGTATGCCGCCGGCGACCAGCTTCACGCTGCATCTTGACCGGGTAGCGATGCTCCTGCTCAATGCCGCCGACATCCGCGATGTGATCGTCTTCCCCTTCCCGACGGAGTAACCGCGTCTTTCGCTGAGGGCTGCGCACGCGGCAGACGGTGCAGCCCTCACTCGCCGGTGATGCCGGTCATCTCCACTGATTCGACGAACCAGCGCTGGAGGACGAAATAGATCACCAGCAGCGGCAGGATGTTCAGGAATGTGCCGCTCATCTTCACCGCTTCATTAAGCCGATCGAAGATGTTGACCGTCCCCGGTGGGTAGAGGTTTTCGTACGCCTGGGTGAAGCGCGACAGCTGCATCGGCAGGGTGGTCACGCCGCCCTCCAGGAAGATGGCGGTCAGAAAGGTCTCGTTCCAGTACCAGACGGTGGAGAAGATGAACGAGACGATGTATGCCGGCAGCGCAGACGGCACGGCGATGGTGAAGAAGATGCGCAGGTCTGACGCGCCATCCAGCCGCGCTGATTCTTCCAGCACTTTGGGCAGCGAGATGAAGCTCTGGTAGAAGATCAGCACGAAGATGGCGCTTCTGAAACCCTGTCCCATCAGCGCCGGCAGGATGAGCGCCAGCGGGTTCCCCAGCAGCCCCAGGTCGCGATAAGTCAGCATTTGCGGAATGACCGTGTTCTGCGGCGGGATGATGAAGGTGGCGAGGAGCAGCGCGAAGATCAGCGGCTTGCCCCAGAAGCGGTAGCGCGCCAGTCCATAGCCGACCAGCGAGGCGACGGCGGTTTGCAGCAGCGACGGCGTCATGCTGATCAGGACCGATGTCACCAGCGTGTTGGGGTAATCCAGCACCCGGTACGCCTTGAGGTAGTTGCCCAGGTAAAGCTCGGTCGGGACCCACTGGACCATCGGGTTGAGCAGGTCGTTCGGGCTTTTGATGCTGGTGATGAACATGAAGAGGAGGGGCTGCAGGTAGACGAAGCCGATGGCGATGAGCAGCGCGTACAGGGCGGCGGTGAAGGTCAGCCCGCGACGGGCACGGCTGCCGAACAGCAGCCCGCGCAGGCGCTCGATGATGGGGTGATGGAGGACCTGCTGCATCCTTTACGCCTTCCTTTTCGCCCACTGCATCAGAAACAGATAGACGATCCCCAGCAAGATGATCATCACGCCGAAGTAGATGAACGCCAGCGCGCTGGCGTAGCCGATGCCGCCCTGCACGTCGTAAGTCTGATCGTAGATGTAGCGGATGACCTTGTTTTCCGAGAAATGTGAAAGGGTGACGATGGTGTAGACGGCGTTGACCACCGTCGCCGTCGAAAGCGAGGGCAGGATGATCTTCCAGAAGATCTCCCAGCTCGATGCTCCGTCAATCGCCGCCGCCTCATAGATGCTGCGGTCCACCTTTTGCAGGCTGGACAGATAGATCAGGATTTGCACGCCGGAAAACCACAGGATGAGGATGAACGAGGTGAGCAGGTATTCGACCGGGGTGCGCAGCGCGCGCGGCAGCTGTTCCAGGAATTCGACGACTGCCGGAAGGCTGGCGATGCCCGGCGCGGAAGCCGCCCCCTGAGCCGTCAGTTCCTTGATGACGGGTCCGCTGGTGATGACGATAGGCAGGAAGAAGATGACCCGGAACACGCCCTTCAGCCGGAACTTGAGGTTCAGGAACATGGCGATGATCATGGCGAAGATCAGCACGATGGGGACCGAGACGAGGGTTTCGATGGTGTAGCCGACCAGCAGTTCGACGAAGTTAGGATCGGTGAACAGGGCGCGGGTGTAGTTCGCCCACTCCACAAAGCTCAGATTGATGCTGGCGGCGGTCACCGTGACCTGGTTGACGCTGTAGTGGAAGGTCTGGGCGAGCGGCAGCGCCGTGAACAACGCGAAACCCAGGACCCAGATGAGGATGAAGCCATAGCCGTGCAGAGCTTCGCGAACGCGCAGGCTGATTTCGGGGCGGAACGACCCTCGTCCTGTCATGGCGTGTTCTCCACAAGCACAGCGTTCTTCGCCTCGACGCTGATCTCAGCGCTGACGAAGGGCTGGTCGGTATAATTGACGATGATGTGCCCGCCCTGCGCGTAGGTGGTGGCGTAGACGCCCTCCGCCAGGCGTTCGTGGGCGACGATCTCCTGCCCCCGCACCGGGGCGAGCAGAGCGTTCATCCAGCGGTAGGTTTCGCGGACCTGTTCTCCCCACTGGGCGTAGGACGAGGTGTAAATCCAGTTGGAGTTGGTGCTGAGCAGATTGGCGGTGGCTTCGTGAGTCAGGAAGTACGACGGGTAGACGCCGAACTCCACGTGGCGCAGCAGGTCATCCTGCCGGTTGGACGAGAAATTGAGCGCCGACCCGTAATAGGGCAGGTAGCCCGCCAGCACAATCGGCAGGAAGGGTGCGGGTTCCGACGTGAAGACGTAGCCGTTGTCGCTCAGCGGGATGTCATAGTAGGCTTGCGCTAGGCTGAAGACATAGTCGTTGGGGCGGTAAAAGCTCAGGCGCAGCGGCGTCTCCCCCAGCAGGCTGCGGTACGCCTCGATGGCATCCTCACGGCTGAAGGGCTGGCGCTGGCGGTGGTCGCTGTAGAGCGTCCAGCCGATCCCGTCGAGCGCCAGTCCCACCCCAGGCTGCGCCGCCACATCGCCAGAGAAGGAGGAGTAGCGCTGGCGCAGCGTGTCGATGTGAAAGAAATGGCTGGCGAAGCGGTTGTAACCCCACAGCGTGGCGCTGGTGATCGCCATCGCCAGATCGCCGCGCGGCGAGTAGCCCGGCTCACCCCACAGCGCCGCCTGCGGGTCGAGGTAGAGCGCGAAATGCCCGCCCGCAGACTCGATGTCCGCCGCCAGGGCACGCAGCTCGCCTGCGCTGCCCAAGCCGCCTTCCAGCGCCAGCGTGGTGGGCGGCATGGCGGTCGCGCCGAAGGGCTGCCATCCGTAGTAGATGACCTCAGCATTAGGGATTTGCAGCCCGTCCAGGATGGCGCGCATCTGGCTGATCGTAGTCATCGGGATGAAGCGATTCCACAGCAGCACCTCTTCCTTGTCGCCGCCGAGAAATTCCAGCCGCATACCGATGTTCGGGTTGGTGGGTTCGTTTCGACGCAGCAGCCCGTGATCGACCAGATAACGCTGGTAGCTGTGCGCCATGCCGACGATGTTCGCCGCCTCGCCGGTCAGAAAGCGAAAGTGAAGCACGGCGTCGAAGCGGTTACGCTGGTTCTGAACGAGGGTCACGCCCGCGCCGGAGCGGTTGGTCGCCTGGAAGTAGGTCTCGCTGTAGATGAAGGCGTTATAGGCGAAATTGAAGTTGGTGATGATGCCCGCCGGGTGCGCCTGAATTTCGCCGTAGGCGGCTCCGCGTTCGACGACCGAGAGGAAGGCGTGTTCCGCTTCGCCGTGTACCATGCCGAAGACCGGGAAGGAAATCGCATAGGGCGCGATGACGCGAAAGTTGTAGGGCTGTTCGGCGATCATCCCCAGGTCGTCTCCGTAGTAACGCCCGTAGAACATGTTCTGGGCTTTGGTGGAATCGGCAAAGCGGATCAGGCTGCCGCTGCCATCGGGCAGAAAGAGGTAGCCCGGTATGCTGCTCCCCCGCGTCGCGCCGAGGAAGGGGTAGAGGTAGACCTTTCCCAGCCGGAAATCGGGGTTTTCTTCGCGGATGGACTCGCCTGGTACTTCGACGCGCACGCCTTCCGCCTCCAACTGGACAGTGACCGCGAGGCTGATGCCATATTCCAGGAATGTCACCTGTGCCGAGACGCCCTGATCGACCGGCGTCACCTCCAGCGTGTGATCGGCGTTGGCGATGGAGACGCGCCGGTTGATGGCGCGGGCGTCGAAGTACTCGATGCTGACGCCGCTCTGGGCGAAGGCGCGCCAGGAGGTGTTCAGCCGGTCGCCTTCGACGGTTTCGTCGATGCCGGAATGCCACAGGTAGCCGCTGCGCCGGTCCATCAGCTCGAACGCCAGCGTCGCCGGGTCGATGTAAAGCTGGAACTGCTCATTTTCGGCGGTCATCTGGTAGCCGGCGGGGATGTCCTGCCGCAGGGCGTCGGCTTTGGCTGCGCCGCGCGGCAGCAGGAGGGTCGGCAGCAGCAGGACGATCAGCAGCAGCGCCCGCCGCCACGCTCCGTAGGGGCGACCCGCCGGGTCGCCCGCCGCGCTTCTCATCAGGACCATTCGAGATTCCGCCTTAGCCATGCAGACTGACCTCCCGAATGATCGCCATGACGAACTCGTAAAGCTGGTTGAAGAGGACGTAAAGGATGTAGGCGGTCAGCAGGAACAACGCCATCGTGAAGAGGGTGGTCAGGATGTTGCGCGCCGTCTCTGCGCCGGAATAATTGTGAATCTCCTTGACCATGATGACGAGCATCAGCCCGGTCCAGAACCACATGATCTGGGTGGAGAAGGTGAAGAGGAAGACCTCGTTGAGCGTCAGCAGGTTGGAGAGCAGGGCGATGGGCAGCCCGAACAGCGCATAGGGGAAGAGGCTGTAGGCGCTGCCGATGAAGACATGGCGCAGGCGTCCTTCGCCGTCGCTGATGGTGGCGATCAGATAATTGGCGACGTTCCACAGCAGGAGCGGCACAATCGTATAGGCGATTTCCGTCTCCACATCGATCTGCCAGGAGAGCGAATAGGGGCTGAAGATGAAGCCGGTCACGTACAGCGAGAGGATGCGCACCGCCAGCACCCAGGCGTAGAGGAGCAGGGCGAAGAGCAGGCTGCCGCGCAGATTGTGCTTGATGTCGTAGAAGCTGTCGGCGGGCTGCCGGATGAAGCGGAACAGGAAGGCGAAGTCGCTCACCAGCCGGAACCGTCCTGTCTCGCGCAGCCGGCTGCGCACCGGGTCCAGCCAGCGCCGCTGCCGTTCCAATCGGGTGAAGATGCTGAGGA
This sequence comes from Anaerolineae bacterium, assembly GCA_013360465.1. Taxonomy (GTDB): domain Bacteria; phylum Chloroflexota; class Anaerolineae; order Aggregatilineales; family Phototrophicaceae; genus Flexifilum. Next base: position 17,152 of record JABWBO010000067.1, on the reverse strand, counting down.
TGAGCCAACCGCCGCACAGGACGCCGAGCGCATTGCCGAGAGACTGCTGCAAGACGGCGTTGCGCAGCTCCCAGAAGGTTTCGGAATAGCCGCTGCGGTCTTCGGCGTAGCGGTAGGATTGCAGGGCGTTGGGGTAATCGCCCTCTTTGTAGTAGGCGTCGGCAATTGCCTGATATGCCATGATGAACAAGCCGTTGAATTCCAGCACGTCCTCGAAGTAGGGTCTGGCTTCGGCGTAGAAGCCGTCCATGTACAGGCGCACGCCGTCGTGGACGCGCCGGGCGAAATCGGTGACCTGGTAGGTGACGATGGCGTTCTTGTCTTTATCCAGCACGTACAGGAGATCGCCCACGCGCTCGATGGCGGTGGGGTTGCTGAGCAAACCGAGCCGCTGATCGCCGCGATCCTGCCCGCCGAAGACGAAGAGCAGCACGCCGTTCAGATCGTACTCGAAGATCGAGCCGTCGGCGTCTACCGTCACCAGCAGCCCGTCTTCGCTGGCGTCGATGTCGCGGAAGGTCCGCGAGCCGAACACCCCCGGAAACATGTTCTTGCCGGAAACGGTGAAGCGGCGGATGCTTCTTTCGCGTTCGGTCCCGGCGGTGATGGTGTAGATGAGCGACTGACGGTCGAGCGCCAGGTTGGAAGGCGAGGCGGCTTCGTTCTTGATGAACTGATCGAGCTGCTCGTCGGTCAGGAACAGGCGCTGCAAGATCATCTTGAGCGACATGTCCGCCGAGTTGGCTCCGAAGTAGCCGATGAAATGACCATCGGCGTTCATCATCACCAGACCATCGACCGAGCCTTCGCTGACGACGTACAGGTTGCGGCGCGCGTCAACCACCAGCTTGCGCGGCAGGAATTCGCGTCTGGTTCCGAACAGCGGTTCCGACGGACGCCCGAATTCGCTGATCAGCTCCCCGTCTGCGCTCAGGATGAGGATGGTGTTCCTGCCGGCGTCGGCGATGTAGAGCGTGCCCGCTTCGTCGACGAACAAGCCGGTGGGCGACTCCAGGATGCCCAGTCCGTATTCCGCCGCGATCTGGAAATCGGCGTCGAGCCGGACGATGCGCCCGTTGCCGGTGTCGGCGATATACAGCGAACCGTCGGGGGCGAGGAACATCTCTTCAGGACCGGATAGAGGCAGGTCGATCTCTTCCAGCGGGGTGTAAGCGTCCTGCGAGGGCCACAGGTATCTGCCCGGACCGAGCGTCCAGGTTGTGTAAGGGGAAAGCGCGGTCAGCGGCGCGCCCGCCGCCGCCAGGACGAACAGAATGAAGAGAAACGCCGGCAGCTTCTTCATTTCAGCCCCGAATGCGACATGGTGCTCATCACCTGACGCTGTAAGAAGATGAAGATGATCAGGTTGGGCAGGAACATGATCAGCGCCGCCGCCGCCGCCACACCCTGTCCGGCGACGGCGTTCGCCCCGGTGGCCGTGGTGGTCAGCGTGCTGAGGTAGAAGGCGAGCGTCCTCAGACTTTCGTCGTTGACGTAGAGGGTGGAAATTTCGGCGTTGTTCCACGCCGCCTGAAAGGTGAGGATGCCGATGGTAGCGATGGCGGGACGGATCATCGGCAGGATGATGCGCCAGTAGATCCACCAGTCCGACGCCCCGTCGATCTGCGCTGCTTCGATGACTTCATCGGGAATGCCGTCGATGAACTGCTTGATCAGGAACAGCCCGACCGGCATCGCCAGCACAGGCAGGACGTGAACCCAGAAGGTGTTGAGCAGGCTCAGGCGCTCGATCACCAGGAAGCGCGGGATCGTCACGGCGATGGGCACGAACATGAGCGCCAGGTTGTTGATGGCGAACAGCGCCCGCTTCAGCTTGAAGCGCTTCTTGGAAAGGGAATACGCCGCCGCGCTGGAGACCAGGATCGACGCCGCCATCGTCGCCAGGGTGATAACGATGCTGTTGAACAGGTAGCGGCTGACCGGGATGCCCGAATTGGACAGCTTGGAGAACAGGTCGGTGAAGTTCTTGAGCGTGGGGTTGACCACGAAGAACTGCGGCGGGTAGGCGAACAGCTCGTCCGGCGGTTTGAAGGCGCTGGAGAAGATGAAGATGATCGGCAGGATCATGACCACCGAAAGGGGAAGCAGCAGGATGTAGAACTTGATCTGGCTGACGTGAAACCCCTGCGGGTTGATGCCCCGATTCCGCACGCCGGTGTAGCGGCGAATGGCGTTCTGCTTCATCGAGCATTCACCTCTCGCTGCCGAACAGACGGGTCGCCAGGCGGGTGAAGAACAGCACCATCAGCAGCAGGACCACCGAGACAGCGGCGGCGTAGCCCATCTCGTAGCGCAGGAAGCCGTAATCCTCGATGTGGTTGACGATCAGCTGTCCGGCGTACTGCGGGGTAGGGTTGCTGCCCGAAAGCGTCACGCCGATCGACCCCGCCTGGAATGCGCCGACGATGGACATGACCGCCCCGAAGAGCATCTGCGGCTTCATCGAGGGGATGGTGATGTAGAAGATCTCCTGCCACCGGCTGCTCATCCCGTCCATCGCGGCGGCTTCGTACAGCTCCGGGCTGATCTCCAGGATGCCCGCCAGCATCGCCAGAAAGCCGATGCCCATGCTGCTCCACAGCGAGACGATGATCATGATGGTCATGAGGTACTGCGGCGATTGCAGCCATTGGATCGGCTCCTGCAGAAGACCCATCCCCATCAAGAAGGCGTTCAGATAACCGGTCTGGTCGCCGCTGAAGAGCGCCTTCCAGACGACCGCCATCGCCACGCCCGCCGTCATCGAAGGCGAGTAGAGGATGAGGGCGAAGATCGTCCGGGGCAGCTTGGGGAGCTGCGCCAGCACCCACGCCAGCATGAAGGCGAAGGCGTAGCCGCCGGGACCGACGATCACCGCGAACTGGATGGTATTGGGCAGGACGTACTTCATGAATGTATCGTCCTGGGTGATCAGCGAGATGTAGTTATCCAGCCCCAGGAAGCGGGGAGCCTGGATGGCGTCGAAGAAGGTGAACGACAGCAGGAACGCCGCCAGGACCGGCACGACGATGAAGACGATGAACAGGATGCCGTAGAACGACAGGAAGGCATAGGCGCTGCCTTCTTTCTTCAGCCAGTGCTGGAAGGATCGTCTAATCGACATTGTCAATCCACCCCTGCACGGTCGCAATCGTCGGGATGGTCAGGTCGCGCACCTGCTGACCGTCCACCAGGAAGCCGAATTCCTCCATTTTGCGGGCGATTTCGCGGTTGATGGTGATGACGGAGCGGTCAATTGCCACGCGGGGGTTCACGCCGTCGAACACGATGCGGTTCCAGACATTGCTCAGCTCACGTTCCTGCATGTAGCTGCCGGGCAGGCGCACCGGCTCTTGCAGCCACGCCCACTGATCCAGGATGACCGCCTTGTGTTCATCCGGGATATCCAGCCGGCTGAACGCTTCCAGGTTGGCTGAAAACCACAGGTATTCGAGTCCGTAGTTCAGGACGATCTGTTCCTGAAACGCCGCCTGTGTTTCGGTCGAGAGCCACCACTTCAGGAATTCCCAGCCTTCTTCCGGTTGATCGGTGTTCGCGAACATGATGCTGGTCTGCGCCGAACCGGTGGCATAGCGGTTCTCTGTGCCGTCCGCCAGCACGGTCGCTGGGAACGGGGCAATGTTCCAGAGTCCGCCGACTTCCGGGGCGGCGGTCACCAGCTTGACATAGGTGTCGATGATGTTGGAGACGCCGATCGGCAGTGTGCCATAACGAAAGTCCTGGAAGAAGCTGGCGGTGGTCAGGGGCATCCCGTAGAGGGTGAAGCTTTCCGCCATGAACCGCACGCCGGCGATGGCTTCTTCGCTCTGCAAGCCGGTGGCAAACCCGCCTTCGCTGTAGAGCGGCGCTCCATAGTTGAAGAGGTAGGGCGCGGTGAAGATGTAGTTCCGCTGCCCGGCACCGACCGACAGCGGGGCGTTGAAGTTCATGCCGGAGCGCTGGAGTTCCGGCAGAATCTCGATGACTTCGCCCCAGGTACTCGGCACGGACATCCCCAGCGCATCGAGGATGTCGGCGCGGTAGAAGGTCAGCCAGCAGTCCTGCGTTTCAGGCAGCGCATAGACCGAGTCGTTGATGATGTAGCCCAGGAGCGCGCCGGGCGCGAAGACGTGGATGAAGGAGTCGAAGTCGTCGAAGGCGCGCAGATCGTAGAGGGCGTTGCGAATGGCGAGTTCATAGGGTCGGTCGGTGCTGACGCCCAGCGCCACATCGGGCTGAATGTCGGCGGCGTTGGCGAGGATCAGTTTCGCCTCGTCGGGCATGATGGAGAACTTGACGCGAATCCCCGTCTGCGGCGTGAACGTCGCGTCCGCCATCTGCTGAAGCAGGTTCACGTACTGCCGGGAACGGTTGACCCACACCTCCAGCTCGTCGTCGCTCGCGCCAATCGTCCGATAGGGGTCGGGCTGGAAGGACTGGGCGAAGCGCTTGAGGTCTTCAGACAGGGCGGTGAGGAACGGCGCGCCGGAGGTGATCGGCACGACTTCGGGCGAATGGATGGCGATCCGGTCCAGGGCGAGCGGCTGATTTTGCAGCAGCGGCAGGAGCGAGCCAAGCTGCTGCGCCGCCGACCCTGCCCCTTCCGAAAACCGGCTCATGTAGACCGGAATCTTGTCCGGGTCGGATGCCAGGAAGAGCAGGTTGTCTATCGCCATCTGATACGTCAGCACTTCGGGCGACGCGCCGCTGGGGTCGATTGCCGTCAGCGTTGCCTGATCATCGATGAGCCGCTGGGCGATGCCGTTCAGCCGCTCCTGAACGTCGGGGATGTAGTCGGAGATGACCCACTCTTTGAACGGGTCGCGCTGGTTGCCGGTCAGCCGGCGAATCTCCAGCGCCAGGGCGTTGATGTCGAGCAGCGCAGCCTGAATCGTCTCGATAGCGGGCAGGTAGGGCGCGTTGGTCGCCTCGACGCCCAGGATGTTGACGCCCTGATGCAGAAAGACCCGGTAAGGCGTCTCGCCGCCGAGCGCTGCGTCCACCCAGTCCGCCGAATAGGCGAAGGGGATGGCGTTGAATTCCGCGAAGGGGACCTCGCCGTTGACCGTGATGCGGCGGAAGACGGTGAAACCGCTGCGGGTGTTCTGCAGGGCGCGCAGGGTGATCGCGTACAGTCCGTCCTGCGGGACCTCGAACTCGTAGTACGCTGCGCTGCCGCTCTTGATCCAGCTGTCGCCTCCCAGCGTGTTCAGCAGCAGCCGGTACGTGTCATAGGGGGTGACGGTCAGGCTGCGGCTGCCGGCGGGGCGCACGGACGTATTGTTCTTGTAGGAAGGCAGTTCCGCTTCGAGGGCGAGCAGGAAGCCGGACGACTCCTGCCCAGTCTGCGATGCCAGATAGTGGGCATAGTCGGGGTAGGGCACGAACGGCTGAAGCGTGATCGTGCCGAGGTAGAGCGCGCCTTCGGTCAGCGTGAAGTCGAAGCGGTGCAGCCCGGCGGAAAGATTGAGCCGAAGCGGATAGGGCTGGCTGAAGTTGACATCGCGCGCGGCGGCGTTCGACCATCGCACATCGCGCACCTGACGGATGAGCGCATCGTTGCCGTAGCGATCCTGCGTGAACGTGGAGTCGGCGCTGCGGAAGAAGATCGGGAAGAGGAGCCGCTGGAAATCACGAACGGGGAATTCCCCATCGACGCGCATCTGACCTTCGGGAGGTGATGACCCGGCAGGCGCGGCGAGGTCGAAGGCGAGGGTGAATTCGCCGTCGGCGGGGATTTCGACTTCGAAATGCAGGCTGTCACCCCGCTGAAGCAGGATGCTGCCCCCGGCGTACTGGTGGGCGGTCTCATCCTGGGCGAGCGGCAGACCCAGGGAGTCGGCGGAGATTTCGATGCTGGGCTGGTCTGGCAGGCTCGCCGTCGGGTCCTGGGGCGGGCGCTGCGCCGAGGCGGCGGCGCGGAGTTCGAGGGTCGGCTGGGGGGCGCACGCCGCAGCCAGGAGCGCCGTCAGCAGGATCGCCGCCCACAGCGCCATGTCGCGAACGCGGTTCCGTTTCGAGCGCATCGCCAAATCTCCGGCTCTGCTGCGTGAAAGAAGGCACTTCAGATTTACTGACAGGACACGAAAAATCGCAAGTATTCTGTAGGGGCGGTTTGTCAACCGCCTGCCGCCTGACGGGTGCATTTCAGATTATTGGGGATACGGGCGGACAACGCGGGCGTCGTCCCTACGAAATGTGCCTCCGTAGGGACGATGCCTGCATCGTCCGTTGAAGTACCCAAAATATTGAAATGCACCCCCGCCTGACAGCGGCGCACCGGGCACTTCACCAGGCGCCGCTGCGGTCTATGAGGGAGCAGTCGTTCCATCCTCACCCAGCCCCTCTCCCGCGTGTGTGAGAGAGGGGCTTAAGAAGGAGGGAGAACCTGATGGAATACCGAAAACGAACACGTAGGATTGAAGCAGGCGGACGCGCAGAAGCGCGTCCCTACATCCCTGGGGTGTAGGGATGGCATTCTTGCCGTCTGCCGAAATCATACGAATTTGAATTCGTTTATCCATAAGCCATGTCTCGCATCGTTTCAACGGACGAGCCGCCGGCTCGCTCCTGCGGCACGTTGATTGTAGGGGAGACCCGCCGGGTCTCCCGCTCATGGTTTTCCTTCAAGATTCCGCTTAGCTGGACAGCGCCGCGCGCGCTTCATCCAGCAGATTGTTGGCGAACTCTTCCAGCTGCGCCGAGTAGTCGGAGTACTTGTACGCGCCGGATGACAGATTGGCGAACATGAACCACATGTTCACATCCAGGTTCTCGCCGATGTCGATGCCGGGCTTGCCTTCCCAGCGGGCATTGATGTAGCCGGGGACGATCTTCGCCAGCGATTCGACCAGGCTGCTGTCCAGGTTTTCGAGCGCCTGACGCAGACCGGCTTTTTCGCCGACCAGGGACAGGTACAGGTCGATGCTTTCAGCGCTGACCGATACCGGCATACGGGTCGGCACGGCGGCGGCGGCGGCGGCGATTTCGGCTTCTTTGGCATAGCCTTCGGCGGAGAAGCTCATCCACTTGGCGAAGTCAAAAGCGGCAGTCGGGTCGGCGGCGGTGGCGGAGACGACGAGGATGTCCGCCACCATCGCCTGATTGCCGCCCGGAATGCCCAGGAAATCCCAGTTGAAGGTGGCGTTCTGGGCATAGCCGGGGACCGCCCAGCCGCCGTCCCAGGTCGCGCCGACTTCCTGGTTCAGGAACAGCTCCCAGGGACCCACCGAGGCGAACGCCGTCTTCTGTTCTTCAGAAAGACCCTGCCAGGTATGGGGCAGCATTTCCAGGGCGCTGTCGACCGCCGCCTTGAAGCCGTCGGCGTTGTAGTTCATGTGCGCGCCGTCGAAGCTGAACCACTGCAGGCTGGCATCCTGGGTGCTGGGATACCAACCGAGGATCGGTTCCATCTCGTTCAGACCGAGTACGCCCTGCTGTACGTCGGTGACGGCAGTCACGGCGGCATAGAAGTCATCCAGCGAAGCGCCGTATGCCGGGGCATCCAGGTTGGCAGCCTCGAACAGGTCCTGGTTGACGAAGTAGCCCATGACGAACTGGGCGCTGGGCACGCCCAGCACGCTGCCGGAATAGCTCACAGCATCTTTCAACACCTGGGGCACGTTCTGCCAGTCGGCATCGTCCGCCACCATCGCCGAAAGGTCCGCCGCCCAGTCGCTCTGGACGTAGTAGGGGGTGTTGTCCGACATGAAGACATCGGGCAGCTCGCCGCGCGCGGCGAGATTGGTCAGCTTCTCGGTCCAGCTTCCATCGCCGGACATGTCCACGAATTCAATCGTGACTTCCGGGTGCATCTCGACATAGGCGGCGACTAGCTGGCGCTGGATGTTGTTCTCTTCTTCCGTGCCCAGGTTCCAGTTGGCATAGCGCACGGTGACGCCCTGCGCCTGCGCCGGCACGATCAGGCTGAGGACCAGGACGAGCAGAAGAGCCGCGCTGATGCGTTTGGTAAAGGCTTTCATTCCATCATCTCCGTATTGATGTTTTTGACGATAAGGTCGTGATGCGACGGACGAGACGATTTGCCGCACGCTGGTGGCGCAGCATCGCGACATTTCAAACGCGACATTTCATTCAATGGGATGAGGCATCTTCCTTTCCGGACTAGGGCGCGTGCCCCGGCGATTCTCGCCTGTGGGCTGCGGCGCTACGTCCCCAAGACGATCCTGACAGGGTGCGTCTTCCCGTCGGCAAAGACGGGGAGCAGGCTGCTCTGGTGAGGCTGTCCATCCACCATCACAGAGCGAACGCCGCCGCTGACGCGCTGGGGGTTTTCGACCTCAATCGCGTATACCGCGCCGCGAAACCGGCGGGTGACCTTGAAACCGTCCCAGTGCGCTGGGATGGACGGCGCGATCAGCAGTCCGTCCTCCTGCGGGCGAATTCCCAGAATCCAGTGGGTGGCGACGCGGTGGAGCCACTGCGCCGAACCCGTGTACCACGTCCAACCGCCGCGCCCGTGAAATTCCGAGAGAGGTCCGTCGATGTTGCCGGGGGTGACGTATGGCTCCGCCTTGTAGGCGTCGATGTCGGCGCTGCGGTTGGGCGGACAGATGCGGCGGAAGGCTTCGTAAGCCAGATCGGGCTGCCCCGCCAGCGCATACGCCCAGACCGCCCAGGTGGCGGCGTGGGTGTAGACTCCGCCGTTTTCGCGCAGCCCCGGCGCATAGCGGGTGACGTAGCCGACATCCGGGCGCGGGTGGGTGAACGCCGGGAAGTTGAGCAGCGCGCCGTGATCCTTGAGCAGGTATTCGGTCACCGCCGCCATCGCCGTCTCGCCGCGTCCCGCTTCCGCCGCGCCGCTGATCACCGCCCAGATGTTGGGCATCAGGAAGATTTTGCCTTCGACGTTGGTGTGCGAACCGAGGAGCAGCCCGTCGTCGGTGGTCGCCTGCAAATACCATGCGCCGTCCCAACCGTGCTGGTTCAGCGCCGCTTTCAGGCTGTCGCGCACGACTTCGCAGCGCGCGGCGAAGCGTTCGTCGTCGCGCCGCCGCGCCAGCGGGGCGAAGTCGCCGAGGATCATATAGAGGAACTCTGCCACCCAGAAGCTTTCGCCCCTGAGCAGGGTTCCGACGGCGCTCAAGCCGTCGTTCCAGTCGTGGTCGCCCATCAGCGGGACGCCGCGCGGCGAGAAGCGCGAGAAGGCGCGCTCGACCGCCCGCTTGCAGTGATCGTAGAGCGGTTCGGCGGGTCCGTTCAGGTAGGACACCGGCTCGTCGAGGATGGCGTAATCCGCCGTTTCCTTCAGGTAGCTGTTCAGGATGAAGGGCAGCCACAGCAGATCGTCCGAGCAGTTGGTGCGCGGTCCGCCGCCCCGGATGGAGAACCACCAGTGCAGCACATCGCCTTCGACGAACTGCTGCGCGGCGTGCATCAGAAGCTGCCGGCGGGCGAGGTCCGGTTCGCTCACCAGGAAGACCTGGCTGTCCTGAAGCTGATCGCGAAAGCCAAACCCGGCGGAGACCTGATAGAACGCCGACTTGCCCCACAGGCGGCAGGAGATCGCCTGATATTTCAGCCAGTAGTTGGTCATGAAGTTCAGGGCGTCGTCGGGCGTCTCCACCTTTTCGACATCGACGAAGCGCGACCAGAACTCGCCGACCGCCTGCAATGCCCGTGCGCTCTTCTCTGGCGAGGTAAAGCGGCGAATCAGATCAGCGGCGTCTTCGCGTCCGTCTTCGGCAGCGCCGAGCGTGAAGACCACCGTCTTCGATTCGCCGGGCGAGAGCGTCACCGCCACCTGCAGGGCGGCGATGGCGTCGGTGAAGCGCCCGGTCCTGCCCGCCAGGGTCGGTTCGGTCATCGCCCTGGGGCGGTCGTCGTTGTTGTACAGCCCGATGAAGGTCTCTTTGTCGCAGTCGAGCGACTTGAGCGGTTCGCTGACCGCCATGAAGGCGGTGTAGGGCCAGTCCACGTTGTTGTGGCGTCCCCTGTCGTCGGGAAAGCCCCACAGGCACTTGCGGGCGAAGACGGCGCTCTGGGCGATGTCGGCGGTGGTTTCGATGAACAGCCGGTGGAACTCGCGGTGTTCGTCCGGCGCAAACCCTAACAGCCATTCGGCGTAGGAGGTCACATCGAGCGCGCGTATCTCACCGCTTCGGTTGGTCAGCGTCAGCCGGAAGACTTCCAGCGGCGCATCGGCGGCGACGAAGACGGTCAGGATGCTTTCGATGTCTTCGACCTGCTGGGTGAAGCGGGAATAGCCCAAGCCATGCGCGACTTCACAGCGCTGATAGGGGCGCATGACCGGCTTGTACGCCGCCGACCACCAGGTCTGGCGCTGCAGGTCGCGGATGTAGAAATACTTGCCCCAGTTGTCCTTGACCAGGTCCTGGAAGGAGCGGGTGATGCGGTTCTGCCCGGCGTTGCCCCGCCAGCTGTAGCCTGATCCGGTCTGGGACACCATCATGCTGTAATCGCCGTTGCTGATGACGTTGCCCCAGGGGCGCGGCGTCAGCGGCGTGGTGATGATGTATTCCCTGCCGTCCTGCGTGAAATATCCGTAAGGGTTTTCAAAGACTCTGTTCATTCGACCTCAAAGCGACCTCAAAGTAATGCACTGCTTTACTTTTTACCGACTGTGGGATAAGCTATCCACGATGAAGTGAAACGGTTCACTTCATCCCAACTGTACCATCCTTGTATTTCTCTGTCAACAGATTTGCCTGGGGCGCATCCAAGTTCTGCGGAATGCCCCGAAGCGCTTCGCAGTAGAGCGCGGAGGATGGGGGAGCCAACGATGACGACGATACGAGATGTAGCCAAACGCGCCGGGGTCAGCGTGACCACCGCTTCCTATGCGCTGAACGATACCGGCAGCATCGGTGAAGCCACCCGCAAGCGGGTGCTGGAAGCCGCCGAAGAACTGAACTTCCACCCCAACGCCTTCGCCCGCAATTTGAAACGCCGAAAGACCCAGACCATCGGCGTGTTCATTTCGCGCTTCAGCGGCTCGTTCTACGAGGAAATCCTGGAAGGCATCCACAGCGTCATCCTGGAGACGGACTATGAACTCCTGGTCTGCCCGGAAAGCCGCTCGACGCGCCGCATCCTGCTGCACCGGCAGGTGGACGGGGCGATTGTCTTCGACCGCAAGATCACCAATGAGCAGGTTTTGAAGCTGGCGTCGCGGCGTTTTCCCATCGTGGTGCTGGACCGCGACCTGCAGAACGACTTCATCCTGCCCCTGCTGCTCGACAACGCCCAGGGCGTGCGCGAAGCCTTCCGGCATCTGTATGATCAGGGGCTGCGGCGGATGGCGTTCGTCGCCGGGGCGCTGGATGCGCTGGACAACGCCGAGCGCATGGAGACGTTCCTTGCCGAGGCGAAACGGAAGCGCCTGCAAGTGCCGGTTTACCAGGGGAACTTTACGGAAGTATCCGGCTACGATGCCGCCCGGCTCATCTTCCAGTCCGCCCAACTGCCGCAGGCGGTCTTCTGCGCCAACGACCAGATGGCGTTCGGCTTCCTGCGCGCCATGACGGAGCGGGGGCTGCGCGCTCCCGCCGCTATCGCCATCGTCGGTTTCGACGACATCCCGCTCGCCCGCCACATGCAGCCATCGCTGTCTACCATTGGGGCGTCCCGTTTCGAATGGGGCGCGACCGCCGTCCGCCAGCTCATTGACTTGCTGGACAACGAAACCCCTTTCCAGCCGCTCCGCCTTTCTACCCGATTCCTGGCGCGCCAATCCTCTACGCTGAACGCTGAACCTCAAACCGCTCTCGGAGGAACTCATGATCCCGCCCTCTCTTCTTGATCGCGAAGTCCAGGGATCGGTCGATTTCTTTCTACATTACAGCAACCTCGACCCCCACAGCCGGGGATATGGTCTGACGGCGGATTCCACCAAAGAGCCGCAGCCCGCGTCCATCGCGGCGACCGGGTTCGCCCTGACCGCCTGGGTGATCGCCAGTGAGCGCGGGCTGCTGCCGGCGCGGCAGGCGCTCGACATCACCCGGCGCACGCTGCACACCCTGCTGCACAACGCCAGCCATCATCGCGGCTTCTTCGCCCACTTCCTGCGCATGAGCAGCGCCCAGCGCTGGGGCAGGTGCGAATATTCCACCATCGACACCGCGCTGTGTCTGAACGGGGTCCTCACCGCCGCCGCCTATTTCCAGGATGATCAGGTTCGGCAGATGGCGGAGGCGCTGCTGGCGCGGGTCGATTGGCGCTTCATCGTCTTCGAGGACGAGGGGCAGACCCGCTTTCGCATGGCGTACAACCCGGATCGCGATGGCGACTACGTGGAGGGCGAACCGGGCTTCATCGGGCGGTGGGATATGGCGGCGGAACAGAAGATGATGTATCTGCAAGCCGCCGGGCACATCGAGCCGGAGACGGCGCGCCGCCTCTATGCCGGGTTCCGGCGCGACAAGGGCAGTTTTGACGGGCAGGAGATCGTCGTCAACCCCGGCGGGACGCTGTTCGCCTACCAGTTCAGCGAAGCCTGGCTGGACACCGCCCGGTATCTTGACCCCGACGGAATCGACTGGTTCGACAACACCCGGCTGGCGACTCTCGCCAATCGGGCGTACTGCATCGCCCATGCCGGCGCGTTCAGGACCTATCACGCCAACAGCTGGGGGGCGAGCGCCGGCGACAGCCCCTGGGGCTACGACGTTTCCGGCGCGACGCCCGCGCTGGTCGAGCCGAAGCCGAACGGGACGGTCTCGATTTACGGCGCGATCTCCGCGCTGCCGTTCGTCCCCGACCTGGTGATGCCGATGATCGCGCATCTGCACGGCGATCATCCGCTGACCTGGGGCAGGTACGGCTTCTTCGACGCCTACAACCTGAGCGTCGATCCGCCCTGGTACAGCAGCGCGCTCTACGGAATCGACAAGGGCTGCTCGATGATCATGATCGAAAACTATCAGAGCGGGCTGGTCTGGGACCTGTACACCAACAGCCCGTTTATTCAAAAGGCGCTGGACATCCTGGGTTTCCGCCGGCGCAGCGAGAGCAGCGAAGGAGAGGGGCGATGAGCGTCTTTCAGGTCAGAGGCGGTCAGTTCTGGCTGAACGGTCAGCCGACGCTGATTCAGGCGGGCGAATTTCACTACTTCCGCACCCCCGCCGACCAGTGGGCGCACCGCCTGGGGCTGCTGCAAACGGCGGGCTTCAACGCGGTGGCGGCGTACATCCCCTGGCTGTGGCATCAGCCGCAGCCGGACCTGATCGACCTGGACGGTCACAGCCATCCGATGCGCGATCTGGCGGGGTTTCTCGACCTTGCCGCCGCGATGGGCTTGAGCATCATCGCCCGCCCCGGTCCCTACATCATGGCGGAGACCATCAACGAGGGCGTCCCGCCCTGGGTGTTCAGCCAGTACCCGGGGGCGGCGTTCATCGGGCAGGATGGCAGGGCGCAGAATTTTGCCAGCTGCCTGCACCCCGACTTCCTGAAGTGCGTCGAGGGGTGGTATCAGGCGGTGTTCCAGGTACTCGCCCCGCGTCAGGCGATGCGCGGCGGCAGCATCCTGATGATTCAGCTCGACAACGAGATGGGGATGCTCCAGTGGGTCCGAAACCTGCTGGACCTCAACCCCGACACGCTCGACCGCTTTGCGCGCTGGCTGAAGGCGGCATATGGCGACCGTCTGGCGGAGCGCTATCCCACCGCCGGGCTGACCGATTTCCTGCAGGAGCAGATCGCTCAGCCGGAGATGCCCCACGCCGCCATGATCGTCGAAGACTACCGCCGCTTCTACCGCCTTTATCTGCGCGATTACGCCGCCCACCTGTGGGCGCGGGCGGCGGCGCACGGCATGGAGGTCCCGCCGGTCATCAACATTCACGGTTTCGGCAACGGTGGCAAGACCTTCCCCATCGGGCTGTCGCAGCTGAGTGAGGCGATGCGCCTGGATGGCGTGATCAGCGCCACCGACGTGTACCCGCTGCGCATCGACGAAGGCAATTTCCACCAGCTTTTGCTGGTCAACGAGATGACGAAGGCGCTGCAAAACCCGCAGCAGCCGCTCTTCTCGATTGAATTTCAGGCGGGGGGTAATCAGGACTTCAGCGGCGCGCAGGCGTCGCTCTACGACCTGCACAGCCGCCTGTGCCTCTCCAGCGGTATGCGGGCGATCAACCACTATCTGTTCTTCGACGGCGAAAACGATCCGCTGCTCAGCCCGGTCAAGCGCCACGACTGGGGGCATCCGGTGCGCAAAGACGGCACGCTGCGCCGGCAGTACGCCCGCTATCCCAAACTGTCGCGCGTGCTGAAGGCGTATGGGGCAGACCTGGCGCTGGCGCGCCCGCAGACGATCACCTGCATCGGCTTTCTACTGGACGCCTTCATGACCGAGGTCAACAACGCCTTCAGCCGCCCCGCCGCCGACATCCTGACGCATCAGCGCGACGTGATCCTGTTCGACCTGCTGGCGCGTGGGCTGGCGCTCACCCATCGCCCGTTCGAGGCGCTGGAACTGTCGCGCGCCCGGCTGGACCCGGCGGGGACGCCCCTCCTGTGGGTGATGATGGAAAAACAGTGCGACGCCGCCGTCCAGGAGCGCCTGGCGGCGTACGTCCGCCAGGGCGGGGAGCTGGTCCTGGTCGGGCGGATGTGCGAAGAGACGTTCGATCATGCGCCCTGCACGATCCTGCGCGACGCGCTCGGCATCCAAAGCCTGCACAGCGACCCGCCGTTCACCGCTGCCGGCATTCACGCCTTCGACACGCGCGACATCCCCGCCGCATTCCTGGAGACCTACGCCGGCGCGTTCGACGAGGTGTTCGCGCGCTCGGCAGATGGGCAGGTGGTCGGCTTCATCCAACAGGTTGGCACGGGGCAGGTCATGGTACTTGGCGCGGCGCTGGCAGCCAACACGCTGGATGATCTGGGCGTCCTGGATCAGATGGCAGAGCGCATGGGCTGCCGCCCCGCCTTCACGCTCAGCGAGTGGGCGGATGTGCGCCTTTCGCAGGGGGAAAACGGCAGCTTCCTGTTCGTCAGCAACTACCAGGATGATCCGGTTGAGACGGTCATCGCTTCCGCCGAGGGTCCGCTGCTGGGCGGGCAGCCGCTCGTCCTGCCGGCGCGGCGGGGCGTCATCCTGCCGCTGGAATGGCGGCTCATGTCGGGGGTCGTGATCCACTACGCGACCTCGGAGATCGCCGAGGTGATCGATGACGGCGCGCGGCTGACGCTGAAGACGGACGCGGCGGAATGCGTTGTTGAGCTGAGCGCCCCCGGCTGGCAGCCCGCCGAGCCGCTGATCGTCGAGCGGCTCGGCGGGGATCGCCTGAAGCTGCGGTCCCGGCAGGGGGTGATCGAATTCACGCGCGGGTGAAATGGGCGAGCGGGAGACCCAGCGGGTCTCCCCTACGGCACGGATTTCGGCATCCTCACCTCGCCCCCATGTAATGGGGTGGGGATGCTCTTCCGCCCCCCATTTTCCAAAAAATGATTCGCGCGTCGCCTTTGCCGTCGCCTTTGGCGGAGGATAGAGGACAGAGGACAAAAACCTAAATCGGGACAAACCCAACTACCACCCGATAACCGAAGAGATAGCTCCGTGCAATTGGACCGCTCCTGGAGCGGGAAGTAGCGGGTTCCCCAAAGTCTTCCCACGAACCGCCCCGCAGCACGCGAAGACCCATTTCATTCACATCGTCACGCTCGCTCTCGTACTCAGTCAGACACCACTCCCAGACATTTCCTGCCATGTCGTGCGCGCCGCACGGGCTGACCCCCTGCGGAAAGATGCCGACGGCGCTGGTTGAGCCGATGTTCGGTTGAATGACGCGGTTGTTGCATCGGGTCGGGTCCCAGTCTTCTCCCCAGGGATACTGCCGTCCATCCGTCCCGCGCGCCGCCCGCTCCCACTCCTTTTCGGTCGGCAGGCGGATCAGCCCCGGAATCGCGTGCAGCGCCCGCGTCCGCCAGGTCGCGCGGATCGGCTCCCAGACCTCCGGGTGCAGCCGCCAGGTCAGCCAGTTGCAGAAGGCTGCCGCCTCGTACCAGCGGACGTAAATGCGCGGGTGGTTGGGCAGCCGGAAGTTCGGGTCGCGGTGTTCGTCCGGTGCTGTGCGCTTGCGTTTCCATGCCCAACCGGACTCCGTCCACCAGTCGCGCAGATTGTAGCCGGTCTCCGTGTCGTTCAGGAACGCCTGGAACTGGGCGTTGGTGACCGGATAGCGGCTGATCTGGTAGGCGTGGTCGATGGTTTCCGTCCGCTGATCCCCGCCGTACAGGAACGGTCCCGGCAAAATCGGATCGCACCAGTCGATGTCCGGGACAAGCCCTCCTGAGTGAGAGAGGCTGGGGGCGAGGGTGACGCCCCGGCGCGGATCGCCCCGCTCTGCCAGCAGCCTCCCACCGTGCGCCGCCTGAATCGGGCTGCATCTGGCACCCGCCGGCGGGAAGTAAAGATCATTCAGCGCCCCTTCGGCGCAGGGAGTACCGCTTTCGGTCGCGCAGCGATACGCCAGGATGGGCTGCACCGGCGTCAGCCAGCGCACTACTTTGGTCGCGTCATTCTCCATGCCTGCCAATAGCAGCGCTGTCTCTTCCCAACCCGTCACTTCCCACCAGCGTTCGCCGGGGAAGTATTTGCTCGCAGCGACACCGCGTTCCAGGTCTTCCGCCATTTCGAAGGCGGCGAAATACTCCTGCAAAAGCTGGTGAACGAAGCGAACGCCGCTC
Organism: Anaerolineae bacterium; assembly: GCA_013360465.1. Classification (GTDB taxonomy): domain Bacteria; phylum Chloroflexota; class Anaerolineae; order Aggregatilineales; family Phototrophicaceae; genus Flexifilum. The sequence goes on along the minus strand of JABWBO010000067.1, from coordinate 475 downwards.
CCTTTCTCGATGATGCCGGCGCTGGCCGCCAGATAGAGCAGGTGATCGGCATCATGTCCGGGGCAGTGCGGCGCAATCGTCTCGACTGCCCATGCGATATCGACCGATGTAGGCTTCTTCTCTAACTGCATACGGTACGCCAGCTTCGCCAGGGCGCGCCGCTGCACGCCTTCATCGATCCACGGCGGGCGCTTCTCCGATGCCGGTCTGCCGCGTTCAGCGAAGAGCTGGCGGATGAACCCCTCGAACAGCTCGGCGCGGTTGTGCGGCGCTCTGCCGCGCACTCTGAAGAGGGCGATGGTCAGCGTCAGCAGATAGGGATTGCGCACCAGACCGAGCAAACCGGGGTACAGGTCGCGCTCGCGGATCGCCTGATGTGTAGTGTCTCAAAGTGGCTGCTCAAGCCGCTCGCGTGACGTATGGAGTTATCTCAAAGTGACTGCTCACTTCGTCTCAAAGTGGCTGCACCAACCCC
>JABWBO010000007.1 GCA_013360465.1 Anaerolineae bacterium | reverse complement strand
TCGACTACCAAACCCCCGCATCCGTCTATTTCAAGAAAGGAGAGCGACCCACTGATAAAAACGTCATTTTGCTGTCTTGACAATGGGGTACACCTTAATTTAGCCACATGCCGGCAGCGAGTAATCGACGCGGGTCACGCGGCGATTATGCGCCAATTTGTTGTTGTTGTTGTTGGTAGAAACCTACTACTAGGTAAGCGTGGGAAAACCAGGGGCTTGAGGAGAAACGCCAGGAGCAAAAATCTCTTAATCAATTGGTTGTGGGTTCGAGTCCCCCCGGAGTCACCAGACGAGAAAAAGACCAGCGCGTGAACACGGCTGGTCTTTTTTTCCTCCATCGTCGCAGATGCGAAACAGGCAGGTTGTGCCCGTCGGATTATCCACCGGCGGAATAGCCGCGCAGGCAGTCCCCAGTTCGTCGATCACCTGCTGCACACGCTGAAATGTGGCGGCGGTGACATCCTGCTTGTTGTTGAGGATGCGCGAGACGGTGAAAATAGAGACGCCCGCCCGCCTGACGACATCGGCAATCGTATATTCGCTCGACTTGTCCGCCGAATACTCGCATCATCAAAGGACCGGTATCGTTTTCGTAGCGATTGCGAACGGGCTTGTCAGCTTCTTGTGACGATTGTTGCGCTGTGATAATGTTTGCCTGACTTCACTCGCTTGAGGAATGCCTGCGTGCCCGTTCGACTTCGAAAGTTCTTATCCTATTACAGGCCTTATCGCCGCCTGCTGGTCGCAGATATCATCTGTGCCATGATCGTCTCGGCGGTGGCACTGATCCTGCCACTCTGTGCGCGCCACATCACACAGCACGTTCTGTCCGGCGACCTTCCAAATGCGCCGGGACAGATCATGCTGATGGGCGGGATCATGGTGGCGCTGCTCCTTGTGCAGGTCGCCTGCAATACCTTCGTAGATTATCAGGGACACATGATGGGAACCCTGATCGAGAGCGACATCCGCACCGAGCTGTTCGATCACTATCAGAAGCTGTCGTTCAGGTTCTATGACGAACATCGAACAGGGCAGCTCATGTCTCGACTGACCAACGATCTCTTCGCCATCTCCGAACTGGCGCATCATGGACCTGAGGAAAGCCTCATCGCGTGCCTGAAGTTCGTCGGCTCCTTCATCATCCTAGCAAGCATCAACCTGAGCCTGACCCTCGTCCTTTTCCTGTTTCTTCCGCTGATGGCGGCATATGCACTCATCTTCAACCGACGGATGAATGCGGTGTTGTGGCAGAGCCAGGAGCGCATGAGCGACGTTAACGCAAGGGTAGAAGACACGCTCGCGGGTATCCGCGTCGTCAAATCCTTCACCAATGAGGGCATCGAACGGGCGAAGTTCACGGCTGAAAACAGGCGCTTTGTCGAGTCCCGCCGGGATGGATACCGGAATGAAGGCTGGTTCTACAGCGGCATGATGGTTTTCACACAAGCCCTCCATATTGTGGTGATCATCCTGGGCAGTTTCGCCATCCTCAACGCATCACTGAGCGCCGCAGATATGGTGACGTATCTGCTCTTCATCGCCATCCTGATTGATCCGATCCAGAAATTCACAAATCTCGCCCGACTTCTTCAGGAAGGCGTCACCGGCTTCAACCGATTCATGGAAGTGATAGCGATTGCCCCGGACATTCAGGATGTGCCGGGTGCCGTTGAACTGGGACGCATTCAGGGGAGCGTGGATTTCCTGAATGTCACTTTCAGGTACAGTCAGACTCGCGATGAGGTGCTGAAGAACGTGTCACTGAGCATTCGCGCGGGGGAATCTGTCGCGCTCGTCGGGATGTCGGGCGTTGGAAAAACCACCCTTTGCTCGCTCATCCCCCGTTTCTACGAAGTGAGCCAGGGTTCGATCCTGGTTGATGCGCAAGATATTCGGCAGGTGACTCTTCGCTCGCTGAGGAAAAACATCGGCGTCGTCCAACAGGATGTGTACCTGTTCGCCGGAACAGTCCTGGAGAACATCCGGTACGGACGGACCGACGCGACGCTTGACGAGGTCATCGCGGCAGCCAGGCAGGCGAATGCTCATGACTTCATCATGGCGCTTCCCGATGGCTATGACGCAGAGATAGGTCAGCGGGGGGTGAGGCTCTCTGGCGGACAGCGGCAGCGCCTGAGCATCGCGCGTGTCTTCCTGAAAGACCCACCAATTCTGATTTTCGATGAAGCGACGAGCGCCCTGGATAATGAGAGCGAACGCGCAGTTCAGGAATCGATGGCGCGGCTGATGCAAAACCGCACAACGCTGGTGATTGCCCACCGCTTATCTACCGTCAGAAGCGCGCAGCGCATCCTGGTGCTGACCAATGAGGGTATTGCCGAACAAGGGACCCATGATGAGCTGCTCGCGCTGGATGGGACCTATGCGGCGCTGTACACCGCTCATCTGGAGCTATGACTGGAGTTCGTGTTCGAAGATGACCCGTTCGCCCGCCGGAATCCTCCGCCTGATCCCGTTGATCTGCGCTTCAAGCGGTTGGTCGCTGTGGTTTTCGACGGTCACGGCGCTGTGCGTCGCTTCGACATAGGCTCGCTGCCCCTTCCACGAGACCGGGAATGCCAGACGCGCCCACCGGTCCGGCAGGCGCGGCGTCAGGGTGAGGATGTCCGCCTGCATCGCCGTCTTCAACCCGCCGAAGCCCAGCACGGCGATCTGCCAGTTCATCCCCTGGGCGGCGATGTGGATGCCTTCCTCTGCGCCGCCGTCCAGGTCCAGCTTCAGGCTGCGCTGCCAGAACGCCCATGCCTGATCCATTAAACCAAGCCGCAGCCCAACTACGGCATGGACCCCCGGCGAGAGCGAGGAATCGTGCGTCGTATAAGGCAGATAGTAGTCCCACGCCTGGCGGACCTCTGCATCGCTGAATTCGTCCGGGAAGAGCATCATCAGCAGGAGGACATCCGCCTGCTTCAGGCAGCGGCTGCGGTAAAGCCGCTCCTGCGACACCTGCGAGGCAAATCCTCTGCTTCGGTCGCGCCACAGGGCGGCGAAATCGACCTCGGCGAACTGCTCGAATTCCTCGCACTGCATGACCAGACCGTCTGCCCGACGTACGATGGGCAGGGCACGGGCTGTGGCGATCCACTGTCCCCGCGTCACATCGTCCTCAGCTGCGGCGGATGCCTGATCGAGCGCGAAGGCGACCAGGCGGTTGGTGTAGGCGTTGTTGCTGGTGATCGGGGCGTACTCGTCTGGTCCCATCACGCCGAGCAGGCTCGGATAGGTGTCGCCCGGTCGCCGGTCGATCCGCTCCAGCCAGTAATGCGCGGTCCGGCGCAGTACCTCCGCCGCGTCGCGCGTCAGGTAGCCCGGATCATGGCTGGCGCGCGCCGTGTGCGCCAATCCGTAGACGACATCGGCGGTCACGTGGACTTCATGATCGCGATACTGCCAGTTCGGGCACTGCTCGGTGCCGGCGGCGTCGCTTTCCCAGGGGTAGCGCGCGCCCGAATGGCCGAAAGCGGCGGCGTTTTTCCGCGCGCCGTCCAGTGCGCCGATGCGGAAATCGGTCAGCATGCGCCCGCGCTCAGGATCGGTGTAGAGGAAGAAGGGCAGCAAGTACATCTCGGTATCCCAGAAGTACAAGCCGCGATAGGCGTCACCGGCATAGGCTTTGGGATCGATGGCAAGGCGGCTGTCGCCGGGGTGGGCGCGCATCAGATGGTAGAGTGCCAGCCGCAGCGTGCGCTGCGACTCGACATCGCCGTCGATGATCACATCTGTGCCCTTCCACCGCCTGCGCCAGACCGCCTCGTGTTCAGCGAGGAGCGCGTCGAAGCCAGTATTGAGCGAGAGCAGCACATCCAGATCGGAGGGCTGGCGGTCGAAGCTGCTGGTCACGGCGCTGCGCTTCTCAAAGTAGATGGTCTGACCGGCTGAACCGGGGATAGCTGCCGTCAGGGCGGCGGCGCGTCCCTCGTCACTGTAATGCCATGCGGTTTCGTCCGCCGATGTGCCGAGCGAAACCCATGCCGCTATCTGGACCTGATCGCCGGTATCGAGGGCGAAGTCGCAGCGCATCTGGTCGCCGGCGACCCGCTCGAAGCCGACGCGCGCTGCATGATCATAACCGCTGGTGCGCACGTCAGAGTCGATACCGGCGCGTATGGCGATCTGCGCTACAGCGTCACAGGTCACGGTCATGCGCTGGATGAACAGGTGAGGGCGCGCCGCGCTGGCGAAGCGTTCGAAGGCGACATCGACGGTCTTGCCGCTGCGAGTGTGCCAGCGGACGGCGCGCGACAGGACCGCCGTGCGCAGATCGAGCGCCCGCCGGTGACTGATGATGACGCAGGTCTCCAGGTCGAGGTATTCGCCGTCGATGCACGGCGCGATCCCCAGGAACGACGGCAGATTCGCCATCTCCTTGCCCATCAACGGGTGATTGCCGTAAATACCGGGGACAAAGGTCCCCCACTTGGATTTCATCTGCGGGAACTGCTCGGCAGTGACGTTGGTCGGGCGGCGCAGATAGGTCACGTTCTGCGGCGCATCGCTGAGATGCTCTTCCAGCGAACCGCGCGTGTGCAGATAGCCGCTCCCCTGAGTGAACAAACCCTCCCATCCGCGCAGGGCAGCGCTGTCAAACGGTTCTGGCTCGATCAGCACCCATCTCTCATCCATACGTCTCGTCCTCAGCGAAATCTCGTCGCTGCCGTGTTGATTTTCGGTTAGGCAGCACCGCCATTATGACATCGACAAGCGCATATCATCAACAAAACCCCTGCACCACATCTCCCAAGCGTGATGTGAAAAATGATAGACCGGTGAGGAAGTTGGCGGATGCTCGGCTGGAGTACAAGGCGTCCCGGTTTTGTCCGGTACACTTAGGCGCTCTTTTTGACATCGAGGACTTCCTGAACATGCACATCGTGACCGACAGCGCCGCCGACCTGACCGCCCAAGACATCCAGACCTGGGGGATCAAAGTTGTCCCCTTGAACATCCAGTTTCCACAGGGCGAAGTGTCCTCCAGCGACATCAGCGCCGACGACTTTTATGATCGGCTGCGGGCGATGGCGCCTGCCGTGCCAACCACCTCGCAGCCGTCGCCCGCCGCTTTCATGGAGTGGTATGAGGCGAGCCATGCCTCGGGCGAAGAACTGCTGTCGATTCACATCTCATCGGGCTTGAGCGGGACGCTGAATGCGGCGAAAGTCGCTGCCGGGCAGATTCCCAACGCCAGGATCAGGCTGATCGACACCTACACCCTATCGCCGGCGCAGCGTTTTCAGGTCCTCACGGCGGCGATGGCGATCAAGGCGGGGTGGTCCTCCGCGCAGATCATCGAGCGCCTGGACAAGATACGTCATGCCAGCGAGGCGATCTTCACGCTGGAAACGTTGGATTATCTGGCGCGCGGCGGGCGTATCGGGCGGGTTCAGGCGCTGGCAGGGTCGCTGCTGCACATTAAGCCGGTCATCCATGTGGATACCAACGACGGGAAGTATTCGACGGTGGGCAGAGCGCGCACGATGGGGCAGGCGCTCAAGACGATCACCGGACATCTCACGTCGGTCTATGGCGACAAACCCGTGTGGACGACGGTGATACATGGTCAGCTTGCCGACAAAGCGACGGAACTCGACGCCATGCTGCGCGCAGCACTGAACGTCGGGCGCTCCGATATGGTGCGGATTTCCCCGGTCCTGGGCGTACACACGGGTCCTGGCGTGGTCGGCGTGGGCGTGATGCCGCTGGAACTGATCGCCGACCTCTAGCAGCGTAGGGGTATCCGCTCTGCCTGCCGCAGAATGTCACGGAATTCACGTGACGAATGTCACTGTGAAATCAAGTTAGTCCGGTCTAAAAATAAGTTAAGAATTTGCAAAAAAGAGATCGATCAGCATGACTCGGCACACATTAGACCAGCTTGAAATCGGGAATACAGCGGTGGTGCGGCGGCTCAATGCCGGTGGGGCGATCCGGGATAGGCTCATGGATATGGGTCTCCTTCCCGGAACGCCAGTGCTGGCAGAATTCCGAAGCCCGCTCGGTGATCCGGTCGCCTATCGTATTCGCGGCGCGCTGATCGCTTTGCGTCGCAGCCAGGCGCGTGAAGTCGAGATCGATCTGTCAGAGGGAGCGTGCCAATGACCGCCCAGACCGTCAAGCTGTGTGAAACCTGTCCCGCCTACGATGCTTCTGCCCTGAAGCGGTTGGGCGTGAAAGTCGGCGCGGCGGATTATGTCGTCGCTTTGGCGGGCAACCCCAACACCGGCAAGAGTACGATCTTTAACGCCCTGACCGGGCTGCGGCAGCATGTCGGCAACTGGCCCGGAAAGACCGTCGCGCGCGCTGAAGGCGGCTGTGACTATAACGGCAGGCAGTACAGGCTGATCGATCTGCCGGGGACGTACTCCCTCCTTTCGACCAGTGTCGATGAAGAGATCGCCCGCGACTTCATCCTGTTCGGCAAGCCCGATGTGACCATCGTAGTGGTCGATTCGACGCGCCTGGAACGCAATCTGAATCTGACACTGCAAATCCTGGAGATCACCGACCGCGTCGTCGTGGCGCTGAATCTGATCGACGAGGCGCAGCGGCACGGCATTCAGGTCGATGCGCGTCATCTGTCGCGTCGGCTGGGCGTGCCGGTTATCCCGATGGCGGCGCGCCGGCTTCAGGGGATTCCTGAGCTGCTGCAGGCGGTCGAACAGGTCGCTAAAGGGCTGTATGCGACGCGCCCGCATCGGATTCACCAGTTCGGCGCGAAGCTGGAACGGGCGCTCAACGGGTTGATCGCGCAGATTGAGCAGGAGTATCCGGGGCTGCCCAACGCCCGCTGGGTGGCGCTGCGCCTGCTGGACGCCGACGCCAGCATCGAACAGGCGATACGTGAACACCGCCTGGGGGATCTGAACCGCGACGTTGAGGCGTCGGGGACCGAGAAGGCGGTCCCGGCGGAGGTTGTGGCATGAGCGCGCCGCTGCCCATCCTGGAGAAAGCGCAGCGGCTTCGCGCAGAGCTGGGCGAGGACTACCACGACAAGCTGATGGAAGCCCTCTATGCCGACGCAGCGCAGATTGCCGAGAGCAGCGTGAGCCGAAGCAGCCAACACGTCAGCCCATCATTCGACCGCGCGCTGGATCGTGCGCTGACGCATCCGGTCGGCGGTTTTCTGACGATGGGGATGATGTTCTTCATCGTCTTCTGGATCACCATCACCGGCGCGAACATCCCGTCGCGGATACTCGGCGATCTGCTGCTGGGATCTCTTTATACAGTCCTACACGGAATCGCGGCGGCGCTGGGGATGTCCCCCTGGCTTTCTGGGCTGCTGATCGATGGGGTGTATCTGGCGACCGCCTGGGTCGTTTCGGTGATGCTGCCGCCCATGGCGATCTTCTTTCCGCTCTTCACCTTACTGGAAGATTTCGGTTATCTGCCGCGCGTCGCCTTCAACCTGGATCGATTATTCGCCGCCGCCGGGGCGCATGGCAAGCAGTCGCTTTCGATGATGATGGGATTTGGCTGTAACGCCGCAGGCGTGATCGCCACCCGCATCATCGATAGCCCGCGTGAGCGGCTGATCGCCACGCTGACCAACAATTTCAGCATCTGCAATGGGCGCTGGCCCACGCTGATCCTGATCGGCACGATCTTCATCGGCGGAACCGCTCCGCCGGTGCTGGCGAGCCTGGTCGCGGCGTTGAGCGTTGTGGCGGTGGCAGGGTTGGGGATCATCATGACGCTGCTGGTGTCGTGGGGGCTGTCGAAGACCTGGCTGAAGGGCGTGCCCTCGGTGTTCAGCCTGGAACTTCCGCCGTACCGTCCACCCCAGATACTCAGAACTCTGTACACTTCAGTGATCGACCGCACCCTGATCGTCCTGTGGCGGGCGCTGATGATGGCGGCACCCGCCGGCGCGGTAATCTGGCTGACGAGCAACATCATCATCGGCGGTGATAGTATTGCCGGGCATATGGTCAACCTGCTCAATCCGCTGGGACTGCTGCTGGGGTTGAACGGCGTCATCCTGACCGCCTACATCGTCGCCATCCCGGCGAACGAGATCGTCATCCCCACGATTCTGATGCTGACGCTCACGCTTGGGCGCAATATTGTCGGCGCTCAGTCTGGCGTTATGCTCGAATTGGACGAAGGACAGGTCTACACGGTACTGACGCAGGTTGGGGGATGGACTCTCCTCACTGCCGTCAATCTGATGCTCTTCAGTCTGCTCCACAACCCATGCAGCACAACCCTGCTGACGATCTGGCATGAGACAAGAAGCCGAAAATGGACGCTGGTCGCGGCGCTGCTGCCGCTGGGGTTGGGCGTACTGGCGACGTTCACGACAACACTGCTGACGGCGGTGTTCTAGGATGACGCGGCAGGCTCGTCGCTAGACTCGTATTCCAGCGAAATCACTTCCAGTTCGTAACCCTGGCGGATGTCGGCGCTGGGCGTGCCGCAGCGCGGACAGCACAGCGCCTGAACCCCATCCAGCGGCAGGACATCGTCGCAGCGCGGACAGTAGATCGCCACCGGAATTTCTGCGATCTCCAACCGCGACCCTTGTAGGCGCGTGCCTTCCGCCGCGATCGCGTAGCAGAAGAGCAGGGCGTCCTTTTCTACCCCAGACAGCGCACCCAACTTGAGCTGTACCGCCTGGATGCGGTCAACTCCGGCTGCTTCTGCCGCCTGCGCGGCAATTTCAATCAGGTTGTGGGCGATGGACAGTTCATGCATCGATACTGCGCTTTCGACAGCTTGAGGATCGAAATGATGCCGATAATGCCTCGGCAGCGCGATCTTATCCTGTGCAACTTGCGATAAATCGCCCTGACGAATGTCACCGGCTTCGGCGTTATCGTACCATCGCCGCCTTGACGCGACGCCCTCGGATCAGTACAATCTTCCTTAACGTTGCCGATTGATGCGGCGCAAAGGGCGACTAGCTCAGCTGGTTAGAGCGCACGGTTCACATCCGTGAGGTCGCGGGTTCGAGTCCCCCGTCGCCCACAACCCAAGACAGGTCTCTGCATACTGGCAGAGACCTGTCTTTTTGCATCGCGACTCCCTCAATCAAGTGTCGTCTCAGCCGCCTTATGAGGAATGCTGCTCATGGCAAATTCCGCCAGCGCGGTGATGGTCAAGCTGGGATTGACGCCGGGATTCGCCGGGATGATCGACCCGTCGATCACGTACAGCCCCGGATAATTGAAGACCTGGCAGCGCATATCGACCACGCCATCGGCGGCGCTCGTCCCCATTGGCACGCCACCGATCAGGTGCGCCGTCGCGGGGATGCCGAGCAGCGTCTCAGGGATCGTATCCTGGGCGATGCCTTGCGTCTTTTCGGCGAAGCGGTGAGTCAGCCGATGGGTGATGCCGGCGTCCGGCGACATCGACGTGTTTTCGGGCACTTCGGTCACCATGCCGCGCCGAAAGCCTGTGAAGAGGTGTCTGCCCAGGCGTAGGCGCATGGTGCTTTCCGCCGTCTGCATGATCAGCAGGATGGTCGAACGCTCGGACCAGCGCGACAGAAATTTGGCGTAGAAGAATTCCAGGGGATGCCGCAGCCCATGCAGAATCGTCCTGATCAGCCGTTTGAACGGCGTGTTGGCGGTTTCGATCATGGGGATGGCGAGCAGGCGCATGAACGACGAGCCGCGCGGGTAGCGCACCGGCTCGACGCGGGTGATTTCGTCCAGGGCGAAAATGGAGGTGATGGCAGGTCCCGTCGAATAATCCGTCTTGGTGTCCCAGGATGTTGAGCCGACAAGCGCCTCGCTGTTGGTGCGCACGTTTGATCCCAGGCAGGGCGAGAGTTTCGGCAGCGTCCGGGTCACATCGCGGCAGCGGAACAGCAGCTTCATCGTGCCAAGCGCGTGCGCCGAAATGACCACCCCGCGCGCTCGAATCTTTTCGCCCGATCGTGCCCAGGGGGCGGCAGTCGAACGACGGTAGACGACTTCATAGCGCGCGCCATCCGGCTGCCCATTGGGCAGCGGACGAAGATCGGTCACTTCCGATTCCGCCTGAATAGATGCGCCCCACTTTTCCGCAAAGAAGAGATAGTTCTTGAGCAGCGTGTTCTTCGATCCATAACGGCAGCCGACCATGCAGCCGCCGCAGCCGTTACAGCCGGTACGCGCCGGACCTTCCCCATCAAAGTACGGATCGGGGTAGACCTTGTCCGGTTCACCAAAAAAGATGCCGACGTTCGCCAGTTGGAAGGTGTCGCCCTGTCCGCGTTCAAGAGCGATCTCCTGTAGGACACGGTCGGCAGGGGTGAAGAAAGGGTTGCGAGCGGCGCCGAGCATACGTTTGGCGGTCTCGTAGTGCGGACGCAGGATCGTCTTCCAGTCCGCCAGGTGACGCCATCCCGGCGCGTCGAACAGCTCGTCTCCAGGTTCCATCAGCACGTTGGCGTAGACCAGGCTGCCGCCGCCGACGCCGCTGCCGTGCAGTACCATGATGTCGTTGAGCAGGCTGATCTGTTGGATGCCGAAGCAGCGCGCGACGGGCAGCCACAGATATTTGAAGATATTCCAGTTGGTGCGGGGGAAATCTTCATCACGGAAGCGCTTGCCTCGCTCCAGGACGAGGACGGAATAGCCTTTCTCCGCCAGACGCATGGCGGATACGCTTCCGCCGAAGCCTGACCCCACAACGACGTAATCCCATGTTTTTCGTTGATCCATCATGGAAAGCCTGACCTCACAATATTTACTTTGATTGTACTCGTTTTCACGATGCTGGGGTGGTTGTTTGCCGACCGCCTCGTCTCAAGAGGGCTGGGTATACTTGAATGGAACTGCCCAAGCGGCGATGATCGAGAAGGATGACGAGATGATCGTTCGAGAAGCCCTTCAGAGGGCGGCGGCGCGTCTGGCTGACGTGAGCGAAACGTCGGGGTCGGATGTGCAGCGGCTGCTGCGCACCGTCCTGAAGGTGGAGCGCGCCTGGCTGATGGCACACCCGGAACAGGAACTCGATCCGTCACAGGTCGAAGCTTTTGCGTGCCTGGTGGAGCGCGCTGCTGTCGGCGAACCGCTGCCCTACATCCTGGGGACGTGGGGGTTCTATGACCGTGAGTATTGTGTGACCCCCGATGTACTCATCCCGCGCCCGGAAACCGAGCTGCTGCTTGAGCAGGCGCTGGTATTTGTCGGGGAGGATGCCATCACAGCGGTGGATGTTGGCACGGGGAGCGGGGTGCTGGCGGTGACGCTGGCGGCGCTGCGCCCTCTCACCAGGGTTTACGCCACCGATGTGAGCCGACCGGCGCTCGCTGTCGCCGCGAAGAATGCCGCCTTTCACGGTGCGCAGGTCTCTTTCTTCGAGGGAGATCTGCTGCAGCCGCTGATCGAGCAGCGTCTGCGCTGCCGTTTGATCCTGGCGAACCTGCCCTATATCCCTGGTGAGGAGGTCAGCCGCCTTCAAGTCAGTCGGTACGAGCCGCGTCTTGCACTCGATGGCGGACCCGACGGACTGGAGATCATCCGGCGGCTCCTGGCGCAGATTCCTGCGGTGGCAGATGCCGATGCGCTCATCCTGCTAGAGATCATGGCGGGGCAGGGGGGAGCGCTGGCTGCCGAGGTCGAGGCGCGACTGCCGGAGGCTGTCGTGGAGATTCTTCCGGATTATGCCGGACACGACCGCATTGCGCGTATTCGGATCGCCTAGAGGCGCGCAGAGGCGCTTCAGCCTTGCATTGCGCTGCCGTTCTGCTAAAATACTCCTTACGATGGGCAGTTAGCTCAACTGGCAGAGTACTCCTTTGACGTGGGAGTGGTTAGAGGTTCGAGTCCTCTACTGCCCATTCTTCGCTTAAATCCCCTGATATGGAAGACACGACTCGAACAAGGGCTTTTTCATCACCGTTCTCCTTTGTCGTCTGTAGGGCCGTAAATTGTTGTTGGAGCCGAGTCACTCGGTTTGCGGGATCAGGCGGTAGCCCACGCCGCGCACCGATTCGATGTACAGGGCTGAGTCCGGTTCGATACCCAGTTTTTTGCGCAGATTAAGCACATGCGCGCCGATAATTTCACGCGCTTCATGGCGAGAACAGGTATATCCACAGGCGGACTGCACCAGTGCGACATAGCCGATGGTCTCGCCCGGCGCGCGCGCCAGTTCGAGGAGCAGGCGAAATTCGGTCAGGGTGAGGTCGAGCGCCTGACCTCTCAGACTTGCACGAAATCCACCGACATCAAACGTTAGGTCGCCATAGGCGATTGGGGATTTGGTCGCTTGCGCGACGGTCTGCATCTCCGGTTGCACGACGTCGATGAACTGCGCGGCGATCTGCTCGAGTCGGTCGCGCCGCTGCTGACGTGCGCGGTCAGTCAGCGCGGATTCCACCGCGGCAAGGATATCCTCATTCTTCGCCGGTTTAAGCAGATAGTCATGCGCGCCCTGACGCAGCGCGGCAATCGCCGAAGGGACGGTCGCATGTCCGGTCAGCAGGATCACTGCGAGATCGGGATAGCGTTCTTTGGCAAGGTGCAGCAGTTCAACCCCATCGAGCCGATCCATCTTGATGTCGGTGAGCAAGACATCAAACGCGGCACCCTCCAGTTTCTCCAGCGCTTCCCGACCATCACCTGCCGCTGTTACCTCGTAACCGCCCAGTTGCAGCACACGGACGAGAAAGTTGCGGATCGCCGCTTCATCATCGACAACAAGCACCCGGTTACTCACGGTCGCACACTTCCTTCACGGGCAGCTTGATCTGAAACGTCGTCCCCGCGCCCAAAACGCTTTCGACGCCGATGCTCCCGCCGTGCCGTTCGATGATTTCGCGCGAGATCGCCAGCCCTAAGCCTAAGCCGCGCATCTTGGTGGTGAACAGCGGCTCGAACAGGCGTGGGAGATGTTCCGGCGAGATGCCTGCTCCGTTATCCGCCAGCGTGATGATCACCGTCTGATCTTGTGCGGCGGTGGTCAATTGGATGTGTGCCGCTTCCCTGCGTGCTGCTTCTGCCGCGTTGAGCATGAGATTCAGAAGCACCTGCTTGATCTGATTGCTGTCGCCGCACGGCGTGGGCAGATGGTCTGTAAGCTGTAGACGCAGGCTAATGCCGGCATCGTGCAGCCGCTTGCGCATAAGGATGCGCACCCCTTCGCAAATGGCATTGACATCGAGCGGCAGATGTTCATGCGAGACGGGACGATAGAAATCGAGCATCTGCCGGAAGATCGTCTGAATGCGCTCCAATTCCTGCCGGATGATCGTCAAATCGGCGCGCACTTCCGGCGCTGCGCCGTTAAGCTGCGTCATGACTAACCCTAAACCACTCTCGATGGCTTGCAGCGGATTGTTCAGCTCGTGTGCGAGTGAACTGGCAAGCTGCCCGATGACTGCGAGTTTTTCCGACTGAATCAGGCGATTCTGCGCCGCCCGCAGCGCCGCCGTGCGCTCTTCGACTTTCGCCTCTAAGGAGGCGGAAAGCTGACGCTCGGCTACCAGCAGGTGATCGATAGTGCGCTGCTGATCTTCGACCGCGCGCAAAAGCTGCTCCAACCGCTCGCGATCACTTTCCAGCTCAGCCCGTTCGCGTTCCGCCTCTTCTAAGCGCGCGTTGGTGTATAAGGTTTGGCTCAGTGACCTGACGAGGAGATCGTAGGGCTGCTGGGCTTCACGAGGAATCTGGTCAATGCCAAGACATAACGCGCCGACATGCGTTCCTTTTGCGTTCAGTGGGTGATACCAACCGTTTGTGCCCAGCCAACGTGGTGTGTGCGGGTCACTGAGGTAAGCCGTATTCGCCTGCCCCAAGACAAGACGACGTAAAGCAGCCGGATGACGTGACTCTGCGTCGTGCAGCCACGTTTCCCCGATGATGTAGCGTTTCAAGTCGGCATCCCAGAGCAGAAAACACACCCACTGCGGATGGGTCAGCGTGAGCAAACTCGCCAGCGCGAACGAGAGCGTCTGTTCCACCGACCCGGCACACATCATATTTGCTAACGTACAGGCAAGGTCATTCATGATCGTCATGTCATTTCGGGAAGATAAAGGTGCCGACGGAACACTCATAATGTCCGGCAGTCTGTCCCTGCAAGCGGGACAGTACGCCGTGACTGCGAAAGCCGAGAAACGGGACATCTCCCAGCCGCTCCTGAACGACTGCGCGCTGCTCGGCAAATGTTTCGCCTAACAGCATCGCCGTCGACATGCAGTCGATGAACAAGGCTCCGGCGCAGCTTTCCGCCCGCGCCCGCGCCTGATCGACGGCGCGTCCGGCAGCAGTCACCAGCGCATCCGGTCGGGTGGATAAGATGTGAATCAGTCGTCCCACGGGCGGCGGCGCGGTGACGAGCATCGCACCTGAGCGGTCGAAGCCCATGACGAAACTCACCTTGCAAGTTCCGTTGGCGCACACTCCGACCGGATAATGCAGCGTGGTCGCCGCCAGAGAATCCGGTCGATACGGGATGGCGCGCTCGTTGAGAAAATCCTCGTAGACTTCCCATGCCGGACGACCGTCGATCTTGAGGATGCGGTGCGCGTCGGTGTGGGTCACGCGGTACGCGCCGCTCAAGGGTGTCCAACCGTTGTCGAGCGCCAAGCCGAGCGGTGTTTGGCTCAACACTTCGGCGGCGCTCAAACCGTTGCGAAACATGCGGCGGTTGAAGAAAACAGCGGGCGGGCGCGGCGGCTGATTCGCGTTCGGGCTGGGTCCGCCGAGGATGTCGTAAAGCATCCCGGTTTCCGTCATGGCGCGATCCACCACTTCATCCAGATTCATCACCTGCACGTCGGGAAAAAGTACCAGCGCCCGATGATGAAAGGCGCTCCCCAGCCCATCAGCCGTTACTCCGTGCAAATCGCCCAACAAGCGTCCTTTGCCCACCAAGGGACGCTGATAGCGGTTGGTATGGAAGCGAATGTGATCGCTTTGAATCAGCAGCACGCCCGCGCCGTGTTCAACATATCCGGCGTGGCTGTACTGCCCGACCGAGGTCGCGCCGATCAAGGGTACGTCACCGAGGGCAGCATTTGCCCCTTTCAAGACCTGTTCCGGGTGGGCATGTGACGTGAACAGCAGCGCCAGCGTGATGGGCGCGTTCGTGTCCGGGAGACTGGCGCAAGCCGCCCGCGCCGCGTCGCGTCCACAGTCGAAGCCTTTCACTTGGTCGGACAATCCGACTCCGATATGCGTTGCCAAAACCCGTCACCCCCGAAAAGTCACTCTGCCTTCAAGTGTAATACGGAAGCGAACCCCGAAACGCCATCTTCGGCAAATCTTCGGCATTTGCGGGGTGTTTGTTTGCTCCTCGCCTCATAGGGATTGCATACACTGAGGACATTGACTGGTTTTGACGCTCAAGGAGTTCTGGACATGGCAACGACAGCGATTCGTCAGGAGCAGGCGTCTTCATCCACACTTGTCAGCAGTGTAATTCAGGGGATCAGCGCCGCGCTGATCGGCGGCTCGGTGTTCGGGGTGCAGATGGCGGTCGGCGGGATGCTGCCGACGCTTGCTCAGACGGTTGGCTCTCAAAATCCAGTGGTCGGCTTCGTCATGCACCTGATGATCAGCGCCATCATCGGCGCGGTGTACGGTGTGGTCGCGCCGCGCTTGCCCTCAGGGTGGCTGGTGTCGATGGGCGCGGGCATCATCTACGGGGCGATCTGGTGGGTATTGGGCGCGTTGATCATGATGCCGCTGATGATGGGCATGAGCGACATGGTGTTCCAAATCGGCGATGCACAGTGGATGAGTCTGGTCGGGCATGTGATCTTCGGCATCGTCACCGCCGGATTCTTCACCCTGATCCAGCGCCGTTAAGCGGATGAACTGAGCTTTTGAGCCGCAGTTCACGACCGATCTGCGGCTTTCGTCCATGCTTCGGACGTGGTTGGATACTCGTAATGCCCCGCGAGTGTGGAGAGGATAGGGTGATGAACAAGGATCGACGCGCATTTACAACTCTGTTGTTCGTGTTTGCACTGATGCTGATCGCAGCGGTGGGATTTGAGGGAGGTTTAACCACCGTGAGCGCCCAGTTGAGCTGTGATAATCCGCCGCTTGATGTATCGGGTTTGACCCGTGTGTGGGACAAAACGGATTTCTGCCAGTCTCAGACAGGCGTATTCGACGAGATCATTTCTGGCGGCGTTCCCCGCGATGGTATCCCTCCGATCGACAATCCAGCCTTCGAGTCGATTGCCGAGGCTTCGACATGGCTTCAACCACAGTCCCCGGTGATCGCGTTTGAATTGGATGGCAGTGCCCGCGCCTATCCGCTCGCCATCCTGACGCGGCATGAAATCGTGAATGATGTCGTGAGCGGTGTACCCGTCGCCGTGACCTTCTGCCCGCTGTGCAACAGCGCCGTCGTCTTTGATCGCACGGTTGATGGGCAGGTGCTGCGTTTCGGCGTGTCCGGCTTGCTGCGCAACAGCGACCTGATCATGTGGGATGACCTCACCCAAAGCTGGTGGCAGCAGTTCACCGGCGAAGGGATCGTCGGCAGCTATACCGGAACGCAGTTGACCTTACTCCCCTCACAGGTGGTCGGTTTCGGCGCGTTTGTCGAGCAGTACCCCGATGGCGAAGTGCTTTCGCGCGGCGGTCGCACCTATGCCACCAATCCGTATGTCGGCTACGACTCGTCCGCGCAGCCCTTCCTGTTTCGCGGTGAACTGGATGATCGCCTGTTTGCGACCGAACGGGTTCTCGGAACGGTACTTGGTGGGGAAGCGGTCGCGTATCCTTTCCCGGTGCTGGCGGAAGCCATCGTTATCAATGACACGGTAGGTGGGATCGATGTGGTGGCACTCTGGCAGCCCGGCGCGACCAGCGCGCTGGATCAGAGCAGCATTGATGCCTCGCGCGATGTCGGAATGGCGGCGCTGTACAGCCGTCAACTCGATGATCAAACGCTGACGTTCAGCGTTGATGCTGACGGCGCGATTCGTGATGATCAAACGGGCAGCGCATGGAATATGTTTGGCACGGCAGTCGAGGGCGCATTGAACGGCAGCCAGCTTCGGCAGCAGTTTGCCTTTCCGCATTTCTGGTTCGCATGGGCAGCGTTCCGACCGGAAACGAGCATCTACGGGTCTTAAGGGCTGCATCAAGGCAAATCCTTGACCCATCGTCGATCATAACACTGAACTGGAAGGCTATATGACAGAGCAGCATCAGCGCGGCGCGCATTCGCTGAACGCAAGTTTCGTCTCGTTCATCCTGATCATCAACTTCGTCGTCATTGCGGGCATAATCGGGGCAACTACGCCTCTCCCTTCACCACAGACCAGCAGGGAAGCCGAAGTTGCAGCAGCGGTGCTTGTCACGCCTTCTATAGCGCCGCCAACGTTGACGTTGGAATCAGTACCGACCTTAACGGCAACCCTGCTCCCGCCGACTGAAGCGCCAACCGTCGAGGAAAGTGCCGGGACGGGTGATTTTGCCAATGGACAGGTCTTGTTCAACACTTTCCAACCGGCTGCCAGCTTCGCCTGTGCGACCTGCCACTATGTCGATCGGGAAGATCAGCTCATTGGACCCGGTTTGCTCAACGTGAGTATCCGCGCCGAGTCGCGCGTGCCGGGGATAAGCATCTACGACTATTTGCACATGTCGATTGTCAATCCCGGTGCGTTCGTCGTCCCCGGTTTCCCGGATGGACTGATGCCGCGCAATTGGGCGGAGGTCTATTCTGAAAGTGAAATCAACGATTTGATCGCTTACCTGATGACGCTCCGCTGAACTGAAATGGGCATCTTCGGCAAATCTTCGGCAAGTCTCAGGTGTTCGCTTTGATTTCAACGGGGTGAATTCGGCTATGGTGGACGTGCTGGACGAGCGTACATTGATTGAGGAGACAATACACATGACTCAAAATGGGCTTTCACGTCGTGGTTTCTTGAAGGGGATCGGGGCAGGTGGCGCGGCGCTCATGCTGGCAAATGCCGGTCTGCCATTTCGCGCAGCCGCCGAACGGGCAGCCTTTGGCGCGCTGCGCGCGGGCAGTCTGCAAACGCCGCCGGACGTTGAACTGCTGAACGGGGATGTGCTGGGCTTTTCGTTGACCAGTCGTGCATGGGAAGGCGCGTTCGGCTGGGTGACGTTTCGTCTGCATCAGGCGTGGCACAACGGGGAAAACGTGTATTACATCCGCACCGATACCTCGGACGCGACCTTCGCGGGTGAAAACCGCCTCGTCCATGTGCCGCTGCTCAACGCCGCTCTGTCGGCTGAAGGCGCGACCTCGCAGCTCTACACGTTTGAAAACGGTGCTGCCGATCAGTACCCGGTCGTCAGCCATGTTCCCAATGAAGATGCCTACAGCCCGGCATGGCACGTTCACCGCGTAAGCTTCAACGGCACCCCCACTGTCCTCAATTCAGCCGAAGCCATCCGTGAAGCCGAAGCGGCGGGCGATGTGACGATTGAAGCGCTGCCACTGGTCGTGAACTTTCCGGTCGTCAAGTGGGCGGGCGGCGAATTGGCAGAAGACACGGAAAAAGTGACTTACCTCGGTACGGGCCCGCTGGTGTCGCCCGTTGCCTCGGACAACATGGAAGTGACGTTCAAACTGCACCAGTGCTATCCGGGCAGCCGCTACATTGTGACCGATACCTCTGCTGTGCCAATGGCTCCCATGATGAGCATCGCCGCCTCTGCGCCCACCCAGACGCTGCTCAACGTCGGCGCGACCGACGAAATCTGGGTGTGGGGCAACGGCATCCCCGGCAGCGGCGTGATGGGTTTCCAGCCTGCAATCTTCGATAACGCAGCGGGTAATCCGATCTGGAGTCCGTTCTGGGCGCATTACACCGCCGTCTGGGCAGATGAGTCACAGGCGCGTCTGGTGACGACCAGTGCGGAGATTCGTGAACTGCAAAGCGCAGGGGCAGTTCAGGTCTTTAATGGCGTTCCCGATATGGATCAAGCGATGCCGCCGTTCGTCGTCAACTGCCCCGTGCCGATCAAGGCGCGTAACACTTTCCAAGCGCCCGCGTAATCGACTCGACTACTGCTCGTATGCAGGGGATAGATCGCCTGGCTATCCCCTGCATTGTCGTGTGATGGAGTCTCAACGATTTCACTCCATGCGTGACCCGCTGCTCATCCCCTTGTATTCCATCCCCTGGCGGAGATAATCTCACTGAACTACCGCTCTTTCTGATCAGCGAGATACTGACCGAGACCAGAAACGACTAGAGGAAAATAATGACAGACTCTCATCGCCTTGATCGCCTGCGCGCTGTTCTGAATGCCGAAAATTATGAAGTCGCCGCGCTTGCTCCGGGATCTAATTTTCGCTATCTGACCGGCTCAATCCACTTTTTGATGGAACGCCCGCTCGTCTTGTTCGTCCCCAAGCAGGGACGCCCAGCGCTGGTCATCCCACACCTGGAGACAGAGCTTTTCGCGAGTCATGGCTTCGATGCTGAGATGTTCCCCTGGATGGACGGTCAGGGTTATGGCGGGGCATTCAGCGCTGCAGCACAGTATTTGCATCTGGACGGCAAGACAGTCGCTGTCGAGGGGCAGATCATGCGCTTCTTTGAGGTGGAAGCCATCCGTCGCGCCGCCTCCGACGTCCAGGTGATCGACGGGCATCATGCGCTGTCGTCTATTCGCCTTCGCAAAGATGCCCAGGAGATCGCTGCGCTGCGCCGCGCTATCCAGATTTCGGAGACGGCACTGGCGCGTACGCTGGAGCAGGTCAAAGTGGGCATGACCGAGCGCCAGGTCCTCAATTATCTGGTGAGGGCTATGCAAGAACTGGGCGGCGAAGGGCTTTCGTTTGAGCCGATCGTCCTGGCGGGCGATAATTCCTCTCGTCCGCATGGTAAAGTCCGAAACGATTACACGATACGCGAGGGCGATCCGCTGCTTTTCGACTTCGGCTGCACGGTCGACGGCTATCATGCCGATATCACCCGCACCGTCTTTGTCGGTGCGCCGTCTGACGAACATCGGGCGGTCTACGCAGCGGTGCTGGCGGCGAATGAACGCGGACGTCAGGCGGCACGACCGGGTGTTGCCGGTAGAGATGTCGATGCGCTGACGGCGCAAGTCCTGCGTGATGCCGGCTATGGCGACCTGATTGCCCATCGCACCGGACATGGCTTGGGGCTGGATATTCACGAAGCGCCGTATATCTCTCAGGACAGCGCCACTGTGCTGGAACCGGGGATGGTCTTCACCATCGAGCCAGGTTTGTACCGCGCCGGCGTGGTGGGTATTCGTATTGAAGATAACGTGGTGGTGACTGAAGACGGATGCGAATCGCTTTCAACCTTCAGCCGTGACCTGCTGATCGTTGGCTGAAAGTCCATAGCGCCGAACAGCCGACGCTGGTAGCACGAAGGTGGGCATAAGAACGAAGGATAAGATGGCACAGATCGCGTTGGAACAACTTCGCCAGACGGCATTGACCATCCTGCGCGGCAGCGGATACTCGGAAGACGAGGCGGCTGCCATGCTCGATGTGATGCTCTATGCGCAGATGCGGGGCAACAATCAGGGCGTCGTCAAGCTGATCGGTCCGGGGATGCCGCGCGATCCGAACAGCCAGCCGCCTCGCATCGTCTACGAAACACCCATCTCGGCGCGCATCGACGGCGGGCGTTCCGCCGGAATGGTCGCCGTCCGTTTTGCGCTCGACGTTGCGGTGGAGCGCGCCCGCGCGCAGGGAATCGCCCTGGTCGGCGTATTCAACACTTACTCTTCAACAGGGGCGATCGGCTACTACGCCAGCCACCTGGCGCGGGCGGGGCTGGTCGGCTTCGTCTTTGCCGGTTCTGGCGAATACGTCGCCCCACATGGCTCGTATGAGGCGCAGTTCGGCACGAATCCGCTGGCGATCGGCATCCCGACGAAAGAGAAACCGATTATCCTGGATATGGCGACCTCGGCGATTGCCCGTTACGGCATCGTCGAGGCGCATACCGCCGGGCGCGCGCTGCCGCTTGATGTCGCTTATGACTCCGCCGGTCAGCCAACAACTGACGCCGCTGCCGCGCTGGCGGGTGCGATACGCACCTTCGGCGGGCACAAAGGGGGAGGATTGTCGCTGATCGTTGAGATCCTCACGGGGGCGCTGGTGGGCACGGAGCGCGCTGCCGACGGGCGCAAGGTTGATTGGGGAACGCTGCTGCTGGCGCTCGACCCGGCGCTGCTGACCGATTTCGACGGCTTTGTGGGACGGGTTGGACAGGTGATCGGGCGGGTCAAAGGATCAAGACGCCTGCCAGGGATCGAGGAAATTCTGATGCCCGGTGAACGGGGAGACCAGCGCGCCGAGGTGGCGCAGCAAAGCGGTATGATCGAGCTGGATGACTCGCTCTGGTCGGCGCTTCAATCGGTGGCAGCGAAGTAGCTTCAGGGCAGACGCTCCTCCACATGCGAGGGGCGTTCGTTTTCTTTTGGAACTCGCGACCGCCAGAATTTCGCACCTTCCACCATTGCCGTTATAATGTGTAATGTTGACTGGTTGTATCCCGATTTCACTTAGAGCGTGTCTGCAAAGCCGGTTTTCACACAACCTCACCCCGGAAACCTGACGGTTTCCTGCCCCTCTCCAATTGGAGAGGGGCGGTTGAGCGCAGCGAAACGGGGTGAGGTGAGCAGTTTGCAAACAGTCTCTTATAGGTTTTTCAAGGAGCTTGACATGAAATTGAAGCTGGCATTGCTGATCGTTGGAATTCTGCTGCTCCCGCTCAGCACGGCGTTCGCCCAGGATGGCAGGATGACCGCCGTCGGCGAGGGCGAGGGGCAGGTGGATATCATCGCCTGGGCGGGCTATATCGAACGCGGGGAAACCGACCCGGCATATGATTGGGTGACCGATTTTGAAGCGGCGACGAGCTGCGTCGTCAATGTCAAGACGGCGGCGACTTCCGACGAGATGGTGGCGCTGATGAACGAAGGTCGGTTCGACCTGGTGA
This sequence comes from Anaerolineae bacterium, assembly GCA_013360465.1. Taxonomy (GTDB): domain Bacteria; phylum Chloroflexota; class Anaerolineae; order Aggregatilineales; family Phototrophicaceae; genus Flexifilum. The sequence continues at coordinate 249,914 of JABWBO010000007.1, read as the reverse complement.
CGGCTTCGGGCGACGCCAGCCTTCGCTTGATCTACGGTGGGCGGGTTCAGCCTGTCAACCTCGATCTGATCCCTAGCTGGAATACGATCGATGAGCGCCTGCAGAACGCCGCATGGCACACCGTCGATGTCGACGGCGATGGCACGGCAGAACACTACGGCGTGCCGTATCAGTGGGGCGCCAACGTCTTGATGTACAACACCGACGCCTTTGGCGATCAGGCTCCGACGAGCTGGAGCGTGGTCTTCGAAGAGCAGGCGCTGCCCGACGGCGAAAGCAACGCCGGGCGCGTGCAGGCGTACGATGGTCCGATCTATGTCGCCGATGCGGCGCTCTACCTGATGCACCACCAGCCGGAACTCGGTATCACCGACCCGTACTCGCTGGATCGCGATCAGTTCAACGCAGCGCTTGACCTGCTGCGCCAGCAGCGCGCGCTGGTGGGGCGTTACTGGCATGACGCCTTCATCCAGATCGACGACTTCGTGAACGAAGGCGTCGTCGCTTCCAGTTCGTGGCCCTTCCAGGTCAACCTGCTTGCATCGCAGGGCGCGCCGGTCGGCAGCGTTATCCCTGAAGAAGGCGCGACTGGCTGGGCGGATACGACCATGATGCATGTCGATGCGCCGCACCCCAACTGCGCCTACATGTGGCTGGAACACTCGCTGAACCTCAGCCTTCAGGGCGACCTTGCCGCCTGGTTCGGCAGCGTCCCGGCAGTGCCCGCTGCCTGCGAAGGCAATGAACTGCTCGGCGAGACGGGCTGCCAGGTCAATGGTTACGAGAATTTCGACCGCATTCAGTTCTGGCGCACGCCGACCGCCACCTGCCAGGATGGGCGCGGCGATATCTGCGTGCCTTACTACGAATGGGTCAGCGCCTACATCGGCGTGATCGGCGGACGCTAGCGTTTCACCGGATACCATCTCGCTCCGTCCTGTGCGACAGCAGCAGGGCGGAATGAGTAGAATAGCAGACATATCGAGGGGCGAGAAAGTCCTCGCCCCTCCGAATCGTCGGAAATAGCCTTCTTGCAGCCCCCGACTTCCTCAGCCTCAGGATGAATCATGCAGCAGTATCAACTCTGGATAAACGGACGCTGGACGAACAGCATCGACGGCGGTGTCATGACGGTAGAAGACCCGGCGACCGGCAAGCCTATCGCCCAGGTAGTGAACGCCGGGCGCGCCGATGTGGACGCTGCCGTTCGGGCGGCTCACACTGCTTTTTATGATGGACGCTGGTCGCGCCTGACACCCGCGCAGCGTTCGCTCGCTATCTGGAAACTGGCAGATTTACTGCAAGCGAATGCCGAGCGCTTCGCACGTGCCGAATCCGATAACACCGGCAAGCCTTTTGAATTCGTCAGCCTGGGCGCGGATATGCCTTTCGCCATCGACAATATCCGCTTCTTCGCTGCCGCCGCCCGCGATACGCACGGCGCGAGCGCCGGCGAATATGCCGCCGGGTTCACGTCGATGTACCGCAAGGAACCGGTCGGCGTCGTCGGGCAGGTGACGCCCTGGAATTACCCGCTGATGATGGCGATCTGGAAGCTGGGTCCAGCGCTGGCGGCGGGCTGTACCGCCGTGCTGAAACCCGCGCCATCTACGCCGATCACCACGCTCATGCTGGCGGAGCTGATCGCCGAGGCGGGCATCCCCGAAGGTGTCGTCAACGTTATCACGGGTGGCAATGAGACCGGGCAGGCGCTCGTCGAACACCCGGATGTGCGTATGGTCAGCCTGACCGGTTCGACCGGGACCGGCAGGAAGATCATGAAGACCGCCGCCGACACCCTCAAGCGCGTGCATCTGGAATTGGGCGGCAAGGCGCCGCTGATCGTCTTCGACGATGTCGATGTCGATACCTTCGCGGCGGTTGCGACGCTGACCTCGACCTTCAACACCGGGCAGGACTGTACGGCGGCGACGCGCGTTTACGTCGAACGGTCGCAGTACAACCACGTCCTGGAGGCGGTCGTCGAAGGCATGCGCGGCGTTAAGGTCGGCGCGCAGTACGAAGCTGGTGTCCAGATGGGGCCGCTCATCTCCGGCACGCAGCGCGAGCGAGTCCAGGGTTTTGTCGAACGCGCCCGTGCCTCTGGCGCGAAGGTCCTGACCGGCGGGGCGATTCCGACCGACCGACAGGAAGGCTATTTCTTCTCACCGACGGTGATCGTCGATGCCGATCAGAAATCCGAGGTCATCCAGAACGAAGTCTTCGGACCGGTGCTGACGATCAGCGCCTTTGACGGCGAAGCCGAAGCGGTGCGCCTGGGCAATGATGTACTTTACGGGCTGGCGGCGTCGGTCTGGACGCGCGACATCGGACGCGCCATGCGCATCGCGCGTGACCTGGAATTTGGCACGGTCTGGATCAACGATCATATCCCGCTGGCGTCGGAGACGCCGCACGGCGGTTTCAAGCAGTCCGGTTTCGGCAAAGACCTGTCTGCCGAGGCGGTCAACGACTATCGGATCACCAAGCACGTCATGGTGAAGAACGCCTGATGAACGGGAAATCGGTCGCTGTCAGTCTGGTCAATGTGCGCCGCCACTTCGGCGAAGTCAAAGCGGTCGATGATGTCTCGCTCGATGTCTACGATGGCGAGTTTTTCTCGATGCTCGGTCCTTCGGGGTCGGGCAAGACGACCTGCCTTCGCCTGATCGCCGGCTTTGAGCGACCGTCCGGCGGGCAGATCCTTCTGCACGGCTGGGATGTCGGCGGCGTGCCGCCCTACGACCGCGACGTGAATACCGTCTTTCAGGATTACGCGCTTTTTCCGCACATGACCGTGGGCAGAAACGTCGCCTACGGTCTGATGATCAAGCGAGTGCCGAAGGCAGAGCGCGAGAGGCGAGTCGGCGAAATGCTGGAACTGGTGCGCCTTTCCGGCATGGAGAATCGCAAGCCCTCACAGCTTTCCGGGGGTCAGCGCCAGCGGGTGGCGCTGGCGCGGGCGCTGGTCAATCGCCCGTCGGTGCTGCTCCTCGACGAGCCTCTGGGCGCGCTTGACCTCAAACTGCGCCAGCAGATGCAGATCGAACTGAAGAACATCCAGCAGCAGGTCGGAATCACCTTCATTTACGTCACGCATGATCAGGAAGAAGCGCTGACCATGAGTGACCGACTGGCGGTCTTCAATCACGGACAGATCGAGCAGGTCGGGTCGCCCGCCGAGGTCTACGAACGTCCGGCGACGACGTTCGTCGCCGGTTTCGTCGGCACGTCGAACGTGATCGATGCCGGAGTCGCGCGCCAGATCGTCGGTGAAGCCGCCACCCTCTCGATCCGTCCGGAGAAGATTCACCTGTCCTCACCCGATGCAGCGGTCCCGGCGGAGAGCTACAGCGTTCACGGAACCGTGCAGGATGTCGTCTATCTGGGTATGTATACCCGCTATCTGGTCGAACTGGAGACCTCGCCGCGCGCCCACCTGGCGGTGATGCAGCAGAACCTGGAGACCACATCGATGGATGTGCTGACCATCCGAGGAAAGCGCGTGCAGCTGATCTGGCGGCGCGACTTCACCCGTACCCTTCAGCGCACCGAGATCGTCGAGGAGTCGGGCGTATGACCAGCGCCGCGCCGCCTCTGCCTGAGCGTCGGAGTTTCCTGCACGGCGTCTCGGTCGTTCTGTATCGCTACCCCTTCCTTTCGATCATCGCGCTGCTGCTGCCGATCCTGCTGTGGATCGGCGTGATCTATCTCGGCTCGCTGACGGCGATGCTGGCGCAGGGGTTCTTCTACCTGGACGGTTTCACCGGGCGGATCGTCCGTGAGTTCACGCTGCGGACGTACCAGGAACTGCTGCTCCAGCAGAATATCGACATCTTCCTGCGGACGATCCTCATGGCGGCGTCGGTGACGCTCACCTGCGCGCTGCTCGCCTTCCCGCTGGCATATTTCATGGCGCGCTTCGCTTCAGGACGAACCAAGGCGCTGCTTTATCTTGGCGTCATGCTGCCCCTCTGGTCGAGCTACCTGGTGCGCATTTACGCCTGGAAGCTGATCCTCGCCCAGGAGGGGATCATCGGCTGGCTGGCGAACGCCCTGGGACTGACCGGCGTCCTGGACGCTGTTCTGTCGATCCCCGGCATCGGCGGCCCGTCCCTGTCCTTTTCCATCGTCGGCGTCTATCTGGTCTTCGTGTATATCTGGCTGCCCTACATGATCCTGCCGATCAACGCGGCGCTGGAACGCGTGCCCAAATCGGTGATCGAGGCGTCGGGCGACCTGGGCGCGCGCCCAGGCTATACCTTCCGCAGGATCATCCTCCCGCTGGCGTTTCCGGGCGTGGTCGCCGGGTCAATCTTCACGTTTTCGCTGACGCTGGGCGACTATATCATCCCTGGGGTTTTCGGCAATTCCAGCTATTTCATCGGTCAGGCGGTGCTGGTGCAGCAGGGGACGGCGGGCAATATCCCGCTCGCCGCCGCCATGACGGTTGTGCCGATTCTGGTCATGGGGGTGTACCTCCTTGGCGCGCGGTGGTTGGGGGCGTTCGATGCGCTCTGATGCCAGTTTCGTCAACCGCGCCGGAATCGGGCTGCGCGCTGCTTCGACGGCGGTGCTGATCTTCCTCCATTTTCCGATCCTGCTGATCTTCCTCTATGCTTTCAACACCGAGGAGGCGGCGTATACCTTCCCGCCGCCGGGGCTGACCTTCGACTGGTTCGGCGTGCTGCTCAAGCGGAGCGATTTCTGGAACGCGCTCGGCTTGTCGCTGGTCGTCGCGCTGGTCTCCACCATGATCGCTGTCGTCCTGGGGACGCTGGCGGCGCTGGCGATCTACCGCAGTAAATTCTTCGGGCGCGACGCCATATCGCTGATGATCATCCTGCCCATCGCGCTGCCCGGCATCGTCACCGGCATCGCCCTGCGCTCCGCGCTCAACATTTCAGGGCTGAACTTCAGCTTCTGGACCATCGTCATCGGTCATGCCACGTTCTGCGTGGTCACGGTCTACAACAACGTCGTCGCCCGGCTGCGGCGGACCAATTACTCGCAGGTCGAGGCATCGATGGATTTGGGCGCATCGATCTGGCAGACGTTTCGCTATGTCATCCTGCCTAACATCGCTACAGCACTCCTCGCCGGCGGTATGCTGTCGTTCGCCCTGTCGTTTGATGAGGTCATTGTTACGACTTTCACCGCTGGGCAGCAGCAGACCCTGCCGATCTGGATTTTCAGCCAGCTTCAGCGACCGCGCGACCGCCCGGTGACCAACGTCGCCGCGCTGTTCGTCGTCGCCACGACGCTCGTCCCGATCCTCCTGGCGTATCGATTCACGCGCGAGTCGGGCGAGACATAGGGCGATGTGATCGCCATTTTCATGCCGAATTCACGGAGTACCTGGCATTCTCAATTGCCCCGCTCTTTGGGTTCGGCATATAATCCGTATCAGACAGGTCACGCTGTTCGTTATCTCCCGATCCTGAGATGAGCGGGTTATCCAGTTGTCCTCAACCGTGAAAACACGCGAACGCGCCGTGCCGCCGACTCGACGCCAAGATGAGACGCCGGTTTCGTTCTGGTCGATCTTTTACGCCCGCATGCTCTTGCTGGCGGGGTTGATCGCCGCGCTTTTCGCCCTCCGCGGCGACATCGACGGAGTCGAAACCAACAGCGTGCTGCTTGCCGGAATCCTGGGCGCGGTGGCGAACCTGGCGGTCATCCCGCTGGGTTCGGCGCGCAGCTGGCAGCCGGCGCTCCCCTTCGTTTCGATCCTCGGCGATGTGGTCATCGTGGCGCTGTTCGGCATTGTGGCGCGCGGCAATCCCACGCTGGTGCTGGTCGCCTGCAGCGCGGTGATGTTCCTAAACCTGCTGCGTTCGTGGTCGCGCTGGACGGTTTACCAGGGGGCAGTCATCGCCGCTGCCGGCGCGCTCGTCCTGATCGCATCAACGCCGACAGGATGGGTCGATAACAGCTCGGCGCTGTTGGTACTCGGCGCTCTGGGCGTCAGCGCCACCATCGTCGCCTACTTTCTGGATCGAACCGTCGGTTCGCTGACGCGCCAGGTCAGCCAGCTTGCCGAGGAGAAACAGACTCATCTGACCGACACCCGCGAGCGAGCGAACGCCCTTTCGGAACTGACCTTCACCCTCAGCGCCACCCTTAACTACAAGAAGGTGCTGGACGCGACGCTGGAAGCGGGACGGCTCGCCCTGCGCCTGCCGGATATGGAAGCCTCCAGCTTGATCGCCGCCATCTACCTGTATCATGTCGATGATGGGCAGCTGCACGTCGTCTCGGCGCGCCGCTACACCCGTTCCGATGAACTGCGGGCGCTGGCGGGCAAAGCCGGTGTTGTGGGTCAGGCGTTAAAAACCGCCTCGCCGGTGATCGGCTCGGCATCGCACGAAGACCCGGAGCTGCAATTCCTGGTGGCGTTCCAGTACTGCAAGTCGCTGCTGTGCATCCCGCTGCGGGCGGGATTCGACACGTTTGGCGTGATCATCTTCGGCAGCGAGACGCCCAACGCCTTCAGCACCGACCAGGGGGAAATCCTGCACGCTATCGGTTTGCAGTCCACCATTGCCCTGCAAAACGCCGTCCTCTACTCCAACCTGCTGTCCGAAAAAGAGCGGATCATCGATGCCGACGAGGAAGCGCGTAAGAAACTGGCGCGCGACCTGCATGACGGACCGACTCAGGGCGTGGCGGCGATAGCGATGCGGATGAGTTATATTCAGAAGCTCTATCAGAAATCGCCCAAAGAAGTGCCGGAAGAACTCAAGAAGGTCGAAGAGCTGGCGCGCAAGACAACCAAAGAGATTCGCCACATGTTGTTCACGCTGCGCCCCCTCGTCCTGGAAACGCAGGGACTCTCTGCCGCCTTCAATCAGCTCGCCGAAAAACTCTACGAGATGCACAAACAGGCGGTGAGTGTTCGCATTGAAGGCGATGTCGAAGATTTCCTGGACCAGCACCAGCAGGGGACGATCTTCTACGTCGTCGAAGAGGCGGTGAACAACGCGCGTAAGCATGCCCAGGCGAAGATGATCAGCATCAGCGCCCGCCGGCAGGATGATGCTGCCATCATCCAGATCGCCGATAACGGCGTTGGCTTCAATGTCGAGGAAACGCAGGCGGGTTACGACAAGCGCGGCAGCCTGGGCATGGTCAATATGCGTGAACGGGCGGAACTGCTCGATGGGACCATCAGTATTGACAGTGTGCGCGGGCGCGGCGCAGTCATTACGCTGATCGTGCCCCTTAAAGCGCCTGAAGCCATGCAGCTGAACGCCTTCAAGCAGCCGCGCACCAAACTGGCGCGCGCGGCGGCGCAGCGCGTCGAACGGGCGACGCTGGACCGCCATCTGGATCGCCAGGGCGAAGACGACTTCTATTTCTAATGCCGGAGAGCTATGACCCATTCTGATCTGGCTTCCCTACGGGGTGAGCCTAGCTACGTCTGGCGCGCCGGGCAGGAACGCCGTTTGCAGATGATCGCGCGGTTCGTGCGCCTGGAGGGCGCGCGTATCCTTGACGCCGGCTGCGGCGTCGGCATGTATACCCGGCAGTTTCGCGAACGCTTCTCGCCCGATGTGGTCGGCATCGAATATGAGTTTTTGCGGGCGCTCGAAGCTGCCGAAGTGACGCCGCATGTCACGGTCGCCGCCAACGAAAACCTGCCGTATGTCTCGAACTATTTCGACGCGGTGCTGTCTCATGAGACCCTGGAACACGTCGCCGACGATCGGCTTTCGGCGCGCGAAATCGTGCGCGTACTCAAGCCGGGCGGCAGGGCAGTGATCTTCGTCCCGAATCGATGGTATTTCTTCGAGACACACGGGCACTACTGGCGAGGGGTATATCATTTCGGCAACACCCCGTTCATCAACTATCTGCCAGACCCTCTGCGCAACCGCCTGGCACCGCATGTGCGCGCCTATACCAGACGTGGGCTGCTGACGCTGTTCCGCGATCAACCGGTGAAAGTGGTCGCTCATCGGCGTATTTACGGCGGCTTCGATAACCTCATCAACCGCCTCGGCGCAGCCGGACGGCTGCTGCGCCGCTTCTGGCAGGGAATCGAAGGTACGCCGCTGAACATCTTCGGCTTGTCGCATATGCTGGTCATCGAGAAGACGGCAGAGCCAAGCGCCCCCTGATTCGCTGCATTAACGGTCTGTGTAAACCTTTTCGCGGCTCTATACGCGCTTCGCCGGCACATGCTAGAATGAGCGGGATATGGCAACTCAGACTGTAATGTGACGTATGAGGCAGTATCGACTGTGCTGAGCGAGATCAGGAAGAACGTTCGCTTCAATTTCGTCGTCAACGTCACGGACGGCGGTTTCTTTGGCATGGCGCTGGGCTTTGCCTCGTTTGTTACGGTCATCCCGCTGTTCGTGAACACCCTGACTGATTCCAAACTGCTCATCGGGATGATCGCCTCGATCCATCTGATCGGCTGGCAGCTCCCGCAGATTTTGACGGCGAGCCATGTCTCGCGGATGCGGCGCTTCAAGCCGATGGTGATCCGCCTGACGGTCCATGAGCGCTGGCCCTTTCTGGGGCTGGCGCTGGTAGCGCTGTTTTCGCCGACGCTGGGGCGCGATCTGACGCTGGCGCTGACCTTCCTGCTCGCCGGGATTCAGGCATTCGGCGGTGGGTTCGCGGCGACCGCCTGGCAGAGCATGGTCGCCAAGATCATCCCCCCCAACCAGCGCGGCACGTTCTACGGGTCGCAGTCGGCAGCCGCCAACCTGCTCAGCAGCGGCGCGGCGCTCGCTGCCGGCGTGATCCTTGCAGCATCAGGAGGATCGAGCGAAGGCTTTGCCGTCAATTTCCTGATCGCCGGCGTGCTGATGTTCGTGTCGTTCTGCTTCATTGCCATGACTCGCGAACCCGCGACCGAGCCAAAGAGCGAAGTGAGCCTGCAAGGGGCAGCCTTTCGCCAGCACCTTGTGGCGATCCTGCGCCAGGACGGCAACTACCGACTGTTCATCGTCGGACGTATGTTGATTCAGGCGGCGTCCATCGGCTCCGCCTTCTACACGATTTTCGCGGTCAGGCGTTTCGAGATGGACGCGGCGACGGCTGGGGTACTCACCGGGGTTTTGCTGCTTTCGGCGACGGTTGGCAACCCGCTGTTCGGCTGGCTGGGAGATCGCTGGAACCGCCGCGTCATGTTCGGTATCGCCGGACTGCTGGCAGGGGCGAGCGCCATCCTGGCGCTGCTCGCGACCAGCGCGAACTGGTTCTTTCCGGTGTTCGTCCTGTTCGGTCTTTCCAACGGAGGCGTCTGGACAGTCGCCAACGCCATGATCGTGGACTTCGGTGCAGAAAAAGACCGTCCGTACTACATCGGGCTGGCGAATACGCTGGTGGCTCCGGCGACGCTGTTTGCGCCGATGCTTGGCGGTTGGCTGGCGGATGCTGTGGGTTTTGAGGCGACTTTCATGGCGGCGGCGGCGGCGGGCATCCTTACGGCGGTGGTAGTGTTGATCCTGATGCGCGACCCCATGCGCTATGCCGAGCCTTCACCGCGCGAGACGGCTCCGGCGTCCAGCGGTGCGCTGTGATGCTTGCCCCTCAGCCCTGTCTGGGCTGAGGGGTGGAAGCGGCGGATGCGCCAGGATCACATCTTCAGTTCGCGCTGCGCCCTGAACTGAGTGTCATAGAGCTGAGCGTACAATCCCGCCTGCGCCAGTAGTGTGTCATGCGTGCCCCGTTCGACGATTTGCCCGCGATCCACCACGAAAATCTGATCTGCCGCCAGAATCGTGCTGAGCCGATGCGCGATGACGATGCTGGTGCGGTTCTGCATGATCTTCTCTAACGCGTCCTGGATCAGCGCTTCAGATTGACTGTCTAGGTGGCTGGTCGCCTCGTCCAGGACCAACACGCGCGGGTCTTTGAGGATAACGCGGGCGATGGCGAGCCGCTGTTTTTCGCCGCCGCTCAGCCGGTAGCCGCGTTCGCCGACGATGGTGTTGTATCCATCGGGCAGCCCCATGATGAAGTCATGGATATTCGCCGCCCTGGCCGCCGCCTGCACCTGCGCCGCCGTCGCCGCCGGCTTGGCGTAGAGCAGGTTGGTCAGGATAGTGTCGTGGAACAGATAGGTCTCCTGCGTCACCATGCCGACCTGATCGGTCAGCGAATCCAGACGCAGGTCGCGCAGATCATGCCCGTCGAGCAGGATGCGTCCACTGCTCGGATCATACAGACGGGGGACGAGGTAGGTGAGGGTTGTCTTGCCCGCGCCGCTCGGTCCGACCAGCGCTGCAAGCTGCCCCGGCTCGATACGGAAAGACAGATCTTCCAGCGCGTGTTCGCGCGCCTGCGTCACTGCGGCAGCGTCGGGCGCTCCCATGTCGAGCGCCGCCTTGCCGCCGGACAGCACCGCCCGGACATTATCGGTCTTGCCGTAGCGCCGTACCTCACCCAACAGCCCGTCGCTGGAAGAGGGATAGCGGAAGGTGACCTGTTCGAAGGTGATCGCGCCGCGCACCTCGTCGAGGCGGGTGGCGTTCGCCTTTTCGGCGATCTCCACAGGAAGATCGAGGATCTCGAAGACGCGCTCAAAGCTGACCATCGAGGTGCTGAAACTGACCGGCGCGTTGATCAGGTATTCCAGCGGACCGTAAAGCTGACCCAGGTAGGTGGCGAAGGCGACGATAGTGCCGACGGTGAAGACGCCGCCCAGCACGAGATGTCCGCCGACCCAGTAGACCAGGGCGGTTCCGACCACACCCGTCAACCCGATCAGCGCCCAGAACCGGCTGCCCAGTACGGCGCGGCGCACGCCGATGTCGCGCACGCGCCCCGCACGATCTTCGAAACGGGTGACCTCCATATCGCGCCGACCGAACAGCTTGACCAGCAGCGCGCCGCTGATATTGAGCGTCTCGGTCACCATCGCGTTCATCTCTGCGTTGATGTCCATCGCTTCACGGGCGATGACTCGCAGCCGGTTGCCCATCGCCCGACCGATAAGGAAGAATATCGGGAAGACCATCAAACCCAGGAGCGTCAGCCGCCAGTCCAGTGAGAGCATAACGCCAAGCGTGGCGACAAGCTGTACGAAGTTGGTGACGATTCCGACAATCGTGTCGCTGATCGCGCTCTGGGCGTTGACCACATCGTTGTTGAGCCGGCTGATCAGCTCACCGGAGCGCGTGTTGGTGAAGAAGCGCAGCGACATGTGCTGGAGGTGTCCATACAGGTGGCGGCGCAGATCATAGATCACGCCTTCCCCTACGCTGGCGTTCAGCCGCCGATTGGCGATGCCGATGATGCTGGTCAGCACCGGCAGGAGGACCAGAGTCAGCGCCAGCAGGTTGAGCCGTTCCACCAGACCGTTAGGGAGGGTATAGTCGATCAGATCGCGGAAGATCAGCGGAGTCAGCAGTCCCAACCCCGACGACAACAGGATCAGCAGCAGCGACAGGATGATCTGGGTGCGGTAGGGCGTCGCGTAGCCGAATACGCGCCTGACCAGCGCCCAGGTGATTACCGGTTTCCTGTCATCTTCGCCGCCGGGATACATATAGCGCCACATCGTCGGCACCTCGCTCTATCGGTGGACGTTCTTCTGAACTATAGGGGATGCTGGCAGGAGTTCAACTCCCCATACGAGCAGGTGTTCAGCCGTTGATGGCGAATGCCACCGGCTGACCGATCGGGCTGTCATTGATCGCCATCTGTACCGCCCAGTTTCCAGCAGAAAGATCGGCATCGCTGGCGGGCAGATGAAACCAGATGCACGCGCCGCCGATGTTGAAATCGGGAGTCCATTCGTAGTATGCCACTTCGACGCCTTCTCGTGTCCAGCGTGCGCTGAGCGTCGCGCCGGCGCTGACGTTCGCCGTCGCCACCACGTATAGATCGGTGATTCCTAAGCTGAAGCTGGTCGAGGGATTCACTGCGCAGTCGTTCGCGCCGACGCGCGCGCTGACCTGGATGCTGGAAAGTGAGCTGCTTCCATCGTCGCTCTGCTCGCTGATCAGCGGCGTCGGAGTCGGCTGCGCCAGTGGGGCGTCGCCGCGCGCGCTCGCTCCCTGGGTCACGATCATGCCCGGCGTGATCAGCGGGTTCGGGATCGCCGGCAGTCCAGAATCGGTCGGGGGCGTCTGCCCCACGTCGCTGACGGCGACTTCTGGGGTGGCAGCTGCCCCGGCGAACTCCGGGAGTTCGACGAACGGCGTGCCCTGCGCTATCAGAGTCGAGGCGATGCGCGTGCTTTGCAGCTCGGCGTTCTGAACGGCTTCCTGAGCGAATTCGACGGTGATCGCCAGGCGTTCGGCGGCAGCGGTCCCGGTAGCGCGGATGTCAGCGATTTGGGTGCGCGCCAGTTCGCTCTGCAAATTCTCCGTCTGGATGTCCGACGGCTGCGAGAAGAAGTTGCAGCCGCCCAGCGCCAGGGCAATCAGTGCAATAGCGAATATCTTTGTGGAAATAGGCATTGTTCCTGTTGAAGCTCTGTTGAACGAATGATCGTATCCCGGTCTGCTTAAGGCGCAGTCATCTCGATCACGTCGAGGGCGAACGGGAGCTGCGGCGCGAAGAGCGGCACAATGACCGGAGCCAGCGAGGTCTGGTCGAAATTGGCAACGATCAGGCGATTCGGAGCGACGAACTCGACATCGCTGGCTCCGCGAAAGCCGGATGCCAGGTATTCCAGTTCATTATCCAGCACCCGCGCGATGCTGTTGACGCCGAGCGCCGCGACGTAGAGTGTACCATCCGGCGCAACTACGGCGCCGTCAAAACCGGGTGGACGCTGCCGCGTCCCATGCTGATAGAGGAGTTCCAATCCCCCCTCCGCGACAGAGACGCGGAAGATTTCGTTGTACTCCGGATCGGTCACGATGATGGCGTCGCGCGTCGCATCGTACGCCAAGCCGGTCAGACCGCGCCGTCTGGCGCTGGTGCTGCCGCTCGCGGCAGGTGCGAGGTCAGGGGCAACCCACCAGACCACGCCGCCGCTGCCGTCCGCCTCAAAGCGCCAGATTTCATTGCGCCCAGGGTCGCTGACGTAAACCCTGCCGAGTGAGTCGATCACGATGTCGTTTGGCGCGACAAATCCCTGGGCATCATCGATCTCGGCGAACAGTGCGACTCCCTCGGCGGTGACGCGCTTGACATCACCGCCTGCCGTACGCGGATCAGAATCTTCCTGATCGACCACCAGCAGAGAACCATCTGCCGCGACTGCGATGCCGTTGACCGCGCCGATACCGTCGCGCGTGTGGGGCAGCTCGGTCACGGATTCATCCGATGTTGCATCCAGTGTGAGAGACCAGATCACGCCGTTCTTATAGCTTCCGGTATAAATCGTCCCGTCAGGTCCGGCGGCGACGGCGGCGGGATAAGCATCATCACCGGGCAGGGCGACCAGCTCGCGGACGGTGATCTCTGGGCTGAGTGGAACGCCCTGAACGCGCTCCCCGCCGATCAGCGCGCCGCGTGCCAGGAGCCAGGTCACGGCGACCAGCGCCATCAGAATGCCGCCGAACATCAGGAAGAAGACCAGGCGGCGCTGCCACAGCGTGAGAAATTGCAGATTCCGAAGCATAGGATATGGTTCAGGAGTGAATAATGGTCGGCGGCAGGAAGAAGAACGCCAGCGCCAGGATCAGATAGACAGCCAGCAGCATCGCCCCTTCCAGCCAGTTGGATTCGCCGTCGAGGGCGATCAGGGCGGTGATCAGCGATGCGCCGATCAGGGCGATGAGTTCGAAATCGTTGAAGACCAGCAGCAACTGGTTGCCCATCAGCACGCTGGCGAAGACCAGCACCGGGGCGACGAACAGGGCGATTTGCAGGCTCGACCCGATGGAGACGGCGAGGCTGAGTTCCATCTTGTTCTTGATGGCGACCTGAACCGCGACCAGATGTTCGGCGATGTTGCCTACCAGGGGGATGATGATGATACCCAGGAAGAACTCGGTCAGACCCAGCTGTTCGACGACCGGTTCGACGGCGCCGACCAGGGTCTCGCTGACGATGGCGGTGAACACGGTTGCCGCAATCAGGGCAGACACGGCGAAGCGCACCGTCCAGCGCGCCGCGTGTACCGGAGCCGCCGCGCGCACGACGGCGGTATCGGTCGCCGCGGGGATGCCATGATTATCCGGCGCGTGGTGCGCATCCTGGTTTGTCCCGGCGGTGAACGAATAGAGTACGCTCAGACCATAAAGAATGATGGCGATGAGTGCGACGCCTTCGCTGAACAACAGCTCTGACTGAGGTACTTCGACCAGCACGCGGTCAAAGAGCGAGGGGATCGCCAGTACCAGGACCGAAAGCACCAGCAGCGTGGCGTTCAAGCCGGCGGTGCGCCGGTCGAACATCTGCATGCCGTTGCGCAGACCGCCCATCAGCAGGCTGAAGCCCAGGACGAGCAGCAGGTTGCCGATGATTGACCCGGTGATCGACGCCCGCACCAGGTCAAGCAGACCGGCATTGATAGCGAATATCGTGATGATCAGTTCGGCGGCGTTTCCGAGCGTGGCGTTCAGCAGCCCACCGACCTTGGGACCGGTATAGACTGCCAGCTCTTCGGTTGCCTCTCCGATCAGCTTGGCGAGCGGGATCAAGCCCAGTGCCGAAAGGAGAAAGATGATCACCGGGTCGGCGTTGGCAATTCGGGCGATGATCGCCGCCGGCGCAAACACCAGCATGTAGTAGATTACGGGTATGCGCATGAGACCGGTCCGTTTCTCAGTGCAGGACTACACGACGTAAGCGAGCGGTGTGAGAATATATCATGGTTTCGTGCTGCCGCAACAGGCTTTATAATAGTACTCTGGCGTATGGGCTTGGATAGGTCGGTAAGCATGGGCAAGCTGGTAATGATCGTCGACGATGACCAGATGAATCGTGATTTGATCGAGACGGTCCTCAAACGGAGTGGTTACGCGACCAGGACGGCGTTCAGCGGCAATCAGGCGCTGTCGCTGCTTCCGAGTACGAAACCGGACCTTATCCTGATGGACGGGCGTCTGGGCGAACCCGACGGCTTTGAGGTTTGCGCGCAGATAAAGAGCGATCCATCCACCCAGGCGATACCCATCATCATCCTGACCGCTTCGAACCTCAAAGCTGATTTCCAGCGCGCACAGGAGGTCGGAGCCGATGACTACTACCACAAACCGGACGGCTGGCAGGGCTTGATCGAGCGGGTTCGCCGCTTCATCGGCTGATCAGGACTCAATTCCTCTCATGGGAAGGTATCGCGGCAGCCGATCGCGGTCACCATCACCTCTGGCGTTCCTGATAGCCATCGCGCTGGTCTTCGGCGCATACTACCTTTTCAACGGTCTTCAGCTGTATTTTCGCACCGGCGGCTTGGGGGTGGACGAAGCGACGCGACAGGCGGAAGTGATCGCCAGCGCGACGGCTGCCCGCGTCACGCGCGCGGTTCCGCAGGCGCAGACAACTTTGCGCCCTACGGCGACTCCGCCGCCCACCTGCCAGGATTTTCGCGTCAGCGTCCCCGCCGGCATCGTCCGTGATGCGCCGGCGACCAGCGGCGGGGTGCTGACCCAGGTTAATCAGGGCACGATCATGTGCGTTCTGGGGCGTGAAGCCGGCAGTGAGTGGTACACGCTCGACCTGAACCCGAATACCCGCCGCATTGACTTGGCATACATGCACGAGAGCATCATCGAAGCCGTCAACCCGACGCCGACGCCGACCAACACAATCCTGCCGACCTCGACGCCAACGCCCGAACCCGCCAGCGCGACGCCGCTGGCGTCCCCAACGGCGGAGACCAGCGCCGCCGATATCGGTCTGGCAGTGCCGATGATGCCCCCCCCGCCGCTGGCTACAGTGACTCTGACTCCTGCCGCCTAAACCGCCTGTGCTGCCCGCTGCTCTGAAGTGCTGCGATAGTCGGTCGTGCGGCGCTGATTATAAGCGATCAACGCCGCCGCGATGATACGCAGCACCGCGCCGAGCAGGATGATCAGCAGCAGGTTGACATCATGACTTGCCAGCAGGCTGCCCACCATCGGACCGATGAAGACTGAGATACCCACCGCCTGGTGAAATGCGGTGGAGTATTTGGCGGGCTGCTCTGAGGGCGTGCGTTCCATATAGAGCGACCACAACCCAACGGAGGCTGCCGCTGTCCACGAACCACCGGAGAGGAAGGCGGAGATCAGCGTGAAGGGCAGCGAGGGCGCGGCGGCAATCGCCAGCGCTGCGACCGCTGTGCCGCCCATCGCCAGTGCGATCAGTTTCTCCGCGCCGATCCGCCTGATCAGACGCGGAGCGACCAGCGACACAATCGCGCCAGACAGCAGTTCCAGCATACCAAATAACGCCATAAATCCTTCATCCGCGCCCAGCTTGTCCACCAGATACAGCGGGGTGATCGGGACGATGGCGAAGAAAGCCAGATGGATGACGGCGGTCACGAAGGCGACCCGGCGGAATTTGCGGTTGCGCCAGGCGCTTGTTGACTGCGGTTCGGGCGCTGCTTCACCGTTGGGCGCGGCGGGGATGTGCTGCGGCTCGGTGAGGATGTGCAGCCGGTTCACATGCCACATACTGACCAGGGCAAAGGCGAAGGCGGTGAGGAACATCAGTTGATAATTGGTCGGGAAGACGACCTGTTCCAGCAGAAATCCAAAACCGAGCGCGCCGACGCCAATTGCCGCATTCAACGCCAGCGCTCGACGCGCCAGCAGGGTCGGAATGTGTTTATCGAAGATCGAGTTGCGCATCGCGATGATGAAGATCACGCCGGCGATGCCCTGAGGGATTGCCGGCAGCGTGACGGAGGCGATCAACCAGAGCGGCTGAATATCCGGCGGCATGAACGGCGCGAAGACCGGGAGCAGGAAGAGCAGGCGGAAGCCAAACCCCGGCAGCAGCATGGCGTCGCGGGTGTTCTTGAAGCGGCGCAGCCAGCGGCTTCCAAAAGAAGCCGAGATCATCAGCACCAGCGCCGGAAGTGAAGCGATCCAGCCGAGATCGACCGGCGTCGCTCCCAGGCGAATGGCATAGACCGACAAAAAACGTGATGTCGCGGCGAGCGCCAGACCAAACCAGGCGATGTCGTAGACAAGATGCGTGTAGTTACGATGCTCCGTCTGTTCCAGCTCGACGACCGGTACACTCATGGCGTGACGCGATTCCTCTGTTTCCTGTTTTTCACGAAAGAAGATGAGGGTGTGGGTGTTGGTGTGTAAACCATTACCTTTGTGAAGCATAGCATATTCCTTAAAGCTGTCCAGAGATCAAAATCCGACGTTTCCCCTGCGGTGGACTGGTTGGTCCGCGACAGACTTATCTGGAGGCGGTGTGCGGCATTTTTACATAAGGAGGGTACAATCAACGCTAAATGAAAGATGGTCGTTAAGGTTCGGAAGATTCAGAAGGGAAACAGGGATGTTGTCCAGTTTGGAAATTGCCCAACGCGCTCAGATGAAGCCGCTCAGTGAAATCGCTGCGCAGATGGGTCTAACTCAAGATGATTTTGATGTGTATGGCTCCCCCTATATCGCCAAGCTGCGCCTGAGCGCGCTGGATACGCTCAAAGACCGCCCAATAGGCAAGTACATCCTGGTCACCGCCATCACGCCGACTCCGCTTGGCGAAGGCAAGACGACCATGACGGTGGGCTTGGGGCAGGCGATGAAACATCTCGGCAAGACCTCGGTGATCACGCTGCGCCAACCGTCGCAGGGTCCTACCTTTGGGATCAAGGGCGGCGCTGCCGGCGGCGGCTATGCCCAGGTTGTGCCGATGGAGACCTTCAATCTGCACCTGACCGGCGATATTCACGCCGTGACCGCCGCCAACAATTTGCTGGCGGCGATGATCGACAACAAGCTGCTGCGCGGCAACCCGCTCAACATCAACCCGGATGCGATCACCTGGCGGCGCGTACTCGATGTCAGCGACCGGGCGCTCCGGCGTATCGTCATCGGCGTCGGCGGCGGCGTGGAAAACGGCTACGAGCGCACGACCGGTTTCGACATTGCCGTCGCCAGCGAAGTGATGGCGGTGTTGGCGCTGACGACTTCCCTGGAGGACATGCGCGAGCGCTTCGGACGTATCGTGATCGGCACGACCTTCGACGGCGCGCCGGTGACTGCCGAGCAGATCGGCGCGGCGGGGGCGATGACCGTGTTGATGCGCGACGCCATCCGCCCGAATCTGCTGCAAACCTTGGAAAATACCCCGGCGATTGTTCACGCTGGACCCTTCGCCAACATTGCGCATGGCAACGCCAGCGTCCTGGCGGATCAGATCGCCATCCGCAGCGCCGAATATCTGTTCACTGAAGCCGGCTTTGCGGCAGACATCGGCGCTGAGAAGTTCTTCAACATCAAGTGCCGCGCCAGCGGTCTGAAGCCGGACGCCGCCGTCCTCGTCGTCTCGATCCGCGCGTTGAAGGCGCACAGCGGGCGCTACAAGGTCGTCGCCGGCAAGCCGCTCCCTCCGGAGATGCTGGAAAAAAATGTCGCCGATGTCGAGTTCGGCGCGGCGAACATGATTCGCCACATCGCGAACCTGAAGAAGCACGGTGTGACGCCGGTGGTCGGCATCAATGTCTTTGACGGCGACTATCCCGAAGAGATCGAAGCGGTGCGGCGCATCGCTGTCGAAGCCGGCGCACTCGGCGCGTCTCCGGCGCGTCACTTCACCGACGGCGGGGCGGGCGCGGCGGAGCTGGGCGAGATGGTGGTCACGGCAGCGTCCAAGCCGAACGCCTTCCATCACCTGTACCCACTGGATCTGTCGATCAAGGAGAAAATCGAGACGATCGCCCGCGAAATCTATGGCGCGGCAGATGTCTCCTACGAACCGCTCGCCGAGCAGCAGATCGCCAACTACGAGACGAACGGTTTCGGCGGGCTGCCCATCTGTATGGCGAAGACGCACCTCAGCCTCAGTCATGATCCGACGCTCAAGGGCGCGCCGAGCGGCTTCACCCTGCCGATTCGTGAGGTACGCGCGGCGGTCGGCGCAGGCTTCATCTATCCGCTGTGCGGGACGATGATGACCATGCCGGGTCTACCGGAACACCCCGCCGCCGAAAAGATCGATCTGGATGAGGACGACAGCATCGTCGGGTTGTTCTAGCGACTGTGGATTTACACACCGTCCGGGTTCGATCATAATCCATGATGGATTTGCGGGTTGGGAGGGGAACAGCCATGTCGTTTTTCGGCAGTCGTCGTCAGGTAGATCTGCCGCCTGCCCCGGCGCAGTCTAGCGAGCGCAAGCCGCCGGTGACCGTGTCTGCCCAGCAGCCGGTGGGTTTCGAGACGGTGCTGGGCGCAAGCAGCGTCCTCGATGGAAAGCTGAGCAGCAGCACGAACGTCCGGCTCGACGGGAACTTCACGGGAACGCTGGAGATCACCGGGAATGTGCTGGTTGGCGAAACGGCGCGAATCAATGCGGACATCAACGCGCGCAACATCTCGATTGCCGGCGCAGTGCGCGGCAATGTCAGCGGCAAGAAAGTCCAGATTTTGCGCACCGGTCGGGTATGGGGCGATATTCACGCCCAGGCGTTAACCACCGAAGAAGGGGCGTTTATCGACGGCAAGATCACGATGACGCGCCCGGACATCACCGGCGAAGTGCGCGCCGAGGTCCCGATGGCGGAGCCGCCGGCAGACAGCGCGCCGCAGGACGCAGCGCCCGCAGCCGAGCCAATGGGGGCTTCATCGCATGAAGAGACAGAAGCACTCGACGCCGAGGCGATCATCGATGATTCGGTAGAAGCCGACGACTCCGCGCTGATCCTCGATGACGCGGAACCGGATAAACCGGCGGAGTAGATCGGCATACCTGCCGGCATTCTTTTCAGCAAGTGTCAGAGGGGGCGCAGCATATCACGCCCTCTCTGGTTGACCTGGGTTGATCTGGACGGAGCTGATACGTGGCACAAGCGCGACCTGTTAGAGTTTTGATGGTCTGCATGGGAAACATCTGCCGTTCGCCGATGGCAGAGGGCGTCTTTTGCCAGATGGTGCAGGACGCCGGTCTGAGCGGCAAAATCGAGGTCGATTCCGCCGGGACCAGCGCCTATCATGTCGGCGAGAAGGCGCACGCCGGTACGCTGCGGGTGTTGAGCCGGTTGGGTATCGCCTATGAGGGACGTTCTCGGCAGATCGAGCGGGACGACCTGGATCGCTTCGATTATGTGCTGGCGATGGACCGCGAGAATCTGTCGTACATTCGCCGCGCGTCGGCGGGCAGCACGGCGGAGATCGGTCTCTTTCTGAGCTATGCCAGGGCGGCGGGGCTGGTCGGAATCGATGAAGTGCCCGACCCGTACTACGATAACACGCACGATCAGGTCTATGAACTGATTCGGCGCGGCAGCCAGGCGCTCCTCGACTATATTCGATCAGAACGCGGGTTTTGAACCGCGCTGAAGGTCGCCGCGTCAGCACGTGACGCGGCGACCCCTGCCGTAACCGGAGTTCAGCGCCCCGTCCAACGCGGCGGGCGCTTCTCCAGGAAGGCGCGAAAGCCTTCCATCCCATCTTCGGACATCAGAATATCGCGCTGGTTGGCGGCTTCCCGCGCCAGCGCATCCTCGTAGCTGCTGTTGAGCGACTCCAGCAGGGCGGCTTTGCCGCGCCGCAGCGAACCAGGCGCCTGTCGGCTGATGCGCTCGGCATAGGCGAGGGTATCCTGCATGAAGGACTCGACCGGGAAGACCTTGTTCGCCAGCCCGATGTGCAGCGCTTCGGCGGCGGTTACGTCATCGCCGGTCAGGATCATCTCCAGCGCTCTGCCCGTCCCGATGATGCGCGGAAGCAGATAGGTCCCGCCGCCGTCCGGGATCAAGCCGATGCGGATGAACAACTCGGCGAACCTGCCGCGCGCGCTGACCAGGCGAATGTCGCAGGCGAGCGCCATGTCGCAGCCGATGCCCGCCGCGTAGCCGTCCACCGCCGCCAGGACGGGCCAGGGACAGGACCGGATGGCTTTGAGCGTTGGACCGTAGCAGTCGGTTAGCAGGCGAAACGTATCTTCTGGACCGAAGCCGCTCAGCGCCGCTTTCTTCAGGTCGGCTCCGGCAGAAAAGGCTCCGCCCGCTCCGGTCAGCACCACGCAGCGCGTCCCGTCGTCGTGGCACACCTGCAAAGCGGCGTGCAGCGCATTCATCGTTTCGTCATCGACGGCGTTGCGGACTTCAGGGCGGTTGATCGTCAGTAAGGTGACCGCCTCGCGGCGTTCAATGAGCAGTTTTTCTGAAGGGGATGTTTGAGTCAAGATGTCATCCTTAATCTAGGGTCTAGCTTTTGGCGCGCGCCCTCACCGACTCTTTTTCGCTGGTCTGGCGTTTCGGCGGCGTGTTTCGCGCTTTCAGGGTCCGCTGCACATCGCTGATCAGCGCGGCGCTGTTGTCGTGGTCGCCGCGCATGGGGATGTACAGGTAGGCGGCGATGGGCAGCAGCGCCAGCGCCAGCATCACATTGCTGCTCGCCATCAGCGCTATGCTGATCAGGGCGACTGCGCCGATCATCAGGACGATCCCCTGGCGGTTGGCTCCGCTGGGCACATCGATGTGGACGACCGTGTGCCCGTCGCGACGCTCCAGCTTGCCGTGCAGGGTGGTGCGCCTGGAAAATTTCCCGGCAACCGGAGTGGTGATGCTGACGGCAAACGTGCCGCTCTTTTCGATCCACCCCTCCAGATTGCTGCGACTCGACCCTTTGGCTTGCAGTCGCGCATTGAGGGCGGAGAGGCTTTCGGCAATCGACTTTTCTGTGTACAGGTCCAACCGCATAGTCGGTGTTGCTTCCTCCTTAGGATGATCAGTCCAGACGCTAGAGCATCGGCACTGAAAGACCGCCGTCCACGACGAAGACCTGCCCGGTGGCGAAATTCGACGCGCCGGATGCCAGGTAGAGTACGATGCCGCTGATGTCCTCTGGTTCGCCGATGCGGTGCGCCGGTGTGCGATCGGTGACGGCTTTCAACAGCGCCTCATTCTCCCAAAGTACGCGGGCGAATTTCGTGCGAACCAGCCCCGGCGCGACCGCGTTGACCTGGATATTATCCCCCGCCAGTTCCATCGCCAGCGTCTCGGTCAGGCTGATGACAGCGGCTTTGGTCATGCTGTAGATCCCCTGCCACTGACCGGGGCGCAGCCCGTTCACCGAGGCGATATTGATGATCTTGCCGCCGCCCACCGCGCGCATGGCGGGCACGACCGCCTGAGTCAACCAGATATTGCCCATGATGTTGACTTCGATAGTCTTCTGCCACAGACCGTCTTCGGCGTCGAGCATTGGACCAAAATGCGGGTTGGTCGCCGCATTATTGACCAGGATGTCGATGCGCCCATAGGCGACCTGCGCTGTCTGCGCCAGACTTTGCAGCGCCGAGCGGTCGCCGCTGTGGGCGACAACGGCGGTGATTTCACCCCCTGCCGCGCGAATTGACTCGACCACCGGGTCAAGATTTTCCTGCCGGCGGCTGCTGATCACGACCTTTGCCCCCGCCCCGCTCAAGGCTTCGGCGACTGCCTGACCGATCCCGCGCGAGGCTCCGGTCACGACAGCGACTTTCCCCATCAGATCAAAAAGGGGAATGGTCATCTCGTTCCCTTTCAAGTCTCTGCGAATGCCGCAATGCCGAAGCGTAATTGTACACGCAAACCTCCTGTTGGGAATAAAACGAGACCGCACGTACAATACTGAACGCGAGGTAATGAATATCCTGTTCCTGCCCGTTCAAGTGTGAAGGCGGGTCATGCTGTACGACATTACGCGCACGGTCGCCGCAACCACCGCCGTCTTTCCCGGCGATACGGCTTACCGCGCCGTGCCGACGCTTCGGCTGTCGGCAGGCGACCCGGTGAATCTCGTCACGCTGACCACTACGCCGCACATCGGCACACATGCCGACGCCCCCTATCACTACCGGGAGGGTGGAGCGCATCCGGCAGCGCTGCCCCTGGAACCGTACATCGGCGCGGCACGAGTCGTGACCATCGCCAGAGCGACCGGGGCGATCACTCCCGCCGATCTCCCGCCGGGATTCTCCCTGGCGGGCGTGCTGCGACTGCTCATTCACACCCGTTACAGCGACCTGGTAGATTCCGCCTGGGATCCGACGTTTCCCTACCCTGACGTGGCACTGATCGCCTGGCTGGCGGCGCAGGGTGTCGTGCTGATCGGCATTGACACCCCCTCGTTCGACGACGCTTCCAGCACCGACCTTCCCGGTCATAAGGAACTTGGACGGCACGGAATCGCCAATCTGGAAAACTTGTTCCTGCGTCATGTCCCGGACGGCGTGTACGATCTGTTCGCCCCGCCGCTGAAGCTGGATGCCGCCTGTGGGTCGCCGGTGCGGGCGGTGCTGCGCACGCCGGGTGCGTGAACGGGGCGCGAAAGAAGAGAGAACGCTATGGAGAACGCAACAAGCTGGCTGCTTTATTTCATATTTGCGCTGGTGCTTTTCGTGATGTATCTCGCCATCCGCCGGCGCTGGCTCTCGCCGGTCATCGTGTCGGCGGTCGGCATCGTGGTCAGCGTGATCCTGATGACCCTGATCGGCGCGGCGCAGGGCAACACCGCCTATCAGGCATTGTTCGTCGGCGTCCTGGTGGGGGGGCTGTTCAGCATCGGTACGCTGGTGATGGCGCTCTATTTCGTGCGCAGCGAAGCGCGGCGCAAAGGGCAGGATTGACCCGTCAGCGGCGCGGGATCGCGCCGACGACCCTGATGCCGGCGGCGATGACATCTTCGCGGCTGTGTACGAATGGATCGAGGAAATATGCCAGCGCCATGAGCAGCACACCGGCGGCAGCGCCGAGCGCGATCCGCACCAGCGGCGCGAAGCGGTCGGTCAGCGGCGGCGGCGCGGGTGTGACCGGTGTTTCTCCCAGCAGCGTCACGGTGGCAGCTTCGCCGCCCAGTTGGGCGAAATAGTCGGCGCTGCGCGTCGAAAGCACCTCGATCACCGCCGCGCCAATCGCCTCCAACCCTTCGGCGGTGGGGTAACTCAAATCGATACGCCCGACGCTTCGGGCATTATCCGCCGCGATGCCGAACAACGCGCCGTCGACGCCGGCAGCGGCTGCGACTTCATCCTTGAAGCGGCTGCCGCGTATCCAGTCGGTGAAGGCGTTCACGGTCAGTTCCGAGGACAGCCAGATGTCCTGGTAGTCGCCTTCGGTGCGCGGGATGGCTTCGAGCGACTGCGCCGCGCTGTAGGTGATACTCTTGGCGAAACCGCCGGAGGTCGTTGGGCGGTTGAGCAGGCTGGGCAGGGTCACGACCGAGGCGATCACCACCGGAATGAGTCCCAGCCACCACCAGCGGCGGAATACCCGCCAGACGATGCGCAGTTCCATGCTGTTGATCCTCGCCAGCGCGGCGTGCCGCGCCCGTGCAGATACGAAAAACGAATGAGATCGCCGTGCCCAACAGGCTCCATAACCTTATCGAAAAGGTGCAGGGACGCAAGAGTCAGCTTTGTCGCGCGGCGCGAAACGCCGTCCAGGTGCGGTCGAGGGTTTCCTCGATCTCTCGGTTGAAGACGCGGGTGTCGAAGCGCTCGGCATGGTCGCGCAGGACGCGGACATCGAACGCGCCGGCATCGAACGACTCCATCGCTCCCATCAGGCTCTCGACCGTCATTGATGAAAACAGGACGCCCGTCCTGCCGGGGATGACCGTGTCGAGCGCGCCGCCCCCGCCGTAAGCGATGACCGGGCGTCCCGCCGCCTGCGCCTGCACCGGGGTGATGCCGAAATCTTCTAAGCCGGGGAAGAGGAACGCCTTGCAGCGCGCCATCAGATCGGGCAGGTCGTCGTCGGAAACGTAACCCAGAAACTCGACCGTTGGACCGGCGAGTGATTTCAGCCGTTCCATGTCGCGCCCTCTGCCTGCCACTTTCAGCGGCAGGCTCAGCCGTGTCGCCGCTTCCACCGCCAGATCGATTCGCTTGTAGGGGATCAACCGTGAGACTACCAGGAAGTAATCTTCGACTCTGGCGGCAGGTTGGAAGCGCTGAGTGTCGACCGGGGGATAGATGATTTCCGAGTCGCGCCGATAGTACGTCCTGATGCGCTGCTGGATTTCCGTCGAGATGGCGACGAAGTGGTGTACACGCTGCGCGGCGGCGAAATCCCACCGCCGAAGCAGTGCGATCAGCGGTCGCAGCGCGATTCGGGCGGCGCGTCCTAACCCCTCCCGCTCGACGTAGGAATCCAGCCCCCAGACGTAGCGCGTGGGTGCGAGGCAGTAGCAGATATGGAGTGTGCTGTCCCCGCAGCGGAAGCCGTGACAGAACCCGCTCTTGTTGCTCAGGGCGACATCGTACGCCGAGAGGTCGAGGCGATCCCAGGCAAGCGGGTAGAAGGGCAGATAAGGTTGATGATGCCGGTGAATCCCCGGCAGCCGGTCGATCCACAGTGGATGAATATCCCAGTCGCCGTAGAACAGCGGCATGAGATCGGGCGCGAAGATGCTGGTATAGACCGGCGCAGATGGATGCCGCGCGACCAGCGTCTCCAGGACATCTTCCGCGCCGCCGCGCTGGTTGAGCCAGTCATGAACGAGCGCCAGCTTCATCGAACTGCGCTCGTGGTCTGGGGCGGCGCGGCGTTCAACGGAGATGCTCCTGGGTGATGACTTCGCGCCTCGGCGCTTCGCGGAGTGGAGCGAAGCTCATGCGATGCAGAGGGAGCGCGCCGTGCGTCTCGATGGCGCGGCGGTGCGATGGCACGCCGTAGCCTTTGTGAACGGCGAAGCCATATTCCGGGTAGCGCTGATCCTGTTCGATCATGTGGCGGTCACGGCTGACCTTCGCCAGGATGCTGGCGGCGGCGATGCTCAGACTTCGACTGTCGCCGCGCACGTAGGACTGGTAGGGTAGAGATTCGCCGGCGTAGAGTTCGAACGGCGTACAGCGGATCAGGTCCATCAGCAGGAAGTCGGGAAGGATCGCAGCGACTCCCTGGCGGAGCGCTTCCAGGGCGCGGCGCATGGCGAGGCAGGTCGCCGGGACAACGCCCAGGTCGTCGATCTCCTGGGCATCGGCGCTGCCTACGCCCCAGGCGAGCGCCGTCGTCGTGATGCGGTCGAAGAGGCGTTCGCGCGCGCGGGCGGTCATCTGCTTGCTGTCGCGGACTCCTGCCAGGATGGCGCGCAGATCATCGTGAGGAGCGTCATCGGGGGAGTCCTGCGGCGGCAGGCACACTGCGCCCGCCATGACGGGACCTGCCCATGCGCCGCGCCCCGCTTCGTCCATGCCGATCACCCGGCGAAACCCCCGCCGCCAGAGATCGCGCTCCAGATCAAGCCCTGCTGTTTTCTCGCCTGGCATACAACCCACGCCCCCAGTTGCGGCGGATTTCGCGAATCTCGCGCAGCATATTGAGCGAATCCTGCACCAGACGCATCCGACTGTCGGCGTCGAAGTACCAGGTGATCGGCACTTCGCGGACGCGGTAGCGGCGGCGCTTGGCGATGAACAGAATTTCCACGTCGAAGCCGATTCCCGACATCTGCTGCACGCTGAACAGGTCATCGGCGGCGGCGGCGGAAAACATCTTGAAGCCGCACTGCGTATCTTCGAAGTCGGGTACGGCGAAAACCTTGATGATCAGGTTGTTGACACGTCCCATCAGGTGACGGTACTCCGGCTCGCCAATGCGCTGCGCGCCTTTGCCCTCACGGGTGGCGATGCTGATGTCGTAGCCGTCGCAGGCGGGCGGCAGGAACTTGGTGATCTCCTCAATGGGCATCGAAAGGTCGGTGTCGCAGATGAAACGGTACTCACCGTGCGCTGCCAGCATACCTGCCTTGACGGCAAGCCCCTTGCCGCGCGTGTCTACCACCATCAGCCGCACATACGGATGATCTGCCGCGAAGGCACGGGTGACTTCGGCAGTGCGGTCGCGGCTGCCGTTCTCAACCACGATGACCTCGGCGGTGTAGGGTTGAGTCTTCAGAAAGGCGTCGATCTTGGCGAGGCTCGGCGGAAGTCGGGCTTCCTCATTATGCGCCGGAATGATGATCGACAGGAACGGACGAACACTCAATGCTGCTATCTCCGAGGGGCGCGCCGGGGTCTCGTCATGATTCGGACGCCGGCGACATCAGTTAGGCGCTCAACAGGTTTTCGATTTCGGCATCACTCAGCCGGCGCTGCGCCATGATCTGACGCCGCTTGCGCCGCATGAGAGGGATACCACGCACGCCCGCCGCCATGCCGCGCAGCCGGGCGCGGGCTGCGTCGCCGCGCCACGCGCGCAGCGCCTCCCAGGCGGTACGCGCCTGCTCTCGAACGATCCGCCAGCCGTACTTACGCCACAGCGGGAAATCTTTCACGAGCAGGTAGATCGTATTGCGTCCTACGAAATAACTGGCGGTGACGCCCCCGCCTGTTGCCGAAAGATGATGGTACACCACAGCCGCAGGTGTGTAAAGACACCTCCACCCGGCAAGCTGAGCGCGCCAACCGAGATCTACATCTTCCAGCGAAAAGAAGAAGTCATCGTCCAACAGCCCGATTTCGCTGAGCATGGCGCGCCGGTAGACCGCCGACCCGCCGCAGGCGCTGAACACGAACTCCTCACGGTCGTACTGGCCCTCGTCGCGTTCCCACACGCCGCGATTGCCGGGGCGTCCGTCGCGCGTGAAAAAATCGCCCGCAGTGTGCAGGTGATCGCGCTTCTCGAACAGCCGCATCTTGCTGGCGACGCTGCCGATCTGCGGGTGTCGGCGAAAGGACTCGATCACCGCCGCCGCCCAACCGGGTTCGACCTCAGTGTCGTTGTTCAGCAGGCAGATGAACTCTCCCTGCGCCGCCTGCATTCCGGCGTTGCACGCGCCGGTGAAACCGCGATTTTCGGTCAGGGCGATCAGCTTCACCCAGGGATAACGCAGCCGAATGAACGCCGTCGATCCGTCATCGGAGGCATTATCCACCAGGATCGTCTCCATCGAACCATGGGACTGCGCGGCGAGCGCGTTCAGGCAAGTTTCAAGAAACCTTAGCCCGTTCCAGTTGGGGATGACAACCGAGAGCAGTCCTTCCCTGCCGGTCGTCTGGGTCAGCCCAGGCGTACCGGCGATCATGGCGATTCGACCAGCGCTCCCTCGCGCCGCAGGAAGGTATCGACGGCGAGCCTCCATTCGGGAAGGACGATGCCCAACGCCGCGCCGGCGAGGTTGCGCAGCGGCGTGTAGGCGGGCGGTGTCGAAGCGCGATCCCACTCTGCGCTGCGAATGGCGTGGATTTCTGCCGTCAGCCCGCTGCGTCTGAGGATGTGCTGGGCGAATTCGAAGCGGGAGCAGACGCCTTCGCCGACCAGATGATAGACCCCGTAGCGCTCCGTCCCGATCAGCCGCGCGATGGCGTCGGCGAGGTCGTCGTTGTAGGTGGGGCAGGCGATCTCGTCGGTCACCACCCGAAGTGTTCGCCCTTCGCGGGCGGCATTCATGATCGTCTGAATGAAATTGCGCCCGCCGTGAGCGAACAGCCATGAGGTCCGCACGATATAGTGGCGCGGCGTGGCGCGGGCGGTCTCCTGCTCGCCGATCCATTTGCTGTAGCCGTAGGCATTCACCGGGGCAGCGGCGTCGTACTCATGATAGGGGCGGGCAGCTTTGCCGTCGAATACCTCGTTGCTGCTGATGTAGAGGACTGCCGCACCGACCCTGGCGGCGGCTTGCGCCAGATTACCCGCGCCGAAGCCGTTGATGCGAATGGCGCGCTCCGGGTCGCGGGCGCAGCCATCGACGTCGGTCCAGGCGGCGCAGTGGAGGAGTAGATCGGGTTTCGCGGCATCGACGAAGGCGCGCACGGCGGCGAAATCGGCGACATCGAAGTCAGCGACATCCACGCCGATCACGTCGTGATCCCCCAAGCGCTGCTTCAGCGCGCCGCCCAGCCTGCCGGCTGCTCCGGTGACGATGATGCGCATATTGTCTCGCTTGTCTAGTAGGCGGTCATCAGGATTCGTTCGCCGGCATGATCGCCCGCCCACGCCGGACTGAAGAAGCGGTTGTTCAGTTCGACCACTTCCGCCACATCGGTGACGACTTCGATGATCTCCTGCCCGCGCGCCGCCTTACGCCAGCCGATGTCAGTCATGTTGGCAGAGCCTTTGAACGCCATCAGACCGTCGATGACGATGATCTTCTGATGCGGGAAGTAGGTCTCTTCGCCCGAAAAAGCGCGCAGGTGCAGGTGCGGCGCTTCATCCTGATAATCGGTCATCTCGCGCATCATGATGTCGCTCTTCACACCAGAGACGATGCCGCGCACATCCACCCGCTGCGCCGTCAGCTTGAGCGCACCGAGCAGCAGGGCGCTCAAGCCGTAGGTGGTGAAATGCACGAAGCGCTCGGCGCTGTGCAGCGCCGTTAGCAGCGCGCGCATCGGTGGGTAATGGCTGCTGGTCTGTCCGCCGTTAGACTCGCGGATCTGCCGGGCGATGCGGGCGAGCCGCTGGCTGTGTTCGATCAGATCATGAAACTGGATGGTCAGCCCGCGCTGGCGGAAATAGTCGCTGTAGGTCGGGAATTCCTCGGTGAGGATGTACTCGACGCCGCAGACCGGGCAGATGCCGTCGAGGTGAGGCAGCAGGGCGCAGCAGCGCTCACAGGCGACCTGCGGCGGCATGAAGCGCAGCAGCGAGGCGATGTCAAAGTGCTGCATCTTATTCGTCGTCATGACGCGCCGCCTCCGGGTCTGCCCAGGCGTCGAATACCCGCTCGCATTCTTCGCGCCAGCAGCGATCCAGGTCACTGACATCGCGACCGCGCGCAGCAGCGCCGCGAAAGTATCCCGCGCCGGGAATGCCGGTCGCCTTGCTCACCACCAGCGCGCAGATCATACCGCGCCCGGCAGCTTCCTCGGCATCGCACACCTCACCCAACAGGCGGGTGAAGGCGTAAGACCCCGGATGGACATACGCCGTCGGCAGGCGCAGCGCCAGATCGGAATAGGTGATGATCTGGCGCGCCTTTGCCACCACGATCAGCTCGGCGTACATCTCTTCGCGGACGCTGCGCCATTCACTCTCGGTGAGTTTGAAACGGGCGGGCGGGTGCATAGGCGGCGCGCCGATGAGGCGCTATTCCTCCGTCGCCGCCAGCCGGGCGGCATACTGACGCTTGTAGTATTCCAGGTACTCGCCGGTCTTGATCTTGCGCCACCACCATTCATTGGCGGCGTACCAGCGCACCGTCTCCGCCAGTCCGACATCGAAGGTAAAGCGGCGCTGCCAGCCCAGGGCGGCGGCTTTTTCGCTGCTCATGGCATAGCGCAGATCGTGCCCTTCGCGATCGGGGACGTGCTGGATGAGCGTCCCCGGCTTGCCGAGCCGTTCGAGCATGGCGCGCACGACATCGATATTGTGGCGCAGGTCCTCCCCGGCGAGGTTGTAGGCTTCACCAGAAGCGCCGTGATGCAGTACGGCGTCGATGCCGCTTACGTGATCTTCGACGTAGAGCCAATCGCGAATCTGCCTGCCGTCGCCGTAAACGGGCAGTCTGCGGTCGTCAATCGCTTCGGTGATGAACAGGGGCAGCAGCTTCTCCGGGTACTGGTAGGGACCGAAGGTATTGCTGCCGCGCGTGATCAGCACATC
The DNA here is from genome assembly GCA_013360465.1 of Anaerolineae bacterium. Taxonomy (GTDB): domain Bacteria; phylum Chloroflexota; class Anaerolineae; order Aggregatilineales; family Phototrophicaceae; genus Flexifilum. Next base: position 219,352 of record JABWBO010000007.1, on the reverse strand, counting down.
CATCCGGTAGGTCTCGAAGTAGGCGCGCGCCATCAGTTCGCCGCCGGCTTTGGCTGCCGAGTAGGGATTGCGCGGCGCAAGGGGACTGTTTTCGACCGAGAAGCCGACCGGAACCGACCCATAGACCTCATCGGTCGAGACCTGCAAAAAGCGTCCGATGCCGTGTTTGCGCCCTTCGTCCAGCAGGATGTACACGCCGATGCTGTTGGTGTGCAAGAAGGCGTCGGCGTCCAGGATGCTGCGGTCCACGTGGCTTTCGGCGGCGAAATTGACGATGGTGTCGATCTGATGCTCCGCCAGGACCCGCGCGACGCCGGCGCGGCTGGCGATGTCACCTCGTTCGAAGCGAAAATTGGGTTCATCATGGACGAGCAGGAGGTTATCCATGTTGCCCGCATAAGTCATCTTGTCGTAGACGACGATGTTGTAGTCCGGGTAGCGCTGAGTCATGTAGCGCACGAATGCGCTGCCGATGAACCCCGCGCCGCCGGTGACCAGGATGTTTTTCATGACGGTTTGTCCTGCTTTTCTTCCGCCGGTTTGGCTTTTCGCGCTGGTTTCGCAGCCGGCGCGGGCGCTGCGACCGGTTTTTCTGCGGCAGGAGCGTTCGCCGCTTCGGGCTTCGCCGGTTCAGCCGCGTCGGCGGCGGGCGACGGGGGCTTGACGATCACCCATCTTTCCAGCGCTTCGGCGACGCCATCGGCGTCGTTGCTGGCGACCACCTGATCCGCCGATGACTTGACGTGATCATCGGCGTTGCCCATCGCCACGCCGATACCGGCATACTGGATCATTTCCACATCGTTTTCGGCGTCGCCGATCGCCATGACCGCCGCCGAAGCGATGCGCAGGTCGCTCGCCAGCCGCTTGAGCGCCGCGCCCTTGGACGCGCCGGGAGGGATGATTTCCAGCATGGTCGGGATGCCCGCCTGGACCATCCTCGCCGTCGTGCTGACCTGCAAGCCCAGCTGCCAGCGCAGCGCCGTCGTAGCGCGTCCGTCGCCGATGGTGATGATCTTGTTGATCGGTAGGCTCCCGACCTGGTTCTGTAGGGGACCGACGATCTCTGAGTCCACCTCGTGATAATGGCGCATACTGTCCTGGAAGACCTTGTGCGGTGCGCGCAGCAGAATGCGCGACCCGCTGTAAAGCGCGACCATGAAACCGCGATCTTCGGCGAAGGTGATCACCTGCCGCGCCGTCGAGTCGTCCAGCGTCAGCTGGTGGCGGATGCTGCCGTCGCTGTTATAGGTGACGGTTCCTTGCACGAAAATACCCAGCGCATCCAGCCCCAGTCTTTCCAGGAAGGGCATGGCAGATTTCCTGGTCTTGCCGGTAGCGATGACGATTCTGATCCCCTGCGCGGCGGCGCTCTTGACGGCAGCCTCGACGCGCGAGGTCATCTGCGAGGCGCTGTTCAGGAGCGTGCCGTCCAGGTCGATAGCGACCATCTCAATCTTGATGAGCTTGGTCTCGACCGGAGCGGAGGAAAGCGTAAGCTGTTCTGTGGTTGCATTCATATCGGGACTCATACCAGCCATAGGGTGCTATTATCGGCGAGATTCAGGGTGAGCGTGCGAGGCTTCTCCAGCTTTCGTTGCAGCATGACGTTGCGCCCGATCAGGCAGTCGTGCAGCCGCGCTTCCGTATCGCGGATGGTGCAGTTCTCCAGGATGATGCTGCGTTCGACTTCGCAGTTGGCGAGCGTCACATGATGGTAGATGCTGCTGTAAGGACCCACGTAGCAGTTCTCCAGGAGGGTGTCTTCGCCGATGATCGTCGGTCCATGCACGATGCTGTTGATGATGCGCGCGCCGCGTTCGATCTTGACGCGCCGGTCGATCTGCGAATGCTCGATCACCGTATCTTCGGCGATGCCCGGCGTCAGTTCGTCGAGTACGTTGCAGTTCGCCTCGATCATGTCGATGGGCTTGCCGGTGTCGATCCACCAACCATCATGGACATGCGCGTGGACGTGGCTGCCATGATCGATCAACCACTGTATCGCGTCGGTGATCTCGTATTCGCCGCGCCGCGACGGCTTGATGGTGTTGACTGCTTGGAACACCGTCGAATCGAACATGTAAATTCCTATCAGCGCCAGATCGCTCGGCGGAGTCTGTGGTTTTTCGACCAGATATTCTATCGACTGGTCCGATTTTAGCACAGCTACTCCAAACGAGCGCGGATCGGGCACGCGCTTCAGGACGATCTGGCTGTTCCATTGATGGCTGGTGAAATCGCGGATGAGCGCGCTGATGCCGCCCTCGATGACGTTGTCGCCCAGGAACATCACGAACGGTTCATCGCCCAGAAAATCCTGGGAGATCTTCACCGCGTGCGCCAGCCCGTCGGGGCTGGGCTGTTCGATGTAGGTGATGTGGACTCCGAACCTGCTGCCGTCGCCGATAGCTTCGCGGATCTCTGGTCCGGTCTGACCGATGACGATGCCAATTTCGTCCACCCCGGCATCGCGGATCGTCTCGATGACGCGCACCAGGACCGGCTTGTTGGCGACCGGGATGAGCTGTTTGGCGCGCGTGTAGGTGAGCGGATAGAGCCGCGTGCCCTTGCCGCCGCTGAGGATCAAACCTTTCATCGCATTTTCCTGACGTTAAGGCGCTTGCGCACGGGAATCAACTGCCGCCCCCTGGGTTAGCGAGCATGAGGATAAGGGCGAACAGGGCGAGGAACACGAACCCCCAGACGAAGAGTCGATTCCAGCGTATGCCGCCGGTCATGGGCGGTAGTGCCGAAGGCGTGGGCTGGCTCTGCGGCAGATGCTGCCAGGCTTCCAGCGCCGCCGGATCGGCAGAGAGGTCTTCGCGTGGGGGACGAAAGTCGGTCATGAATGGCTGTCAGACGTAGGCGCCGCCGTCTTCGCGAGGGGCGTTGGTCAGCACTGCGCCAAGAAGGCGCACGTGAACCCGCTCCAGCGCTTCGCGTGCGCGAGCGGCGTGATCGCGGCGGGTGGTCCCGGCACGCATGGCCAGCACCACGCCATCCACCTTTGCGCCGAGCAGCGCCGCATCGGACGCCGCCAGGACCGGCGGACTGTCGAACAGGATGTAGTGCGCACGGGCTTTCAGCACGCCGATGATCTCGACGAGACGCTGGCTGCTAAGGATATCGGCGGGGATGGGCGGCAGCGGACCGCTGGGCAGCAGCAGCAGGTCGGGCACGCTGGTGGCGATCAGCGGCGGCTCGGAAACGGCTTTGGCGTCGATGATCATGGTGGTCAGCCCTCGTTCGTTGCCGACCCCCCAGATATCGTGCTGCGCGGGACGGCGCAGATCGGCATCGACGATGATCGTCTTGTTGCCCGCCTGGGCGAAGGTCACCGCCAGATTCGCCAGGGCGATGCTCTTGTCCTCGCTCTGCGCCGCTGAAGTCACCAGGATGGTATCGACGGCGCGCTCGACTCCGGAGAAGATCAGGTTGGTGCGCAGTGTTCGAAAGGCTTCAGCCGCTGCCGAACGCGGATCGCTGAGGGTGACGAGTTTGGAAGCTGTCATCGGGAGACCTCCATATCAGGTATTGCCGCCAGCAGGGGTTGGTCGAAGAGCCGTTCGACATCCTCGCGCCGGTGGACGATAGCGCTTTCCAGGTATTCCAGCACGAACACCAGCACGCCACCAAGCAGGAAGCCGAGGACAGCGCCGGCGATCACATTGAGCGCAGTGCGCGGGCTGTAGAGTGTGTAGATGGCTTTGTCCGGCAGGATGGCCCGCACCCGGTCTTCCTGACGGCGGATCTGGTTGTCGCGTTCCCGGTACTCGGCAAAAAGGTCGCCCCATTGGCGCGCGACCTGCGCCGCCAGATCACCATTTTCCAGCGTCACGTCGATCTGGACAGTGAGGTTTTCCCGGTTGACGGTGATCTGAGTTGCCCCCAGGACGCTGTCCGCCAGCATATCGAGCTGAAGGGCATCGATGACCTCCTGAGCGCGCTCGCTGCTGCTCAGGAAGACCTGATAGGAATTGATTTCGCGCAGAAGACCTTCTGCCAGACCGAGGTCTGCGCGCGCCGGTTGAATCAGCACGAGCTGCGTCGCCCTGTAGAGCGGGGTTTGAATCCGGCTCAGCGCGTAGGCGCTCACGGCGGCGACTGCCGCCAGCAGCAGCATGATCCAACCGCGCCGGAACAGGATTCGCCCATAATCGATCAAGCTCATCGTAAGGTTATTCCCCTTGCTCGGGTTCGCCAGGCAACGCCAATTGTAGCGAAACATCCAGGGCGCTAAAGGGTGAACCCCGGCGCTACGGGGCAGGGACGTAACGAATCGATGTGCGCTGGTGTCTAATCCAACATGACTCGACATCATCCCGGCAAGGCGCTGCATGAAGGTTTGCTGAGACATTCTTGCAGATTCATATTCCACTCAGTTGACCTCATTATGCTGAAGCGAGTTAGAACAATCACAAACGGTGCGGCTAGAAATGGATAAAAACATCATGGACCAGCTTTTTCGCGCTCACAGCGCTAATGGGTATCACGACAGCGGTGAAATGCTTGACACCATGGAGATGAAACTCGTTTCCGACGAGTTTCGCCGTACTTTCGAACTGGACCTGCCACCGGTTGATCATGACACTATTGAGCGGGCGACGCTCAACATCCTGGAAGCTGTCGGAGAAGACCCCGGGCGCGAGGGGCTGATCAAGACCCCTGACCGGGTAGCGCGCATGTACGATGAGCTTCTGAGCGGCTATCGCACCGATCCGCGAAAACTGCTCAACGGCGCGCTCTTCGACGTGGATTATTCGGATATGGTGATCGTGCGCGACATCGAATTTTCGTCGCTGTGCGAACACCACATGCTGCCCTTCCTGGGACGCGTCCATGTCGCCTACATTCCGAGCAAGAAGGTGATCGGTCTATCGAAGATCCCGCGTATCGTCGATATGTTCGCGCGCCGCTTGCAGGTGCAGGAGCGGATGACGCGGCAGATCGCCGATTTCATCAACGAAGTGCTGCACCCGCAGGGTGTCGCGGTGGTCGCCGAGGGTGTCCACATGTGTTCGATGATGCGGGGCGTGAAGAAGGCTGATTCCAGCATGACGACCAGCGCCATGCTCGGCATCTTCCGCGAGGACAGCGTGACGCGCGGCGAATTCCTCGCGCATCTGGGGCGGTCAGGTGTCCACATGTAGATGTGGCGATGACAGACACGCGGGAAGGGGCGCTTCGGCGCTCCTTTTGTTTTCTCTTCGCCGCCGCTGCGCGCGGATGCGAGCCTTGAAGATGGCGCATCCGGCGGATCGTGCTAGACTCGCCGGTAAGATGCTCGTGGCGCGCCTGCGGAGAGAATGATGATCGCGATACTTCAGGTGGCAATCGGTCTTATGTTCGTGTTCAGCCTGTTGAGTATTCTGGTGACGACGCTCAACACGGTGGTGGCGAATCTGCTCAAGACTCGTGCTCGTTTCCTCAGACAGGGCATTTTGACGCTGATCACCGATCCCGAATTACAGGCGCAGTTCATCTCGCACCCCCTGGTGCGGTTGGTGCGTCTGCCGATGATCTCGCCCGGTTATGTCGCCAGTGCCGCCGAGGCGCAGGATGCGGCGCAGCAGGTTCAGAACGCGGAAGTGACGCAGATCACCTGGATCGAACCGAAGATGTTCGCCCAGGTGCTGACCAGTCTCCTGAACGAAAAGTCCGAGATCAGCCTGTATGATCCGCTGCTGATGACGGTGGAAGCGCTGCCCGACAGCGCGCAGAAAGAGCGCATCGTCGATCTGATCTTCGGCTTGCAGAGTACCGGTCTGGGCTTGGAAGATTTGAGGGCGACCCTCTACGAACTGCCGACGGAATATCAGCCGCACCTGTTCGCCGCGCTGGAGCCAATCGAGGCGCGCATGAACGACGCGCGCAGGGACGGCGCGGCGGGCGGTCTTCTGCCGCTGCTTGAAGGTGTACGGCGAATCAGCGATGACGCTTTCCGCCGCGCCATGAAAGTCATCGTGGGTTCGGCGCAGTCGATTGATGAGGCGCAGCATCAGCTGGAGACCTGGTTTGACTCGCGCATGGGTCAGGTTTCCAGTCAGTTCCAGAGGATGATGACGCTCTATTCGGTGATTATCGGTACGATCCTGGTGCTGCTGCTCAACGTCGATACGCTGCACATGACCCAGACGCTGTGGAATGAACCGGCGCTGCGCGAAGCCGTCTCGGTCGCCGCCGAGCAGGCGATGCAGAGCGGCGCGCTTCAGCAGCAGATGGAGGAGGCTCAGCGCGATGCTGCCGCGGCGCAGGACCCGGACGCGGCTCCTACGCTGGATTCGGTCGAATCTTTTGAAGCGATCCTGAGCGAGCTGCTTTCGCTGAACCTGCCTATCGGTTGGGCGTATCTGCCGGTAGAAGGCGGATGCTTCCTGCCTGCCGGTCAGACGGTGCCGAGCGCGTGCAGCAGCCCGATGAATTTGTGGGCGTATATTCCCGGCAACAGCCCGGAATGGGGCAGCATGATCATCGCCAAGCTGATCGGGGTCATCGTCACGATCATCGCTGTGGCGCAGGGCGCGCCGTTCTGGTTCGATTTGCTGAATCGCCTGGTGCGTGGGCGTTAAGAAGACGAGGGATGAGAATTGAAGCGGAAATCCTCATTCCTCGCTTCTCATCCCTTCGAAGTCCTTATTCGGTGACGCGGTGCCCCATATCGCTGCCGGCATCGAGGAGCGCCTTGACCATCTCTGGTGAGCGCGCTTCGGCGTAGATGCGCAGGACCGGCTCGGTCCCACTGGGGCGGATCAACAGCCAGCTCCCGTCGCTGAGGATGAACTTGATGCCGTCGAGTTTATCGATGCGGGCGATACGTTCTCCCGCCAGGATTTCTGGCGCGTGTTCTTCCAGCAGGCTGACGATCAGCTTCTTCGGTCGCTGATGTTCGAGGTGTACGTCGATGCGCGCGTAGTGGGCGGGTCCGCAGTGCGCCTGAAGATCGGCGACGATCTCGTGAAGCGGTGCGCGGTAGTGCGCCATGATCTCCAGAATGAGCAGCCCCATCAGGATGCCGTCGCCTTCGGGGATATGACCCCGCATACTGATGCCGCCGCTTTCTTCGCCGCCGATCAGCACATCCCCGTGCATCATGAGATCAGCGATGTGGTTGAAGCCGACCGGCGTGACGTGCAGCTTGAGGTCGTGCTTGTTTGCCAGCGCATCGACCATCATCGTCGTGGAGATGGTTTTCACCACGTCACCGCGCTGCTTCTTCACTTCCACAAGATAGCGCAGCGCCAGCGCCAGGACATGGTGCGGATCAACAAAATTGCCACGCGCATCGATGGCACCGATGCGATCAGCATCGCCATCGGTCGCCAGCCCAACATCTGCCTGTTCGCGCTGGACAGCAGCGACTAATTCGTTGAGATGGCGCATGATCGGTTCGGGGTGAATTCCACCGAAACCAGGATTCAGCGTTCCTCGTATCTCGGTGATGCGCGAGCGGGTGCGCGCCAGGATGCTGGGGAACGCGCCGCGCCCTGCGCCCCACATGGCATCGACCACGATCTTGAGTTCACCTTCCGACACCTTGTCGAGATCGACCAGGGTAGCGAGGTGCTGATAGTACGACCAGGAGGGATCGAAGCGGCGGATCAAACCGGCTTCCAGGGCATGCTGGTAGTCCATGATATTCGGACCGCGCGCCTGCCGCTCCATCTCGATCATCTCTTCTTCGACCAGCTGGCACTGCTCGGCGGTGGCGCTTCCGCCGTATGCCGCCTTAAGCTTGAAGCCGTTGTAGCGCGGCGGGTTGTGGCTCGCGGTGATGACCACCCCGGCGTTGGCGTTGAGGTGTTTGACGTTGTACGAGACGGCTGGCGTTGGGGTATCGGTGCGAGTCAGCCAGGTGACGATGTCGTTGCCCGCCAGCACACGCGCCGTTTCCATCGCGAAACGGTCGGAAAGGAAGCGGGTGTCGTAACCGACGATGACCTGGGGCGGTTCGCTGCCTGTATGGGCTTTGTTGACATAATCGGCGACGGCTTGTGACACCTGCCGGAGGTTGGCAAAGGTGAAGGTATCTGCAATGACGGCGCGCCAGCCATCCGTGCCAAAACGAATCATATTTTCCCTTCCGAGATCGGGGGTCTTTACCCCATGACCGAGCAACGTGAAGCTCTTTTCTAAGCCGACGCCCCACCAGAGTCAAGACCAGCCTTGCGAATGACCTCGTCGATGCGTTCAGCCGTTGGCTCGAAACTGTTGAGGATACTGAACGGCAGGTCATGCTTGCGGACGTACTGCGGCAGCGTTTTCAACGTGTCGGAGATGTCCTGAAGGCGCAGCTGGTTGATGCGAATGCCGGCGCTCACCAGGGTCTCGCGAATCGGGGTGATATCCTGGTTATGAAGGGCGGCGGCGATGAGGATGCCCGGTCCGACCATGTCGGCGTAGGCGACAGGACGGCCCTTACCGGCGCGAGGTTCAACGGCATAGGCGAAATACTGCTCGCTGCCTTCCTGGGGACGTGTGTGCCCCATCTGGTTGGTGAGCTGCACTTCCATGCAGACCAGATCGAGCAGATTGCGCAGCGCCTCGACATCACCCTGTCCGACGCCCTTGGCGATCTTGAATGCCTGCTGGGCGATGCCCGCCATTAAGCCCGCTGCCCAGGGGATGAAGCGGGTATCCGGCGTGTTCTTCTTGTTTTCGGCGGCGTACTTCCAGTCGAGGATGCCGGTGACGATGGTCAGCAGTTCGACGATGGCAGCGCCCCGGAAGTGAGGCGGCGCGGCACGGATCACGTCCCAGTCGATGATGATTCGCTCTGCCGGACCGGTTTCGACATAATGGACGCTGTCATCCATGCGGGCGGCGACGATGGGCGTGAAGAAACCATCGACGCTGAGCGCCGTCGGGATGATCACGGCAGAAATCCCCCGGCGGTAGGCGATATACTTAGCGCAGTCGGCGACCATGCCTCCGCCAACGCCATAGACCACCTTCACCTGTGGGGGCAGGGCGGCGGCAAGCCCGTCCAGATAGTCTGGCGCGACACGTTCGGGTTCTGCCTGAACCACGAGCGGCAGATCGAGCAGAGGGCTGACCGCCGCCCATGAACGGCGACCAGCCAGGAGCGCCGCGGGGCGCGCCTCCTGGACGCTCGTCAGATTCTGGATGTCGATTTTCGGCAGAGACCAGATCGTATTCATACGGCGCGCCCTCCGTCCTGACTGTGTAAAAGTCCGGTATCACCAGGTCGGGATGCTAAAATGATCTCGACTTTTCACGGTGTAACCACGCGACAATCATAGACCGAAATGTGATTCTTTTCCACATTTTGCGCTTGTCCGATATGCGCCGATACGCCACAATTGTAAGGATGATGTGTTTTTGACGGATGAAGACTCCATGATTGTAAGGGGGACGCAGCGATGAGGCTGCCGTCGAATGCCGAACTCACCGCTTTCAGCCAGGATGTCGCCTGGGACGAAGTCGAGCGTATGCACCGCGGTTTCAACCGTGCGCTTGAGACCCTCCGTTCTGAAAATCATCCGGACGACCGCCTGCCGCTGGATAGATTCTCGGACGCCGTTGGAAATCCCGTGGTGGCGCTGTATGGCACTGAAGACCTGAGTCTCGGCAATGTCCTGATGACGCCGATCAACGGCAGAAACATCGTCCTGGGCAGCACGGTCAGCAAGCGCTATCGGACGGGCTACGATTTCCTGCACAGCCTGGTCCCTTACAATCTCAATCCCAGCGTCAACCATACCAACGTCGGAACCACCGAAGACTCCAGTACGCGGCTGCGCGTGCTGGGAGCGGAGCTGGAGCTGGGCTTGGTACATGAAGATGGGCGTTCACCCTCCGAGGCGGAAGTGCGCGGTTTCATGCAGGCGTATTACAACCACGCGCTGCGCATCGGCGTCTATCCCCACCTGGACCGCGAAGCCTGCACCTATCAGGTCGAGGCGCATGTCGCGCCAAGCGTGGGGTATCACAAGACGCGCATGGCGCTCAACGGCATGATGGGGGCGCTGATAGCGTCCTGCCGTGACACCGGACTGCGTACGCTGATATTCTCCAGCTACCCCACCGAATCCGATTTCAAGATGACGGATCACCCAAAGGTCGATACCGCTGTCGATCTCATGCTTCAGGTGAACGGCATGTTCCCGGAATATGCGCGCAAGCTGGCGGAAGCGCAGGCGCGTTATCACGTTGACCCGGCGACCTCGCACTACGTCAACATGTTTCGTAACCAGGGCTGCCACATTCATATCGACATCGCCGGGCGTTCTGAAGCGCTGGGTCTACTGACCTTCTACACCGTCCTGAAAAGTGCTACGGCAGTCGCCAATGCCGCCTTCCTCAAAGGATGCCCGTTCATCAACGGGACCTGTGACCCCGAACTGCTGTGTACGCGCGAATACGTTCGCGGGACGACCGTCACCGGGCGCTATCTCGACCTGCCGCTTAGCCCGCACTTGATGGAAGGCGGCTTGGAGAATTACGGCGAGCTGCTGCGGCTGGAACGCGCCAACTCCACCGGACGCGCCAACATGTATAACGATGATTTGAACGAGAAGATCTCGGTCATGCACAATCCGATCGGCAGACTTCGCCCCGATCTCAGCACGTCGAAGCGCGTCTGCACGGTCGAATCGACCGGGATGCCGACCAACATCAGCCCTTCGCGCATGGCGGCGGTGCTGATCGACTTCGAGTTCAGCCATGTCGTCATCGAACTGTATTTCCGCAAGCATGGCTGCGACCTGGAGCCGATGCACGATGACCCGGTGATGTGGGACCTCTTTGGTCCGATCAGTCTGGAGTCGTTCAAAGCGCAGCAGGATCGGTCTGACCTGGTTGGCGTCGAAGCGTCCGTACACCTGAACAGCGGACGCGACATGAGCCTGGCAGATTTCTACGAGATGAAGCGGCGCTATATGCACAAGGCGCTGGACGAGATCGAAGAGATCATGCCGCGCGACATCGACGAGGTCTATTCCAGCTTCATTCGCATGCTGGAACCGCCCAGCGGGCACTCCGCGCAGACGATTGAGGAATTCATCAAGGACACCAAACTGCGCAGCACCGGAAACTGGGGGGAAATCCTGAAGAATGCCTATATCGAAGCGGGTGGCGTGGTTGGCGATCACTGTCCCGACGCCGTCCTGAAAGTTGTGAATCGGGTGCATGACGCGCTCATCGACCGCTACCTGGGTGGTTAATGCTCAGCAGCGTGCCTCACAAGCGACAGAACAGGGTGCATCGGGCAGCCCCGGCAAGGGTGCATTTCAATATTTTGGGTACTTCAACGGACGATGCAGGCATCGTCCCTACGGAGGTACATTTTGTAGGGACAACGCCGGCGTTGTCCGCCCGTATCCCCAATAATCTGAAATGCACCCCCCGGCAATATGGACTGCAATGTTCAGATCGATCTTGTGCTATAATGCCGCCATAGATTTCAACATTTATGGCGTTTTACTGTTTATTGCGACCCGACTTAGTGGTGTGAATTGGTAGAAAGGAAACCTGGGAATACGCCCGGCGTATTCCCGCAACGATCTATGGCAAAGAAACCCAGACTGCGCATTATTCCTATTGGAGGCTGCGGCGAAATCGGAAAGAACATGACGGTGATCGAATCGGGGGGGGATGCGATCATCATCGATACCGGCATCATGTTCCCCGCCAACGATATGCTCGGCGTGGATTACATCATTCCCGATTTTCGCTACCTGCTGGACCGCCCCGAGCTGAGGATACACGGCATCCTCTACACGCATGGACACGAAGATCATACCGGCGCGGTCGCCCATGTGGTGGAAGCGCTTCCCAGCATCCCTCTGTATGCGACCCCCCTGACGGCGGCGCTGCTGGAGGTCAAGCTTCGTGATGCCCGGCTGATCAGTGAGACTCAGATCAACGTTTTCAAGCCGGGTGAAGATTTCGATGTCGGTCCCTTCAAGATCGAAAGCTTCCATGTCACCCACAGCATCCCCGACTGCGTGGGCTTCGGCATCAATACGCCGCATGGGTTGGTGGTACACACCGGTGATTACAAGTTCGACAACACGCCCATCGATGGCAAGCGCACCGATTACGCCAAACTCGCCGAGTTTTCGCGGCGGGGGGTGCTGCTGCTGCTGGGCGACAGCACCAATGCCGAGCGCCCAGGCTGGACGCAGTCGGAACAGATCGTCAATGTCGCTTTTGACAACATCTTCCGACAGGCGGCCGGGCGCATCATCGTGGCGACCTTCGCATCGCACATCGCGCGGGTGCAGCAGGTGGCGGATATGGCGCGGCGTTATGGGCGCAAACTGGCAATCGCCGGTCACAGCATGACGGAAAACGTCAAGACGGCGCGCCGCCTGGGTGTGCTGGACATCGACGACAACATCCTGGTCGATCTCAATCGCATCAGCGGGGTGCTGCCGCACCAGCTGGTGATCATGGCGACCGGCTCGCAGGGGGAACCGTCGGCGGTGCTGGGGCGGCTGGCGACGGGGCAGCATCGCAGCCTGGATGTGACCCCCGGCGATACGATTGTCGTCTCCGCACATACCATCCCCGGCAATGAGGAGACCGTCAGCCGGACGATCAACAAGCTCTTCCAGCGCGGCGCGGATGTCATCTACGATCCGATTGCGCCGGTCCACGTCTCGGGACACGCCTGTCAGGAAGAGATGAAGCTGATGATGACCCTGACCAACCCCAAGTTTTTTGTGCCGGTGCATGGCGAACTGCGCCATCTGCGCGCCAATTCGCGTCTGGCAGTGATGATGGGCATTCCTCAGCCGAATATCGCTGTCGTCGAAAACGGCATGGTCATTGAAGTGGATAAGCACAGCATTCGCGTCGGCGAGCGCATCCCCGGCGGCTATGTTTTCGTGGATGGCGGAGGCGTTGGCGACATCGGCAGGGCGGTGATGCGCGACCGCGAAATCCTGGCGCGCGACGGTTTCATCATGGTGGTGGCGAACGTTGAATCCGAGACCGGACGCCTGATCGGCGATCCGGAGATCATCTCGCGGGGGTTCGTCTACCTGAAAGATGCAGATCGCCTGATGACGAGCGTCAAGCAGACGATCAACGATGTCCTTGCCGGTTCGCGCGCATCGCGCAATGGCAAACGCCGCGAGCTGCTGCAAGAGTCGCTGAGTCGTATGCTCTACAACGAGACGAAGCGCCGCCCGATGGTCTTTGGCGTGATCAATGAACACTAATCGCTGAGTTCGACGCGGTGTGGCGATTGATTCACGCCGCAACAGGATGGCATACAGCGCACAACCCATGCAAGACGAGGGCGTCTGCAGCGGCTTCCTCGTCTCTTCGTTTTACCGCCGCCAGGGGAGCAGCCCGCGCAGGAAGCGCCCCAGGATGCTGCCGCGTGCGTCGCTCCAGGCTTTGTCCGCCGTCCTGCCGCGCGGGGTGCGGTCTCTTGATCTGCCGCGCCGTCCATATCGTTCCAGGATGTACATGCTGGTGATCGCCGTGATCGGCGGCTCTGCCCTGGGGATGACGCGGATGAATTTGAGGCGGCGCTCCTCCGGCGTATTGGTGATGTCCAGGCGCAGCCCCAGCAGACCGGCATAGCGTTCCAGGCGGGCATAGGCGCGGGCGACCGGGCTGAGTCCGCGCATACCGCGCCATTCCCACCACCAGTAAAGCAGCGCCAGCGCCAGCAGGACGATCAATGCCAGCAGCAGCAGGATGAAAGCGGCGGCGACGATGGGCAGCAGAAAGCCGAGCGGACTCGCTGACGGTGTGGTCGGAAGCTGCGGCGGGATGGTCGGCACGATCACCGGCGAAGGGGTCAGGCTTGGAACAGGCGTCAGGGTGAGCGTTGGCAGCCCCGGCGTGACTGTGCCTTCCGGCGGCGGTAGTGTCGGCTGGGTGGTCGGTGTAGGCGAAGGCAGGGGAGTCGGCGTGAGCGTCGCTGTCGGCGAAGGCTGGGCGGTCGGCGGATTCTGCGAGGTGTCGTCTCCGCGCTGCGGCGCGGACTGCGCTGCGGTCGGCTCGAATTCGATCCAGCCGTAGCCGGGGAAGTAGACCTCAACCCAAGTATGGGCATCGCGTTCCTGGATGATGTACGCCCGCTGATCGGGATCGTAAGTCCCCTGGGCGAATCCTGCTGCCAGCCGCGCCGGGATGCCCAGACTGCGCAGCATCACCGCCATCGCCGAGGCATAGTAGTTGCAGTAACCCTCGCGTAGATCGAACAGGAACCAGTCCACCGAGTCGCGGTCCATCGGCGGCTGGGGGATGAGTTCATTGTAGCGAATGTTGGCGCGCAGCCAGCTTTCGATGGCGACCGCCTGATCATACGGAGTTACCGCGCCGACGCTGCCGACGATCTGGTTCGCCAGGGCGATGGTGCGCTCGGTCACCGATGGAATATAGCTGCTGTATAGATCGCGTACCCAGACGGGGTAGTTGGTTCCAGCGCCCCGCAGTTGATCAGGGGTGGCGGCGCTCATCAGGCTGGTGGCGGTGTAAGAGTCGCCGCGATAGAGTACCCGCAGCGGACGGATGACTGAGATCAGCATGTTTTGCCCGACCAGGTTTTCTTCCGGCGTGAAGCGCAGATCGGTGCGCGTTGCCAGATCGACGCTCTGGACCTCTGGCGCAGCGTAGATCAGCTGCGAAGCGTTGAGGGCGAAGGTGAAGGTCTGCTGTACCGGCACACGCGCCCCGGCGATATACGCTTCGTGTTCAACGAGGAGCGGCGCTTCGGGATCGGTCAGGCGCACCTCTGCCGCCGACTTCCATGTGCCGGCGTCATACACATCGAAGGCACGCGACTTCCAGTAGTAACGCCTGCCAGGGGGGGCAGACGCCAGCATGACGACCTGATCGCCCAGGCGGATCGCTCCGCCAAGCTGGAGGGCATCGCCGCCGTAGTAGTCGGAAGTGGCAGGTCCCTGCATTTCAGCAGAGGCGAACAGCCGGTTCCACAGCTCCGCCAGTTCGATCAGCGTCTCAGACTGCATGAATTCCTGGAAGCGCTGCAAGCGTTCCTGAATATCGCGCTGAGGGATGAGCCAGGCGGCGGCAAGGAGCAGCGTCGCAAACAGCACGCCGATCCGGTAGACCTGCGTGCGCACTTTGCGCGGCACTCTGACCTGCGAGATGTACCAGTCCCATTCACGCGCTTCGAGGGCGGAGCGCACCAGCAGCAGCAGCGCCAGAAACAGGAATACGACCAGGTAGAGGTCCACGCTGATCGGACCGGTATAGTAAACCTGGTTGGTGATCAGGATCAGAGCCGGCGGTAGGATCGCCCGCCAGACCCGGTCGATGCGGAAGATGTGCCAGACCAGATTGAAGCCGAGGAACCAGAACAATCCGCTGATCAGCAGGGTGAAGACGAGGTCGTCCTGGTTGATCCCGCCGGTGAAGGCGTCGTAGAGCCAGCGCGACAGGCGCAGAAAGACCTGGACGATGGCTTCGCCAAATCCGCCGGGTTGGTTGAGGGCGGCGATGAGCAGGGTGAAGCAGGTTCCGTAGATGGCGCTGATGATCAGGCACAGCAGCTCGCTGTACTGGCTGCGCGCCAGCAGGAAGCCGAAGATCAGGCTGAGTACGATGACCGGCAGGGCGGTGCGCGGTTCGACCAGCCAACCGGCGGTGTAGAGCGCCAGCGCCGGGGCGATGAGCAGCCCGGCGGCGATCAGCCAGGTATAGAAGTCGCCGGGTGAGAAGATGGAGCGCCAGGCGACGGTGAAGCGCTGCGCGATGGTGGTCAAACGGAGTGCCGCTGCTGCCATTCCTACACCGTGAACCATGAACAAAGCCGGGGGAACGGTCATCCATTCGCCCCCCCGGTTGATAGGGTCATTGTAATCTCAGCCCTGCCCACTGACAACCGCCGTCTGTCCCACGCCGAACGCCGAACCCTGTGTCTGTCTGACGTAATGCTCTCTGATATAATGAAGACGTGTTCAAGCCGACCGGGTGATCGCGGTCCGGTTTTGCCGGGCTGAGGAAAGTCCGCACTCCACAGGGTACGACGCTGGTGAACAGCCAGGGTGGGGCGACCTGCCGGAACAGTGCAACAGAGAGGCGTACTGCCTAAGCGAGGGGCGACCCTCGCCGGTGAGGGTGAAACGGTGGTGTAAGAGACCACCAGCGCGGTCAGCGATGATCGCGGCTGGGCAAACCCCGTCGGGAGCAAGGTCAAGCAGGCGCAGTGGGGCGGCCCGTCCCGCGCCGGGTAGACTGCATGACGCCCGCAGCAATGCGGGCGCAAGAGAGATGATCGCCGGGCGAGCTTCGGCTCGTCTACAGAATGCGGCTTATAGGTGGGCTTGAACACAATTAATACTTTCGTTTTCGCTGGCACCGTCCAGCTTCGTGGTGCGCACTGCCGACCGCTCCTGGTGGGGCAACTGCGCAAGGTCATCTGTTTGCTGGAAGGAACTGTGAATGACCGCCCCTTTAGACCCAGACGGCGAGAACGTCGACTCTCTGCCCTTTCTCAACTACCCTCGCGCTGGCCGTAACCTCCTGGGACAGTCAAAGGGATATAACTGCCGTCATGGCTATGGGCTGGAGTTCATGAAGCTTACCGGACAGATCGCCTGCGCATACTGCGGTCAGAATTTGGTCGCCCGGTTCGGTGATTGGCTCACAATGGCGCTCGACCATGTGATCCCTGATGCGGTCTGCCGAAAATGGGGGCTGCCTCCTGAATGGAGTCAGGATTTCACGAATCGTGTGCTGTGCTGCAGTGCCTGCAATACATTCGGAAATCGCTACGCTGCGCGGGGGTACATAACTCCAACGAGCCTTGAGGAGTTCTATCGCGTTCGCGATGCCATCTTCGTTGAGCGCCGTGCAGCCATTCTGCGTCGGCGCAGTGAAGAACGCGCCTTTTTCGAGAAGCGCCTTTGGGAAACCTGAGATCTTTCCTTGCATCCGCTGTTCACCTGCGCATCCGGCGTGAAGACTAACTCCGCGCTGCTGTCGCCACGATATCCGCCAGAATCGCCTGCCACTGGCTCAGGATCAGCAGATGACCCGCGCCCGGCACAACATAGTAGGTGCTGCGCGCGATCCGCCGGTGCAGGGTCTCGCCCATGATCGGCGGAAAGACGATGTCGGCGTCGCCCTGCCAGATGGTCGTCGGCGTCGTGATGTCCTGCACCCGGAATCCCCAATCCGTCACGGCGAAGTGCAGGTCCTGCGCGACGCCGGTGGCGCTGGTCGCCAATGCCTGGATTTGATCAGCAATCAGCATCAGATTCATGCCGTCAAGGTCGAGTGCCTTCCTGTCGACGGGGGGGATCTTGCCCAACGTGCGCGGCAGAAACGGGAGGGCATCCGGCTTGATCAGCGAGCCGCGCAGCAGGTTCATCATGCCGGCAAATGCCCAGGGTATGCGTCGTCCCATGAAGATCAGGCTCTTGCCCTGCAGGGTCTGGGCAGCATACACCTCGGTGTCGTCCAGCGGTGAGATCGAGCTGACCAGGGCGAGATGGCGCACCCGGTCGGGCAGTCTGTAGGCACAGGCTGCGCCGTAAGGACCGCCCAGCGACACCGTCATGAGACAAAAGCCGGCGATCTCCTTCTGATTGATGAAATCGCAAATGTCTTCTGCCCAGGTGAGCAGCGATCTTCCGGGGTGAGGATCGGATAATCCCAAACCAGGGCGGTCAAAGGTGTAGAGGTGGACGCCCAACTCCCGGTCGATGCTCTCGTCGGGGTGGCGGAACAGCCGCGCGCCATTCAGCCCGCTGAAGAAAAAGACCGGCAAGCCGGAGGCATCACCCCATTCGGCATAGCCCAGGGCGCGCCCATCGCGCAGAGTCAAACGCTGAGCAGTCAGATCCATCGCATTGTTCCCCCTCACCGCAAACTGTGATCAGTATAGGGGTATTTGTTGGAACTGAGTGTATGAATTAGCGCGGCGGGCAGAATCCCCGTAAAATGCGCCGCGTACCCCCGTAGAGAGGACATTATGGACAGAATTGCGGTGATCTCGGACGTGCATGGCAACATGCCGGCGCTGGAAGCGGTACTCGCCGACATCCGGGCGCGTGGGATCGATCTGATCTTCAACCTGGGCGATCTGGTGGGCAAGGGGGCGCGTTCCGACCTGACTATTGACTGCTGCCGCGAGGTCTGCCAGGTAATCCTGCGTGGAAACTGGGACGATGCGTTTGTTCATGAAGCGGACGCGGATGCCGCGCTGCTGTGGTATCGCGAGCAAATCGGATCGGAAAGGCGGGCTTACCTCGACACGCTTCCGAACGTACACAACTTCTGGCTGAGCGGAATGAGGGTTCGGCTGTACCATGCTTCGCAGGAAGGAGTCTATAAGCGGGTACACCCCTGGCGTCCGCCGGAAGTACTCCAGGCGATGTTCGACAACACCGAATTCACCGGCTTCGATCATCCGTCGCCGGATATTGTCGGCTGCGGCGACATCCACGCCGCCTACATGCTCCCCATGCGCGACATCAACAAGACCGCCTTTAATGCCGGAAGTGTCGGCAATCCCCTGGACATGCCGCTGGCGACGTATGCCATCCTCAGCGGACACTACGGCAGCCAGACGCCGGGAAGCCACACCATCGATTTCGTGCGTCTATCGTACGACATTGACGCGGAGCTGGCTGAAGGTGCGCGTATCGGTTTGCCGGAGCTGAACTACTACGCGATCGAGCTGCGCACAGCCGAGTATCGCGGGGCGATAAAGCGGCGCGAGAGAGAAGGGCAGTCGTCGTCCTGAAACTGGAATTCCAGCCGCCTCGCGTTCACCGGCGTCGGAGGACTTCAGGCATGAAATTCGCGCCAGTTGTCGATATAGTAGACTTCGCTGTTGGCAGCAGGAGGTTGATCCTTGATGACGGGGACCCTGATCACACGCATGGCGCGCTGGATAGTATTGTGTTCGCTGCTGCTGGCGGCGCTCGGCATTGAGGCGCAGCAGTTTGATCCATATGCCAATATTCCACAGTCTCAGGGGTTGGAAGGCTTTCCCCAGCTTGGCTATCCCAGCGCCCTGGTCAACGTCATCATCTACGGCGCATTCGACGATCCCGCCACCGCTGAATTCTGGGTTGGCGCTTATCGTGGGCTGCTTCCCCGCGTGCAGACCGGCGAGATTCGGCTGGTCTTCGTGCCGCTGATCAGCGGCGGCATCCCTGGCGGGCAGCTGGCGGCGCGTTCGGCAATCTGCGCCGGTGAGCAGGGTAAGTTCTGGCAGTACGCCGAGCGTCTCTTCCCGTTGGTCCTGGGGCAGGGCGCGGAAGCCTATGCCGACGATGTACTCGACAGCGCCGCCCGCGATGTCGGTCTCGATCTGGGGCAGTACCAGCGGTGCGCATCGAGCAATACCGGCTTCGCCGCCATCCTGGAGGACGCCGAGCAGTCTGCCGCCCGCGATGCTTTCTTCACCGGCACACCTTATGTTAAGGTCAACGAATCCCCGTCGCTTCCTGATGGCGAAAGCTTGAATTTCGCCATCGATGTGCAGCTTGAGGCGGCGAACGCCGACCTGATCGCCGAACTGACCACGCCGACGCCCGATCCTGAGGCGACCGAAGAGGCAGAACCGCTCGTGTTGGAGGCGGTGACCGGTCAGGATGTGCCGCCGCCGATCACCCTACAGCTTCCGGCGGGCTGGCTCGGCGGCAGCGACGTGCTGGTGCTTCAGGATGTCGATGCCATACGCAACATCCCCTTCGCCATCTACACCGGACCGGTGACTGGCGGCGTGGGAACCATCGTCCTGCTGTGGGGGTTCCCCAATCTGGTGGTCGCACCCTCGGCGGTGCAGGCGACCCTGCCGCCGGAAATGCTCGACCTGCACATCGACGGCACGCGCCTGCTGCGGCTGGCGGTGGTCGAGCAGGGCTGCAATGTCGGCACCGACCTGCGCCGCACCTACAGCATCGGCGGCTTGCAGGCGGCGGGCACGCAGTTCGCGGCGGTGGATTGTCCCGAACTGCCCGATACACGCGGTTGGTTTGCCGGGCTGCGTCAGTATGGTCTCAATTTCATGTTCTACGCCTATGCCGAACCCATCGAGGCGATGGATATCGCCGAAGCAGAACTTCAGGCGATCCTCGACACGGTGGTCTTCACCCTGCCGGAGACGGACTAGCGCCGCCCACCGATCATGACTGACCGTGACCCGATCCTCATCATCGGCGCCGGAATCGGCGGCATGAGCGCGGCGATTCGTCTGGCGGCGCGCGGCGCGCGCGTCGTCGTCTGCGAGCAGAGCGGCAGGGTCGGCGGCAAGATGAGCGAGGTACGCGCCGACGGCTTCCGATGGGATACCGGTCCCTCGGTGATCACCATGCGCGGCGTGATCGAGGCGCTGTTCGCGGCGGCGGGGCGAAAGCTGGATGATTATCTGACGCTGCTGCCCGTCGATCCGCTGACGCGCTACTTTTACGCCGACGGGACCGTCTTCGACGCCGCCCGCGATCTCGCAGAGATGATGCGGCAGATCGGCGTACTGGATGCGCGCGATGTCGAAGGCTATCTCGGCTACCTCACTTACGCTGCGCGCATTCACCGCATCACCGGCGAAAAATTTATCTACGGCGAACCGCCGACTCTCGGCAGACTGCTGCGCACCCCGCCCGCCGACATGCTGGCGGTCGATCCGCTGCGCACGATGGACGGCGCGATTCGGAGCTTTGTGCGTTCGCCCAAACTGCGCCAGTTCCTTGGACGCTTCGCCACCTATGTCGGCGCAAGTCCGTATCTCGCGCCGGCGACGCTCAACGTCATCGCCCATGTCGAACTCACCGGCGGGGTGTGGTATCCGCGCGGCGGCATCTATGCCATCGCCCGCGCGCTGGAACGACTGGCAGTGGAATTGGGCGTGGAGATACGCCTGAACTGCCCGGTACGCTCCATCGTGATCGAAGGAGGACGCGCCGCCGGCGTCGAACTGACGGACGGCGCGCATCTGGCGGCGGGCGCGGTGGTCGCCAACGTCGATGTGGCGACGGTCTACGAACGACTGCTGCCAGAATCGCCGGCGCGCCAGAAGCGGCTGCGCACTCTGCAAGCCGCCGAGCCTTCCTGTTCGGGTTTCATCCTGCTGCTGGGCGTCGAAGGCACGGAGACTCAGCTTGCGCACCACAACATCCTGTTCAGCCGCGATTATCGCCGCGAATTCGACGCCATATTTCGCCAGGGTGTGCCGCCCGATGATCCGACGATCTACGCCGCCATCACGTCGAAGAGCGACCCGGACCATGCTCCGCCGGGCTGTGAAAACTGGTTTGTGCTGGTCAACGCGCCGCCGCTTGGCGCTGCTTTCGACTGGGAGCGGCAGGGCGACGCCTACCGCGATCTCGTCCTCGAACGACTGGCGGCGTTTGGCTTTGATCTGCGCGGGCGCATCCGAGCCGAACGCCGGATCACGCCCCTGGACCTGGAAAGGCTGACCGGAGCGCGGCGCGGCGCACTCTACGGAACCGGCTCGAACGACCGCTTTTCGGCGCTGCGTCGTCCGCACAACCGCGATAGCGGCGTTGGCGGGCTGTATTTTGCCGGAGGGACGGCGCATCCTGGCGGCGGTGTGCCGATGGTTATGCTGTCTGGAGCGTCGGCGGCGAACATGCTGCTGCGCGATTTTCGAAAGGAACAAGGATCATGACGGATATGCTGGTGAAGCTGTACGCGCTGCCGGAACAGCACACGCTGCTGGCGCGGTTGACAGACCAGGGGATCGAAATCCGCCGGGCGATGGCTCCCGAAAAGCACCTCGTCCTCGACTTCATCCGGCAGCACTTCAGCCCGTTCTGGGTGAGCGAGACCGAAGTCGCCTATGCTCGGCAGCCGATCTCCTGCTTCGTCGCCGTTCAGGACGGACGCTGCATCGGCTTCGGATGTTACGACGCGACGCGGCGCGGTTTCTTCG
Source organism: Anaerolineae bacterium (assembly GCA_013360465.1). Lineage (GTDB taxonomy): Bacteria > Chloroflexota > Anaerolineae > Aggregatilineales > Phototrophicaceae > Flexifilum. The sequence goes on along the minus strand of JABWBO010000007.1, from coordinate 197,496 downwards.
GTCCCACCGGCGTCGATGACTCCTGCCGGGGCAAGGGGGTCGGCAAGGCGCTGCTGCTCGTCTGTCTGCACGATATGCTGGCGCAGGGCTATGGTTACGCCGTCATCGGCGGCGTGGGTCCGGTCGAGTTCTATGCCGGCGCGGCAGGCGCGACGCTCATCCCGGAGTCCACGCCCGGCGTCTATAAGGGGATGCTGCGCGGAGCGGCGGCTGCGGACGAATGAGTCCTCGGCTACGCCAGATCGACCGGCACGCCGTCGGTATCCATCGACTGCTGCGCCGCTTCGAGCATCTGCACGACGCGATAGCCGTCCTGCCCGCTGGTGAGCGGCATGCTGCCGTTACGGATCGACTCGACGAAGTGGGCGCACTCGGCGCGCAGCGGCTCGGTCGTATCCAGGCGGGGAATCTGCACGTCACCGCCGCGCGTGATCATGCGGAATTCGCCGTAGGCGTCGGGCAGTTTGTCGGGCATGACGCCGCGATCGTAGATGCGGATGCGCTCGTCCTGGCTGACATCGTCGTAGACGACCATCTTCTGGTCGCCGACGAAGGTCATCTTGCGCACCTTGCCGGGGTCGAGCCAGCTGACGTGGACGTGGGCGATCACGCCGCCGGGGTATTCCAGCGTGACGAAGGCGACATCTTCCAGCTTGCGTCCGAGCAGGCGGAAGCCGCGCGCCGAGACGCGCACCGGGGCGGAATCCAGCACATAGTTGATGATGCTGAAGTCGTGCGGGGCGAGATTCCACATGGCGTTGAGGTCGTCGCGCACGATGCCCAGGTTCAGCCGCGCCGAATAGACGTACAGCATCTTGCCCAGGTCGCCCTGCTGGACCAGCCTGCGCAGCATGATGACGGCGGGGTTGTAGATGAAGACGTGCCCGACCATCAGGCGCACATCTTTCGCCGCAGCCAGTTCGACCAGCGCTTGGGCGTCATTGGCGTGCAGGCTGAGCGGCTTTTCGACCATGACGTGCTTGCCGGCTTCGATGGCGGCGCGCGCCATTTCTGCGTGCAGGTGCGCCGGGGTCGCCAGGACGACGGCGTGTATTTCAGGATCGGCTAGGACGGCGGCGTAGTCCGGCGTCGTCCTGATTCCGAGGTAGCGCTGGGCATTCTGTGCCAGCGCCTTGGGATTAAGATCACACACCGTGTGCAGCGCGGCGTTGGGCAGCCCGGCGATATTGCGGATCAGGTTAGGTCCCCAGTAGCCGCTGCCGACGACGGCGATGTTCACAAGATCGGTCATGGTCACGTCCAGTATTTGTTGAGCGATATGGCGTCGATTATAACGCGCGCCCTGACACTAGGCGCGCCTGAGAGAGCCTGAACTATGCGTATCCTGTTTGTCGCCTCGCTGCATCATCCCGAAGCGCTGCGCGCCGCCGTCGACGCCGCACCGCCGGGAGAAGCACAACCCCTCTTCCCGCCGACGACGGCGCAGCATTTCTACGAGCGGGCGCTGCGCCGGCGCGGTCACGAGATGGCAGTCTTCTACCGCAACACGCCGGGGACGCAGACGGCGCGTTTTTCCGAACGGCTTTCGCCGGGCAAGCTGCTGACCGCCGCGCTCAATCGGGTTCCGCCACAGGTGAATCCGCTCATGCTGGCGCGCAACCACGCCCTGCTGGAATGCGCGCGCGGTTTTCGCCCGCATATCCTGTGGATGGTGGGCGACAACACCAATATCCTGCCGGAAACGCTGGCGTCGATCCGCAGCGAGACAGGCTGCAAGCTGCTCTATGCCTGCGGCACATCACCCATCGTCTTCACCCACGCCATCGACCGCGCCGCCGCGCGCCTGTATGACCTGGTCATCGCCAACGACTACTATCACGGTGTACAGTGGTTGGAAATGGGTGCGGCGCGCATGGAATGCCTGCCGATCTCCGCCTGCGATCCGACCTTCCACAAGCCTTACATGCTTGACCCGGAAGACCGCCGGCGCTTCGCCTGCGACATTGCCTTCGTCGGCACACTGACGCCGAGCCATCTGTACAGCCGCCGGGTGCGAGCGTTGGAAGCCCTGCGCGACTTCGATCTGGGCATCTGGAGCGTGCATGACGTGCCGGCGAGTTTGCGGCAGCACGTGCGGGGCAGGGCGCTGGGCGAAGACATGGAGCGCATCCTTTCAGCGGCGAAGATCTGCGTCAACACGCACGGCGATTTTGTGTTCTACGGCGGCAATATGCGCCTTTTCGAGGTCGCCGGGGCGGAAGTTTTTCAACTGACCGACGATTTGCCCGGCGTGCGCGCCTGGTTCCCAGAGCAGGATGGCGCGCCGATGGTGCTGACCTATCACGATAGTGACGACCTGCGCGAGAAGGTTCGTTACTACCTGGCTCATGATGATGAACGGAAGGCAGCGGCGGCGCGGGCGCAGGCGCACGTTTATGCCCATCACACCTACGATCAACGGGTCGAACGGCTGGAAGCGCTGTTCGCCGAACTCCTCGCCTGATCAGATCATCGGCAGGGCATCTGTCCCGCTGCACCGCGTCGCTCCATCCGTATGGAAAAGGGGGGATCGGCGCTGTACAATGGGGTTTGACGCTGTTGGACGCATACAGGCTGTAGCGATGATCTCGACGAAACAAACCCTTCCCCTGATCGATCATTCGATCCCGGTCTTCACACCCTTTCACGGCGAAGAGGAGATCGCGGCGGTTGCCGAAGTCCTTCGTTCCGGATGGTGGGGGTTGGGTCCTAAAACCGCCGAATTCGAGCAGCGCTTCGCCGAATACGTCGCTGCGCCGCACGCCGTTTCGGTCAACAGCGCGACGGCGGCGCTGCACCTGGCGCTGCTTGTGGCAGATGTGGAAGGCGGTGAGGTCATCACCACGCCGCTGACCTTCGTCTCGACCAATCACGCCATCCTCTATAACCGCGCGACGCCGGTCTTCGCTGATGTCGAAGCGGATACGCTCAATATCGACCCGGACGACATCGAACGCAAGATCACCCGCAATACCAGGGCGCTGCTGGTCGTTCACTACGGCGGACATCCCTGCGATCTGGATCGCATCCACGATCTGGCGCGGCAGCATAATCTGATCGTCATCGAGGACGCCGCACATGCCGCCGGGGCGCGCTATCACGATCAGCCGATCGGCGCGCTTTCGCCGATGACCTGTTTCAGTTTCCACCCGGTCAAGAATCTGGCGACCGGCGATGGCGGGATGATTACCCTGCAAAACGAAGAGTGGGATGCCCGGCTGCGCCGTGTGCGCTGGGTGGGAATCAACCGCGACACCTGGGTGCGCGCCGCCGGCGACGCTGCCCAGTACGCCTGGCAGTACGATGTCGAAGAACTGGGCTACAAGTATCACAGCAATGACATCATGTCAGCGATTGCCCTGGTGCAGTTGAGCCGCCTGAACGAGACCAACGCCCGCCGCCGCGCCATCTCTGCCCGCTATGACGAGGGGCTGCGCGGACTGGACTGGCTGCAGCTGCCGGTCGAACGTCCGGGTGTATTTTCGTCGCGCCACAATTATGTGGTCCGCTGCGCCTTCCGTGATGACCTTTCGAGCTGGCTGCGTCAGCATCGAGTCGCCACCGGGATGCATTACATCCCCAACCATCTGCACGCTATGTACCGGGAGTATGTCCGCGAACCGCTGCCGGTGGTCGAGCGCGAATGGCTCCGCCTGCTGACCCTGCCGCTGTACCCCGGACTCAGCGATCAGGACGCAGACTACATCATCCAGGTGATCCGCGCTTTTCCGGCGTAATGGACCCGATGACCGATCTGTCCATCATCATCGTCAGCTACAACACGCGCGAGCCGCTGCGCCGCACTCTGGAATCGATTCGGCGCGAGGGCGATGACCTGCGCATTCAGACTATCGTTGTGGACAACGCCTCGCGCGACGACAGTGCGGCGATGATCCGCGATGCATTCCCCGAAGTGATCCTGGTCGAGCCGGGCAGGAACACCTGGTTCACCGGCGGCAATAATCTGGGCTTTGCCCAGGCGCAGGGCGAGTACACGTTGATTCTGAACCCCGACACAGTGATCCAGCCGGGGACGCTTCAGACCCTGCTGGCGTATCTGCGAAAGCACCCCGAAGTGGGCGCGGTCACCTGTCAGATGCGCGGTCTGGATCACAGCTTGCAGCGCACCTGTTCGCAGGTCCCGCAGTTCGTCGATCTGCTGCTCGGCTACACCTTCCTCGGCGCGGCGCTGCCGTTCTGGCGGGCGCGCCGCCGGACGCAGATGTGGTATGAAGGCTGGGATCGCGCCAGCACACGGGCGGTCGAGGTGATCCCAGATTCCTGCATGATGTCGCCCACCTCTTTGCTCGTCCGGCTGAAGCTGTTCGACGAGACGCTGCGGCTCTATTTCACTGAGGATGACATTTGCAGGCGCATCCTTGACGCCGGTTATGCGGTTCACTTCGTCGCCGAAGCGGTGATCTTGCACGAGGAACATGCCAGTACCCGGCTGGTGCAGCGCCTTGCGTCGCAGGTGTATTTTGATGACCTGATCCTCTTCACCCGCAAGTGGCATGGGGCGCTGGCGGCGCTGGCGCTGCGGGGATTGATCGCGCCGACGCGAGTCCTGATGGACGCCGCACAGTGGATGCGCGGCGAACGGAAGTCAATCGGATGAACCGGTTGATCGCCGGCGGCGTGCGGGTGATGCTGCGCCAGCTGTGGATACCCCTCTATGTGCTGTGGCTGCGCCTGCGCGTGGCGATCTGGGGGACGAGCGCGTTCGAACATGCCGTGTTTCACTGCCCGCCCTGGTTGGCGCTGGGCATCCTGAAGGCGATGCACATCCCGGTCGGTGAAGGTATCGACTTTCACGGTCGGCTGCACCTTCACGGGACGTATGATCTGCGCGGCAAGCTGAAGATCGGCGCCTGGTGCCATATCGGTCCCGGCGTCACGCTCGATCTCAGCGCGCCGATCCTCCTGGAAGATCGCTGTACGCTCTCGCTGCGCAGCACGATCCTGACGCATGAAGATGTCGGCTATTCGCCGCTTCGGGAAAGCGCCTTTCCGACTCGCAGCCAGGGCGTCACCGTGGAGACCGGTGCCTACATCGGCGCAGGGGCAACACTGCTCATGGGCGTGCGGGTTGGGCGCTGCGCGGTTGTAGGGGCGGGCGCACTGGTGCGCGAAGATGTGCCGCCCTACACGGTTGTAGCGGGCGTTCCGGCGCGCGTCATTCGCCGACTTGATCGGCAGCTGCACCCCCTGGAGTGAGGACATCAATGCAAAAAGGCGAGCGTTACGACAGCACCCGTCAAGCGTGGCAGGATATCTGGGACAACGCTTCGGTAGAGGTTGAACTGGCGACCCAGGATTACGCGCGGGCGCGGGAGACGGTTGCGTACTACCTGCCGTACCTGCCCAAAGACGGCATCATCCTGGAAGCAGGCAGCGGCTTGAGCGCGGCGCTCATCCCCCTTAAGGCACAGGGCTATCAGGTGATCGGGCTGGACTATGCGGAAAATGCCCTCCACATCTCGCGCGCCTATGATCCGTCACTGCGCCTGGCAGCCGGGGATGTTCATGCGCTGCCCTTTGCTGAAAACAGCATTGGAGCCTATCTGTCGTTCGGCGTCTTCGAGCATTTCGAGTCCGGCATGACCAAGCCGCTCGCTGAATCCTTCCGCGTGCTGCGGCGCGGCGGAGTCCTGGTGCTGACCATCCCTTACCCGAACGTTGTTCACGAATTCGTGCGCTGGCGGCGAGAACGGCAGGGCAGTTCAACGCTTACCGACGAGACCTTTTTTGAGAGTACCTATACGCGCGACGCCCTGGTAGATGCTGTGCGCTCGGTCGGCTACGAGGTCAGCCGCGTCATCCCCACCAGCCACGCTTTCACGCTGTGGGGCTTGGGCGGAGCCTTCCGCGCGCCCGGCTATTATCGCACCAGTGCTTTGGCTGAACTAGCGGGGAAAGCGCTGAAAATGGCGCTTCCCTGGGCGTTCAACTTCACCACGCTGATCATCGCGCGCAAACCCTGATCCTTCAGCCGTAGTATAATGAAAACATTAGGATTGGTTGTGCTGCAACCGATGCGGTGAAAAAGCCAGGGGGAGGCTGCGGTAATGGTATCTATTGGCTTGATGATCGAAGGACAGTCCGGCTTGAACTGGGAGACCTGGCGGCGCATCCTGACCAGCGCCGAGCAGTTGGGCTACCAGTGCGTGTTTCGCTCTGATCATTATACCGACCCTCAGCCGCCGGATCAAGCTTCGCTGGAAGCCTGGGTTTCGCTGACTTATGCCGCGACCTATACCAATCGTATTGAGTTCGGTCCGCTGGTCTCGCCGGTGACCTTTCGGCAGCCTGCGATAGTCGCCCGCATGGCTGCGGCGGTCGACGATCTGAGTGATGGTCGCCTGGTCCTGGGGCTGGGCGCCGGCTGGCAGGAACGCGAACATCGGGCGTTTGGCGTACCGTTCTACGATGTCGCCACCCGTTTCGTCATGCTGCGCGACGCCCTGGAAGTCACGGTGCAGCTGCTTCTGAGCGAAAAGCCGGTCTCTTATCAGGGGACGCACTTCTCGCTGGATGATGCGCTGCTTCTGCCGCGCCCGCAGCGCGCCGGCGGACCTCCTATCCTCATCGGCGGCAATGGCGTTCGACTCACCCTGCCGCTGGCGGCGGAATTCGCCGATGAGTGGAACGGCGTCTACATCTCCCCGGTGACTTATCGTGAGCGCAACCAGACGCTCAACCAGCTCCTTCGCGACTTCGGACGCGCGCCCGGTGAGGTGCGGCGTTCGCTGATGACCAGGGCAGTCCTGGCGCGGGACGACGCGGATTGGCGGCGGATTCAGCTGGAAAGCGATCAGCGTGGCGACGAACTGCTGAGCAGCGGACGCATCATCGCCGGTACGCCGTCGATGATCGTCGACCAGATCGGCGCTTACGTCGATGCCGGGGTTGAACGGTTCATGCTGCAATGGCTGGACCTGGATGACATCCCTGGGCTGGAATTGATGGCGCAGAAAGTGCTGCCGCACTTCCACATCGAGGAAGAACCTCGCGAGTAGGCTGCTTTTCGCGAGGCTGCTTCATCGCCATCCCGGTCAGTCCCATCACAGCCAGATCGGATTCGTCCACGCGCGCCCGCCCGATGCATCGCGCACGGTCACCCGGCAGTAGGGGGAATCCAGACGGCGGATGTTCATGTCGATTTCCGTAATGCCGTTGCCATGCTGCTGAACGGCGCGGGCGCCTTTGCCGGTGACGAAGATGCTGCTCGCCGGCGAACAACGAATCTTAACCGAATCGCCGCTTCTGACCTGCACGTCGAAGATCTGCGGACCGGTGCTGTTGTACACCCATCCCTGCTTGAGCGCTTCAAGAATGCCTTCCGGCGTCAGCGCTTCGGTCTTCACCCAGGTCCATCCGCGCAGCGAGTCGTTGAATCCCGTCTTGAAGTGAGCGTCGTCGGTCGCCAGCGCGTCGAAGCGGTAGCCGCGCGCCAGCATGGCATCGACCATATACCAGCTGTTGATGCGGTCGTTGTGATCGGCTGATATGCCGTTGATGACCTCGATGCTGTGCGCTGCTTTGAGCGAGATGACATCTTCTTCCGCCAGGTTATACCAGGCGGGGTGAGCGACGCTGACGTAGGCGCCGGCATCCAGCGCCCGCTGGGTGATCTGTGGTCCGGTCTCGTCGGCGGAAGGCTTCGTGAAATCGAGCGGCAAGCCGACTGCCAGGATATGCCACAGTTCATCGGTGAGCGTTTGACCGGCGTGGAGTTCTGCGCCGAAAAGCGTTGTGAACTCCGGCGTTCGAAAAGAGGAGGTATCGGTGATCGGGTAGCCAAAGCGATCCATGAAATGGTCGGTGATGGCGAGAAAGTGATAACCGTGTTCGCGGTAGAAGCGGCAGACGGCTTCAGGCGACAGGCGTCCATCAGAACGGGTCGAGTGGGTGTGAAGATTGCCGCGATACCAGCGCCCCGCTTTTGCGAACGGCAGACGATGCATAACGTATTTTTCCTTAGAGAGGGATGATCAGGCTTTCGCGATCACGTGGGTAGTCGGTGAGGAACTCCGCTCCGCTTTCGGTCACAAGGATGGTATCCGAGTGGCGGAAGCCGCCCAGGCTCGGCACGTAAAGCCCTGGCTCGACGGTGAAGACCATCCCCGGCTGAATCACCGTCGCATCGCCCAGATCGAGGAACGGCGCCTCGTGATAACGCAGCCCGATGGCGTGTCCGACATGGTGTTTCCAGTAGTCCATCAGGTCATGCTGCTCGTAGTAGGCGCGCACGATCAGATCGATCTCGCCACAGGCGCGTCCAGGGGCGAGGGCTTCGATGGCGAGGGTTTGCAGCGCCAGCATGTGGTCAAAGAAATGGCGCTGGGCGTCGTTCGGCTCGCCTACGAACATGGTGCGTTCCAGCTCGGAGTTATACCCCCAGACCGAAGATGCCGCCCCGGTGACTAAGGTGTCGCCTGGCTCGAAAGTGATGTTGTTCGCCAGCGCGTGGGGGATCGCCGCATTTCTGCCGATCTGTCCGCGATATCCCGCCGTCGCGCCGTAATAATACTCGCTGGCGGACCGATACTCGCTTCCCAGGGACTCCAGCAGAGAGCGGGTGGCATCTCGGCTGGCGCGCTCGCTGACTTCAGTCTCGGTGACGCCGACAGCGGTGTAGTCTTGCAGCAGACGGTGGGCGACATCGCCCCAGCGGCAGGCTTCGCGGATGAAGGCGATCTCCACCGGTGACTTGATCATCATCTGATCTTCGATGAAAGCGCGCACGTTGCGGATGTCCTGACCGGTCATTTCTGACAGCGGCACGCCGCGATAGCCGAAGATCCAGGGATAACCATCGTTGTCCGCACCGATCATCGCTCCTGATTCCAGCATACCCATCTCACGCAGTAGGTGACTCAGATGCTGCATGGGATGCGGATCATGAGGATATTCCGGGTAGGTACTCACCTGATCGACCTGGGCATTCGCCCTGGCGTGTTCGCGTTCCAGCTGCGGCACGAACAGGGCGCGGTGTCCCTGGCTGTTCATCACGAAGGCGATGGGACGCTCGGTGGGGATGAAGGCGAAACCGGTATAGTAGAGGATGTAGCTGCGGTCAAACAGCACCACCCCACTCAGCCGGCGCTGGTCGAGATGCTCCAGCAGTCTTCCGGCACGAAGCCGCTGGTCTTCGGCGAGTTCGGAAATGGGCAGGCTCATGATACGATCCTTCCTATACCAGGTGCAGCAGGTTCGGCTGTCTCAGACGAGGGGTTCAGCAATCCGGCTGTGAGCGATTGCACGTAGATGCACTGCTGCCAGGCGATGGCGACATCGGCGGCGCTGAACGCGGCGTCGGTCATAGCGACTCCAGTCCCCCGTACGATGACGAACGGCGTCGCCTCGTCGCGTTCGCCCATGACCAGCTGCGCCGCCGCGCAGATCTGATCGGTGATGCTGCGTCGTGTGACCTGCATTTTGTTGCCGAACAGATCGGTCATGCCGCGCTCATCGCTGACCGGCGCGAAACCCGCCGTCGCCAGCGCTACACCGGTCGAGCCGATACGCCCCGGCATGAGCCAGCTGTCAGTCAGGATGACTCCGACGCTCACCGTCAGGCGGTCGTGCAGCGCTGCACGGATCGCGGCAGCGGTGGCGTAAGGATTGGCAGGGAAGAGTACGGCATTGCCCGGTGGGATGTTGGACCGGTCGATGCCGGCATTAGGCGAAAGGATGCCGTCTTTGTAGGTCAGCAGAAAGCCGGGAATGCCCCCGAAGACGTGATCTGCCTGCGACAGCACCAGCTCGACGATAGCGGGGATCATCTGGTAGCGTTCGGCGATAGCGGCTGCCTGTGGGCTGATCGCGATATCGGCGAGCCGCACGATCCGCCCTTCGGCAATGGCGGCGTATTTGGAGGATATGGCGAGGATATCGCCATGCTGGAGCGTTTCGTCAGCGTCGCGCAGCGCATCGAGCAGGGTCTGAATCAGATCGAAAGCGTCTTGCTGTACTGGCGCTTCGAGAGGAATAGCGCTTAAAGCCTGTCGTTTCACGTTTAGTCACTCGACTGCTTGGAAAAGAATGGATAGCGATTGTAGCTCAGATAAGATGAGAATTGACTATGAAAATTGCGGGAGGGGGGAACTCAGGAGGCGGATCACTGCCCGCCTCCCGGGGATTCGCGCTACTCTTCGACCATAGCCGCCTGCTGCGCCATCTGGCGAGCGCGGATCTCTGCGATGCTGGCTTCAACATCTTCCCGCGCCAGTTTGACCGTGTCATCCTTCTCGGTCAGCAGATCTTTCGGTACAGGGATCCGCTTGTTCGCTAGAAAATCGACCAGCGCATCGCTGAAACGCCGCGCCGCGCCGTCATCATCCGGGGCATCGAGCGCTGCCTGCACCTCGCGCAGATGATCGATCATCCACAGATAGAGATCGCCCTCTGTGCGACCCTGCCAGTACTTCATCACATCATACTTGCGGATCAGCGTCAGCGCCGGTCTATACACGATGTCGTACCAGTCCGCTGCCGCATCCTCCAGCGAGATCTCGCGCCCCTGCTGCTGTTCCAGCACGGCTTTATGAACGTGGATGTGCCCCAGCAGGTCGGTATAGCGCGATGGCTCGGAAAGCTGCAGCGACTGATGACGCGGGCGCATATAGGGCAGCCGCGTGTTATCCAGAAATTCGGCGTATGCCGCCAGCTCATCCAGTTCTTCCGGCGACATCTTTGGATCAAGCGTGATCGTCGTCGGCAGCAGGGTCACATGTGCCTGAATAGTCTCCGATCCCAGCTGACGCGCCACCGAGACACGGTGGTTCCCGTCGCGCACGAAATACATTTCGCCGACTTTGTACAGCTCAATCGGCGGTAAGCCGGTCAGCCCGGTCGCCTGAGCGTAGACGCGGCTCCAGCGGTCCTGCATCTTCGCCGATTTGGGCAGGAAACCCCTTGTGAAATCACGGTAGCGACCGACGCTGCCGACGATTTGGGCAAGCGGTACATCGTGCAGCCCAAGGTAGCTCTCTTCGCGCAGCCGCAGCCGCGCGCGAACATCTTCGAAACTCAGCAGTTCCGCCGGTTTTCCCCGCACCAGGCTTAGTACGTCCGTCCAGAAACCGCGCATGCGGGCATTCTGGAAGGCACTTATCCCAGCGAGATAATTCATATCCTGTATGTCGTCCGGCATCTTCTTCCTCCAGACCATTACTCGTACTGTACAGTCATCTGCGACTCCGTACAATACGAGGACTGCACAATCATTCTACATGAGGTTTCATGCAGCTTTTCACAGACTTTGTTATGTCATGTGAAACATTTGACGATGACTCATCAGATATTCATCATGGTTTCGTCTGGCATACGCCACGAAAAGGACGGCGAGCATCTTGCCTCGAATCATCGTGACCAACGACGACGGCGTCCACGCTGCGGGCATCCTGGCGCTGGCGGCAGCGATGCGCCCGCTGGGTGAGGTTCGCGTGGTCGCCCCGGCGGTCAACCAGAGCGCCAGCGGGCATAAGAAGACCCTTTTCCAGGACATCGTCGTGACCTCAACGGAGCTTGCTGACGGCACTCCGGCGTTAGCTGTCGGCGGTTCGCCGGCGGACTGCATCGCCCTGGCGTCGCTGGGCTTGATCGATTGGAGTACCGATATCGTCGTCTCCGGGATCAATCGCGGACCGAACATGGGACAGGATATCACCTACAGCGGCACGGTTACGGCAGCGCTGGAGGCGGCGATCAACGGCGTGCCGGCGGTCGCTGTGTCTCTGGATCATCGTGACGCCGATACCCCGGAGGATTATGCCGAAGCGGCGCGGGTTGTTACGCAGGTCGTGCGTTCCGTCCTGTCGAGAAAGCTTCCCCCGCTGACCATCCTCAACGTCAATGTCCCGAATATCGACCGGGTGAAGGGGATTCGCCTGACCCGCCAGGGCATTCGCATCTATCGTGATGAACTGGAATCACACGGCAGTACCTACCGCATCGTCGGACCGGAGCCATCCGGCTATACGGACGAAGAGGGTACGGATCTGTGGGCAGTGCATCACGGCTATGCCAGCCTGACCCCGATCCATCTCGATTTGACAGCACACCGCCTTCTTGCCGACCTGGCAGCCTGGGATATCACGGTCTAGCCTGACTCTGCCGCACCTTCAGGGAGCGAGCAGCCGCCACAGGCGGTTGACGAAGCGCACCCGCATGGCGAAGGTGAGCAGCAGTGCCGCGAACACGAAGGTCAGCGCGACCAGCGCCGCAAGGTCTGCCGAGAAGGCTGTGAACTCGGTCAGCCGGGGCAGCATGAAAAAACCAAAAACCGTCCCGAGGCAGAGCGCTATGCCCGACCAGAAGATGAAAGGTCTCTGGCGGATGCTGCGCCAATCGAACATTTCCACGCCGTGAATGTTCCAGTATGCCAGCGTGCCGAAGAGCGTCATGTACTGGCTGACGGTACTCCTCGCGATCTGCACCTCTTCGCCGCTGACGATGTAGGCGACGGCGTAGACCAGGCACATCGACGCTGCGCCGATGAATCCTGCCGTGACCGCGTAGTCGAGTACGCCCGCCCGAAAGGTCGGCATCTGAATCGGTTTGATGGCGCGAAAGGCGATCAGCGTCGCCGGGACGTTGATGACACCGAAGGTGAGCCAGCTGATCTGAATCGGGTTGATCGGGAAGGGCATCAGCATGAAGCCGACCAGGATGAAGAAGATGACGCTGTAGAAGTTCTTGACCAGGAAGATCTTCATCGTCCCGAACACTGATTGACGAATGGCGCGCCCCTCGCGGAAGGCGAGCGGCAGGGTGGTCAGGGCGTTGTTGAGCAGCACCAGGTCAGCGACATCTTTGGTGATCTGCGCGCCGTCGTTCATGGCAATCGCCAGGTGCGCTTCCTTGAGCGCCGGTACGTCGTTCACGCCGTCACCGACCATCGCCACGTATTCACCATTCCGTTTCAGCGCAGCGATGATCCGCCGTTTGGTCTCCGGTTCGATGCGGGCGAACAAGTTCCCCGATCTGACGGCGTCGTCGAAGGCGTCGCTATCGAGCGCTTCTAACTGATCGCCGGAATAGGCGCGGGTGACGAGAAGCCCGGCTTCACGCGCGATCTCGGTCGCCGTCTCCAGGTTGTCACCGGTGATGACTTTGAGTGCGACCTGTTCTTCGCCGAATTCCGCCAGCGTATCCTGGATGCCAGGACGCACCTGATCGTGAAGGATGACCAGCGCCAGCGACTCGCGCGAGTCGTCGAGCGCCGTTTCCTGCATTGCGCTGTTCGAGCGGGCGAATGCCAGCACCCGCAGCCCCTGTGTCGAAAGCGTGCGCGCCTGTTCGAGCGCCTGCACATCGCGGCGCGGCAGCACGCGCTCTGGCGCGCCCAGGATGAGCGTCTCTCCCGGCAGGATGATCGCGCCCCACTTGCGCTGCGAGGTGAACGGAACCTCGCGCGTCTTGGCGACCGCCGGCAGGGCGGGCAGTCCTGAGTCGCCGACGGCGTAGTGGGCGACCGCCGCCGCCGTGCGGTTCTGGCTCGATAGGTTGCCGGTGTAGAGCGCCAGCCGTTCGATGATCTGCCCGTGAAGAAGCGCGCCCAGCGGCGTGATCTCCATGACGGTCAGCCGGTTCTGGGTCAGGGTTCCGGTCTTGTCGAAGCACAGCGTCGTGACATTCGCCATCGACTCGACGGCGTTGACCCGCTGGACGAGCGTCTGCTTCCGGCTGATGTTGACCGCGCCGATGGTCAGCGCCAGGATCGCCGTCAGCACCAAGCCCTGCGGCACGATGCTGGCGACGAAGACCACCGCGCTGCGAAAGGTGGGCAGCGTGATGATCGTCTGGTCCTGAAGGTAGCCGGCGATGAACACCATAGGCAGGGTGACCAGCATGAGGATCACGGTGAGCTGCACCAGCAGCGAGATGCGCTGCTGGGTGGGGGTGAGTACTCGCTTGTAGGCTTTTGCCGTCTCCGACAGCCGGTTGATGCTGCTGTGCCTGCCGACCTGAGTGGCGACCATCGTCCCGCTTCCGGCGATGCAGAACGAGCCGGAGACGACGGGATCGCCTTCGTTCTTCAGCACTGCGTCCGATTCGCCGGTGAGCTGCGACTCATCCATCTCCAGCGCGTCACTGTGCAGCAAAACGCCGTCAACCGGGATGCGCATGCCGGGCTGGATGGGGATAACGTCATCCTTGACAAGCTGCAGCGGCGAGATGCTGGCCAGCTGACCGTCGCGCCAGACTTTGATGTCGTCCGCCGCCAGCGCCGCCAGCCGGTCCAGCTGGCGCTTCGCCAGCGCCTCCTGAATCATGCCCAGGAAGGAGTTGGTGACGACGCTGAACCCGGCGAAGAAGAAGGTTCCATAGTCGCGAAAGAGAAAGACGACGACCAGCAGCGCGCCAAAGATCAGATTGAACAGGTTGAGGATGTTATCGCGGAAGATGTCCCAATAGCTGCGCCCTACGCGCGCTTTGAAATCGTTCACTTCGCCGCGCCGAATGCGCTGCTGGACTTCGGCGGAGGTTAAGCCCTTCGGCGTCTGACTCTGAGCGGACAATACGAACTCCTAACAGCAACCAGATGGGATCAAGGCTAGCTCTGCGCCAGCGGCAGCGTGATGATGAAGCATGTTCTGCCAGGCTGCGAGGTGAACTGTATGTCCCCGCGATGTTTTTCGATGAGGATGCGCCGGGCGATGTCGAGACCCAGTCCGGTCCCCATCGGCTTGGTTGAAAAGAAAGGCTCGAAGATGCGCGATTGAATATCCGGCTGAATGCCCCGCCCGCTGTCTGTGATGGTGACGCGCACCATCGTCTCGCCGCGTTCGGTGTGGATGATCAGCGTCCCCCGGTCGTTCATGGCGTCGAGTGCGTTTTCGATGACCTTCGTCCAGACCTGATTCAGCTCGCTGGCATAGACGTTCAGGCGCGGGCAGGAAGGGTCAAAGTGGCGCTCGACGGCGACGCGCGCCAGCCGGTTGGAGAGTACTTTCAGCGTATTTTCGATGCCCTCGTGAATATTGACGACCTGCAGCGGCGCTTCGTCCATGTAGGTATAGGCTTTGACCGCCTGGATCATTTCGGAGATGCGCGTAGCGCTCTGCCCGACCGTTCGCGCCAGCCCGACCAGGTTCAGCGTTGCGTCGAGCCACGACAGGACGCCGGACAGGGAGGCTTCCGGGAGGATTTCCGCCAGCATGTCCAGGGTATCCAGCCCGATCCCTTCGGCAGCCAGCGATGGCGCGATCCTCCAGCCGTCCGGGATGTCGTGCGCATCCATCCAATCGGTCATGGCGTTTTCGAGATCGCTGAGACGCAGCGCATCGAGCGGGGGCGGTGCGGGTTGAATGATGATACGCTGTCCCAATTCGGTGATCAGATGCATTTGTTCTTCGTTCAGCCCCAGATAGGGCACGGCGAACGCCTGGCGCTGCGCCTCTGCCAGCATGTCCGGAATCTGCCGGGCAGCACGCACGTTTGCCGACGCCGGATTGTTCAGCTCGTGCGCCAGACCCGCTGCTAGTTTGCCCAGGGCAGAAAGCTTCTCCGTCTGGCGAATCTGTGCTTCTGTGTTGCGCAGACGCTGCGCCATCGTGGCGTGCAGCAAACCGGCAATTGTGGACGACATGGTGACGCTGCCGACCAGGTGCGCGTCGAATTCAAGCAGGCGGGTGTCCCCCCGCGCCTGCGCCGAGGCGTTGCGACGCTGACCGGTCAGAAAGCCGATCTCGCCGACGAAGACGCCCGGCTGCTGGCGGGCGAGGACCACCGTTTGCCCGCCGATGTTCTTGGTGATCTCCAGCTCTCCGTCGAGGATGATATAGAAACCAGTCGGTTCGTCGCCGTCGTGAAACAGATACTCGCCTGAGGGCAGGTCGATCTGCCGACTCTGTTCGAGCAGCATTTCCAGTTCCGCCTGCGGGAACTGCGCGAAGAGCGGCAGCGCGCGGACTCGGTCCAGCATGATGTTTCCCTTCAAGCCCTGACCTTCAAGCGCATGATAGAATACCTGTGATCATGGGAAATGTCAGCATTCACCGCAAACTGTGCGGCGAACTATTTGGTGAGGCAATGCGCCTGAGGATTTTGACCTTCATCACGCGCCGTCTGACTGCCCGGCTGATGCACTGGCGGCGGCTGCGGTTTTCGTCGCTGATCACGGCGGCGTCGCTGGTGAGCTGTGCCCTGCCTGGAACGTCCGCCACGCCGGCGGGCGAAACCGACATCGCCGGGGAAGCCTGGCAGGCAATTCTGCCGGGTTTGGAGCGGCGGACGTATCATCCCGGCGGTGACCACCCCTTCACGACGCTGCTGGCGCTGCGCATCGACCCGGCGAACTTCACGCTGCGCGCCCACTACGAGCCGGGAGCTGCCTACGATCTCAACGGGTGGATCAGCCGCCTGCCCGATGCGGCGGCATTCATCAACGCCAACTTCTTCGATCCGCAAAATCGTATCCTGGGACTGCTGGTCGCGGACGGGATCGCGCACGGGTATGCCTACAATGATCGAGGGGGTCTGGTTCAGGTGCAGGATGGCGTCGTGCGGGTGCGCTCAACCCTGATGGAACCCTATCTGGGAGAAGCGTTGGAGCAGGCGGTCCAGGCGTTCCC
This sequence comes from Anaerolineae bacterium, assembly GCA_013360465.1. Taxonomy (GTDB): domain Bacteria; phylum Chloroflexota; class Anaerolineae; order Aggregatilineales; family Phototrophicaceae; genus Flexifilum. The sequence goes on along the minus strand of JABWBO010000007.1, from coordinate 180,913 downwards.
GATGCTGATCACCGATGGCGCCGCCTCGTTTTCCAACACACGCGGTGATCGCCCATCGCGGCGCACGGTGGTCGGGCAGGACGCCCAGGGGCGGATCATCATCCTTTCCACGCCCTCGCTGGCGGGGATCACGCTGTCGGCGCTCAGCGCTTATCTGCCGACGACCGACCTGGCGCTGGTCAATGCCGTGAACCTGGACGGCGGCGGTTCGACGATGCTGTGGTTGAACATCCCGGATGCCAATCCGCTGCGCATCTTTTCGTTCGACCCCGTGCCTGCGGTGCTGGCAGTCTATCCGCGTTAGGAGACGGTGATGTCTTCGCTCTTTCGGCGGTGGCTGGCGTCACTCACTCTGGTCTGTGCTGGTCTGATCGCCTTTGCGATGGGCTTGGGTGGGCTGCTGGATGCGCGGTCAGAATCGATCATGGCATACAATAACTGTGATTTGCCCTGTGCCTTCGGGGTGACGCCAGGCGTGACCGACCGGCAGACAGCTGAAGACACCTATCATCAGATCGCCGTGAAACCGGCGTCGTTCCTCACAGCGCTTCAGTCGTCCTTCACCCTGCGGATCGCACCTGCCGACAAACCCGCCGCTGTTCAGCGTGTCATAGACGATCAGGCTGAAACCGCTGAAGGATTGGCGCTGGCGCTGGTGCTTTTCCAGCAGCCGCAGGGCGGCAGCGTGCGCGCGGTGCGCCTCTTCGAGATGTCGCCGGTGATTCAGCTGTGGCGGTTGGGCGATCTGATGGCGCAGTCGGGGACGCCGGAACATGTTTACGCATCCTGTGAACCCGCCGCGCCGAATCTGCTGCTGATTTTCGGCGGCGATACTATCGCTGAGGTGATTCCGGGCGGACGTCTTTCCCCTTATTCCGAAGTGTCGCGCATCGCCGTGACCGCCGACCTGGATGTGACGCTGACGGTGATGCTGGCGAGTTTCGCCTGTTCGGTCGAATCTCCCTGGCAGGGCAGCGCCGCCTACTGGGTCTATCAGGAACACGCCGGCGAGCGCGAGTGAAAGAAGCTCTCGCCGCGCCTGCGGTCGGCATCAGATTCAGATCGGGATCGCTTCACCGTCATCCAACGCCAGGGCGTGCAGCGCCAGCACTGCCTGCTCGCGCTCTGACTCGCTGATCACGAACGAGATGCTGCACTCCGATGCACCCTGGGCGATGGCGATCACGTTGACGCGCTGACTGCCCAATGTGCTGAAGACGCGCCCCGCCACGCCCGGTGTGCCGCGCATCCCTGCGCCCACGACGGTGACGACCGCCACATCATTCAGGATGTCCACTCCATCGACATCCTGGCGGGCGATCTCCGCCTTCATCTCCGATTCGACCGACTGCTTGACCATCTGCGCCCGCTCTTGAGGCACGACGAAGCAGAAGTTCTGTTCCGATGAGGCTTGCGAGATCATCAGGATGCTGGTCCCAGAGTGCGCCGTCGCCAGGAAGGTGCGCCCGGCGATGCCCGGAACGCCCATCATGCCCTGCCCGCTGACGGTGAGCAGGGAGACGTTCTTGATGCTTGTCACCGCTTTGATGATCGTGTTGATCGGCTCTGCCACTCTTGTGATCAACGTGCCCGGATGCGCCGTGTTGAAGGTGTTGCGCACGCGCATCGGGATGCCCCGTTTCAGGATCGGCTGTACCGTCTTGGGGTGCAGCACCTTTGCGCCGTAGAACGCCAGCTCGCCCACCTCCTGATAGGAGATGCTGGGGAGGACGCGAGCGCGCTGATCGACACGGGGATCGGTGGTCATCACGCCGTCCACGTCCGTCCAGATCACCAGCTCGTCGCTGTCGGTATAGGCGGCGAAGATCGCGCCGCTGTAATCGCTGCCGCCGCGTCCCAGGGTCGTGAAATGTCCGCTGCGCGTTCCACCGACGAACCCGGTGATGACCGGCGTGATGCCATCGTCGATCAAGGGCACGAGTTCACCGCGAATGCGCGATTCGGTCTCCTCCCAGATAGGGACCGCCGACGCGAAATGGTCGTTGGTGATGACGAACTGGCTGGCGTCGAACTGCTGCGCCCGCAGCCCGTGACCCCGCATGGCGGCAGCGATCACTCGGCTGCTCAGGCGTTCTCCGAAAGAGAAGATTGCGTCGTTGATGCGTGGCGTGGATTCGCCGAGCATACTGACGGCGTTACACATCTCGACATGCTGCTCCATCAACGCCTCGATCTCGGCGATGACGGCGTTGCGGTCGGCTCCTGGGGGGATCAACAAGTTTGCCGCTTCAATGTGCCGGTCACGGATCTTCTGCGCCGTGGAAAGATAGACCCAGCGGTTGCCCAACGCCGCCTCGCGTACGGCAGTGACCAGCATATCCGTGACGCCCGCCATCGCCGAGACCACCACCACCACGCGGTTATCCTGCTGCACCGACTCCGCGACGATGCGGACGACGCCGTTGATTGCATCTGGGCTGCCAACTGATGTACCGCCGAATTTCATCGTCAGCGTAGACATTCGAGAACGACTCCCTGCATCACGAGATAAACAAAAAAAGCGGGCGTGTGGGTTTGGTGTCCCACACGCCCGCCGGTTTCGCTTTCGCCGAAATCCTCTCAAGGCACGCGCAAACACCCTCTACGCTTTCGCCGCGTAGTGGTCATGGTCATGCCCATAGTGGTCATTCGATGCTGGAACAGCACGACATTCCCTCTGGAGAGGATGCAATACGCTGAATGTAACGGTTTTCTGGATGCCTGTCAAGAGATATGCTAGAGGGTGTCTGCGAACGCAGCAGACTGCCCTTGTCCCTGAATGATGGAAGTGATGAGCAAACGCCATGCCCTGTCTGATCCGCCTGCTGACCCCCACCGATCTGATCGCTGTGCCGACGTCCGCAGCTTCGCTGGCGGAAGCCGCCGACCTGGAGCCGCACGACGGCGTTTATACGGTCGCCAACACGTTTGAGGCGACCAAGGTCCTCAAGCTTGATGCCCATCTAGATCGCCTGGAGCGTTCGGCGGCGCGGGCGGGGATTCCTCTGAAGCTGGACCGCCCCCGGCTGCGCGCTGCGCTGCGGCAGATGATCCTGGACGCCGGCTGCGGCGATGTGCGCTATCGTGTCACCGCGCCGAAGGACACGCCTGATCGGCTGATCCTGACCGTCGAGCCGTTCAAACCGGTAGACGCGGCGATCTACGCCTCTGGTGTGCGGGTCGTCACGCTGAAAGGGAGTGTGCGGCATGATCCCGCCGCCAAGACGACCGATTGGATGCATGATCGCAAGGCGATAGAGGCGGCGCTGCCCGCCGGCATCTATACCGGCTTGCTCCTCAGCCCGGAAGGCGATCTGCTGGAAGGGGTGAGCAGCAATTTCTATGCCATCCTTGATGGGGTGCTGCGTACTGCAAGCGAAGGGATGCTGCCGGGCATCGCCCAGCAGGTCGTCTTCGAGGTCGCGCCGGCGGTCCTTCCGGTGCGCCTGGAACCGGTCAACCTGCGCGATCTACCGCGAATTTCCGAGGCGTTCATCACCAGCGCCAGCCGCAACATCGTGCCGGTCGTGGAAATCGACGGCGTGCGCCTTGGCGGCGGTCATCCCGGCGCCAAGACGCGGGCGCTGCGCGAGCGCTATCTGGCGTGGGTGACGGAACACCTGGAAGAACTTTGACCGACAAGAAAACACGGTCAGCCGCGACGACTGACCGTGTTTCCCTTGTGCTGCTTGTGGAGGTGCAGGGAGTTGCACCCTGGTCCGCTGAACTCGAAACCGTGCTTCTACAGGTTTAGCTGCCTGTTGCGTTTCGCAGAACGTAGCCCCAGACAGCCTGGTACGCGCTCTGCTAACCGATGGATCTTTGGTCGCCGGTTATCGGTGTGACAGCGACCGCACTCCACCATTTATGACGCCCGCCGACTGACCGGGTGGAGCCGATCAGGGCGAACGGCTGGGTTACTGTGACCCAGCACCCTGACTAAACAGCCTTAAGCGGCGTAAGCCAGAGCAGGTTGGTTGTTGTTGGCAGTTAATGCCTTGCCCCTTTTTACGTGGTGAGGCGCCACGACCTGCCACACAGAGTCAGCCTCCAACGTCGAATCTGTTTCACCCCCATTCAGCCTAAGTATAGCAGACTTGCCTTGTGATGTAAAGCTGACGTAACATCATTTGTAAGTATCGGTGTTCTGTGGTTCTAACGAAAGTCTAGTGCCGTCGTCATGCGCAATTGGTTGGTCTATGCTATGATCCAGAACATCGTCGGTGCGCTCTCCGGTGGGTCAAATACGCCAATGACTCAGATACTGTTGGTCAGGCATGCCGTCAACGACTTCGTGAAGACGAACCGGTTGGCGGGCTGGACGCCTGGCGTACATCTTAATGATGAGGGGCGCGAACAGGCGGAAGCCCTTGGACGGCGGTTGAGTTCGTCGCCTATCCATCGCCTGTACGCTAGCCCGCTGGAACGCACAATGGAGACCGCCGAAGCGATACAGCGTTATCATTCGGCGCTGGAAATTGTGCCAGCCCCGGCACTGGGTGAGGTGCGTTATGGCGATTGGGAAGGACAGTCGATAGCGGCGCTGCGTATGCGTAAAATGTGGCAGTTGGTGCAAGAAACTCCGTCGCGCGCCTATTTTCCCAACGGCGAAACGATGCGAGGGGTTCAAGAGCGCGCCGTCAACGAGGTCGAACGGCTGGCAGCGCTGCACCCGCGCGAGACTGTGATAGTGGTGTCGCACGCTGACCTCATCAAGATGGTCATCGCCCACTATCTCGGTATGCATCTCGACCTGTTTCAACGCCTTGTGGTTTCTCCTGCCTCGATCAGCACACTGATGCTCGGTTTTGGGCGTCCATATGTGGTGACCGTGAATGATATGGCGCATGTCGCGCAGTTGGAAAATGAACGACGCCTGGCGAAGCAGGCTCAGACGAATCCTCCGTAGCAGTGTGGGTGAGGGTATGCCCAATATCGAGATCGATCTCAATCCAGTGGATTTCATCACCATCGGCACGGTGGGACCGAAAGGACAGCGGGTTTTTCACCTGCAAGCCGCAAAAGCCGATCAGATGGTGACGCTCATCATCGAGAAAGAGCAGGCAGGGGCGTTGAGCGACGCGCTGCGCGAGCTGATCGATGATCTAGACAGCCGCATTCCCCCTAAGGTTCGAGACCGGCTGCCGACCAATATGGACCTGCGTGACCCTGTTGAGCCGTTGTTTCGCGTCGCCCAGATGGGGCTGGGTTACGATGAGGAACATGACATGGTCGTCCTGATCGCCCAGGAATTGATCCCGTTGAGCGAAGAGTCCGATCCAGAAAGCGCCGAGGACATCAAGCCGGGCGTCGTCAGGATGTGGTGCAGTCGTTCGCAGATGCGCGCGCTGAGCGAACACTCTTCATCAACGGTCAAGCAGGGACGCCCGGACCCGAAGCAAAACGGGCGGTTAGTCTACTATTGGACATGAGCAGATCATGAGCGAACCGTCTGCCGCGCGCCCGAATCTGGCGTCCAGCCAGATTCTCGACATCCTCAACAGGGGAGAGTTTACGTCCGAGTACGGCATCTTGCGCTGGAGTTCGAACTACGCTTTCCTGATCAACCTGACCCTCGACGGGCAGGATGTCACGGCGGTCTACAAACCGCAGCGCGGAGAACGCCCACTGTGGGATTTCCCTGATGGCACACTCTGCTATCGTGAGCAGGCTTCGTTCCTCACATCGCACCAGCTTGGATGGGAGATCGTCCCCCCGACCGTGCTGCGCGAAGGTCCGCGCGGGCTGGGGTCGATGCAGTACTACATCGAGCATGACCCCCAGGTCAATTACTTCACCTTCGACGAGCAGTTCGCGCCTCAGCTCATGCGCATCGCCGCCTTCGATTATCTGGTCAACAATGCCGACCGCAAGGGTGGTCACTGCCTGCTGGATGGCGAAGGGCATATCTGGGGGATCGATCACGGCATCTCATTCAACGCCGCTCATAAGCTGCGGACTGTCATCTGGGATTACGCGGGACAGTCTGTACCCGATGCGATCCTGGAAGATATGACACGGGTGGCGGCGCGCCTCGACGAGCCGAACGACGCCTTCCCCTGCGCGCTGGCGGAACTGCTTTCGGACCAGGAAATTGCGGCATTTCGCCGCCGCCTCCTTAAGATGCTCAAGACCCGGCGCTATCCAATGCCCGGTCCGCTGCGCTCAACCGCCCCTCTCCAATTGGAGAGGGGCAGGAAACCGTCAGGTTTCCGGGGTGAGGTTGTGTGAAAACCGGCTTTGCAGACACGCTCTAAAGTTGTCACACCCTTAACAATTCGTTAAAATGAATCGTGGTTGGGCATCACTTTCTTTTGCGAGAATAGTTGCCAGTCCCACTGCGTGATTTCGTATTCTTCACAAACAATTTCCAGGAGGCGTTTTTCGATGTTGAGAAAACTCGTACTGCTGGGCGCGTTCGCCCTCTTGAGCGCGCTGCCTGCGCTCGCCCAGGATGACACGTTCAGCCTGACGATTCTGCACACCAACGATGTGCATGGACATCATGAGCCACAGAGCAGCGGCGACGGCGGCGCGGGGCGTCAGTCGGCGGTCGTCAATCAGATTCGGGCTGAGGGTGGCAATGTACTGCTGCTCGACGGCGGCGACCGCTTCACCGGCACACTGTATCATCAGCAGTATCGCGGGCTGGACAGCGCGCGTATCATGAACGCCATCGCCTACGACGCGATGACACTGGGCAATCATGAATTCGACGATGGCGACGATGTACTCTCGGCGTTCATCGACGCGGTTGAGTTCCCGGTGGTGACGGCGAATGTCGATTTCAGCGAGTCGGCGGCGCTGGCGGGTAAGGTCGATCCCTACACGGTGATCGAGGTGAATGGACAGCAGATCGGCGTGATCGGTCTGGTGACGCCTGAGACTCCGACCAGCTCCAGCCCCAGCGCTGCCCTGGTCTTCAGCGCCGACCTGGTCGGCGTGACGCAGGCGATGGTCGACGAACTGACCGCCGCCGGCGTCAACAAGATCATCCTGGTTACCCATATCGGTCTGGAATCAGACATGGCGGTGGCGGCGGGTGTGACCGGTCTGGATGTCATCGTTGGCGGTCACAGCCACTCGCTGCTCAGCAACGCCTATCAGGCGTCAGTCGCCGAATACCCCGTCGTCGTCGAGAACCCTGACGGCGAACCGGTGTACATCGTGCAGGCGGGGCAGCACGACATCCATCTGGGGCGTCTGAACGTGACCTTTGACGCCGCCGGCGTGGTCACGGCGGCAGCCGGTGATACCATCCTGCTGTCGCGCTACATCACGCCCGATCCCGAGATCGAGACGATCATCGAGGAGATGTCTGGACCCATCGAAGAACTGCGCGCGACGCCTATCGGTGCGACGGCGGAAGTCTTCCTGGTGGGCGACCGCATCTTCTGCCGCGTCGAAGAGTGCTTGCTCGGCAACCTGATCGCCGATGCGATGCGCTGGGAGACCAACGTTCAGATCGCCATCACCAACGGCGGCGGTATTCGCGCCGATATTGAAGAAGGCGAGATCACCCTGGGCGAGGTCCTGACTGTGCTGCCCTTCGGCAATCTGGTGGCGACCTTCGAACTGAGCGGCGCGGACGTGGTTGCGGCGTTGGAAAATGGCGTGTCGCGCCTCACGGTCGAAAATGGCGCGGTCGTGCGCGCTGGCGCAAGTGGGCGCTTCCCGCAGGTCAGCGGCATTCGCTTCTCATTCGATCCGACGCTGGAAGCGGGCAGCCGTATCGTCAGCGTCGAAGTGATGGGCGAGGGCGGCGAGTATGCGCCGATTGACCCGGCTGCCATGTACACGGTGGCGTCCAACGACTTTATGCGGCGTGGCGGCGACGGCTACTCGGTCTTCACTGACAACGCGGTCAATGTCTACGACTATGGCAAGCCGCTGGATCAAGTACTTGCCGAATATCTGGCGGATATGGTCATCGTCGAGCCAGCGCTCGAAGGGCGTATCACGGTCGTCAACGCGGTGATGCCTCCGGTTGAATAACGCGCGGCTGCGGTAAGCGGTTTGCAGAGGCGGCTCATACGCTGAGCCGCCTCTTTTGTTTGTCCCGGTTAGCGTCGTCGCGTGTCGAACTTCCGACTTCCGACGCTCTAGTGTCTCTGTCATCGGGTTTGCGCTACAATCAAAATTGGCGCAGATTACCGAGCGCTGTCTGGCGCTTTCGATGGCGGGGAGAGCAGGTCTTGGAAGACGCAAGAGAGCTGCGACAGCAGGGGATCAGGGCGGCAAAGGCAGGACAAAAGGATGAGGCGCGCGCGCTGCTTCAGCAGTCGCTGCGGCTCGAACCGGATAACGAAGCCGCCTGGTTGTGGCTGGCGAGCGTCGCCAACAACAACCGCGAGCGCGTCTTCTGCCTCAATAAGGTGCTGGAGATCAGCCCGAACAACGAGACGGCGCTGCGGGCGTTGGAGAATCTGAACGAACCCCCGCTGACGCCGCAGCCGGCAGCGCGACCGGCGAGCGCTCCTACTTCCTCCAGTTCCAGGATCGACGAGCTGACCACCCAGCAGCCGGGCATTCCGGTCCCGCCGCCAGACCGCATCGCCGGCATTCAGGGCGACCTGGAGAAGATCGCCCGCGCCTACAATCAGCCGATCCCCCGGCGCGTCACCTGGACTCGCAAAACCCGGTCGCGCGCCGGCGAACGCGACATCATCGCCTATCGCATTCAGGTTGCGGTCGCGGTGCTGGTCGTGCTGCTCCTGCTCCTGGGCGGTTTCTTCATCGCTTTACAGACCAATTCGGACCTGCAATATGTGGTCTATGGTCCCAGCCCCACGCCAACCCAGACCCCGACGATCACGCCGACCTTCACACCCGGCTATACCGCCACACCTTCGGTGACACCGCGCGTGATCCCGGCGGCGACCGCCACCGTGCCGCTCAACGTCCCTGCCGCCAGCCCGCCGGCGCTTCCGCGCGCCACAGCCGTCTATCCTGAAGTGCTGGATCGTCTTGTGCGCGATTCTATTCAACTGCTGGATCAGGGCGAAGTGCCGCGCGCCCTGGCGACTCTGGAGCGTGAGCGGGAACAAAACTTCGACACGACCTTCAGCCCCAGCGTGTACTACTACTACGCCATCGCTCTGGCGCGCGATGGCAGCTTCAACACGGCGCTGGAGGCGCTGGAAGAGGCGGACGAGCGGCTTGGTGCGCGCGCCGAGGACATTGTGCAGTATCGCCCATACCTGGATTCTGCCTATGCGCAGGTATACGCCCTGCAAGCCGACCGCGCCGACGAGAACGGCAACGTTGCGGTGGCGAACGAAGCCCGCGCCCAGATGCGCGAAAAAGCAGAGCTGGCGATTGAGGGCGATCCTCGCCTGCCGGAACCGTATTTGCTGCTGACGGCGGATCACCTGCGCAGCCGGCGCTTCGCCGATGCGGTAGAACTTCTCAACAGCGGGTTGACTGTCGAGCATCTCGCCGGAAACACCGACCTGCTGATGGCGAAGGCGCGCGTCTACTACGAACAGCGCGTTTACGACCAAGCACTGTACCAGGTTTTCCTGGTGCATTACGTCGATCCTTCGGTGGAATCGGGCTACGAGCTGCGGGTGCAGATCGCGCTGGATCGCAATCGTCCGGGCGACGCTGTGCTGGCAGCACAGGATTATCTCTTTTACTATCCCGGCTCGACCCGCGCCTATCGACTGCTCGGCGGCGCATTCGAGACGGAGGGCAAGCCCGACCTGGCGCTGTCGATCTACAATCGTGGGTTGACCGGGCGCACTACCGACGCCGACAGCGTCGCCATGCTGGCGGCGCGCGCGGCGATCTACCGTCAACTGGGCGAGACCCAGCTGGCGATGGAGGATTACAGCCGTGCTTTCGAGATCACCGACGATCTCAACTATCGCCTGCTGCGGATGGAGGTGGCTGTCGAAGGTGGGCGCTTCACTGAAGCGCTTGCCGACGCCGAAGTTCTGGCACGAGCCACGTCCGCGCCTCAGGGGATGGTCAATCTGGTGCGTGGGCGCGCCCTGGTGGAGAGCGGCTCGCCGGGCGATAGAGCGATCTACCAGCAGGCACAGACCTTCCTGGAAGGGGCGCTCGTCAGCCCAGAGGTCGCATCCAGTGCGCTGCGCGGTGTCGCTTACGAGTACCTGGCGCGAGCGCAGCTCGAACTCGGTTCCGATGCCGACGCCGCCGCATCCATTGACACTGCGCTGGAGGTTGCAGAGACCGGCAGCCGCCGTTATTGGCGCGGACGGATCAGCGAAGCGCGTGGTCGCCCCGCCGAGGCAGCTGCCGATTACGAATTCGTCCTGGCGTGGAGCCAGATATTTCCTTATCCGTTCCGGGGCGACGCCGAGGAACGGCTGCTTGCCCTGCGCGGCTGAAGGCGAGTTGCTTTGCCTCGTTAGCTGCTCAGACCGATCATGCCTTCAAGCAGCTGATCGAGATACCAGATATCCAGCGTATCGACGAGTTCGCCGGTCTGAGCGATCAGCGTGCCGTCCTGTTTGCGCAGCGGACCCGCCCAGAGCGCGATGCTGTTCGGGATGAAGGGACTGGTGGCATAGGCAGTCAGATCGGCGATGAAGTCGTTCAGATCAGCGCGCGCCGAGTCGCTCAGCCCGTCGCCTGGAACGTAGCCAATCGACGATGTGTCGGGGTTATTGAAGTCCGCCCAATCGGGACCGACCCATTCCCATTCCTGAGACCATAGCCCGCCTTTGATCCGTGTGATGACATCCACGTAGGAGGGTCCCCACTGGAAGTAGGGCACGCCCAGGCAGACATCGGGGGCGGCTTCGCACGCGCCGACATAATTGAAGGGGACCGCGAAAACATCCTCACCCTGTGCGGCGCGTTCCCCGGCGACGCTGATCGCTTCTGAGGTGTCGATGCCGCTGATCACCACATCCGCCCCATCATCGAAGAACGTGTTGACCACTTCGGTCGGGTCGAGCGTTACGCCGGGGATGTTGAACCAGAAGTTGATCCAGATGACCGTGAAGATCAGATCAGCCGGGTCCTGCTGGCGATACTGCTCGTAACAGTAGTGTGCGCCCAGATAGGCGGATGCCGCCAGGCGGCGGGTCTCACTGTTGATCAGCGCTCCAAGGTAACCGATGCTGCCTGTCTCGGTTGTGAGCGCCGCCGAGCATCCGGCGATCAGCTTCGCCCATTCAATCTGCCCCATCAGGTTGCTCAGATTCGCCGGCGCAGCGCCGGTGATCACATCATCGCCGGAGATGTTGATGAACGTCACATCGGGGAAGGCTTCCGCTGCCAGGACGGTAGCCTCCTCGAAGGCGTCGGAGGTCGTGAAGATGACCTGTGCGCCTTCGCTCACAAAGTCGGCGGCGACATCGATGACCGTCACGCCAGGATTGTCCGCCTCGTTCAGGCTTTCGTAGACCAGCATGCGTGTATCGGGGATATGATCCACAACGTACTGCCCGCCTTCGTAGTGCGCCTGACTCCAGCCCCGATCATCTTTTGGACCAACCAGGATCAAGCCGAATACCAGATCATCCTGCGCGACTGTCGGCGACAGCGTCAGCGCAGCGAAAAGGAGGAGGATGACGACCAATGCCAGATGTTTGACCATGAGCGAACGGTCCTTCCTGAATTCGATCCGCACGGATTAAACTGTGGTTTCGCATCAAATGTGTTATGCTATCAATGCATGAGCGAACACCGTACTCGACATTACACCCCCCAAGGTTCGGCGTCAACGAACAGCCTCGTTGGGTCGACGAATGGATGAAGAATGTCAGAAACAAATTTGAAGGAATACTCCAACCGAATCCAGACTCTTCTCAGCCAGAATGCGGCTGATGAGGTGATCCATCACTGCCGGCACATCCTACTCTATTATCCCAAAAATGTCGCGGTGTACCGCTTCCTGGGACGCGCCCTGGTGATCATCGGACGGCTGGAGGAGGCGGAAGCGGCGCTGCGCCGCGTGCTGAGCGTCATTCCCGACGATTTTGAAGCGTACGCGCTGCTCGGTGAAGTCTATGAGCGCACCCAGCGCTGCGATGACGCCATCTGGCATCTGGAGCGCGCCTTCGATCAGAAACCGAGCGACAAGACGATCATTGAGGCGCTGCGTGTGCTGTACCACCGCTGCCGTCAGACGAGTCAGATGAAAGTGCAGATGACTGCTGGGGCAGTGGCACGGCAGTATGTGCGCGCGGGCGATTTGGATCGCGCAGCCGAAGCGCTGCGAACAGCCCTGAAGAATGCTCCGGATCGGCTCGACCTGCAGACGCTTCTGGCGCAGATCCTCTGGAAAGCCGGACGCCGCGAGGACGCCGCTGAGATCGCCCTGGAAGTTGTTGAAGAACTGCCTGACTGTCTGGCAGCCAATCACATCCTTGCCGAATTGTGGTTGTCGTATGATCGCCCTTCCGATGCGCAGCATTACGTCAACCGTGTCGAGTCGGTCGATCCTTATCTGGCGGTCGAACTCGTGCAGGGAACACTGCCGGACGACGAGACCTTTCGGCTGGAGGAACTCGACTTTCACCAGTCGGCACACCGGGAAGCCGTTGCCGCGCGCCCGGACTGGCTCAAGGATGTCGGTGAGGTTCACCCCCCTGCGGAACCCGGCAGCGAAGCCGATGAATGGTCATCGTGGTCCAGCGGCATGCTGGCGGCGCGCTCGGCATCGCCGAGACCAGAGCCGCCCGTCGACTCCGAATCGGCGGGCAGGGAGGAGGAACTCGACTGGCTGAGTTCGTCCCCTTTGCGTGACCAAGCAGCTCAGACCAATCCCGAGGTTATCAGCACAGATGACCTGGAAGCACTCTTTGGGGAACAGCCCGATTCATTCGCTGCGCCACCCCCATCGACCTCTGTACCCCCCAGCGTCGAAGATGATGAGCATCCGTTCGCCTGGGCACAGCGCGCCGGGCTGGAGATTCTCGATGAGCCGGAGGAAAATCCGCAGTCGGAATTTGCCGATCTGTTCGATGAAGCGAGTCTGCCGACGCTGGAGCAGGATGATAACCCGCTGGCATGGATGAACTCTTACGATTCGAACCTGCTGCACGAGCAGCCGGAAGCCCAGGGGGATGCTGCGGGTCTTGACGATCTTTTCCATCTGACGGAAGACAGGTCAGGATTTGATGTCTACGACCCGTATGCGCCGCCGACAGACGAAGTGGAAGAAGCGTCGGAGACTACGGTCGAAGAGCTGGACTGGCTTGGTGGGGCAGATGACGCCGCAGCAGCGCCATCGGAATTCGATGAGTTCGCCGAAAGTGTGCCGGCGTCGCCCGATTCTGCTTCTGGGCAGGGGGCGATTCGCGGTTTGACCTCTTTCCTGAACGAGACAAATCTTGATTGGCTGAAAGCCGATGAAGGCGATGCCGTCGTCTCCGAAGAGGAGATGGACGACTGGCTGAACCAGTTCGGTGCGCCAGGCAGCCAACCGTCTTCTGCCATCACCGATGAGGCGAGTACCCCTGCGTGGCTGAGTGCGCTGGACGAACCCTCCCCATCCGCCGAACGATCTGAGCCGGCGGCGCGGGTTTCGGAAGAACCCACTTTCGAGGTAGAGCAAGAGGAGCTGGTGTGGATGAGCGAATCTGAGCGCCCTGAAAACGAGACACAGCCCGAGGAAGAGGGGCTGCCTGACTGGCTAACCGATCTGAACTCCGAAGCGCAGCAGGGAGAACCTACGGCAGCGGGCGGAGAAAGCGAAGAAGACGCTTGGTCGGGCTTGTCCGAGTTCAGCGCCTCGATGCCGGAAGAAGCGTCCAGCCTGGAAGGCGATCTACCAGATTGGCTCCGCGATTCTTCGCCGCTTCAGGAGATCCCGGCAGCCGGTTCGCCATCTGCCGAGGAAACCCTCGACTGGCTGACCGAGGAAACCCTCGGCGAAGCCGCCACCCAGGTTGAACTGAATGGACCTGACGCCCTCTCCGACGAATGGGCGTTGGAATCCGCGCTCGACACCGAACCCGCTGTGCAGGCGGCAGAAGCAGCGCCTTCCGCCGACGAAGCCCTGTCGTCTGAAGCAGACTGGCTGACTGAACTCACGATGGAGGGCGAAGCGGGGTTTGCCGCGCCTGAGCCAGAAGTCTCTTCCTCGTTGGTCGAAGCAGCGGCGGATGCCGATCTCGCCTGGTTGAGCGAACTGGAAGAGACCGCGATGGATGCTGGGGTTCAGGACGCTGCTGCGGAGATGGCGGGCGCCGCCGACTTGATCGAGGATCAGCCGGAATGGCTGTCAGAACCGGAGCCTGCCGGCATTGACCTCGCCGCCGCGTCTGCCACAGCAGCCCCTGATGGACCGATAGATGAGGATACGTTCGACTGGTTAAGTACGCTTCCAGAGGCGGCGCTGCCGTCGAGTGAGGAACAAGCCGCCGCCGACGCGCTGGCTCCTATCCCGCCCCAGCCGGAAGAACCTGCTGCCGAGACGGTTGTCCCGGAATGGCTGGCGGGGCTGGAGCTGTCGAATGAACTGAGCGCGCGACACGAGAACATCGAGAAGCTCGTATCCGAATCGTCTGCCATCGAAGATTATGGCGGCGTTTCTGAGGATTTCGATTGGGAGACTGCCACCGCCGATGCTTCCGACGCCGACGCTGCTTTCGCCTCAGAGATGTTCGGAGCCGATCGGGGTGCGCCCCAGGGTGTTGACGACGCCTGGGCGACTCCGGAACCCGAATTCGAGGTATTTGACGAGGCGGCGCAAGCCAGCGGCGAACGTGCTGACGAAGAGGCAGAGGGCGAGTTCGCTCCGCAAGGCGAGCAGCCGTTCGAGGCGGTCGCCGAAGATGCGGGCGTGGATTTTGCCGTCGTGCTGGAGGATTCGGAGTTTCACGAAGCGGTGGAGCCAAGCCCTGCCGAAAATGCGCCGGACTGGCTCAACGCGATGGTGCCCGGCTTGGATGTCGATTACGAAGAGCAGGAGAATGTCCTGCCGGACGAGGAGTTCGAACACATCGTTGAGACGCCGCTTCCTGTCGATCACGCGGTTGAAGCCGAAACCGAGTTTTCCTGGCTGGAGCGGATGGTTGACGAAGAAATGGCATCGGATTCCGCGCCTGTGCCGGCGCTGCCGCGCTTTGTGTTCAGCCGTCGCCCCACCTGGATGCGCCAGTCGCCGTCCGACGATGATTTCCCCGACTGGGTTTACGACGAATCCGGGGAAAACTGAGCTGTACGCACTACGTAATGCCTTTCCTGGTTTGAGAGGGTCGTGATATGGCGCTCGCCGACAAAATACCTGATCTGGAGAACATGACCGAGGCGGAAATGGAGGCATGGGCAGCCTCCTTGTCGCCGGATGAACTCATGGAGTTTATGGATTTCCTGGCACGGCGGCAGGGCGCGACCGAAGGATTTACGACGGAAGCCAGCAACATCGATCTGCCGTCCATAGACGCCTCCAAAGTCAATATCGATGAGCCGGGGTATGTCCCGTTCGGGAGTTCATCGGAACAGGCAAGCGCGCCTCCACCTCCTCCGAAACCTGCCGCGCCGCCCGTCCGCGAGGCTCCCGCAGTCAAGCCGACTCCGACTGTTCCTCAGACTCCAGCGCAGCCTGCTGCCCGCGCGCCGCAGCCCGCCGCGCCTTCGACTCCGCCCTGGGAGGAACCACAACCACCGCGTCGTCCTGTAGTTCCGCCGTCTAGACCTCCGGTTCCATCGTTTGCCGAGTCTCCCGCCGCCGCCAAGCCGGTCGAGCCGCCGCCCCCCCCGCCGCCTGCCGCTGAGGCTGTCGACTCCGGTGCGCTTGCCTGGCTGGAAAGCCTCGCCGCCGAGCAGGGAGACGATCTGTTCAACCTGGACCTCTCTGGTATCGGCTCGCCTGAACCTGCCGCAGCGCCATCGCTTGATAACCCGATGACCTGGTTGGAGGACCTGGCGCGCTCGCAGGGGCGGCAGGAGTTTCCGGGGATAGAGCTGGAGCGGATCGAGGATGACATGGACGAGGGATCAGAGAAGATCGATCCCTTTGCCTCCAAAGCCGACCCAGTCACCTGGCTGGAAACGCTGGCACGGCGCGGCGGCGCGGACCCCGATGAGTTGATTTCCAGCACGCGCCTTAATATTCCGATCCCGTCGCCGGATGAAGTTGAAGTCGAGAGCTACAAGGCATTCTCGTTTGACTCGCCGCTGGCGCACCCTCGCGCCGTGGACGACGACAGCACACCGGTCAACCCTTCCGATTTTCTTAACAGCCTTGCTGGAGACGAGGGCTACAGCGAGTCCGGCGTGGTCACAACGCAGCCGGCTGCATCTGAACCGGAAGAATATTCGATGGAATCGATCCAGGATGCCCTTTCTAAGGGGACGGTCACCCCGGATCAGATGCAGTATTTCCTGGAACAGCAGGCGGAACACCTTGTCGAAAACCCGGACCTGTTGTTTGGCGACGAAGACGAAGAAGAGGTGATCATAGAACCGTTGGTCGCCGATATCCCCGACTGGCTGAAGGAAATGCAGCCGGTCGAAGAGCAGCCGCCCGCTGGTCCCACTAAACCGCTGGAGGCGCTGTTCGAAGTCAGCGCGCAGCCCGCTGATCTGGAAATACCACCCTGGCTCATCGAAGCCGAGAGTACCGGCGTCTCCGTCGAAATCGCCGATATCTTCGCCCCGGAGGCGGAAGAACCCGTACCGCCGAGTGTTGTGAGCATCGAAGAACCGACGCCCTACGTCATCGAGGTTGATCCTTCTGATCCCTGGGTCGAGGCGTTCGACTCGGAGCAGCTTGGTGATGTGCCGGATGTTGATCAGGTTCCTGACTGGTACGAGCGCAACATCAGCGATCCCAGTCGCATCGCCGCGCTAGACACGCGCTATGGCTTGATCAGCGAAGATGAGCCGCTCATCGAGGCGCATCTTCCCGCCGAGACCGGGCTGCCGGTTGGACAGCCACAGCCGCTTCCTGCCTGGATGATCGGCATCGAGTCGCTGATTGAAGCCGTGCCTGAACTCGCTGCTCCGTCAGCGCCTTCGTCGGACCTGCCGTTTATTGGCGACATGCCCGAATGGCTGAAGGAGATCGAGGTTCAGGACGAAGTGCCGGGATGGCTGAAGGACAGCATTGCGGCGGTCGAGCCGGTGGATGTCGCTGTCGAATTCGCGCCGTCTGAGCCAGAGCCAGAACCGGAACCTGTGCCTGTTGCGCGGAAAGCTGCTGCACAGCCGCCCGCACCCAAACCGGAACCGGCGCGCGCCGCACCGCCTGTTTCTGACGAAGAAACGGCGGCACTTGTGCAGAACGCCCGCGATCTCGAACAGGCGGGCGACCTGGAAACTTCGCTTGCCGAATACGAAAGCCTGATTCGCAGAAACCGCGCGCTTGATGTGGTGGTGGATGATCTCGCCCAGCTGGTGCGCTCGTATCGCACGGTGCCGGCGGTCTATCGTGTCCTTGGCGACGGCTTGATGCGCCAGGGCAAGCTTCAGGCGGCGCTGGATACCTATCGTGAAGCGCTCAACCAGCTTTAGAGGGCATCATCCCACACTCCGACTGCACGCCGCCTTGTGCTAGAATCCACGAACGGGTCAAGCTTTGACCCGTTCGTTGTTTTCGACAAGGAGTGCGACGTGGAGCGTACACTAATCATCGTGAAGCCCGATGCGGTTCAGCGGGGGCTTACGGGGGAAATCATCCGCCGCTTTGAACAGCGCGGGCTGAAAATCGTCGGCATGAAGTTCATGCAGGTTTCTCGTGAACTGGCGCAGAAGCACTACGCCGAACACGAAGGCAAGCCCTTCTACGAAGGACTTGTTGCCTACATCACCTCGTCGCCGGTCGTGGTCATGGTGCTGGAAGCCAAGAACTGCGTTGAACTGGCGCGCAACATGATCGGCAAGACCAAGCCGGTGGAGGCGCTGCCAGGGACGATACGCGGCGATTTCGGCGTGGAAGTCGGGCGCAACCTGGTGCATGGATCGGATTCGCCGACGAGCGCTGAGCGCGAACTCGCCCTGTGGTTCGCGCCGCAGGAATTGGCAGGCTGGATGCGCGTGGTCGAACCCTGGATTCACGAATAAACGAGGCTGAAGAGGGCAGGGGTGCAGCAGGGCGGTGGGCGGCACCCCTGGTCGAATGCCGACAGGGGGATCACTGGATGCTCAACAGGACGTTTGCCTGCCGCCAGAAGCCTTCCAGATTGTAGTAGGCGCGTTCTTTTGTGCCGAAGATGTGTACGATTACCTCTCCGTAGTCCATCAGCACCCAACCACTTTGCGGCTGACCTTCGACCGCGACAGGGAGTCTGCCGTACTTCTTCTTGATCGCCTCGCGAACGCTTTCAGCCACCGCGCGAATCTGGCGGTCGCTTCCCGCGGTGCAGATGACGAAGAAATCGGAGATGATCACGTCGGGGCGTAGGTCGAGCAGGACGATGTTTTCGGCTTTTTTGTCTTCTACCGCATCGACAATATCGCGGGCAAATGCAAGCGAGTCCAGTTTTTCACTCCTGTCGAACTGTTTTTGAAGGGTCTGATCTCATTGTATCATAAGGTATTTCAGGATCAATTTCGTCACATCAGGCTCAATATAGGTAGGAAATACCCCCGTTTATGAGCGAACTAGTCCGGTTTGTGACTTCAGAGGCAGGTAAAAGGCTCGACCAGGTCGTCACCGAATTCCTGGGGGAGCGACTCAGCCGCAGCCAGGTGCAGCAGGTGATTCGCACTGGCGGCGTCACGGTCGACGGCGTTGTGTTGAAACCCGGCATCAAGCTGCGCGGCGGAGAAGAAATCTCAGTCACCCTGCCCGATCCGCCCCAGAGCGATCTGGTCATCGCGCAGGCGATACCCCTGAAGGTGATGTACGAAGACGATGATCTGGCGGTCATCGACAAACCCGCCGGACTGGTTGTGCATCCCGGCGCAGGGAATCGACAGGGGACGCTGGTCAATGCCCTCCTGGCACGTTACCCTGAAATCGCGCAGATGAACTACGCGCCGGAACGCCGAGGCATCGTCCACCGCCTGGACAAAGATACCAGCGGCTTGCTCGTCGTCGCTCGGCGCGGGCAAATGTTGCAGCGCCTTGCAGGGCAGTTCCAGAAACGCACCGTCGAAAAACGCTATCTCGCGCTGGTCGAAAAAGCCCCACCCACATCTATCGGTCGGATCACTGCGCCGATTGCTCGCGACCCGGCGAACCGCCAGAAAATGACCGTCCTGCGGAGCGGGCGACCGGCGGAGACCGAATATCGCTGCGTCGAATGGTTCTCCGATGGCAAGGTCCTGGTCGAAATACACCTGCTCACCGGTCGCACGCATCAGATTCGCGTCCATATGGCGTTCATCGACTGCCCCATCGTCGGCGATACGGTCTACGGCAGACGCCAGCGCAGCGCACCGATTCAGCGGCAGTTTCTCCATGCCAGCAAGCTGTGTATTGACCATCCCCGTACGCGCGAAAGACTGTGTTTTGAGTCGCCTCTTCCGCCCGATTTAGAACAAGCAGTCGATTTCCTGCGCAAAAAGCCTCGTTGAAAATGGCTTGATCGGGTAAAATAGGAGACGCTCATACGTGTATCCGCATCTACTAGGGACGATCCATGCGTGAAGTCACGGTCGCAGTGGTGCAGTTGAAACCGCGCCTTGGGGAAATCGAAGACAATCTGGTCAAGATGTCCGAGATGATCACCACAATCGCCTCGCAGCAGCGAGTCGACCTTATCGTTTTTCCAGAATTGATCACCAGCGGCTATGAACTGGGGGTGCGCTTCACTGAAATGGCGCAGCGCGTGCCCGGTCCAGCCGTCAACCTGATCTCGCAGCGCGCCAACGAATACGGCGTCTACGTAGCCTTCGGCATGGTGGTCAAGGAGCGGGTGGAAAGCGTCCTTTATAATTCGGCGATTCTGCTGGGTCCTGAAGGGGATCTCGTCGAGGTTTACAACAAGGTACACCTGCGCGGCGAGGAGCGCATGGCGTTCCGTGAGGGCTTCAAGATGCCGGTGGTCGAGACGGAAATGGGCACCATCGGTCTCATGATCGGCTATGATCTGGCGTTCCCCGAAGTGGCGCGCAGCCTGGTACTTGATGGCGCGGAGATCGTCTGCGTACTCGCCAACTGGGAAGCGTCAGCCGTCGACGAATGGAAGACCTTCCTCCGGTCGCGCGCCTACGAAAACGCCGTCTTCATGGTCGGCGCAAACCGCGTCGGCGAGGATGTGACGCTGACTTTCGGCGGTGAAAGCATGATCGTGGGTCCGCGCGGGCAGATCTATGCGACACTGGCGGGCGAGACGGACGAAAAGACCGGCGCGCCGCTGGAAGGGTTTGCCGCTGCGCGTATCGATATCGACGAAGTGCGCCGCAGCCGCGAAGAACACCAGCTCATCCAGAATCGCCAGCCCACCGTCTACAAGACTATCGTCCGCCGATACTAAGTTGCGGCGGTCTTCACTGCTGTGATGCGATGAAACGCGACACCGCGCCGGCGATCAGCATCCTGCTTCTCTTGGTTGCCGTCCTGCTGATCTTCGGCGCGGCGCTGCTTCTCTTCGCCGCGCGCCCTCCCGCCGCCAGTATTCAGGTCTTCACTCCTGCGCCTTCGGCTGCTCCTACGCCAACCGCCTCGCCTGCGCCCATCCTGGTCTATGTGACGGGGGTGGTCGCACACCCGAATGCTGTCTATGTGCTGCCATACGGCAGTCGGGTGCAGGATGCCTTGAACGCTGCCGGTGGGGCGCTGCCCAGCGCCGATCTATCGCGCCTGAACCTCGCCGCTGTCGCACACGATGGCGATCAGATCCATGTCTACGAACTCCCATCGCCGACGCACACACTGATACCTACCCTCCCAGGGGCGACACCCTCACCGGTTTCGACAATCTTTGTGCCGGCAGCCTCGACGGAAATCCCGCTGGCGACTTCGAATGCCGTCCACGTTGTGCGCATCAACTCGGCGACTTACGAGGAACTGCTGACACTGCCCGGCATTGGTCCGGTGCTGGCGGAGCGCATCATCGAATATCGGACGGCGAGAGGGCGCATCTCTTTCCCTGATGCCCTCATGAACGTGCGCGGCATCGGTCCGGCGCTGGTCGAAAGCCTGTTGGATTACATCAGCTTCGAATGATCTTCGCCGTCGCGCGCGAAGCCACCCCCCAAGCGCTCGCCGATCACGAATTCAGATCGGCAAACGAGTCGTCATCCTCCAAGCCCAGAACGCCGCTCATCAGCACCGCACCTTCGTTGCGCTGCGGCAGCTTGCTCAGGTAGCGTTCGGTGATGGCGACGTTCTTGTGACGGAGGAGGCGGCTGATCTTCTCGATGGGGACGCCGGAATCGTTGAGCGCGCCGGCGACTGAACGGCGCAGATCGTGCGGTGCGACATGAGGAAGCTGGGCGTGCAGCGCGGCTTGCCCAACGATCATCCAGATTCCATCGGGAGTCAGCCCGGAACGGCTGATCCGCCCGCCTTTCCACAGACGCCGGGTGATGGGGCTGTTCGCTGTCCCCAGGGTGTTGGTGGCAATCAAGGCGTTACGCCACTGGGTCAGCGCGTTGACCACCGCACGCGGCACATCGATGGTTGCGACCCGCCGCCCCTTTCCGTGAACACGCAGGACGACGCGCTCGTTCTGGACGCTCAGATCATCCCAGCGGGCAGAAGCAAGTTCTTCGCGTCGCAGCGCCATTGTGCAGAGCAGGGTCGTCACGACCCTGTTACGCAGGCTTTGATTCTCAGAAGTGGCGATTGCACGCGATGAGACCATTAGTCTGCGCAGTTGTTCGACGGAGAGCCACTGACCCGGTCGCTGCCCATCTTCCGCGCGGGGGATGCGAACACGGCTCATGGCGGCGTTCGTGTAGTCGTCAATCCATTCCGCCTCCGCCAGAAGTCCGGTAAGCGTCATGACAGCCGCTCGCGCCTGGTTAAGCCCTTGTTTTCCGTGATTACGCTGGACCAGCATCCCCAGCCAGGCGCGCAGCCGTGCTGGGCTGAGGTGGCTGCGCAGCAGCGGCACCGGAAGGCGCTGCATACGCGCCAGGCGCTGCTCACCCTGTGTTGGCTGAAGCCCGGCAATATCGACAAGGTACTGATCGACCCATCGATAGTAAGCGCGGTGCGTATGCTGGCTGCCGACCCGTCCCGGCAGGGCTGCGACCAGGTTGAAGACTGCGCCCTGTGACGCCGAGATGAGGTTTTCCGAAGAACTCTGTATAGATTTCAGCATTGTCTATGTCTGCTTACAGCAGCACCACTGATACTGTCGGGACGGATTGTATGAGTATAATTGAGCCAAATCATTGCGGCGAGGCCGGCGCGAAGGCCCACATGGATTCTCGACACTGGAATACAGCACTCGAACGGTTGAGCGACTCAATCCGGCAGGTATCGGAAGAGCCGCTGCGCGCGGCGATGATGGCACAGGTTGACGCACTGCGGCGCGAACTTGTCTCATCCGAAGCGCTTGAGGCGTCGTTGTATCGGGAGATCGAACGGCAGGCGCAGGAACTGGTGCTGCTGGAGGTCGCGCGCGGCGCGCTGGCACGTCAGCGTGACGTACGCGAAGTGATCAAGACTATCGTCGAAAGCACCGCCGAGAGTTTTGGCTACGTCCTGGTCAGCATTTATCTCATCGAAGGGGATAGCCTCGCCCTTCAGCATCAAATTGGCTATGACCAGGTGGTTGAGCAGATTCCGATATCGGGAGGGGTTTCGGGAAGAGTAGTTCGCTCAGGACAGCCCATCTTGTTGGAGGATGTTCACGCCGATGCCGATTTTCTGGAAGCAGTGCCGGGTATCGCCTCGGAAATCTGCGTGCCGCTGCATGATGAAGGCAAGGTCGTCGGTATTCTGAATGTCGAGACCTTCGCGCCGCAGCGCCTGATGGATCAGGATCTACGACTGCTCATCGCTTTGAGCGAACATGTCAGTCTGGCGATTCAGCGGGCGCGGCTGTTCTCCACCATCCAACAGAGTCACGAGGCATATCAGATGCTCGTGGGCAGCATTGGTGAGGTAATCTACCAGACTCGCATGGATGGCACCCTCTCCTTTCTGAACCCTGCCTGGAAGCGAATCACGGGGTTTGATGTCGAAGAGAGCCTTGGAAAATCGGTCATTGTTTTCAGCCACCCCGATGACGCCGATAGGGTTTTTCGCAACCGCCGGCTGATCATGAGCCGCCAGCGTGACTCCGTGATGTATCACACGCGCCTGCGAACGAAGAACGGATCGTTCGTCTGGGTGGAGATCAACGCCTATGCGATTTTCGATGAGCGGGGCGCGCTGGTGGGGACAGCAGGCACATTGACCGACATCAGCGACAGGCGGCGCGCGGAAGAACATGCACAGAACCAGTTAATGTTCGCCGACACCCTTCGCGACCTCGCCGCGTCGTTCACCGACATCGTAGAAATGCCGGCGGTCCTGGAACAGGTCGCCGTCCACGTAACCCAGGTTGCGCCCTTCGATGCCGGCTGCATCCTGATGATCGAGGATGAGCAGTTTCGCGCGGTGTGGGGCAGCGGCTATGCGGAACGTGGCTTTGGCGGCTGGCGCACCGCCTTCGAAGTCAGCCTGTCGAGGCTGTCACAGCACGAGGAAGTGGCGCGGTGGGGAAAACCGGTCATCCTGCCCGATCTGGCACAGTACCCGGATGTCATGGGCAGCGCGACGCTGGACTGGGTTCAGAGCCGGCTGTATGTGCCGATTCGCACGCGGCGGGTCGCGATGGGCATAATCGTGTTGGACAGTGCGCTTGCCAACGCCTTTGCGATGGATGAGGCGGAGCGCGTCCTGGCGATTGCCGATCTGGCGAGCGCGGTGATTGGCAGCCTGATTGACCGCCAGAGACGTCTTCAAATCGAGAAGGATCTGCGTCAGGCGCTTGAGCGAGAGCAGGCGCTGGCGGAAGTGCGTTCTCAGATCGGCGTGACGATCTCACACGAGTTCAGAACGCCGCTGGCGGTGATACAGTCGTCGGCAGAGATGCTGGAGCGTTACGAGGGCAAACTGGAGAGTGGACGGCGGGCGGATCTGTTCGGCAATATCCGCCGGCAGATCGGCTACATGGCGCAGATGATCGAAAACCTCATGCTGATCAGTCAGGCGGATACGTCTGGACTCGCAGCGAAGCCGCGCACGCTCGATCTGGTCGAATTCTGCGAGACGGTCGCTCAGGATATGCAGCGGCTGGCAGGGGAACACCATACCATCGCTTTCAGCCATCGCGGATCGCTGGAGTCGGCGCGGTTGGACCCCTATCTTCTGCGCAGGATTCTGGTCAATCTGCTGGGCAATGCCATCAAGTACTCGCCACGCGCCGGGAAGGTGCTTTTTGAACTCGCCGCAGAAGACGACGGGGTGGTTATCACTGTGAGCGACCAGGGTATCGGCATCCCGCCTGAAGAGATGGATGCGATCTTCGAAACCTTCCGCCGCGCCAGCAACGCCGGGATGATTCCTGGATCCGGTATAGGACTGGCGCTGGTCAAGCGGGCGGTCGAACTGCACGGAGGGACTATCTTCGTCACCAGCCGGTTGGGCGAAGGGACAACCTTCACGATCAGAATGCCGCTCCGCATCTGATCAGAGCTATCTCCAAAACGAGGGAGGCGAAACCGCTCGGTTTCGCTTCCCTCGAAAGAAGATAACAATTCTCTGTGGCTTACGGACGCTGATCCAGTGGAACCCACTGCCGGTCCATCGGTCCGACGTAGTCGGCGGTGGGGCGAATCAACCGGTTATCGGTTTGCTGTTCGATGATATGTGCAGTCCAGCCCGCCATGCGGCTCATAGCGAAGAGCGGGGTGAACATATCGACATCGAGGTTCAGCGTGTACAGGACAATAGCGCTGAAATAATCGACATTCGGGTACAGATTGCGCTCGATGAAGTACTGGTCGGCGCGCGCCAGATTCGCCAGCTGATCGGCAATTTCGAACCACTTCGTATTACCCGAGGCCCTGGACAGCGCCGCAGCGCGTTCGCGCAGGACGGCAGCACGTGGGTCGAGCGCCTTATAGACGCGGTGTCCGATGCCCATGATACGGCGCTTGCCCGACTTGATATTCTCGTTGAACCAGGGTTCGACGTTAGCGACCTCGGCGATCTCCATGAACATGCGCATCGCTTCTTCGTTAGCGCCGCCGTGCGCCGGTCCCTTGAGCGTGCCGATAGCTGCGACGACAGCGCTGTGCATATCCGCGCCGGTGCTGGTCGCCACGCGCGAGGAAAAGGTGCTGGCGTTCATGCTGTGTTCGGTGAGCAGCACCATGTAGGCATTGACCGCGTCAACGGCTGTTGCCTCTGGCTCCGTCCCGGTCAGCATGTACATGAAGTTCTGCGACAGGTTCAAATCCTTACGAGGCGAGATCGGTTCCAAGCCCTGACGGATGCGATACCATGCGGCGGTCAGTGTGGTGACCTGTCCGGTCATGCGCAGCGCCTTGCGCTTCTGTGCCTCGATGCCGGTGTCTTCGCTGTCCGGGTCATAGAATGCCAGCGCCGAAGTCGAAGTGCGCAGCACTGCCATCGGGTTGGCGCTCTTCGGATAGCTTTTCATCTGCTGGAGGACTTCCGCTGGGACGACGCCCTGGACGGACAGGGCTGCGCGAAGTTCTTCAAGCTCGACTGCATTGGGCAGACGCCCGTTCCACAAGAGGTAAACCACCTCTTCGTAGAGCGCATTGGCTGCCAGATCTTCGATCTTGTAGCCGGCGTAGATCAGCTTACCTTCAGTGCCATTGACGAGACTCAGCCGGCTGTCCCCGATGGAAACGCCGTCCAATCCTTTCTTTGCCTGGACCATTACTTACTCCTTGTGCGTGAATGCCCTAAAGAACTTCGCAGCCGAAGAGAAAAACCGGAGTCGTGCTAGAATTCACAAAAGTGCAGGGAGTATAACATCCCCGACGACGCACAACAACGGGGTTGGTGTGAGATTAAAAACCTTTAAGGCGCTGAATCGGCGCTTGCGCAATGTGCCAAACCATGCTAGTTTTATTTCTATGACTTACACTGCTTTGAAACTTTCCGGTGTTTTCTGCGCGAACTGCCCCATGGTCATGTGCGGCGGCATGATGTGTTGCGTCACGAAAACGTCCTCACCGGAACGTCAGGCAGAGTAGCAGACCTTTCCAGATTTTTGCAGGTCGAGAGCCAGTTCCGATGAGGAACTGGCTCTTTTTATTTGGCGCAACGGCTGGAGTGTGCATGAAGGTTATCCTAACGCAGACCCTGAAGCAGCAAATTATCCATCAGTTGGAGGCGGCTCACCCCGATGAAGCCGGCGGCTTCCTGCTCGGTTCACTCCGCGATGATATTGTCAGCATCGCGGGAGTTGTGCCGGTCGAGAACGTCTTTGAGCCGACAGAACGCTACCATCGCTACGCTATGACGCCCGTTGATTGGATGCGCCTGGAAGATGCCGCCGACGCTCGTGGTCTGAGCCTGGTGGGGTACTACCACAGCCACCCGAATTCGCCGGCGATTCCGTCGCTTTACGACCGGGATCATGCGCTGCCGAACTTCGCTTATCTGATCACCTCGGTGATGCCGGATGGCGCGCGCGAGATGCTGGCGTGGCGCTTGCAGGACGACCGGCAAGCGTTTACCGCCGATACTCTGTCGGTCGAATAAACCGACACCCTTACCCTGCTTGGACCGACTGTACGATTTTGAGGAGACCCACCCATGAGCGCCAACGGACACCAGCACAGTTTCGATACCCTCGCCCTGCATGCCGGCTACAGCCCGGACCCGACGACTAACGCCCGCGCTGTGCCAATCTACCAGACCACATCATATCAGTTCCGCGATACCGATCACGCGGCAGCGTTGTTCGCGCTGGCGGAACCGGGCAACATCTACACCCGCATCATGAACCCGACCAACGATGTCTTTGAACAGCGCATCGCGGCGCTGGAAGGCGGCATCGGCGCGCTGACCACCTCGTCGGGGCAGTTTGCTGAGACTCTCGCCATCCTGACGCTCGCTGACGCCGGCGACGAATTCATCTCCACATCGGCGCTCTACGGCGGCACTTATACGCTGTTCTCGCATAGTCTGCGTCATCTGAACATCAAGGCGCACTTCGTCGAGAATGCCGATCCTAACCGGATCGAAGCGCTGATTAATGACAAGACCCGCCTGATCTACCTGGAAACCATCGGCAACCCGAAGCTGGAGATCCCCGATTTTGAAGCGATTGTCGCGGTCGCTCGGCAGCACAAGATCCCCGTCGTGGTCGATAACACCTTTGGGACCCCCTATCTCTTCCAGCCTTTCAAGTGGGGCATCAACATCAGCCTGCATTCGACCACCAAATGGATCGGCGGGCACGGTTTGAGCATCGGCGGCGTGATCATCGACGGCGGGACTTTCGACTGGAAGGCGAGCGGTCGGCATCGCGGCATCGTCCAACCGGAAGAGGCGTATCACGGCGCGGTCATCGCCGATGTCCTGGGGGCAGCGGCGTTTATTGGTCGGGCGCGGGTTGTCGGTCTGCGCGATTTCGGCGGCAGCCAGGCGCCGTTCAACAGTTTCCTTAACATCATCGGCTTGGAGACGCTCTCGCTGCGTATGCAGAAGCATGTCAGCAATGCGCTCGCCGTTGCTCAGTGGTTGAGCGAACACGGCGCGGTGGCGTGGGTGAATTATCCCGGTCTACCCAGCCATCCCAGCTATGAGCGTGCCCGGAAGTACATGCCCAAGGGGGCAGGTGCGGTGGTCGGCTTCGGCATCAAGGGCGGCAGACAGGCTGGACGGGCGTTCATCGACAACCTGAAGCTGTTCAGCCATCTGGCAAATGTCGGCGACGCGCGCTCGCTGGCGATTCACCCGGCAAGCACCACCCACAGTCAGCTTTCAGGGGAAGAACAGGCGACGACGGGCGTCACAGACGACTACATCCGTCTTGCCGTCGGCATTGAGGACATCAACGACATTCTGTGGGATCTCGATCAGGCGCTGACCGTTTCGCAGGGTGTCACTGTGCATTCCGTGTCGTAGCCGGCGCTCCGAATTCGCCCGTGCAGAACGGCGGACATACGCTAAGATGGGAAAGTGCGGGCGCGCGCCCGCACTTTCCTCTGGCAGTTGGTGGTCGAAAGGTCATTGGAGCGATGACGTTCAACGGAGCAAAACCGCACCGTAATCAGAACGGCTCGGTTGGAGTGGTGAAGCGGCAGTCCGCTCACTTCAATAAGCCGCTGCACCTGCGATGCGGCAGGACTCTGGAACGTTACACGCTCGCCTACGAAACCTACGGAACGCTCAACGATGATGGCTCGAATGCCATCCTGATCTGTCATGCCCTGACCGGTGACTCGCACGTGGCAGGCTACTATACGGATGACCCGGCTGAGAAACCGGGGTGGTGGGATGAAGCGGTGGGTCCGGGCAAGATGTTCGATACCAACCGCTTTTTCGTGATCTGCTCTAACGTCATCGGCGGATGCCAGGGCAGCACCGGTCCTTCGTCGCGCGCCCCTGATGGCAAACCCTATGGGCGGCGTTTTCCGGCAGTGACGGTTCAGGATATGGTGCGGGCGCAGCGCCAGCTGCTCGATCATCTCGGCATTGATGCGCTTTTCGCGGTCGCCGGGGGCAGTCTGGGCGGCATGCAGGCGCTTCAGTGGGCGGTCGAGTATCCCGAAATGGTCGGACACTGCCTGTTCCTCGCCAGTACGCCGCGCTCTTCGGCGCAGAACGTCGCCTTCAACGAGATCGGGCGGCAGGCGATCTATGCCGATCCGCGTTGGAACGACGGCGACTACTACGACACAGAGCCGCCGGTGGGCGGTCTGGCGGTAGCGCGCATGGTGGGGCATATCACCTACATGAGCGAACACTCGCTGGAACAGAAGTTTGGGCGGCGTCTGCAAAACTACGACGCTCTGCCGTATCAGCTCGTCGATCCGGAATATACGGTCGAAAGCTATCTCAAATATCAGGGTGAGAAGTTCCTCAAGCGCTTCGACGCCAACAGCTATCTGTACATCACCAAGGCGTGCGACTACTTCGACATCGGCGAAGGCGCGCCCACACTTGCTGACGCCCTGCGCGTCGCCAAAGCCAGATTTCTGGTGGTCAGTTTTTCGAGCGACTGGCTGTACACGCCAGAGCAGGCGCTTGATCTGGTGACGGCACTGGAAGCTGTCGGTCGAGACGTGCGCTACCACCTGATTCATGCCGATTTCGGGCACGACTCGTTCCTGGTCGAGGTGGACCTCATGACCAATGTGGTCGGCGGTTACCTGAGCGAGATGTGGACGATCACCAACAGCAATTTGCCAGTAGAGTGAAATTCGAGGAGATGCAAACCCCATGCCCAACATCCGTATTCCGACACCGCTTCGCGCCTTCACCAGCAATGAGGCGCAGGTGCAGGTCGGCGGCGCGACCGTCGGTGAAGCTCTGTCCAACCTGACTGTCCGCTTTCCAGAGCTGCGGCAGCACCTCTACGACGGCGAAACCCTGCGCAGCTTCGTCAACGTCTATCTGGGCGACGAGGACGTTCGCTTTCTGGATGGGCTGGAGACCAACCTGGAGGAGGGCGACAGCCTGCGCATCATCCCCAGCATCGCCGGCGGCGCCGGTTAACTGTTCTCAGAGAGAGGAATCATGGCGAACTCTGCCGCGCTTCGCAAAGTCGATCAAACAGGTCTCAAAGTCGGTCAGGCGCTGACCATCGCGCTCCTGCTGCTTGCTTTCGTCCTGGACAGCCTACTTCTGGTCCTGGTCGTGGCGGTGGCGCAGCTTGCCGGCGCGCTTGATCTGCCGCTCGCGCCTTACCGGCTGTTCTACCAGAATGTGGTCAAGCCGAGCGGCATCGCGCGCCCGCGCGTCATCGCCGATAATCCTGAACCGCACCGCTTCGCTATGCTGCTCGGCGCGATCTTTAACAGCATCGGCTTCCTGCTGCTGCTCGGCGGCAGTGGGGCGGGCTGGATTCCGGTCTGGATCGTGATCGCCCTGGCAAACCTCAATTTCTGGCTGAATTTCTGTGCCGGGTGCTGGATGTACTACCAGTTCAACCGCCTGGGTATCCCCGGTTTTACTCAGGCGCGCCTGAGAGCGGAGCAGCCATGATTGAACGTCTGCTGATCGCCCTTGCGCTCCTTGCAGTAGGGTATGCAGTCTATCACCTGTACGTGCGGGCGCAGCTGGCGCGCCCTGCACAGGGCGACCCCCTTCTAGCGGGCGTTCCTAACGGTATGCCGGTCATCCTGTACTTCACAACCCCGATGTGTATTCCCTGCCGGACGATGCAGCTTCCGGCGCTGAACCGTCTTCAGCAGGAAGTTTCGGTCTCGGTGGTGCGCGTCGATGCGACCGAGCAGCCGGAAGCGGCAGATCGCTGGGGCGTGATCTCCGCCCCGACGACCTTCATCATCGACAGCGCGGGTAAGACCCATGCCGTGAATCACGGCGTCGCCGACTTCGAAAAGCTGAAACGCCAGCTTTCCTCTTTGAGGACCACCGTCCGTTAGACGACGAAAAGGATGAGCATGAAACCGATAGTTTCCGACCTGGGAGACCTGTCGAACGACGAAATCCGCCGCTACGGGCGTCACCTGATCATGCCGGAGTTCGGCATGGAGGCGCAGCGCCGGCTGAAGGCATCGAGCGTTCTGATCGTCGGCACCGGTGGGCTGGGCAGCCCGCTGGCGCTCTATCTCGCTGCCGCCGGCGTTGGACGCTTGGGCTTGGTCGATTACGATATTGTGGATGAAAGCAATCTTCAGCGGCAGATCATTCACGGGCAGAGTACGGTTGGGGTCAGCAAGACGGAAAGCGCCGAGCGTCGCCTGAATGACCTCAACCCCTTCCTGGAGATCGTCCGCTACGATGTGCCGCTGACTTCGGACAACGCGCTTGAAATCATCGCCCCGTATGATCTGGTGATCGACGGGACCGACAACTTTCCGACGCGCTATCTGGTCAATGACGCCTGCGTCAAACTGGGCAAACCCAACGTTTACGGAAGCATTCTGCGCTTTGAGGGGCAGCTCAGCGTATTCTACGCCCAGGAAGGTCCCTGCTATCGCTGCATGTTCCCGGAACCGCCGCCGCCCGGTCTGGTGCCGAACTGCGCCGAGGCGGGCGTGCTGGGCGTGCTGCCCGGCACCATCGGGACGATGCAGGCGACCGAAGCCGTCAAGCTGCTGACCGGCATCGGCGACCCGATGATCGGGCGAATGCTGCTCTACGATGCGCTGGAGGTGAGCTTCACCACCATCAAGGTGCGCAAAAACCCCAAGTGCCCGGTATGCAGCATCCCGGCAGATCAGGTTGAGCTGATCGATTACGAGGAATTCTGCGGCGTTCCGGCGCACGATCATGCGCCTGCCGAAGCCCTTTCCACTGCGGAAGAGGCGTTCGACGCCGACGCCCCTGTGCCGCAGATCACCGCACTGGCGCTGAAGGCACGCTTGGATCAAGGGGAGTCCCCGGTGATCATCGACGTGCGTAACCCACCGGAACTGGAGATTGCGGCGCTGGAAAACACGGTACTCATCCCTAAGCCGCAGATCATGATCGCGGTGGACGAAGTGCTGTCCGGGCGCAAGCCCATCGAAGATACGGTGATCGGTCAGATTCCGCGCGACCGCGAAGTGTTGTTCCTGTGCCGTTCCGGCGTGCGCAGCACCGATGTGATCTATGCTCTGCGTGACCTGGGCTACCACCCGGCGAGTCTGATCAATGTCGAAGGCGGCATCCTCGCTTGGGCGCGTGAGGTGGATGCTTCTATGCCGATGTACTAAGGCTGTTCCAAGAAAATAATCGAGCAGTTGTAGGGGCGGAGCTGTGTCTCCGCCCGCCGTTCACGGGCGAACCCGCGGGTTCGCCCGTGCAACCGCTGGCGCGTCTTTTGTCTGGAACAGCCTAAAGTACGCTCTCGAAAGAAAACCACGAGCGGGAGACCCGGCGGCTCGTCCGTTGAAAAGATGCGAGACAGGGCTTAGTGAACTATCCGGTTAGGGAGGACCCGCCTGGTCTTCCCTAACCGGGCGGGAAGACCGTCTCCAGCGCCGTGCCCACTCCCTGCGACCACATCGGAAAATTGTGACCGCCAGAATACTCGAGGTAGGTTACGTCATAGCCGCGCCCCACGAGCTGCGCGTGCATTTGGCGGTTGCCGTCGAGCAGCCACTCGATCTTGCCGACATCCTGCCATATCTTCAGCGGCGGCGGCGGGATCAGGGTGATCAAATCATCGATCAACATGCGTTCGTCGTTCGGCGCAATGTGGAATGCCCCCGACTGGCTGATCACCTGCCCGAAGATGTGCGGAGCGCGCAGCCCCGCATAGAGCGCCATCAGCCCACCCATCGACGCGCCCAGTACGCCGTGACAGCCGGGTTGTTCCCCTTCATCCAGGAGATTCAGGTGCTTGCGGGCGAAGGGCAGCAGTTCGTGGACGGCGAAACCCACCGTCGCCTCGTTCTGTAGATATTCGGTGAATCGCCCCTGGTGCGCATTATGGATCATCGCCAGCGCAAGCGGACGGATGCGCCCCTGGGCGATCAGATTGTCCACGATGATGTTCAGA
Source organism: Anaerolineae bacterium (assembly GCA_013360465.1). Classification (GTDB taxonomy): domain Bacteria; phylum Chloroflexota; class Anaerolineae; order Aggregatilineales; family Phototrophicaceae; genus Flexifilum. The sequence goes on along the minus strand of JABWBO010000007.1, from coordinate 148,442 downwards.
CCGGCGCGGTTGAGATAGTCGGGACCGTCCCAGACGACGACCAGCGGCGTCGGAGAATCGACCGGGGGATGGTAGAGGTAGAGCAGGCGGTGGCTGCCGCCGAGGGCATCACCGAAGATCTGATGCGCGCTGATTTTACCGCGTTGGACCCCTTTGCCGCGTTCCGTCAAGGGGGTGGGCGCGAAGTCAGGCATGGTGAAGGTGTTGTTCATGGCGCTGACGCCGTTGTATTGGAGGCGGGGGTTGAGCGGATCGATGACACGCTCGTCGATATCGGTATCTTCTTCGCCTTCGCGAAAGCGCCGGACGAAGGCATACTCGACGTAGGCGTCACGCGGCAGCGCCACCGACGCAGCCCAGACGCTCGGCTCACGCTCTTCCAGCCTGATCGGTCGCTCCGTCCAGTTGGTGAAGTCGCCCACCAGCAGCGGCGGATCGTCCCCCTGCCAGATGAACACTGCCTGATCGCCATCAATGATCGGCGTGCCCACAGCGCGGGCGCGTTCCAGCAAAGAACCGGAGACGGACATCGCTTTCATCCTCGCTTCAGTCATGAAGTTGAACCCACTGGGGAAGATTGTACCCTACCAGTCCGGCGGACCCAACGCCGATCGCCGCCGGGGTTCCTGTATAATCGCCGTGCAGGGTTTCGTGCTTTCGTTTGGAGGTTGAACGGGTGAAGATCGTTTGTTTGGGCGACAGCCTGACCTGGGGAGGTTATGGCGGAAGCTATGTTGAAGCGCTGCGCCGCCTGATGCCAGAGCATACCTTCATCAACGCCGGGGTTGGTGGCAACACCGTGATCAACCTGCTGCGCCGGCTCGATGACGATGTGTTGGCGCAGCACCCGGATGCCGTCCTGGTGATGATCGGCGGCAACGACGCCGTCTCTTACAGTCAGCCGAAGACCCGGTCGTACTATCGGCAGGGGCAGGGCATCCCGGAATCGTTCGTCTCGCCGGACGACTTTCAGGCGGGCTACCGCGACCTGCTGACGCGCCTGCACGCCGCCTACATCGTCGCCTGGATGGTGCTGGAACCGAACGAGTACAACCCGACGACCGTCGCGGCGCTGAGGGAGTATAACGCGCTTGCCGCCGCCGCCGCCCGTCCGCTCAATATTCCTGTCCTCGATCTGATGGAAGTGCTGCCGCCCGGCGAAGTGCCGGCGCGCCCCGACCTGGATATCGGCACGATCCTGACCATCGGCGCGCGCGAGAAGCGCGGTTGGACGGACTACGACGGCGCGCGTGATGCCGGGGGCTACACCTGGTCGTTCGACGGGCTGCATCCCACCCACACCGGCGCAGAGCAGATTGCAGAAGCCATTGCGCGCTTCATTCGCGAACAGGCGGGATGAAGATGCCGTCCTCCATCGCTGAATCTGAGTGCGGCGCTAACTGTGTTCCATCTCATACGCTCCTCGATCACAGACCTCGCTGCCGTCGCCATTGCCATCTGAAGGGCGTGGACTGCCGAAGATATCTTCGGGCGGGCAGACGGCATTGTCGCCCGAATCGACTGCGGGGCTTTCCGGCAGGACCATCATTCCAAAATGCTCGCCGGAGAATGGACCAAGCAGTTGCGGGTTCTGACAAAGGTCGTGACTTCCAGAGATCGTGTAGTCGCCGGTCAGCCCACATTCAATATTCTTGACGTTGAAAGCGAGATTATAGTCGCTCTCCAGCTTGAACTCACCGCAGCCTTCCTGGTAGAAGAAATAGGAGATGTCTGACGGATCAAAATAATCGGCATCACCGATCAAGATGCTGTTTCGAACGCGGAGATACTCCAAACCACTGCACTGAAAGCCCTCTCTCGGTCCCGCAGCGATCAATCCATCCCCCTGACCATAAAGCGTAGAGTTGACGATAGTGATCTGCTCACCGCCTATAAAGGCGATCAGCAGAGCGCTGCCCAGCGCCCGACAATGATCGACCCAATAGGTGAAAGGCTGGTCTTCAAAAAAGGCGCAGTTGCCTACCAGCAGGCTGTTGCTTAGTGTTGTCTGCCCGGCGACTTTGATCTGATTGCCCGCGTTACCTTCGGCATGAACTCGGTTGAGCGTTACGCTGCCGCCCCGCGTGTGGTACAGCAGGTCCAAGCCATCTGACGTGTTGTGGAGAAAAGCCGAGTCCTCGATGATCCAGTCCCCTCCTGTTTCAGCCGTTCCCACGCCATCTCCATAGCCTCCTGCCTCCTGCCCCCAACAGCCCACCGGCTCGTTCTCGGGCCAGGTTTCGCCGCAGCCATTCCATTCCACAAGCAGGTGTCGGAAGGTGAGGACGCCGGAATTAGAGTCGCCGCCGTCGTCCCACAGATCGCCATCCCAGCCGACCGAACCATTTCCGGCGATACGCACGTCGTCCACCGTCCAATCCGTCAGCCGCCCTGCGTGAATTCCGCCCGCTGCCAGCCCGTGAATGTTTAGATGCGACAGATGTACGTTTGTCGAATCTTCGGCGTGAAGCCCATAAGCTGCCCAATCACCATAAGGCGCTTGATCGCGTTCGCAGGCAAGCCCGCCTGTGTGGTTTTCGACGCATCCGGAGTGATCGGTGACTTCCAGACAGGCGAGTTCGACATTGCTGGCGTCGGTCAGATTGATGATGAACCAGGGGCGTCCTGTCCCCCATAGTTCCGGCGGCGCTGCGCAGCCGGAATCCCAGCCTTCGCCCAGAATGCGGGTTGGACGATCGGGATCGGGACCGCTAGGAATCGGCGGCATGTGGCAGCCAAAGGAACCCCCCTCATCACACCATTCTGCGCCAGGCGCGCCGTATCCCATGCGGTACTCCCCAGCGGCAATCATGAGGCTATCTCCCCCGGCGATGCGCGAGACGCCGCCCGGCGGGAGCGCCTGGAAAGGATGATTCCAGGCACATGCTCGCCCGCCCGATGCATCAGGATATGGCGAGTCGATGAGACCTGTACACGCATCGGCGCTGCCGCCGTCGGGGCGAATGTAATAAACCTCTTCGGCGGTCTGAAGCGCGACGCCGGTCGAAAGCATGGATGGAGTGGCTAAAGGAGAAAGCAGGTGCGTCAGCAGGAGCAGGAGAACGCACGCAGAGGATGCCAGAATATGACGCATCATCTTGACCTTCCAGTCGAATCACTTTCGAAAAAAGTATTACGCTCACCCCGGAAACCTGACGGTTTCCTGCCCCTCTCCAATTGGAGAGGGGCAGTTGAGCGCAGCGAAACGGGGTGAGGTGAGCAGTTTGCAAACAGTCTCTTAGAAGAACTTACGGTTTGCGCTGCCCTTTGAAATGCTGCGCTGCTGTGTGGAGATTGGTGATAAACGCAGTGTACACCCTTTTGACGATGTGATCGTACAGCGGTGCGAAGGTGCAACTTTTCGGCTCACCTCGCGTAAAGGATAGAGAAGCCCCGCAAGGGGCGGTGACTGGAAAGGATAGGGAGCCATCATGGGCTGTTTTCGCGCGCTGATCTGCATCGTCTTCCCGCCGCTGGCGGTAATCGACCGGGGCTGTGGCACGATTCTGATCGTCTTCCTGCTGACGCTGGCAGGGTGGGTTCCCGGCGCGATTGCCGCGCTGATCATCAACTATATGGCAGTGCAGGAGCAGTCACGGTAAATCAAGAGATGGCGGGTGGCGAGCCTTCGCCTCCGCCTTTCACAGGATCGACAGCCAGATCACCCCAATCGCCAGCAGGATGAGCATCCCCAGGTCGATGGCATCCAGTGCCTGCGTTTCGCTCAGCGCGCCGACCGCGACCAGCCCGGCGGCGCCCACCAGCGCGATGGAAGCGCGGTTCATGCGCAGGCGCGGCACATACCCGACCGCCACACCGGCGTAGGTGAAAATGATCAGAAACAGGGCGGCGAGTTCAGACTGTGACGGCATCGTGCTGTTGTCCAGGCGTATGGATGGCGTGAAGATACATCGACGGGAAGTATAAGCAGTGCTGTGGGCGCTTGGACAGGATAAAGATTAATCGAATCTGGATTAGATTAGTCCTTTCGTCAGCCGATACCATGCGTTACAATCGCAGCAACTTTTGCTGTGCGGGGCATCTGCGCCGCCTTATTGACAAACGAGCATCTTTCAGGAGGAGTCCCCTTGTCAGTCGTAGTTTTTACACGGAGTACGCCGGATACGGCGGCGAAAGTCGAAGCTGACGCCAGCGGTGGCGTCTCCTGGGGTGATGCTTCAACCGTCGTCAACCCCTGGGACGAGTATGCACTGGAAGAAGGTATTCTTCAGGCGAAGGCGGGCGCGGGTAAAGCCGTCGTCGTCGCCATCGGCGGTGAGCTGCATAACGAGGCGCTGAAGCACAGCCTGGCGATGGGGCTGGATGAAGCGGCGCGCGTCGAGGACGCCGGGATCGATCCGACCGACTCGCTCGCTTACGCGACGGCTGCCGCTGCTGCGGTGAAGAAGATCGGCGATATCGATCTGGTGCTGTTCGGCAAGGAGAGCGTCGATGTCGGCTCGGATCAGCACATCGTGCAGACCGCCCGCAAGCTGGGCTGGACGATGCTGAGCTACGTCTCGAAGATCGTCGCCGTCGATTATGCGGCGAAGACGATCAAGGTTGAGCGGATGCTGGAAGAGGGCAAGCAGGTCGTCACCAGCAAACTCCCGGTCGTGATCAGCGTGATGAAGGACATCAACGAACCGCGCTACCCGTCATTCATCGGCATCCGCAAAGCATCCAAAGCCGTGATCCCGGTTTGGTCGCTCGGCGATCTGGGTATCGCCGCGCCGCTGCCGCGCACGAAAGTCGTACGTTACAAGAACCTGCCCGCGCGTGACACCCGCTTCGAACTGATCGAAGGGACGCCGGAGGAACAGGCTAAAGTCCTGGTGGATCGCTTGATCGAGGAGAAGGTGCTGTGAGCGCGGTCATTGCATGGGTGGAAGCCTTCAACGGAAAAGCCATCCCGGCGACCTGGGAGGCGCTTGCCGCCGCCCGGATGCTGGCGGATACGTTCGGAGTGTCCGTCGCGGCGCTGATCATCGGCGAGGGTGGGGAAGCGCTGGCGGCTGAGACAGGACAGTATGGCGCGGATGAAGTCCTGCTCTGCGCCGATTCTTCTCTGAACAATTATCGCCTGGAAGCCTATGCCGGCGTGCTGACGGCGCTGGTGCAGAGCCGTCAGCCGCGCGCGGTAGTCGCAGCCGCAACCAGCCGGGGGCGTGAGCTGCTGGCAGCTTCGGCGGCGGATACCGACAGCCCGATGCTGGGCGATGTGCTGAGCCTGAGCGTGAGCGCAGATGGCTGGATCAGCGCCGACCGTGCGGGTTATGCCGGCAAGGTATTGAGCGAGACTGTGGTCGTCGGCGGCGAGACACAGTTTGTCACGGTGCGATCGCGCGCCTTCAAAGCACTTGATCCGAAGGGGGGGGCAGCGCCGCAGGTTTCCAGCGTTGCGTTGGCGCTCGGCGAAGATCAGATCGTCAGCAAGGTAGAGCGCTTCGAGACGGAAGCCGGTACGGTCAACCTGACCGACGCAGCGGTCATCGTCTCCGGCGGGCGCGGCATGGCGAACAACCCGAAGGATGCCCCGGCAGATGCGGGTGACGCGGCGGTCTGGAAGGCGCGTGATGGTTTCGCCAATGTCCTCCAGCCGCTCGCAGATTCGCTCGGCGCAGCAGTTGGAGCGAGCCGCGCTGCCGTCGATGCCGGTTACATCCCGTATGCGCATCAGGTCGGACAGACGGGCAAAGTCGTCGCGCCTGATCTGTACATCGCCGCCGGTATTTCCGGCGCAATCCAGCATCAGGCGGGGATGCGCACCAGCAAGATCATCGTCGCCATCAACAAGGACAAGGAAGCGCCGATCTTCAAAATGGCGCGTTTCGGTTTGGTCGGCGATCTGTACCAGATCATCCCGGCGCTCACCGCCGAAGTCAAGAAGCGCCTCGGCAAGTAGCCATCGTATCATGCCAGGCAACAGGGGCAGCTTGACTCACGGCTGCCCTCTTTTTCTTGCCTTGAGGTGATCTCCCCTAGACGGAATCGATACCATCTGCCGATCCTGATATAATGAGTGTACTTTCGTACACCCGTTAGGAACGCAGGATGAATGTTGGCGTCCTCTCAGACATTCACGGCGATTTCCAAGCGTTAGTCACGGCTCTCAACCGTCTCGACCATGTTCATAAGGTCGATCAAATCTTATGTGCAGGTGATCTTGTCGGGCGTGGTCCGCTCCCCGACGAGGCGGTGACAGTGATTCGCGAGCGTAGTATACCCACCGTGCGTGGGAATCACGATGAGCTGAGCTATGCGCTTTCGCCAGAAAATCGCGCTTACCTACGCAATCTACCGCTGGATTGGCGCGGAAAACTGAACGACAGCAGCGTCTACATGTGTCACGGAAAACCGGGGAACAACCTGTGGGGGCTTTACCGTGACCACATCTCCGATACGCTGCTGGACATGATGCTGAAATCGCTCAACGTCGAGGTGCTGATCACCGGGCATACTCATGTGCCGCTCTATGCGCGGGTGGCGCACGGCTGTGTGATCAACCCCGGCTCGCTGTACACCTTCAGCAACTCGCGTTCGACTTCGCACAGCTATGGTGTATTACACCTGCCCGAACTGACCTTCGAGGTGTTTGACATCCGGGGTGAGATGAAGCACGCGGCGCTGAACGGCAGGCACGAGTAGACCTGGCTGCCTCAGCGCCGCCGCGCCCACAGGGTGAACAGGGCGGTGACGACGCCCAGCACCGCGCCCATCCCGATCAGAATCCATCCATCGGGCAGCGCCGCTTCGCCTGCCGAGGGCAATTCGATCCGCCCTTCGTCTGCCGGCAGTGTCGAACGGTCGTCGGTGTTTTCGGCTTCCATGACTATATCGTCGCGCGTTGGCGTGCCGATGACTTCCGCCAGCGTCGGAAGGGTCCGCTCCATCCCCATCGTGGGCTGCAGGTTCATCTGCGAGTCCTGTGCTTCCGGGAAGGGTTGTTTCGTCAAGATATCCGCCTCGCCATCGACCTCCTCAGCGGGCGTGGCTCCAGAACCCCCCGGCTCAGACTCCACCATCGCTGCCGGCGCAACTGCGGCGAGTCCGCTTTCGGCGGCGGCGGTATCGCCAGCCGTCTCGGATGCCAGGGGGGTCTCTGTCGGCGCGATCTCGTCTTGCGCTGCGCCGGCGAAGAACTGCGCCGTCTGCTGCGGAAGCTCGCCCGGCAGCGGCGCCAGGGCAAGGGCATCGGCAGGCATGGGCGAGCCAGTCGGCAGGCGCATGGTCGCCTCTGCCGCGAACAGAGTCGCCGCCGGCGGCTGCGTAGGCGGCAGTGATGCCGTCGGAAGTCCGGCGATGATCACGCCATCCGTGAGGATATCGGTTGTCGCAGCTTCGCTGAAAGAGGCTGCCGCCTGGTCTGATGGAGTGCGCTGTGCGGTCTCGCCGACCGGGCGCATCACGGTCAGACCGGCGAGGATGAGTAGGATCGACGCCGCAGCGCTGGCAAAGCTGATGGCTGCGGTTGGCAGTCGATAGACGCGCGCCGATCGGGCAGCCGCCCGCGTCAGCGTCAGATCACGCGGGGACCGCAGTGTGGGCAGAGCGCGCAGCAGTTCAGCGGTGGCGCGCAGACTTTCGTACTCCCGGCGCAATGCAGGCTCATCCTGCAGGCGCGCGTCGAGCGCTGCGCGTTCCTGATCATTCAGCGCGCCGTCGATGTAGGCATTGAGCAGTTCGAGGTCGTCTTGAGTGGTCATGATGTTCGGTCTTCATCGTCAATGATCAGACGATAAGATGCCGGCAAAAGTTCCCTGAACTTTCTCAGACAGTCTCGGACGCTGGATCGTGCTCGGCTGATGCGTGATTTGACCGTCCCGATCTGCGCCCCGATGGACTGGGCGATGTCGTGATATTCCAAGCCTTCGACATCACACAGCACCAGCGCCACCCGTTGATCAGGATTGAGGGCATCGATACACCGCTGGATCGCGCGCTGAAGCTCTGCTTGCTGCGCAGCTTCTTCGGGGGAAAGGGCTTCATCGGGAATGGGCAGATCTTCTTCACCGGGATCGGGGGACAGCGAGACGACAGGGCGGCGGCGCTGCCGGCGCAGTTCGTCGTAACAGCGGTTGGTGACGATGCGCAGCAGCCAGGCGCGGAAATGCTCGCCCCGAAAACCGCGCAGCTGCTGGAATGCCGCGATCATCGCTTCCTGGGCGATATCCGCCGCCGTCGCTCGGTCGCTCAGCAGGCGGAAGGCAAGGGTGAAAGCGGCATCCTGATAGCGCAGCACCAGCACGTTGAAGGCGTCCACATCGCCGCGTTGGGCGGCGTGAATGTTCTGCGATTCGTCGTCAGTTTTGCCAACCATTGACAACCCTGTCCGCTGCTTTTACCATTTTAACCGCGTGAACACCATCTGGTTTTTCCCTATCGCCGATGTGGTGGAATGGCAGACACGATCGCCTCAAAAGCGATTGCTCGCGAGGGCATGTGGGTTCGACTCCCACCATCGGCATAACCTTCCTTTCCCTCTATCGTGATTCCAGCCAAGTGAGTTTAGGCGGGTCGCTCCGTTTCGTCAACGCTTGAACACAGCAAGATTGAAGCGCTTATGAACCGCCAAATCCTTCGTTTTCTCCTCTTCTTCACCACGGTGCTAGCCATCATGCTGGGTTCGCCCAGGATCATCTTTGCCCAGGAATCGGCAGATCTGCTGGCACGGGTGAATGCGCTGCGCGCTTCGGTCGGCGTTCCTGCCTACTCGCTGAATGGGGCGCTGAGCGCCGCCGCACAGAGTCAGGCGCAGTGGATGGTGGACACCGGTACGATCAGCCACACGCGACCGGATGGCTCTGGACCGCGCACCCGCGCCGCAGCCGCCGGCTATCCTTCCGCCCAGGTGAGCGAAAACATCTATGGCGGCACCAATGCCACCGCTGGAGACGCCTGGACCTTCTGGATCAACTCCGGCATCCACTACGCGGGGCTGGTCAGCACCAACTACGCCGAGATCGGCATCGGCATTGCCCGGGGGGGCTGGGGGGCAGCGTATGTGCTGGTCTTCGGCAATCCCGGAGGCATCTCGCTGGCGGCGGCTTCGTCAGGCGGGGGAAGCGGTGGGAGCCGCTCTGGGGCATCCGCTGCGCCGGTTGCACCGGTCGCGTATATGGGCATTGACGAGGCTGGAAACATCCAGCATCTTGTGCAGCCGGGCGACACTCTGGGCGACATCGCCCTGATCTACGGCTACACCTGGGATGATCTGCCAATGATGATGGCGGCGAACAGTCTGGATAACGTCCGTGATCTTGTGCCGGGGTCGATCTTCCTGGTGCCGCCTAAAGGCGGGACTCTGCCGCCGACGCCGGACGACCGCCCACCGACCGAAACCCCGCCGCCGACTCCGCTGCCGCCGACGATCACACCGTTTGTGCTGCCGACCAGTACGCCGCCGCTGGTCACCCCTGCGCCGGCGGATGCTTCGGTCGGTCTGTCGGCGTACTATCTGGAACAAACCGTCGTTTTCACGCCGGATGCGCCTGCCCTGGGCGCGAATGGTGCGTCCGTCCTCATCCCGACGCCGATTCCGACCTCCGAACTCACCAACCCGGCGGTGACCCTGATCGCCGCCGCGCCAACACTGCAAGGCGATCAGCCATCTCCTGCCGCCGCTCCCCCGGCGTCACAGGAGGATAGCCGCTCGACGCTGCTGGTCATCGCCCTGGGGACGCAGGTTGTGGTTCTGCTGGGAGCAGGAGTCGAGTTCGCGCGCAGAAGCCTGCGCCGCCGCTGAACATGATGCTCAAGTCGGTCATTCGCTTTTTCACCGCCCTTCGCCGGGCTTTAGCGCTGACAGCGCGCGGCGAGACGCCCCGGCAGGCAGCGCTGCGCCTGTGCCACCCGGCGCTGGCGGCATGGTGTCTGGAGTGCATTCGGCGAGCCGATATGTTCCTCGCCGCCGCCCAAGCCGCGCAGGTCGATCTTGCGGCGCTGTCGGTGCGCGTGGATGGTCGCGGGCGACTCGCCAGCGTAATTGTCGCCGGGGTGCGCTATCACGCTCAGCACGAATATCCTTACCTGATCGGGGGCGCTGATCCGCATCGCTGGTTGACGCTTCAGGCGCTCAACCTCAATGACCGTTTCGCCGTGAGTCGAATGCGCGAAGCGCTGCCTCCATCGCTCCAGCCCGCTGCCGATCCTCTGCTCGATCACCTGGACGGACTGCCGGGTGAAACAGCGTGAAGGACCTTTGGGCTAACGATTTTCACGAAAATTTCGGTTTCCAGACATTGCACCGTTGGGAAGTTGTGATAGCATGTGAGTATCGACTGATGCGATTATTCGCTTATCTCGGGAGAAGTTCTCATGATTTACATGCCGCGTGAAGAGGGCCAGGGTCTCGTAGAATATGCGCTGATCCTCGTGCTGGTGGCTGTCGTCGTCATCGTCATCCTTGCTCTGCTCGGACCGGCGATCGGCAACATCTTCTCGAACATCGTCAACACCCTCTAAGCTACGCACCTGTCGAACAACCGACCCGGCGCAAGTCGGGTCGGTTCGTTTCTAGCAACTTCACTTGTACTTCACGGCACAATCAGATAAGAGTTCGCAATTCTTTAGGCAAACGTTATCACAATGCTGGGCAATCGGCTAGAATAGAGGCATCATCCTTAACCTCAGGTGATGGCTATGCAGTCGTTATACGCGGAACTTGAAGCGGCGATGGAGATGGAACTGGTCGTCAAGGTGCTGGATATCCTGATCGACATCGCCGAGATCGATACAAAACTGAACAACACCACCAGCGCCGTAGAGATTCTGGCGCTGGCGCTGGAATACCCCATGCGAGGGACGACGTTCGAGCGAGCGCTGGCGTATTTTTCCAATCTTGAGTGCCAGGTTTGCTCTAGCGTCGTCCAGGATGCCCGCGCGCTGGCACAGGAGATCACGCTGGAAGAAATGGTCGCGCGCATTCTCTCCTGCGCCAACGCGAAAGATGTGGAATAGGCTCAGCCTGGCGCTTTCGCCGGCGCGGATAGGGTCACGAGGGATCGCCTGATCCGCGCGTTGCCGCCTGCATCAGTTGATACAACCGCTGCGCCATCGAGGCTGGATCAGGGTGCAGCCCTTCCTGCAAGAGCGCTGTCTCGAAGACCTGTTCGACCACCACATCAATCAATGGATTGGCGCTGTCCTGCGCCAGCATTGCCCCCAGATTACGAATCAGAGCATGGCGGGCGTTCAGCTCCAGCATCTTGACAGGAAGCTCGGCATCACGTTCCAGAAGACGGTTAATGCGGTACATGTTGCGCTGCGGCGCACTGCCTTCGCCGACCAGACGGGCAGGGCTGTCTACCAGCGACTTACTCTCGCGCACATCGCTGACCCGGTCGCCGAGTACCTGGGCAAAGCGCTCGCGCAGGGTCGCGAAGTCGCTTTCGGGCAGCGGAGCAGGTTTTTCATCTTCAGACTCGTCTTCGACCGGTTCGCCAATGTCACGCAGATCGATGTCCACATCGTCGGCGCTGCGCAGCTTATGCCCCTCGAACTCGGTCAGCCCCATGAGCATGAAGGGATCAACCGGGTCGATCAGGTAAAGAACCTCGATGTCGCGCTTGCGGAAGCTGTCCAGGTGTGGGCTGCGGCTGGCGCTGCCAAAATCATCACCCAGTACGTAGTAGATGTCGGTCTGGTTCTTGACCATGCGGCTGGCATATTCAGCGAGCGTGGTCCACTGCTCAGCGCTGGTTGACCCGGTCGAGGGGAAGCGCAGCAGCGGCAGAATCGGCTCGCGATCCTCAGGACTGACGACCACGCCCTGCTTGATCAGCCGTCCAAATTCGGCGAACACTTTCTGATAGATCTCCGGTTTGGAGTCTGCGAGGCGCTTGAGTTCGCCCAGAACTTTGCCGGTCAGGCTGCGCTTGAGATTCGCCATCACCCGGTTTGCCTGAACGCTCTCGCGGTTGACATTAAGCGGCAGGTCTTCGCTGTCCACCACGCCCTGCACGAAGCCCAGGTATTCCGGCAGCAGGTCCTTGTTGTATTCCTGAATCAACACCTTGCGCGCGTAAAGCGCCAGTCCTGGCTCGGTGCGCCGGCTGAGGATAGTGCGTTCGGCGCTGGCAGGGATGAACATGAGTGCGTAAAACTGAAATGGCACGTCGGCGCGCATGGTGATGCGATGCAGCGGGTCCTCGAAGTCGAGCGTATGCATTTTGTAGAACTCGTTGTACTGCTCTTCGGTGACTTCTTTTGGTTCCTGCCGCCAGATCGCCGTCTGCTTGTTAGCGGGCGTCTCCTCGTCGGCGACGTAAATAGGGAAAGTGATGTAATTGGAGTGACGGCGCACAATCTCGCGCAGTGTCCAGGTCGGCAAGTAGTCTCTGGCGTCTTCCTTGAGGTGGACGATGATGTCCGTGCCGCGCGTACTGCGCACGCTCTCTTCGATGACGAAAGTATCACCACCGGTCGATTCCCAGGACCAGGCGCGTTCTTCCGGATTTGCCGAGCGGCTGACGACGCGCACCTTGTCGGCGACCATGAAGACGCTGTAAAAGCCGACGCCGAACTGTCCGATCAGGTCCTGTACAGGGGTGGCTGCGCCGTTCTGATTCGCCTTGAGCATTTCGATGAACGACTTCGCGCCGCTGTGGGCGATGACGCCCAGGTTGTTGATTAGATCGTCGTGGGTCATGCCGATGCCGGTGTCGCTGATAGTGACCGTGCCGGCGTCCTCATCCGCCTTGATGTCGATGCGCAGATCAATTCCGGCGTCGAGCATCTGTGGATTTGTCAGCGCCTCGAACTGGGCGCGGTTGAGCGCGTCTGAGGCGTTGGAGATCAGTTCTCGCAGAAAGATCTCACGGTCGGTGTAGAGGCTGTGAATGAGGATATTGAGGAGCTGCTGAATCTCTGCCTTAAAGGCGAACTGTTCGCTCATGGCTGGCGAATCCTTCCACATAATCGGTAGTACTGCTCATGAGTTTTAGCACAGTGCTGTTAGAAAACTATATGCATCTTCAACGAGATCGCGCAGGGTTCGAATCGGTGTCTGCGCGGGACGGACGTGGTATAATATCGCGACCTTTGACCGAGAGGTGAACGACATTGCCGATTCTGCGTCAGGATGAACTGGACCTGATCAGCCACAGCGCCGAACAGACGCGGCGTCTGGGTGTGCGCCTGGGGACGCTGCTGCGACCGGGAGATGTGATCTGCTTGTCGGGCGAGATGGGCGCGGGCAAGACCGCGTTTGCCGCCGGAGTGGGCGCGGGCTGGGGGGCAGACACAGTCGTCAACAGCCCGACGTTCAGCCTGGTCCATGAACACCGGCGTCAGCAGGATCAGAATCGACTGCTGCATATCGACTGCTATCGTCTGAACAGCGAGGACGAGGCGGATACCCTCGGGCTGGATGATCTGTTCGACGAAAAGGCGGCGGTGCTGATCGAATGGCCCGAACGCATCGCCTCGCTGCTTCCGAAAGAGCGGTTGTGGGTCGATCTTCGCATCTTCGAAGCTGCTCGCCGCAATTTGCTGTTCATCCCCAGTGGCACGCGCTATGAGGCGCTGCTGGAGTCATTTCGTGGAGATACCGTCGGCGTGAAGCGCCCATAGCAGGTTAGTTACCATGCTCCTGGCAATCGACACAGCGACACAGCACGTAAGCATTGCGCTCCATGACGGATTACAGATCGTCACCGAGCATACCTGGCATTCCCCAAACCAGCACACGCGGCAGATTCCGCCCGCCCTGCGCGCCATGTTCATCGACGCCGGCGTCACCGCTGCATCGCTCACCGGGGTGGCGGCGGCTTCTGGACCCGGGTCCTACACCGGTCTGCGAGTCGGCATGGCGCTGGCGAAAGGGATCGCTGCCGGAAGGGGGCTGCCGCTGATCGGCGTGACAACCTTCGACATCATCGCCGGAGCAACGCCCCAGGTCAGCGGCGCGTTGATCGCTGTGCTGGCAGCGGGGCGGTCGCGCATCAGCACGGCACGGTATCAGTGGCGCAAAGGCGTCTGGAAGGCGCGCGGTGAACCTGAAAACATGACCTGGCAGGAACTGATCGCCAGCATCGACGGTGTGGCGACTCTGACCGGCGAGATCGATCCCGCCGGCTACGAACTCCTGTCTGCTGCACGGGCAGGAGGCGCATCGATACAGGTCTTACCGGCGAGCGCTCGCCTGCGTCGGGCGGGTACGCTGGCAGAGATCGCCTGGGGGCTGCTGCGTGAACAAGGCGCTGACGCCTTTCCGCCCCAGGGTGTCACCCCGGTGTACATCCACACAAAAGATTCTCCGTCATGACCCTGCTGCTGCGCCATATGCGGATGTCCGACGTCCCCGATGTCGTGATCATCGATCAGATTTCCTTCGACCCCGCATGGTCGGCGCAGGCGTACCAGTTCGAAGTCGCCGAATCCAGATACAGCCATATGGTCGTCCTGGAAGAGGCGATGCAATCGCACCAGACTCCTTCGGGTTTGAGCTGGCTCCTGCGTACTCTGGTCGGCAGAGCGCCGTCGCCAGGGGTAATCCTGGGGTACGGCGGGCTGTGGCACATCGACAAAGAGGCGCATATCAGCACCATTGCTGTTCACCCACGCTTTCGCGGTCTCGGCTACGGCGAACTGCTGCTGGCGGCGATGTGCGTTCGCGCACTCTACCTGCGCGCCACCTATGTCATCCTGGAAGTTCGCGTCAGCAACTCGGTTGCTCAGAACCTGTATCGCAAGTTCGGCTTTGAGACGCGCATGGTCAAGCCCCGCTACTACCACAGCGATGGCGAGGACGCCTATGAAATGCGCCTGAACCTGCTCCCGGAAATAAAAGAGCGACTGGAAAAGGATTTTCCGGCGCTCCTCGACCATATCCAGGTGCGGGACGAGTTCACTACCCGCTCGGCTTCTCGCCGCTTTTAGCCTACAGCGCCGGCAGGCGGTACAGTCCCATCGCGTCACGCACCATCGTCATCGTTTCCCTGGCAATCGCTCGCACTTTGTCAGTGCCGGCGACGAGAACTTCATCAACGAGCGACGGCTTGGCTTCGTAGGCGACGCGGCGTTCACGCATCGGTTCCAGGAAGGTGTTGATGGCGGCGGTGAGCTTCTTCTTCACTTCGACATCGCCCACCTTGCCCAGACGATAGCGCTCCTTGAGATCGTTCACCTCATCTACATTGGGGTTGAAGGCGTCATGATAGATGAACACCGGATTGCCTTCGACGCGCCCTGGAATGTCGGCGCGCACCCGTGCCGGGTCGGTGAACATGCCGCGCACTTTTTCGGTCACCGTCTTGGCGTCATCGCTCAAGAAGATGGCGTTGTTGAGCGACTTGCTCATCTTTGCCTGACCATCCGTGCCGATGAGCGACGGCACATCGCCGACCATCACGTCAGGAACCGGGAAGACATCGCCATACAGTCCGTTGAAGCGCCGGGCGATTTCGCGGGTGACTTCGACGTGCGATTCGTTGTCTTTGCCGACGGGGACCAGATTAGCGCGCGGCAGCAGGATGTCGGCGGCTTGCAGGACCGGGTAGCCGAGCAGTCCGAAGGGCATGGAGTCCATGTTGGCGGCGTTCGCCATATCCTTGAGGCTGGGAATGCGCTCCAGGCGGGCGACGCTGACCATCATCTCGAAGATCAGGTTCAGCTCGTAGGTCTCCGGCACGGCAGACTGTACGAAGATAGTACTCTTTTCCGGGTCGATGCCGACGCTCAGATAGTCGAGTACCATCTCGTGGATGTTGCTGCCGATCTGCTGAATGGCTTCGCGTTCAGGACGGGTCGTGAGGGTGTGTACATCGGCAACGATGAAGAAGCACTCGTATTCGTCCTGCAGCCGGATGCGATTGTGCATCGATCCGACGTAGTGCCCCAGATGCATTCGCCCTGTCGGACGGTCGCCGGTCAGGATGCGTCCCTTTTTCACCATCGTCTTATTCTCTCTCTGGTAGAAACGGCGGCATTGTACGCGCGGCAGGGCGGTGGCGTCAACTGTGATGCGGGGGGCGCAGGTGCGGTTGCTGAACCCACCTCACATCGGCATAATCTCTCGGACGAACAGAGAGGGTGAAAATGTCCACCGATTACAAGTACGAACTCGTCGGCTGCTTCGGCGACCCGGTTCGCGAAAATCCGACCGGAATCATGCAGGAGGCGGCGTTCGTCCAGGCAGGGCTGCCCTGGCGCTACGAACTGCTGGAGGTGACCTCGGATGCGCTGCCCGACGCCGTACGCGGCGCAAAGGCGCTCGGATTCAAGGGCTTCAACTGCACCATTCCGCACAAGGTGGCAGTCCTCCCACTGCTGGACGCCGTCGCGGCGGATGCCGCGTTGATCGGGGCAGTCAACACCGTGCGCCGGGAAGGGAATCGCTGGATCGGCGAGAACACCGACGGCAAAGGCTTCATGCGCGGCTTGCGCGAGATACTTGATCCGAAAGGGAGGCGGGTGGTGGTGCTGGGCGCTGGCGGCGCTGCTCGGGCGATCACCGTCGAACTGGCGCTGGCGGGCGCAGGACCGATCACGGTAGTCAACCGCAGCGGTTGGCGCGGCGAGGAACTGGCGCGCCATTTGAACGAAAAAGCTGGGGCGACAGCGGGATTCCACCTTTGGTCAAACACCGTCGGTATCGGATCAGACGTGGATATCCTGATCAACGCCACCTCCATCGGGCTGTACCCGGATGTGGACGCCATGCCGGATGTTGCGCTGGATGGCGCGCGGGGCGATCTGCTGGTCTGTGATGTGATTCCTAACCCGCCGGTGACGCCGTTGATACGGGCGGCGCAGGCGCGCGGCATGAAGACGATCACCGGGCTGCCGATGCTGGTGTACCAGGGCGCTATCGGTTATGAGATGTGGACGGGCGGGTCCGCACCGATTGATGCCATGAAGAAGGCGCTGGAAGCGGCATTTGGCGTTTCGGCTTGATCGGTTATGGCATAATAGTTCATGAAGAGTGATTGAGGACGCTGCGATGACCCTGCAAGTCCGCGCCCAGGTGACGCTGGAAGACTATCTGGCGCTTCCCGAAACCATGCTGCCGACGGAACTGATCGATGGGGAGATTATTCAGATGCCTGCTCCGGAACTGGAACATCAGGATATTGTCTTAAACGGTGGAATCCTTTTGCGTAGGCTGACGAAGGCAATAGGCGGCAAGGTCTATATCTCACCGACCGATGTCGTCCTTGATGATGTCACCGTCGTACAGCCCGATCTGCTGTGGATTGCGCCGGAAGGGTCGCGCTGTATTTCTGATGCCGGCAAGCGCCTGCGCGGCGCGCCCGATCTGGTGATCGAAGTCGTCTCGCCCGGCAGCGTGTTTCATGATCGGCGGACCAAGTTCCGGCTGTACGAGCAGCACGGAGTCCGCGAATACTGGCTGGTCGATCCGCGTGATCGGCTGATCGAAGTGTGGATGAGGCAGGGAGATAACTTCGTCCTCGTCGATCTGTACGAGGAAAATCAGACCTTCGAGTCCCCGCTGATGGGGCAGGTGGCGGTCAGCGCGTTCTTCAGTGCGGAATAACGGTAGTTCACGGACAGCGAGACGGATGGAATGTACGACAAACTGATTGCGATTGAGGCGCGCTACAACGAATTGGAACGCCTGATGGGCGACCCGGCGATCATGAACGACTACGAACTGATCGCCGAATACAATAAGGAACGCTCGAATCTCGCCGAGATCGTCGAAGCCTATCAGCGCTACCGCCGCGAGAGCGACGAACTGGATGGCGCGCGGGCGATGCTGGATTCCGAGAAGGACGCCGACCTTCGCGAGATGGCGCTGGAAGAGGTCACCCGCCTTCAGGAGAGTATCGATGCGCTCGGAGGTCAGTTGAAGGTGATGCTCCTCCCGAAAGACCCGCGCGACGATAAGAATGTGATCATGGAAATTCGCGCCGGCGCTGGCGGAGATGAGGCGGGGTTGTTCGCGGCGGACCTGTTCCGCATGTACAGCTACTACGCTCAGCAGCGCGGCTGGAAGCTCGAAGTGATCGACAGCAGCGAGACCGGAATTCACGGCTACAAAGAAATCCGCTTCGAGATCAAGGGCAGGGGCGCATACAGCCGCCTGAAGTACGAAGGCGGAGTGCATCGCGTGCAGCGTGTCCCAGAGACAGAAAGCCAGGGGCGGGTCCACACCAGCACGGTGACGGTTGCGGTGCTGGCGGAGATGGACGATGTCGATGTCAATGTCAACATGAACGACATCCGACGCGACACCTTCCGGGCGGGCGGCGCGGGCGGTCAGAACGTACAGAAGAACGAGACGGCGATACGCCTGACGCACCTTCCGTCGGGAATCGTTGTGGCGGTGCAGGATGAGCGCAGCCAGAAGCAGAATGAGGAGCGCGCGATGGCGATCCTGCGCGCCAAACTCTACGAAATCGAACTTGACAAGCAGCGCAGCCAGCTTGATGGTGAACGGCGTGATCAGGTGGGGACGGGCGAGCGGTCGGAGAAGATTCGCACCTACAATTTCCCGCAGAACCGGGTGACTGATCACCGCATCAACGTCACATCCTACAACCTGCCGGTGGTCATGGAAGGCGACATCGATCAGTTCATCGATGAGCTGATCACCCGCGATCAGGCGGAGAAACTCTCTGGCGAAAGCGCCGCCGAACCGGCTTAAACGAGTTTTTCCGGTAGAAATCTCAACCACTAATGGAGAATAGGTTTAGACCTGGCGGGATGTAGGGACGCGATTAATCGCGTCCGACACGGCGGACGGCAAGAACGCCGTCCCTACGAATTGCGCCAACTCTAAATCGTTTCTCCATAAGCCCTTCTGTAACCGCGCGTTCAGGAGGGCTTTTCTGTGCCCCGGTTAGCGCAGCTCGACGTAGGCGCTGCTGATGGCGACGGAGTCGCGTTCGGCGACGCGCGTCTGAAACAGGATACGCTGATCGCTCTCGCGCCACATCTCGGTGATCAACGTTTCGCCAGGGAACACGTGCTTGACGAAGCGCGCCTTGATGCGCTTGAAGCGGGCGATGTCGTTGTCGGCGAAGGCTTTCAGGACATGGCGGGCGGAGAAGCCGAAGCTGCACAACCCATGCAGGATCGGGCGGTCGAAACTGCCAAACGCTGCCATCATCGGGTCTGCGTGAAGGGGGTTGATATCGCCGCTCAGGCGGTAGATCAATGCCTGTTCCGGTTTTGTCTGCTGGCGGATGACGACATCCGGTTCACGCGCCGGGGGTTCGCTCCCGCCGGTGGAGGGTCCGCGTTCGCCGCCGAAACCGCCGATGCCGCGAATGAACATCGACATCTGGTTCAGCGCGACGAGC
Source organism: Anaerolineae bacterium (assembly GCA_013360465.1). Lineage (GTDB taxonomy): Bacteria > Chloroflexota > Anaerolineae > Aggregatilineales > Phototrophicaceae > Flexifilum. Next base: position 129,174 of record JABWBO010000007.1, on the reverse strand, counting down.
GTGCCCGCCTCGTCATAGCAGGGCACATCGGTGATCACCAGTGCCCCGCTGCCCTTATCGTAGACGGCGCTGACCTTGGGCTGGCAGGTGATCGTCCCCGATGTCGGCAGGGGTTGAAAGATCTCAAGAAACTGCTCGCCGTGCAGCAGCATCATCGGGTTGAAGCGTAGTCCTGGCAGGTCGCCGGTCAGCAGGTGGTCGATCACGCCGGAAGGGTAAATGACGGCATAAGTCGGCAGCGCCTTGAACCCCTCACCGCTGCGCTCGTAGACGAACTGAAGCTCTCTCTGATCGAGCGGATCGGCGGGTGCGCCGACGCCCAGCGCATAGAGGCAGACATCTCGTTCGGTGTAGGTGAAGGTGATCGGCTCGAACTGGTGTCCAAGAATTAGCGGGAGATCAACGCCGTATTGGGTCATTAGGAAGGCTCCAGTTTCAGTTTGCAGGCTCATTATAACGCGCGACCTGCTGCCGAGCCTTGCTGCGGGAATGAGGCAATGATGAAGATTCGGGCGAAATCGCACAAGACGCGCTAAAATTAAGAGATACGTTTCGAAAGTTAGCAGGGAGGCTATCCGATGGCGACAACACGACGTGCGGCAACCGCCGCCAAGACGAACGGCAGCGCTAAAGCAGCCGACAAGCGCCTGCTCACGCCGGATATTGGCTTGAGCGACAGCGCCCGGCGGCAGATGTGCGACATCCTGAACAAGAGGCTCTCCGATTCGATGGTCCTCTACGTCAAGCTGCGCAACTACCACTGGAACATCACCGGTATGCAGTTCGCCCCGCTGCACGCACTGTTTGAGGCGCAGTACGATCAGATCGCGGAAGCCATCGACGAAATCGCCGAGCGCATCCGGCAGCTGGGCGGGATCGCCCTCGGCACGCTGGACGAGTTCAAGAAAAACGCCAGCCTGAGCGAAAATCCTGGCGAACGCCCGACGGCAGAGGGGATGATCCGCAATTTGCTCGCTGATCACGAGACGGTGATTCGGACGCTGCGCGCTGACGCCGAGACGGCGGACAAGCTCGGCGACACGGGCAGCAACGACTTCTTCGTCGGGCTGGTCCAGGCGCACGAGAAGATGGCGTGGTTCCTGCGCGCCCATCTGGAAAGCTAGGACAGCGCCGCCTAAAGGGATGCGCCGAGGATGTGCCGATTTCGGCGCACCCCTGTTTATTTAGCGTCGCAAAGCATTATACTAAGCCCGTTGACTTGCATCGGTTCTTATCATCGGACGGGCTATGATCCTGTTTGCGATCTTCATTTTCGGCGCGGTGATCATCGGGACCGGGGCGATGTTCGCCCCCGCAGTGCCGACGGATCAGCCGCGCATTGGGCTGTCGGCGGCGCTGGCGCTGGGGCTGGTGATCGGCGGTGCGGTCTTCTGGGCTTCCTTGTTTGGTTGGGATACGCTGGTCGTCGATTATCTGCTGTTCGCGCTGGTAACCAGCATTTTTCTATTCGGAACGCTTTCTTACGGTCAGAAGCGCGCCGAGAGCCGGGGGGAAGTCCTGCTTGACGCCGATCAGGGGTGGACCAGCCCGCGCGATCTGCTCCTGTTCACTCTGGCGGCAGCCGTCTTCGTCATTCCGGCGCTGATTCTCCCTGTGCCTCTGGATACCGATGCCCAGGGATTTGGCTATCTGGCGTTGATGGCGAAGCTGGGCGGCGGTTTTTCTTCGCTTGCGCCGTTTCAGCCGGAAATCCAGTACCTCTACGCGCCGGGTCTTTCGGCGCTGACAGCCTATCTCAGCACGCAGCTGACCCTGGGGCTGCACAGCATCCAGATGGCTGTGGCGTCAGTCCTGGGGCTGCTCAACGTCTGGGTCGCCTATGACATGGGGGCGGAGATTCGCGATAAGCGCCTGGGACGGGCGATGGCGCTGGCGATGCTCGGCGGTCTTGGGCTGTTCCTGGCTTATATGGATTCGCACATTACGACGCTGCTGGCGCTGGCTTTTGCCCAGGCGTGCATTACCTTCATGATGCGCTATTTCCGGCGGCATCACGCCGTCGATGTCATCGGCGCGGGCTTGATGGCGGGCGCAGTCGTCCTTTCACACCCCGATACGACGATCATCCTCATCCTGGGGATCGCGCCCTGGATGCTGACCCTGTGGCTGGGAAAAGAACGTCCCACGCCCCGCCGCTGGCTGACCGTGCTGTTTGGCGTTCCGCTGGTCGCCTTGCTCGGCATTCTGCCCTGGCTGACCGACGTGCTGCCGCTCCTGAGCGGCGACATCGTGTCACCCTTCGCGCGCGATTCGTCTCACTGGCAGGTGATGATCACGTATCACGGCGTGGTTATCGTCCCCCTGGCGGTTCTCGGCGCGGTGGTCGGGCTGGCGAAGCGCGAACAGACAGCGATTCTAGCGGTGGGCTGGCTGATCCTGGTGATCGATTTTTCGACGACCGGCGTGATCGAGATGCTGCTGGGGGGGCTTCTGCCCCAGATCTTCCGCTACGACTATCCTTTCAGCATCGCCTGGCACGGACCGATCATCCCCTACACCATCCTGGGCGGCATGGGGCTGCTCTGGCTGTGGGATCGTTTCGGAGAAGCCCGACTTAGTGCGCGGCTGCATCAGATCGCCCCCGCCGCGCTGATCGTCGCCATTGCCGCCGCTCTGGTCGCCCTGCTGGCGCACCGCGACCTTCTGGCATTCAGCAAAGGCAGGGTTGGCTTCTTCGGCGCTTTTTCGTCTCATGCCGATGTCGCCGCGATGGAGTGGCTGCGCGAAAATGCGCCGGCGGACGCGCTCATCCTCAACCATCCCGGTCCTCACGAGGGCGATTGGGTCCCTGTCATCAGCGAGCGGGAAAGCGTGTACTTCCGCCCGCAGCCGTTCTTCCGTAATACCGAAGCGAGCGATGCGCTTCAAGAGACGATGCGCGCTTTCTGGGAGGATCCAGCGAACGACGGCAACGCCGAGCTTCTGCGCAGCGCGGGCGTCGATTACGTGATCGTCCCCCAGATCGTCGCGGGGCCGAATCGTCTTGACGAGATGTTCCGTTGGCGACCGCTCATGGAAGGGGTACTCAGCCCGGATGTGTCGCAGTTCGCTGATCTCTCCTACCTGGCGCAGGTGTTCGAGCAGGACGGGGCGCGGGTCTTCGCCGTGATCGACCAGGATGCCGCCGCTGCCGCTGGCGCGCCTGAAACGCCTGCGGCATAATGCTGCGCTGAACTGCGCAAGGTATCGACACATGCCCGAACAGCCGCCGTCCAACGATCATGGCGAGATGAATCCCTGGAATGAGCCGCCCGATCCGCCGGAGGGCGAAGTCTCGCCAAGCGTCGCCTTCATGGAAATGATGCGCCGGGCGGCGGCGCGCTCCGCCCAGGAGGCTGTGCCAGCAGAACCGGATCGCCAGGACCCGTCGCCCGAACCCTCGTGGCAGCCCGTGCCGCCGGCAATCCCGGAGACGACTGCGAACTCGTCTATCGACGAAGCGCCGGTCGGTGAAGCTGAAGAGGAGCAGGAGCGCTTACCCCGCTCGCGCCGGCGATCTGCTCGTCAGTCGAATACGACGGCACTGGGGGGATGTCTGCGGTCGCTGATCATCGCATTGACGGCGGCAGTCCTGGCGGCGACCATCTTCACCTGGGCGACCCCTAATGAGTTCATCGCTATCAATGTCCGTCGAGGGTTGAGCGCCGCCATCGCCACTGAAGCCGCCACCGCCGAACCCACGCTTGTGGCGACTCCCAACTGGCTGCGGCGGATCGGCATCGTCTCTGGGCATCGCGGACCAGAAAACGATCCCGGCGCGGTCTGCCCGGATGGCTTGACCGAAGCCGAGATCAATCTTTCGGTCGCGCAGCGCGTTGTTGCGCTGCTGCAAAGCCGGGGGTATGCCGTCGATCTGCTCGATGAGTTCGATCCACGACTGGCGAATTACCGCGCCGACGCCCTGGTCTCCATCCATGCCAACACCTGCCAGGATTTCGGCGAAGCCGTCTCCGGTTTTCTGATCTCCTTCCCGGCGGCGCGCATATCGGCGCGCGGCAACGACGCGCTCCTGGTGGACTGCATCGCGGTTCGATACGCGGCGGAGACGGCGCTGGAGCGGCGCATGGAACTGACACGTGATATGACGGAGTATCACACATTCAACGAGATTCACCCGCTGACTCCGGCGGCGATCATCGAACTCGGCTTCATGCTGGGAGATCGCCAACTGCTGACCGAACAGCCCGACATTATGGCGGCGGCGATCAGCGACGGCGTGGTGTGCTTTCTGGAACCGACAGCAGTGAATTGACCGGCAGTGCGCGGGCTGAACCGCCCATCAGCGCACCTTACTTCCCACAGGTGAACTTACCGGATGACCCAAAGAACGCTCGTCATGTACTCTCGTACCTTCGGCTGTCCATTCATCAGCGTCGCCAAGCGCGTCCTGGCAGATCACGCGGTCGCCTACCGTGAGATTATGATCGACAAAAACCCGGAGGCGAAACAGCGTGTGCTTGATTGGACCGGCTTCTTGTCCGTTCCGACCCTGATCGTGGCGGCAGAGGGCGAAGACCTGCCGGTTGAGCCGCCGCTGCCCCTGGCGCGCGGGACCAGCCCTCAGGGCATCGACCGAGGGGTGATGATCACCGAGCCGTCATTCGACCAACTGGAGCATTGGCTCGCCAAACACGGGTTCATCACGCGCGATGCCGAAGCCGACAATTCAGCGTAGTCAGCAGGCGGCGCGACTGCTATAATGCCGCAACCCAAGCAGCCAGAGGAGAGGTCGCATAGTGGCCTAGTGCGCTCGCTTGGAAAGCGAGTAGGGGTAACACCCTCGCGGGTTCGAATCCCGCCCTCTCCGCACCGTTAAAAAGGCAGCCCATCCTTCACACAAGCCGCCGGCGACCCCGGCGGCTTGTGTTATTGCCTATGGCGCACGCGAACAGCGACTTGAAGCATTGCTGTCGGCGATCCACAATTCAGCCACATCTTTCGTGCTTCATGTGAAGGGGCTGGAACATCATGTCCATCGTGTCGTTCGGTGAACTGCTCATCGACTTCGTGGCGCTGGAAAGCGGCGTGACCGTCGGCGAGGCATCGGGCTTCGTGAAAGCGCCCGGCGGCGCACCTGCCAACGTGGCGTGCGCTGTGGCGAAGCTGGGAGTGGGCAGCATCTTCCTGGGGCAGGTCGGCGATGATCCGTTCGGACGTCATCTCGAAGGTGTGCTGCGCGGGTTGGGTGTGGATACGCGCGGGCTGCGCTTTTCGACCGAGGCGCGCACGATGCTGGCGTTCGTTTCGCTGGCGGCGCAGGGCGAACGCTCCTTCGTCTTCTATCGCCACCCCAGTGCCGACATGATGATGCGCCCTGAAGATGTCGCGCTTGACCTGATCGATACGGCGAAAATCTTCCACTATGGCTCGATCACGCTCATCGGCGAGCCGAGCCGGTCAGCCACCCTGACGGCGATTCGTCGCGCGGCGGAAAAAGGGCTGCTGATCTCCTACGATCCCAATCTGCGGCTGTCGCTGTGGTCCGACGAAGCGGCGGCGCGCGCCGGGCTGCTCAGCGGGCTGGAATACGCCCATTTCCTCAAGATCAGCGATGACGAGGTGAAATTCCTGACCGGCGGAGACGACCCGACCCCGCTGTGGCGTGACAACATGCGCCTGATCGCTGTCACCTATGGCGCGGAAGGCGCGGTCATCTATCCGAGTGAAGGGGGACGCTACAGTGTGCCCGGTTTCAAGGTGGCGCCCGTCGATACCACAGGCGCAGGCGACGGTTTCGTCGCCGGTATGCTCGTCGGGCTGCTGGGACGCGGCGGCTTTGACGGACTGGCAGGTGATGAGATCACCCAGATGACGCGCTTCGCCAACGCCGTAGGGGCGATTGCCACCACCAAGAAGGGGGCGATCCCGGCGCTCCCCGACCGCGCTGCGGTAGAAGCTTTCCTGCGGCAAACCCCCTGATTTGCGGAGTGTGCGCCGCGCAATCCGCTCCTAGAGTCGAAGGCAGTGCGCAATAGGGGGGACACCATGATCACCAGGCTCTGCCCAAGATGCGGGGAGACGATGAGGCTGGACGAGCGCCAGGGGATGTTTCGCTGCGTCAACGGGCACAAGGTCGCCGAGACGCTCGATGAAGCATCGGAACGGATTCGTTTGAGAGGACAACCTCCCGCCATAGCGGTGACTTTCAAAGGGCAGCTTCAGCCGCGCGCCCGCTCGCTCTTCGAAACGGCCCACGATTATCTGCGCCAGGGCAACACCACCGCATCGCTGCGCGCCTTCCAAGATGCGCTCGACATCCAACCAGAGTTCGTCGATGGGCATTTATGGATCGCCCGGATTAGCGATGATCCGGCGGTGAAGCGCGATCATCTGGAGCGGGCACTGGCACTTGACCCCGGAAACCTGGATGCGCTGCGCGATCTGATGGTGCTGGACGGACGGCTGACCTCTGAGGAAGCGGAGCGCAGCCGCTCTTCGTCAGGACCGATCCTGCGGCGTGCTGCCAGCGTGCAGGCGGAGACGCAGGCACTCAAATGCCCGATCTGCGGCGGCGCTCTGACTGTGGATGAGGAAAACCGGCGCGTCCTCTGCCGTTTCTGCGGTCATACTGCGCCGCTGACCACCACCCGCACCGATGATGGCGCGCAGCTCCTGGGCGCAGCGCTGCTGAAACAGCGCGCCAAAGGCGAAAAGTGGAAGATCGGCGAGCGCGTGCAGCACTGCCGGCAGTGCGGCGCAGAACGCACCATCCCACAGGGGCAGCTCTCCGGAGTCTGCCCGTTTTGCGGGGCGCAGGCGGTGATCATCCACGACGCAGCAGGGGCGCTGGAACAGCCAGACGGCATGATCGCCTTTCAGATCGACGAAGCGGCGGCAAAAGGGGCGGTTCGGGAACGTCTGCGCGGCGTGGACGAACGCCTCTACGCGCTGATGGGCGACAACAAGGTCATTCAGGCGTCGCTCGAAGCAGTCTATCTGCCGTTCTGGGTGTTCGATGCGCTGATCGAGGTGTCGCAGACGATCACCGACCACCGAACGCCGCACAGCCGTGACGACCGGAGGCAGGTGCAGCCCTATGAGAATATTCGCTTTCAGGATGGTGTGGTGGGCTTGTGCATCCCGGCGGTGACTTCGCCACCGGCGGCGCTGGTGCAGGCGATCAGCGACTACGACCTTCCGTCGCTGCAAGCCTACGATCCCAGGATGTTGACGAAATATCCGGCGGCGATCTATGCGCTCGATTTTGACGACGCCTCGCTGGAAGCGCGGTCGGCGGCGACGGCGCGTATGCGCGAACGCCACCAGCGCGTCGAAAGCGCCAATGTCGAAGTCAACGTCTACGCGCTGGTGCAACAGATGATCTTTCAACTCCTGCTCCTGCCGGTCTGGGTCGTCACCCTGGTCGAACGCGATGGTGACATGCGCATGGGACTGGTCAACGGGCAGAATGGGCGGGCGATACTTGGCTCAGCACAGAAGAGAACGGGGTGAAGTGATGCGTCCGATGTCTTTCGATTTTCGTTCCCGCCGGTCGATGATTACAGCGCAGCGCGGCATGGTGGCGACCAGCAACCCGCTGGCGTCGCAGGCTGGACTGGCGATCCTTCGAGAAGGCGGCAACGCTGCCGACGCGGCGATAGCGGCGGCGGCAGTACTCCACGTAACCGAGCCTGCCTCCACTGGGATGGGCGGTGACATGTTCGCCCTCTATTATGAGGCTGCTTCCCGCCAGGTGACGGCGCTGAATGGCAGCGGACGCGCCCCCGCAGCGCTGACTGCCGAGGATCTGCGCCGGCAGGGGATGACCGATATCCCCATTCGCAGCCCGCACGCCGTCAGCGTCCCCGGCGCGGTCGCGGGCTGGGAAGACCTGCTCAAACGGCACGGCACTATGCCCCTGGCGCGTGTGCTGGTGGATGCGATCACCTACGCCGAATCTGGCTGCCCGGTGCATCCGATCTTCGCGGCAGCATGGCGGCGCGCTCAGGCGTTTCTGCGGGAAAGCCCCAGCTACGGCGAGTTTCTCCCCGGCGGATGCGCCCCGGAAGCCGGACAGGTGGTGACGCTGAACGATCTGGCGAAGACTCTGCGCGCCGTCGCTGAAGGCGGGGCGGCGGCATTCTACACCGGCAGCACTGCCGAAAAGATCGTCAGCACCCTACAGGCGTTCGGCGGCGTCATGACGCTGGACGATCTGAAAGGGCATACCTCCACCTGGGATGAGCCGCTTCATGTCGATTATCGCGGCGTCACGATCTATGAATGTCCGCCGAACGGGCAGGGCATCGTCGCGCTGCAGGCGCTCAAGATTCTTCAGGCGTTCGATCTGGCGTCTATGCCCTGGGAGTCGCCGGAGCGCCTGCATCTGATGGTCGAGGCGCTGCGTCTGGCGTTCGCCGACGCCCGCCAGTATGTCGCCGACATGAGCGTGCAGGATGTGCCGGTCGAATGGCTGCTCAGCGACGCCTACGCCGCTGAACGCCGCGCACTTATCAGACCCGACGCGGCGATGCAGCCGCCGAGCTACGGCATCCCGTTGGGCGGCTCGGATACGGTTTACCTGAGCGCTGTCGATGGCAGCGGCAACGCCTGCTCGTTCATCAACAGCCTGTTTACCAATTTCGGCTCTGGCATCATGGTGCCTGGAACGGGGGTTTTCCTGCAAAGCCGGGCGGCGCTCTTCTCGCTCCAACCCGGCAATCCTAACGAACTCGCGCCCAATAAGCGCCCTTATCACACGATTATCCCGGCGATGGCGACCCGCGACGGCGCGCTGTTCGCTTCTTTCGGCGTGATGGGCGACTTTATGCAGCCGCAGGGGCATGTCCAGGTGATCAGCGCGCTGCTGGATGACGATTTGAACCCCCAGGAGGCGCTGAACCGTCCGCGCTGGCGTCTGGAAGACGGCACAGGCAGCAGCCAGCTCGCTCTGGAAGAGGGCATCCCTGTCGCCAGCATGGCGCGCCTGGCGGAGATGGGACACCGCGTGCGCCCGGTCAGCGGGCAGGGGCGGGGCGTGTTTGGCGATGGACAGATCATTATGCGCGATGCCGGCACGGGCGTGCTGTTTGGCGGCAGCGACCCCCGCAAGGACGGACAAACGGCAGCGTTTTAGCGCGTAAGATCGGCAGGTGGGTGGCGTCTGAATGATCGATACGTCCACTCAAAACAACTTCAGGCGGCAGAAGCCGCCGGCAGTGATGTTCAAAGACAGGGATGGCTGATGACAGACGCCTACGTGACGCTGACAGATGAGACGCTCGACGATGTGCTGAACACCGACAAGCCCCTGCTCGTCCTGGTGACTAACGGTGACGGTCTGCGAGGTGACTTCAAGACCGCCTTTAATCAGGCGGCGCAGGAGCGCAAGGGCGGGGCGGTCTATGTGCGGCTGGACCCGGACAAAAACCCGCGCGCGGCGAAGCTGTTCGGTGCCGGCGACAAGGCGATTCTGGTCGGCTGGTACTGCGGCGAGGAAGTGCTGCGTCGATCTCGCCCCTGGGGAAGTGACCTGCCGCTGGCGGTGGAGCGCGTCGAACAAATCCTGAAAGAGCGCAGCCCGAAGCCGGTCGCGCAGCAAGATCAACCCGTAAAGGAAGAAACTCCCGTGACACAACCGATGATGGTTCAGGACAAGCCCGCAGCCGTGACGGATGCGACATTCGAGATGGAAGTACTCGACAGCGACCTGCCCGTGCTGGTTGACTTCTGGGCGGCGTGGTGTGGACCGTGCCGTCAGGTCGCGCCGGTCCTGGACAAGCTGGCAAAGGAATTTGCCGGTCAGATCAAGATCGCCAAGGTCGATGTCGATGCCAACCCCGGGCTTTCCCAGGTCTTTCGCATCCAGAGCATCCCCAACCTGATGATCGTCAAGAACCGCACGATCATCTTCAATCAGCCGGGCGCCCTGCCTGAACCGGTGCTGCGCGACCTGATCAAGCAGGCGATTGCTGTCGAGGTTCCCACCCCGAACAAACCGGAACCGCAGACCACGCCGCAGTAACCTAGGACTTGAGCCGTAAGAAGCGTCGGGGATAATTACATCCTCGACGCTTTTTTGTTCCGTAGGACAGGGATAAGCATGGCGCTCTTGAAGCAGTTCATCCTGTTGCTGCGCGAGACCCTTCGGGAATGGACGGAAGATGGCGGCGCGTCAATCGCCGCCTCGCTGGCGTATTACACGATCTTCTCGCTGTCGCCGCTGTTGATCGTCATCGCCCTGGTACTCGGCGTCATGCTCGATGAGCGGACGATACAGGAGGGGGTGATCGATGGCGTGCGCACAGCGGTGGGCGACGGAGGCGCGGAGATCATCAGCCAGCTGATCAGCGGTCAGCGTGAGACACGGACCGATGTGATCAGCAGCCTGATCTGGATCGGCGTGGTTGTCTGGGGGGCGTCCGGGCTGTTCGCGCAGCTTCAGAACGCGCTGAACAAGATTTGGGAGGTGAAGCCCGTGCCCGGCAGATCGCCGACGGCGCTGATCAAAAACCGCGCCTTCTCTTTTCTGCTGGTGATCCTGGTGTCGCTGGTCTTGTTCGCCACCATGCTGGTGAACTCATCCGTCAATTCGGCACTGCGAGCGTCCGCCATCGGATCGGTGGAGATCATCGCCCGCCCGCTGCAATTCCTGGTGACGGTGGCGCTGACCACGCTGTTGATCGGCGCAGTGTTCAAAATACTGCCGGATGTGATCATCCGCTGGCGTGATGTACTGGTCGGGGCAGCATTCACTGCCGTCCTGTTCTACATCGGACAGTTCCTGGTCGGATTATACCTCTCTCGCTCAAACTTCAGTTCAGTCTTCGGCGCTGCGGGATCGCTGACGGCGATCCTGGTCTGGATCTACTATTCGGCGCAAATCCTGCTCTTTGGGGCGGAATTCACGGAGGTGTGGGCGCGCAATTACGGCTCGTACATCCGCCCTGACGATGATGCGACCTGGATGAACGAGTTCAAAGCCCGCCGCGAGGCGAGCCGGGCGAATGTCGAATTTCACGAGACGGACAGCGAAGATCACAAGGTTGCCATCATTCGCGAGCAGAATCGACAGCGCAATGAGCGGATCAAACGGGCGGTCACGCGCGTTGCGCCGCAGCGGTTGGGCGGCAAACGGACCCCCGACACGCCGACCAACCCGCCGAGTGATAAAACCCCCTGACGAACGCAGCAGAAGCGTTCATCGGTTTCGAAGCATCGAGGAGAAATGCATTGACGACACCCCCAACTCATAGAACGCCGCTGACAGCGAACGGCTACCAGCCTCGCCATTTCGAGATCGGCATCTACAATTTCGTCGAGCTGCTGGCGGACCCGGTCACCGGGGCGCTCGGCAGTCCGGCGGAGCGCGTGCGGAATCTGATCGAGACGATAGAACTGGCAGATCAGGTCGGGCTGGATATCTTCGCCATCGGTGAACATCACCGCGTCGAATATCTGTCGTCTTCGCCGGTGGTCTTGCTGGCGGCGGCGGCGGCGCGCACCCGTTCGATCCGGCTTTCGACGGCGGTGACGGTACTCAGTTCCGACGATCCGGTGCGCGTCTTTCAGGATTTCGCCACGCTTGATCTGATCTCTAGTGGGCGCGCCGAGATCATGGCGGGACGCGGTTCATTCATCGAGTCGTTTCCGCTGTTCGGCTATGACCTGAACGACTACAACGATCTGTTCGCAGAGAAGCTCGACCTGCTGGTGAAGCTGCGCGAGTCCGAGCGGATCACCTGGTCAGGCGGACATCGTCCGGCGATTGACAACCTGGGAGTCTATCCACGTCCGGTGCAGGAGAAGATACCGATCTGGGTCGCCGTCGGTGGCACGCCGGAGTCGGTCATCCGCGCCGCACGCAAAGGACTGCCGATGGCGCTGGCGATCATCGGCGGCATGCCGGAGCGCTTCGCTCCGTTCTTCGAACTCTACCGGCAGACGGCGGCGCAGGCAGGGCATGATCCGTCGCAGATTCCGCTCAGCGTCAATTCGCATGGGTTCATCGCCGATACAGAGCCGGACGCGGTGGACTCGTACTATCCCACCGCTGCCGTGATCATGAACCGGATCGGGCGCGAAAGAGGCTGGTCGCCTGCCAACCGCCAGCAGCTTGAAGCGTCGCGGACTCTTCGTGGCGCGGATTATGTCGGGACGCCGCAGCAGATCATCGACAAGATACTCTTCCAGCACGAGATCTTTGGTCATCAGCGGCTGCTGCTCTACCTTGGCTACAATACCATCGAACATAAGAAGATGCTGCGCGCCATCGAACTGCTGGGCACGGTGGTCGCGCCGGCGGTGCGGCAGGAGATCGCGCGGCGCAGCGGCGTCAAGTCGCCATAGGGGAATAACGTGAGACGCCGAGAGTGCCGATGTCGGCGCTCCCGGCGTGATCGATGCGACAGCGTCTAGTTATCGATGGGGAGTTCGGCGCTGTTTCCCCATTCTACCCAGGAACCATCGTAGTTGCGTACGTCTTCGTAGCCGAGCAGCTCGCGCAGCGCGAACCAGACATGTGCGCCGCGTACCCCCGTCTGGCAGTAGGTGATGATCTGCTTGGTGCGGTCGAAGCCCGCCGCCTGGAACAGGGTATCCAGCTCGGCAAAAGACTTGAATGTGCCGTCCTGATTCACCGTGTGTACCCAATCCAGATTGATCGCGCCGGGGATATGCCCGCCCCGGTCGGCGCGCACATCGGTGCCGATGTATTCTTCCGGATTACGCGCATCGCACATCTGCACGCCGGCGTCGTCGAGGTGTTCCAAGACATACTCGCTGGTGGTGCGAATCTCCGGATCAGCTTCGGCGATCTCATAAACGACCGGCTCGACCTCCGGGGCTGTGCCCGTCACCAACGCCTGCCCGTCTTCTTCCCACCGCTTGGTTCCACCGTTGTAGATGCGCACGTCGGCGTGCTGGTAGTACTTCAGCACCCAGTAGGCGCGCGCCGCGAAAAGGTTATTGTTGGCGTCATACAGAACGACCGTGTTTTCCACCGTGACGCCAAGGCTCCCCAGACCTGTAGAGACCTGCTCCGGCGTGCCGATCTGCCCGCTGATCGGATCATCGGGATTATTCAGATTGGCGATGGTGGCGAAGAGCGCGCCGTCGATATGCGCCGCTTCGTAGTCTTCCAGATTGCTCGCCAGATGGATCAGGCGGACATTCTCGTCTTCCAGATGCTCCAGGACCCAAGCCGTATCCACCAGGATTTCCGGTTTGGCGTAATCAAGCTCTGCCTCCTGGGCGCTGACCAGCGCGCCGCTCAGCACAAGAAGCGACAGCAGGACGAAGATCAGGACTTTCTTCATGGGAAAAAATGCCTCCGCTGTACAGGTTATTTGCGTGTCAGGGTGATTCGCCATTCCGGCGAACCGGTCTCTTTGATCTCGACAGTGAAGCCGAGCCGCTCCGCCTGCGTCGGGATGGTCTCCAGCGCCGGTGCGTGGTCGATGATCACCACAAGTTCATGGTCCTCCCTGCCCAGTTTCTTCAGGGCTTGCACGGTCTTCATCATCGGATACGGACAAATCTCACCGCGCAGATCGATTTGTTTGCTCACCTAGGATGCTCCTTGTATGACTGCCCATTCACGGAATTCTTTGAATTGCCTGTGTACCCAGCCATGCGCCGACTGCCAGGAAGATGGCGAAAACCCAGCCGTTGACCGCCAGTGAAGCGATGGCGGAAAAAAACGCGCCGATGGTGCAGCCCATCGCGATGCCCGCGCCGTAGCCCATGATCAGTCCGCCGCCGCCCGCCTGAACGAAGCGGATTCGCTGCCTGGGGATGCGAATCTTGAACTCGCCGGCGAAGTATGCCGCCAGAAACGAGCCGTAGATCATGCCGAGGACCAGAAAGAGCATGAAGTGCAGGACGCCGTTGTCGCCCAGTTCCAGCGTGCAGCCGGGGAGGGCGTCGACGCCTTTGAGGATGCCGGGACCAAAACCCAGGCTGTTGGAGATGCCGATACTCCAGCGGGACAGCTCGCCGGTGAACCCCCAGGGGCGTTCAGTGATGAACGAGACGACGTTCAGTCCGCCCAGCACCGCGCCGCCCAGAAGCGGCGTCCAACCGTGAACGAAGATGCGCTTGAACAGATTGCGCAGCCTGGCGGCGAAATTCGCTTCTTCCTCTGCCTGGAACGGAGCATCCGGCACAACCACGCCGGCGCGGCTTTCCCACCACAGCGTCAGCACGAAGAGACCCGCCAGCGCCGCCAGCGTCAGCACCAGCGCTCCGCCGTGACCGAGCAGATTGGGCAACCAGAGCCGTAAGCCGTCCTCGATCTGGAATTCCCACCACCAGTTCCAGGTGTAGGCAGCGCCCAGCACCCCAAGGATGATGCCGAAGAAGCTCACCCAGGAGGCGACGTAGCCCTCGCCCATGCGGTAGATGCTGCCAGAGACGCAGCCGCCCGCGATGACCATGCCGAAGCCGAAGAGGATGCCGCCAACAACCGTGTGCAGCCCCATCGGCAGGACGTTGGCGTCTGGCGGAAGCACGCCCAATGCGGTATTGGGGACCTGGCGCGCCATCAGAGTTGAAAAGCCAACGGCGGCAACCGCCAGACCGACGAGAACCCCTTTGAGCGTGCGTCCATGACGGAGCAGGAAGATGTCGCGGAAGGCGCTGGCGAAACAGAAGCGGCTGCGCTGCAAGACGAAACCGAACGCCAGCCCCAGCACCCAGAATGTGCCCATGCGGACTTCGTTACCGGCGGCGAAGTAGTAGACGGCGACGGCAGCGGCGAGCGCCAGCGCGCCGCGCACCGCGCGCGGACCGCCGAAATTGAGCGCTGGCGTGGGTGGCAGAAGCGATCCGGATTGTGCCTGCATGTGTCCCTCCCTGAAGATAAAGTGACTGAGCGCCGTGCGCTGCATACTCCTATGAACGTTCGACTTCTGAACCCCGGCTCGACCATTCCGCCCACGAGCCGTCATACATGCGCACCCGCTCAAAGCCCAGGTGTTTGAGCAGCAGGAAGGTGTGCGAGGCGCGGACGCCGCTCTGGCAGTAGGTGACGATCTCGTGGTCGGGCGTGACGCCGGCAGCCGACAGCGAAGCGCGCAGTTCACTGACACTGCGGAAGGTGCTGCTTTCGTCTGCCCCGTTCTGCCAGTCCCACAGCAGCGCGCCGGGCAGATGCCCTTTGTCGTATTCGGCGCTGGAACGCACATCGAGCAACGTCACCTGGGGGTGGTTCAGATGGGCACGCACCCACAGGAAGTCTGCGCCGTATAGTTCTGCCTGAACGACGCCGAATCGGTGTGGTGCGATGAATGGCACGTCCTGTGTGGTTGGAAAAGCGCCGTTTTCCCAGGCGTCCCATCCGCCGTCGAGCAGCGCGAGGTTCGCATGTCCATAGCGCAGCAGGCTCCAGGCGGCGCGTGCCGCCGGCATGCCGTGATGATCGTCGTAAAGGACCACCGTTGTGTCGGCATCTATTCCCATTTGCCCGACGATCCTGGAAAAGGATTCTGGCGTGATCAGCATCCCTTCGATGCCGTCGCGCTCGGCACGCAGCGCATTCAGGTCGAGATGGACGGCGTTCGGAATGTGCCCATCGACATAGCTTTCCGCCAGGCGTACATCGACGATGCGCAGGTTTTCGGCGTCAAGGTGGGCGACAAGCCATTCCGATTCGATCAGCAGGCTGCCGACGACGCTGAGCGGGCTGGTTTGCGACATTTCCGATTTTCTCTTTCGTCCTACGAACAAAAAAGCGCATGACCCGTGTCGTGCGCCGAAAACAAAAGCGCCCCGACTCGGAAGACCGAAGACGGGGCGCAGGTGTGCTGAGTGAAGTCAGATGACGATTACAGCTGATGCGGACCCCGTCTGTTGTTCGCACAACAACAGGACATACACATGGAGGTGGCGCGCATCTGGAAGGAAAGCATCAGATCCTGTTTCAGGTTTGCTGATTTCTCATTGACATTTGAAAGGCTAAAGGGTTTGCCGAGTTTTGTCAAGCAGCGTCTTGCCCGCTTGCCCGTCCCCTTTGGCGGAACCGCCTGCACCAGTGAGCCGATTGCTGCTTATAATGTGACTAAAAGTACAATCCTTTTTTGAAAGGGGTTATTCGCATGGCTGCCTCTACAACGATCAAGGGATACGAGCTTCGGGAGCGGATCGGAGCCGGCGGTTTCGGTGTTGTCTACCGAGCTTACCAGCCTTCGGTCCAGCGCGAAGTGGCGATCAAGATCATCCTCCCCAAGCACGCGAACCAACCGGACTTCATCCGCCGTTTCGAGATCGAAGCGCAGATCATCGCGCGGCTGGAACACCCCCACATCGTCCCGCTGTATGACTACTGGAGGGACCCGGAAGGCGCCTATCTCATCATGCGCTGGCTGCCTACCAGCCTGCGCGCCTCGCTGGAGCCAGGCGTCTGGAAGCTGGAAGCGGCGGCGCGCCTGCTCGATCATCTGTCGGAGGCGCTGACGGTGGCGCATCGTGAGGGAATCGTCCATCGGGACATCAAACCGGAGAACATCCTCCTCGATGAGGATAGCAATGCTTATCTGGCGGACTTCGGCATTGCCGTCGATACCCAGCGACATGAAACACCTGCCGAGGAGGAGTTCCTCGGCTCGCCCGCCTATTCCTCGCCAGAGCAGATTCGGAGCGAGGAAGTCAGTCCGCGATCCGACATCTACAGCCTCGGCTATGTGATGTACGAGGTCCTCACCGGCGTCGCGCCCTATCCTGACGCAAAGACTCCCAGCGATTACATCCAGAAGCATTTGGCGGTTCCGCTTCCGACGATCAGCCAGAGCCGACCCAACTTTCCCGCTATACTCGATGAGGTGCTGCAAACTGCGACAGCCAAGAATCCAAAACTGCGTTACCCGTCCGTGCAGCGCTTTGCGGCGGCGTTTCGCGCCGCGCTGCCAGCCGCGCTGCCGCGCGTTCCGGCGCAGCCTCTCGTCGATGCGCTGACCGAGCGCGAGATCGAAGTCATGCGTCTGGTGGTCGAAGGGCTGACGAACAGCCAGATCTGCGAGCGGCTGGTGCTTTCGCCGGAGACGGTGAAGTGGTACATGCGGCAGATCTACAGCAAGCTGGACGTTCATAGTCGGCAGCAGGCGATTGAACGCGCACTCGCCCTGCGCCTGACTGAGCCTTATGCCGCGAGAGCGCGGGTGGACGAAGAGGAGGCTGTCGATACGCCCACCCTTCGGATCAGTGAAGGGGCGGTTTCCGCGCGCGCTGCCGTTGAACTGGTGAATCCCTACAAGGGTTTGCGGGCGTTCGATGAGGCAGATTCTGCCGACTTCTTCGGGCGTGGGCGGCTGGTTCAGAAGCTAATCAAGCGCCTGGGTGAGGAAGATCCGCTGGCGCGTTTCCTGGCGGTGGTAGGTCCAAGCGGCTGCGGAAAATCGAGCGTCGTGAAAGCGGGGCTGCTGCCGGCGCTGCGCCGTGGCGGTCTCCCCGGATCAGAACGCTGGTTCTTGGTCGAGATGACTCCCGGCGCATATCCGCTGGACGAGCTGGAGATCGCGCTGACCAGAGTCGCTGCTCATCCGGCAGGGAATCTGCGCGAACACCTGGACCGCGATGCACGCGGCTTGGGGCGCGCCGCCGCGCTCATCCTGCCAGAAGACGACAGTGAACTGGCGGTCATCGTCGATCAGTTCGAAGAGGTGTTCACCCTGGTCGAAGATGAAGCCCGGCGCGCGCAGTTCATCGGGCTGCTGGCTGCTGCTGTTGCCAACCCGCGCAGCCGCGTTCGTGTGATCATCACGCTGCGCGCCGACTTCTATGACCGTCCGCTGCAATACCCGGAGTTTGGCGAACTGGTGCGGAGCCGCATGGAGACAGTCATGCCCCTGTCTCCCGAAGAGCTGGAAGAGGCGATCACCCAGCCCGCATCGCGCGAAGGCGTGGCGTTTGAGCCTGGGCTGGTCGCCGCGATCAGCGGGGACGTTCATGCGCAACCGGGAGCGCTGCCTCTGCTGCAATACGCGCTGACCGAGCTGTTCCAGCGGCGTTCAGACCACACCCTGACCAGCGACGCCTACCATGCGCTGGGAGGGGCTTCGGGCGCGCTGGCGAAACGCGCCGAAGTTCTGTATCACGAGCAGCCGGAAGCCGGGCGGGAGATCATCCGACAGATGTTTCTGCGTCTGGTCGCGCTGGGCGAAGGCACAGGCGATGCGCGCCGGCGGGCGCCGCGTTCAGAACTGCTGGCAGTCGCTGATGATGCAGACATGACCGATGAGATTCTCGATATGTATGCCGCCTATCGGCTGCTCACGCTGGATCATGACCCGGCGACGCGCCGTCCCACGGTGGAGATTGCGCATGAGGCGATCCTGTGGGAGTGGGAACGGCTGAGAAGCTGGATCGACGAGAGCCGGCATGACATTCGCCAGCAGCGCCTCCTGGCTGCCGCTGCCGCGGAATGGTATGAGGCAGGCAGGGACGCCAGTTATCTGCTGCGCGGCGCTCGGCTGGATCAGATGGCGGCATGGTCCGCCGACGCGCGTCTGGCGCTCAATCAGGAGGAGCGCACCTACCTGGAAACCAGCGTCGCCGAAACGGAGCGCCAGCGAAGTGCGGAACAGGAACGCCAGCGGCGCGAAATGGAGACGCAGCGGCTGCTCGCTGAAAGTCAGCGGCGGGCAGCAAACCGTCTGCGCTATCTGGCGGCGGGCTTGGGAGTGTTTCTGGTGGCAGCGGTGGCGCTTGCCCTGTACGCCTTTCAGCAGGAGGTGCGGGCACAGGCGGCGCTCGCTCAGGCAGAACGCGAAAGCGCGGTGAACCACAGCCTGGTGCTGGCGGGCAGCGCGCTCGACTCTTACGAGAACGGCAATACAGTCCTGGCGACCGCACTGGCTTTGGAAGCGCTGGAAATAGAGGAGCCGCCATCAGAAGCGGAAATCGCCTTTCGGGAAATCGCCCAGGGTGCGGGCGTTCGGGCGGTTTTGCACGGTCACAGCAGCGAGATCAGATCGGGTGCGCTCAGCCCTGATGGGCGCTATGCCCTGACCGGAAGCTGCGCAGTGTTGAGTGAGGGTGAGGCGTGCGCGGTGGGCGAGCTGATCGTTTGGGATGTTCAGGCGAAAGTCGAAGTCCGGCGTCTAGAAGGACATGCCGGCTGGGTGAACGCCGTGAGCTTCGCGCCGGATGGCAGGACGGCGCTTTCGGCTTCCTCGGACGGGATGGTGATTCAGTGGGGGATGCCGGATGGCGTAGCGATTCGCCGTTTCGAAGGGCACAAGGCGGGTATCAATGATGTCGCTTTCAGCCCGGACGGGAGGGTCTTCGCTACGGCGTCCGACGACGCGACGGCGGCGCTGTGGGATGCGGAGACCGGCGAGATCATCCTCGCTCTGGAAGGGCACGCCGCCGAGATCGACAGTCTCGCTTTCAGCGCGGACGGTGCGATGCTGGCGACCGGCGGTGCGGAAGGGATGGTCATCCTGTGGGATGCTGCGTCTGGCGACCGGCTGATGGCGCTTGAGGGGCACGGATCGCGCGTGACGGGTGTGGCGTTCGCGGCTGGAGAACGCCTAGTCTCGGTAACGCGGAACAATCTGATCAGCCTGTGGAACCTGGACACGGGCGACCTTGAGCGACAGCAGTCGTCGTTCATCGGCAACCCGACCGATCTGGCGCTGTCACCCGACGGGCGAACCCTGTTCTTTGCCGAATTGGGGCATCTGCGCGCCTGGAACATCGATCAGTGGTCTCTCCAGTACGGAGTTTCCTATCATGGGCTGCGTATGCACCGCATTGTGTCGCTGGCGGTCGGCGCTTCGGGGACAGGGATTTATGGGACGGAATCTGGAGACCTTATTGTTTGGGAACTCCCCCAGACCGGGGCAAATCGCCGCTTCGGCGACGAGACCGTCCGATTCACGTCTGCCGCCGAAAGCCCCGACGGGCGGTATCTGGCGCTGGGCACTGCCGACGGCGTGGTGATCCTTCAGGAGAAGTCCGCCGGTGAAGAAGTTCGCCGATTCCCCGGCGCGGTCGGATGGGTCTGGCGGATCGCCTTCAGCGGAGATGGGCGCACGCTCTTCGTCGCCTCGGCGGACTGGTTTGGCAACACCGGCGCGGGCAGCTACACCCTGTGGGATGTCGAAACCGGGGCGAAACTTCATACGCTTGAGGGATTCGACTACATCCCCTACTGGGCGTCTTTCAGCCCTGACGGTCGGTATGCGCTGGCGAACAGCATCCAGTGGGGGGATTTCTGGGAGGATAATTCGCACGGCGATACCATCGTCTGGAGCGTACAGACGGGTGAGGAAGCCCTGAGGCTGAACACCGACCTGTGGGTCAACGCCAGCCTGTTCACCGAAGACGGCAGCGCCATCCTGACCGGTTCCGGCACGACCACCATCACCGGGTTGATCGTTTGGGACGCGGCGACAGGGCAGGAGCTTCGCCATTTCCTCCCTGATTCGACGATTCTTAGCCTGGCGCTGGTGCCGGAAACCCCCCAGGTGCTGGCGGGTTTGGGCAGCGGCGAAATTCAGCGCATCGACTACGAAACGGGTGAAGTGATCCACCGCTACTGCTGTCACAGCAATTGGGTGCGCGACCTTGACCTCAGCGTCGATCAGCGTTACGTCATCTCCGGCGATCAGTCTGGGCTGGTCATCCTGTGGGATTTTGCCGGCGGGCAGGAGGTGCGGCGGTTCTACGGGCATACAAACTTTGTCTGGGAAGCCGTCTTCAGCGCCGATGGGCGGACCGCCTATTCCGCCGGCATGGATGGCAAGGTGATCGAATGGCAGGTCGCCGACCGTCCGCTGAACGAGCTGCTGTCGTGGGTGCGCGCCAACCGCTACCAGCAGGACTTCTCGTGCGAGGAACGCGCCCAATACCGAATAGAGCCGCTTTGCGATATCTCCTAGCGTATAATGGGCGGATTGGAAAGCGAATGAGGTTCCACCATGACTAACCTGTCGCGACCGACTGCTCAGCCTGGTCAGGAGTCGGTCTGGGATTATCCTCGCCCGCCGCGCGTCGAGCCGACGCCTAAACGTCTGCGGGTGATCTTCAACGGCGTGACTATTGCCGAGACGACCCGCGCCCGGCGCGTCCTGGAGACCAGTCACCCGCCGACGTATTACATCCCACCCGAAGATGTGCGCCTGGACCTGCTCAGTCAGACATCTCGCCGGACGATTTGCGAGTTCAAGGGTGCGGCGAACTACTGGACGATCACGGTGGACGGCAGGACCTCGGAAGAAGCTGCCTGGAGCTACTCAGCGCCGCAGCCCGGATACGAATCCATCAAGGATCACCTCGCCTTCTACGCCAACCGCGTCGATGCCTGCTTCGTCGATGACGAGCAGGTGCAGGCGCAGGAAGGCGATTTCTACGGCGGCTGGATCACCGCCGACATCGTCGGTCCTTTCAAAGGCGGCACCGGGACCTGGGGCTGGTGACGGATGATGCCGGCGCTGATCCTCTTCGACATCGATGGCACGCTGCTGCGCACACGCGGCGCAGGGCGTGAGGCGACCCGACGCGCGCTGCTGGAAGTGTTCGGCACGGAAGCCGGCGTCGCCGCGCATCATTTCAGCGGCAAGACCGACTGGCAGACGCTCGTCGAACTGCTGAGCGGCGAAGGCTACACAGACCAGCGAATCGGGGTGATGATGCCGCTCTACGATGCCAGCGTCGGCAGGCACACAGCGGAGGTCATCCCGCAGTACGAGATCGCCGCCTGCGAAGGGGCGCTGAACGCTGTCGAAGACCTGCGTCGGCGCGACGATCTGCTGCTCGGCATCGTCACCGGCAACGCGCGCAGCGCCGCCCCGCACAAACTGCGCGCTGCCGGTTTTGATCCGGAGTGGTTCGTCGTCGGCGCATACGGAAGCGAGGCGCTCGACCGCAACCACCTGACGCCTCTGGCGCTGGAACGGGCGCGGATGCGGCTCGGCGGTGAGCCGGCAGCGGTGATCGTCGTCGGCGATACGCCGATGGACATCGCTTGCGCACGGGCAATTCAGGCGGTCGCGGTGGCGGTCGAATGCGGCTTTGCCTCGCGCGAGGAGCTGCTCGCCCACCAGCCGGATTATCTCATCCCGCATCTGGGAGAGTTCGTCGATGTGCTGGACGCCGTGATCATGCGCTCATGATGCCGCTCACGGGTGCGGTCCAGTCAAGCACCTGGTGTACCGCCAACAGCGCATCGATACGCGCCGCGATCTCCGAAGGGTAGGGGGCGGTTCGGCGGGTGCGCATGTCGGCGAAGGAATTCACGCATTCGAACGTCGCGGCGAGCGCCCCGCGCATCTCGTTGACCATGAACATCATGTAATGGATGCGCTTGGCGGACCTGCCCAGCAGGCGAGCGTAGATCGTCACATCGTCGCCGACCATCACCTCGCGCAGATAATGCAGATGATGTTCCAGATCGTAGCCGCCGCTGTCGTGCTGTGTGTGGAACTCGCCGGTCAGCCCGAAGGAGGCGGATAGGGGATAGCCGGCATCATCGAAGAGGGCGAGATACCAGCGCATGTTCATGTGCCCGTTCTCGTCCTGATAGGTTTCGGGAATGGTCTGCCGAAAGATCGCGGGGAGCGCCCGAATGGCTTCGAGTGGAACTGCGGGTGGCTTCATGTGAGGTACGCCCTCTCTCGTTCATGAAATGTTGCCGTTACACCTAAAAAGATTACAATTATGGGCAGCGTACGGCAACATTCGAACCCATTCCG
Source organism: Anaerolineae bacterium (assembly GCA_013360465.1). Classification (GTDB taxonomy): domain Bacteria; phylum Chloroflexota; class Anaerolineae; order Aggregatilineales; family Phototrophicaceae; genus Flexifilum. The sequence goes on along the minus strand of JABWBO010000007.1, from coordinate 106,522 downwards.
TCACTACTGGATAGTCATTCGTGGGTCGTTTGTCTGACGTGTGCGGTGAATCGCTTTGGAAGGAGAAGTTTCATATGGTTAAGAGATTTGGTTTGGGAATGCTGTTGATCCTGGTCTTCGTTGCTTTAAGCGTCCCGGTGCTTGCCCAGGATGCCCCGGCGAACATGACAGTTTCCGACAGCGGGTTGATCACTTATGCGGCGGAAAGCTGCGACTACGGCGGCGAGATTCTGAGCATTGAAGCCGTCGATGAAACAACCGTCAAGTTCACACTGTGCTATGCTGATCCCGCTTTCCCGTCGAAGGTTGCCTTCGCGGCGTTTGGCATCCGCTCGTCTGATCAGCTTGAGGTGACCGGCGGCGGCGGCGATCTGCTCAGCACACCGATCGGTACCGGTCCCTATATGCTCGATCACTGGGACCTGGGCAACGAAATCGTCCTCGCCCGCAATGACTCCTATTGGGGCGATGCCGCCATCGAATCTACGCTCATCTTCCGCTGGAACTCCGAGTCTGCGCAGCGTTTAACCGAACTTCAGGCGGGCAATGTCTCCGCCATCGACAACCCCGGCGCGCTCGACATCCCGGTCGTCCAGGGCGATCCGAACCTTCAGTTCCTTCCGCGCGAAGGCACCAACGTCTTCTATGTGGGTATGAACAACACCATCGCGCCGTTTGACAACGTCAAGGTGCGCCAGGCGGTTGCTTATGGCGTCGACAAGCAGCGCATCGTCGATCAGTTCTATCCTCCCGGCTCGTCGGTTGCCGATCAGTTCATGCCGACCTCGATCTTTGGTTATACCCCGGAAGTAGAGCCGTTCCCGTATGACCCGGAAATGGCGCGCCAGCTGCTTGAAGAGGCGGCGGCGGAAGGCGGCTTCAGCCTGCCCATTGAGACGACGATCAGCTATCGCGATGTCGTGCGCGGCTATCTGCCATCTCCCGGCGTCGTAGCGGCTGACCTGCAGCAGCAGCTCGCCGCCATCGGCATCAATCTGACCATCGAAGTACAGGAATCCGGTACGTTCCTGGACAACGCATCGGCGGGCCGTCTGCCCATCTTCCTTCTGGGCTGGGGCGCGGACTACCCGGACGCGACCAATTTCCTTGACTTCCACTTCGGCGTTGGCGCCAACGATTCCTTTGGCACGAAGCACCCCGAAATCACCGAGCCGCTCCAGGCTGGCGCGCGTCTCGCCGACTTCGCGGAACGCTACCCGTACTACATCGAGGCGAACACCGCCATCCGTGATCTGGTCCCGATGCTCCCGGTCGCTCATGGGGGTTCGGGCATCGCCTACAAGGCGGGCGTCGCCGGTGCGCACACCAGCCCGCTCGGTAACGAGAACTTCAGCGTCATGGACGATCCGACCTCGGACACCTTCGTGTGGATGCAGAACGCTGAACCGATCAGCATGTACTGCTCGGATGAGACCGATGGCGAATCGCTGCGCGCCTGCGAGCAGGTTATCGAGTCGCTGCTCGCCTATGAAGTCGGCGGCACGGCGGTTGTTCCGAGCCTGGCGGAGACCTACGAAGCCAGCGAAGACCTGACCGAGTGGACGTTCCATCTGCGCCCCGGCGTGACGTTCCACGATGGTTCGGCGCTCGATTCGAACGATGTCGTCATGACCTTTGCGGTACAGTGGGATGCAGCGAATCCGCTCCATGTGGGGCGCAGCGGTGCGTTCGACTACTTCAGCGGCTTCTTCGCGGCGTTCCTGAACGCGCCTGAATCCTAAGGATCAGGCTTTCTCGTGAAGGTGTGGGGAGACGGCATCCACTGCAGCCGTCTCCCCATTCGTTTTTTCTGAACTCGGGCCGCCCACGGCGCTAGGGCACGTGAACTATGCTTGTGTTTATCCTCAGACGACTTCTTCTGGCTGTGCCTGTCTTATTCGGCATCATCTTCATCACATTTGCACTGCAAAGATTTATCCCCGGCGATCCCTGCCGCGCCGTACTGGGCGAGCGGGCAACAGATGAGGTGTGCGACGATTTCATCGAACGCATGGGGCTGAACGAACCGCTCACGACGCAGTTTAGCATCTACCTCGGCAATATCCTGCGCGGCGATTTTGGCACCTCGATTCGCTACGGGCGGACCATCGTTGATCTGATGGCTGAGCGCCTTCCGGTCACGATTGAACTGGGGCTGGCAGCGATGCTGTTCGCCATCTTTGTCGGAATTCCACTCGGAATCATCTCTGCCTATTTCCGCAATTCGGCAATCGATGTCGGGACGATGATCGGCGCGAACATCGGCGTGTCGATGCCGGTCTTTTGGTTGGGACTGATGCTCGCCTACATTTTTTCGGTCCTTCTTAAGGATACTTTTCTCGCCCTACCTCCGTCTGGAAGACTCCCCCCAGGCTTTGAGGCGGTCCCCTTTTTTGTGCAGTGGGGGCTGTCGCCGGATGTCAACAGCGCCAGTCCGCTGTTGATCTTTCTGTCGCGGCTGAATCTCTTGAACGCCATCCTCACGCTGAATGGCAGCCTGTTCATTACGGCGATACGCTATCTGATCCTGCCAGCATTCGCGGTCGGGACGATTCCGCTGGCGATCATTGCCCGAATGACGCGCTCCAGCGTGCTTGAAACCCTGGGGCAGGACTACGTTCGAACGGCGCGTTCCAAGGGGTTGCGAGAGGTATTCGTCGTGATCAATCACGCCGTCCGGAATGCCCTGCTGCCGGTTGTGACGATCATCGGTCTGAACTTCAGCCTGCTGATCAGCGGCGCGGTGCTGACCGAGACGGTTTTCGGGCTGACAGGCGTAGGACGCACGCTGGTCGACGGCATCACCACGCGCGACTATACCCTGGTGCAGGGATTCACCATCATCATCGCCTCTGCCTTTGTCCTGATTAATCTGTTCGTCGATATCCTCTACGGGTACCTTGACCCGCGTATCCGGCTGAGCTAGATAGACGGAGCTGCCATGTCCACCACCACTACGGGCAAACCTATCAAGCTCGACAGTACCGGGGCGCGCCAGGCTGCCCGTCCGTCCAGCCTGTGGATGGATTCGATGCATTACCTGTTTCGCAACCGCCTGGCGGTGATCGGAATGGCGATCATCCTGCTGCTGATCATCATCGCCCTCTTCGCGCCGACGATTGCGACTTACGATCCGCTTCAGCCAATGATCGGAGTGCCTGGGCACACGGGGCGGCTTCAGGCGAAGGCTCCGTGCATTCACCTGCTGGGCTGCCCGGCGGAGGAAGTCGAACACTACCTTGGACTGGATCTCAACGCGCGCGATGTCTTCAGTCGTATCGTGTACGGGTCGCGCGTGTCGCTCCTCGTCGGGTTTCTGGCGGTGACCTTTTCAATTGTGGTCGGAACGATGCTGGGGATGATCTCCGGCTATGTGGGTCACTGGGTAGACAATCTCATCATGCGCTTCATGGATGTGCTGATGGCATTCCCCTCACTGCTGCTGGCGATTGTCATCGTCACGGTGTTGGGTCCGGGGCTGCAGAACGCCCTGCTGGCGATCTCTATCGTCAGCATTCCGGTGTATGCGCGACTGGCGCGGGCGCAGGTCCTGGCGGTTAAGGAATACGAGTACATCACTGCCAACCGCGCCCTGGGTGCAGGACCGATACGCATCCTGTTCGTCCACATCTTCCCGAACTCGCTGACGCCGCTGATCGTGCAGGGGACGCTGGGGATTGGCGGGGCGGTCTTGGAGGCGGCGGCGCTGTCCTTCATCGGGCTGGGGGCACAGCCTCCCGATCCAGAATGGGGGGCGATGCTCAGCGAAGCGCGCAGCTACGTCTTCACCGCGCCGCACATGGTGTTCTTCCCCGGTTTTGCCATCATGATCACGGTGCTGGGGTTCAACCTGCTGGGCGACGGTATGCGCGACGCGCTTGACCCCCGGCTGAACCGCATCTGATCACGTTTCGGCGACCAGCCTGCCGCCGACGTAAACCTCTTCGACATGAATGTCCAGCAGGCGTTCCGGCGCGATGGCGGCTTCGCGCAGAGGATCGCCATTCACGATGATCAGGTCCGCCCATTTGCCGGGGGTGATGCTGCCCCGGTTCGCCGCGTCGCCGCTGGCAATCGCGCCACCCATCGTGTAAGCATAGAGCGCTTCGTAGGGGCTGATCGCCTGTTCGGGGGCGATGGCTTCTCCTGACGGATCGAAGCGATCGACAGCTGCCTTGATCCCCAACAGCGGGTTATCATCGGGCACAACCGGCGCATCGGAGCTGAGGGCAACTTCCAGCCCGGCGTTGAGCATCGCCCGCACCGGATAGCAGCGCGGCAGAAAGTGATCCGGCAGATAGCGCCGGAAGGCATTGCCCAGCGCGGCGAGAAAGATCGTTTGCGGGACGGCGATGGCATCGACTGCTCTGAGCCGCCGCAGATGATCAGGCGATGGCAGTCCCAGGTGTTCGACACGATGACGCAGCCCCGGCTTGCGAGCGTGCAGCGTCTCGTATACGCCGATGACCTGATCCAGCGCCACGTCGCCAATGGCGTGAGTCGCGATGCGGAAACCGGCGTTATGCGCTTCCCACATCAGGTCCAGCAGTTCATCGGTTTCGAAGCGCAGCACGCCGCGTTCACCGGTGACTTTGTACGGTTCGCTGAGGGCGGCAGTCGCCCCGCTCAGCCCGCCATCGGCGAAGAATTTGACGGTATCAACGCGAAGGAAGTCGCTCTGGTGCATGTCAGGCAGCGGGTAGGTTTCGCTCCCGCCGTCGGGTCGGCGGATGGGCAGACCGTTCACGCGCACATCGAGATGACCCGCCGCGTCGAGCTGGCGATAGACCCGCAGGTGATCTGGGGTGAGGAGCGGATCGGTGGCGCTGGTGATGCCCAGGTGCCGCTGATGTGCTGTCGCCGCGCGGATGGCGTTCGCCATCGTCGCATCGTCGTAAGGCGGAATCGCCCGTGTGAGCAAGCCCATCGCCGTTTCTTGCAGCAGTCCGGTTGGCTCCCCATCTTCACCACGTACGATCACGCCACCCGGCGGGTTGGGCGTTTCGGCGGTGATCCCGGCGAGGCGCAGCGCCAGGCTGTTGGCGACGATCATGTGCCCACAGGTGCGCGTTAGCGCAATCGGATGATCGGCGCTGACCTGATCCAGATCGGCGCGTGTGGGGTGACGGTTCTCCGGCAGATCGACTTCGTTGTAGCCGCGCCCGGTCAGCCATGTGCCCGCCGGCGCAGCGGCGGCGCGCCGGCGAAACTGCTCGATGATGGCGGGAATATCCGGCGCGGCGGCGCGGCGCGCATCCACCTGAACCGTAAGCAGCAGCCCCAGCTTCCAGATATGCACATGCGCGTCGTTGAAGCCGGGGAGGAGAGTCCTGCCGCGCAGATCGACCCGTTTGACCGGGGGCATGGTGGTGCGGAAGTCCAGCCGACCCACCGAACGCACGCGCCCGGTCTCTTCATCGACGACGACGATATCCGGGTTGGGATATGCCGGGTCCAGGGTGTGGATGACGCCGTTGTAGAAGACGTACATGATTCACCTCAGAGGTAGCTGCTGCCCCTGGATTGTAATCGGCTTCCGGCAACTGCGCTATGTTCGCAGGCGAGCGGCGGTGCTACACTTCTGCCAGTTCAAGGAAAGCAGGGCACATGCCGTGTATATGCACTGAGTCTTGCATTCACGTTTGAAGGACATGCTGCATGAAGATCATCGTAGTTGGAACGGGCTTTGTCGGCTTGACTCATGCCGCCACGACGGCTGAGTATGGGCATGAAGTGTACGCCTACGACATCGATAAGGCGCGCATTGCTGCCTATCAATCCGGCGAAGCAGAAGCCATCGAGCGATATGTGAATGAGCCGGGGTTGGCGGCGGTCATCCGCGAGAACCTCAACCGCTACCTCTTTTTCACTACCGAACTGGAACCGATCCTCGAAGGTACGGATGCCATCTTTCTGTGCCTGCCGACGCCGCCGAACCCGGACGGCTCTTCGGACCTGAGCTACTATTTCGACGCGCTCGACACCATTGCCAGCAGGCTGGCAAAACGTGCTGATCAGCGCCGCGTTGTGCTGATCAACAAGAGTACGGTGCCGATCGGTACCGCCCGCCAGCTGGAGGCAGTACTCAGGCGGCATCAGGTCCCTAACGCCGGGGTGGCGTCGAACCCAGAATTTCTGCCGGAAGGCGATGCGGTGGAAAAGTCGCGCCGCCCAGATCGTGTGGTGCTTGGCGCGGACACCGAAGATGACTTCCGCATCATGCGGCGGATTTACTCGCAGTTCGTCAACCATGTGCGCATTCGCTATATCGAGACGACGCCGGAGACCGCCGAAGCCATCAAGTACGTCGCCAACACGCTGCTGCTGACCTATATCTCCTTCTGGAACGGGGTCGGCGCGCGCCTGGGTGAACGCTTCGATAACGTGCATATGGAAGACCTGAAGCGCGGCGTCACCGCCGATGCGCGCATCAGCACCTGGGGATCATACGTCTCTAACGGCGCGGGCGGGTCATGTTTCGGCAAGGATATTCAGTCGCTCATCCACCAGTTTTCGACGGTGGGCTATCCGGCGGATCTGCTCCAGGCGGTCTACCGCATCAACGAATATCAGAAGACCTATCTGATCGACCGTGCCGTTCAGGAAGCCGGCGTGAGCTTCAATCAGAAGACGGTTGCGCTCCTCGGCTTGTCCTTCAAACAGCGCACCAACGATATGCGCGACTCTTCGTCGCTCAAGGTCGTCGATGCCCTGCTGGCGAAGGGCGTCAAAGCGATCCGCGCTTACGATCCGCTGGCGACTGAAGAAGCGCGCCGTTATTTCGACCCGGACAAGAATCACCTGTTCGGGTGCATCACCTATCATGAGTCCCCAAGAGAGGCGATCTTCGGCAGCGACATGCTGTTCATCTCGACGGACTGGGAGGAATTCCGGGGACTGTCGCGCACCATCGAAGAGACCGTCAAGCCGCCGTATCTGATCATCGATGGGCGGCGCATGATCCCTGACTACAGGGAACTGGTCACACAAGGGTACGACTATCTCGCAGTCGGTTCCGGGTTCATGTCGGGAACCGCTGCGTCCTGACCGGATGTGATCGCGCAGGGGGGAGAGGGCATGGCAGCGCCGCCATGCCCTGATTTGTTGTTAGGGTAGAGGAGTCGGTAGTGAGCAACGTTGTCCGTCATGTCTTGTCGAACGGGCTGGTCGTGCTGTTGAAGCCCGTGCGCACCGCACCGATCATCAGCTGGTGGGTGCTGTACCGAATCGGCAGTCGCAACGAACCGACCGGGATCACCGGCGCGTCGCACTGGGTCGAGCATATGCTCTTCAAAGGGACCGATCAGTTCCCGGCGGGGTATCTCGATAAGGCGATTGACCGCGTCGGCGGATCCTGGAATGCCCAGACGTTTTTCGACTACACCGCGTACTACGAGACGCTGCCCGCTGCCGAAATCGACCTGGCGCTGCGCCTGGAAGCCGACCGAATGATTAACGCCCGTTTTGATGTCGAAGAAGTCGAGTCGGAACGGACGGTCATCATCTCCGAGCGCCAGGGGGCGGAGAACTCGCCGATGTTCTGGTTGGGCGAGGAAGTACAGGCGTCCGTCTTTCGCGTACATGGGTATCATCACGAGATCATCGGCGACATGACCGACCTGCGCACCATGACGCGCGATGATCTCTATGGACACTACCGCCGGCATTACATGCCGAACAATGCTATCGCCGTCGCCGTCGGTGACTTCGATCCCGATGAGATGCTGGAACGCATTCGAACGATTTACGAGCCGATACCGGCTGGCACTGCGCCGATGTTGTTCGTTCGCCCCGAACCTGCGCAGCAGGGCGAGCGGCGCGTGGCGGTCGAGCGGCACGGGACGACTTCATTCATCCAGCTTGCCTATCGTGTGCCGGCGGCGACTGATCCCGACTGGTTCAAGCTCGAACTGCTGAACAGCGTCCTGGCAGGCACGGACGGATTTGGCGGCGGTGGCATCGATAACCGCACCACGCGGCTGTATAAAGCCCTGGTAGAGACGGCGCTTGCGATCGACGTTGACGGCGGCATGACCCCGACGATTGATCCGTTCATGTACACGATCACTGTTGTTCTGCGCGACGGCGTCGAACATCAGACCGTCCAGAACGCCCTTGATGAGGCGATCAACCGGGTCATCGCCGAGGGGGTGACCGAACGCGAGCTGGAGCGCGCCAAGAAACAGGCGCGGGCGCTCTTTGCCTATGGCACCGAACGGGTGACGATGCAGGCGTTCTGGTTGGCGTTCGCCGAGAACTTCAACAGCTATTCCTGGTTCGAGGACTACGTGCAGAGCCTCGAATCGGTCACGCTGGATGACGTGAAAGAGGTCGCTGCGCGCTACCTGCGCACGCAGAATCGAACGGTTGGCTGGTTCGTGCCCATGACGGACGCCGCTCAGGACGACGCCGAACAAGACGAAGAGGATGTTGAATGAGCGCGCCTATCGACTCTTTCCCGAATTCGCGCAATATCGTCCGCGAGGTCCTGCCTAACGGCTTGGTCGTCCTGGTCTATGAAAACTTCACCGCCCAGTCGGTAGTCCTGACCGGATCGCTGACGGTGGGCAGTTCTCTGGAATCGGCTGTCCAGAGCGGACTCGCAGCGATGACCGCAGACGCCCTGACGCGCGGATCGGCATCCTACGATTTCGCCGCCATCAGCGAGGCGCTGGAATCGGTCGGCGCGGACCTGGATGTCAACGGTTCGACTTTCACATCGTCATTCTCCGGCAAAGCGCTCGGCGAGGATCTGCCGCTCCTGCTGGACATCCTGGGCGATGTCCTGCGTCATCCGACGTTTCCTGAGAACGAGGTCGAACGGCTGCGCGGCGAGACCCTGACCGGATTAAACTATCGCCAGCAGGATACCCGCTATCGTGCCGCACGCGCTTTCTATGAGACGCTTTACCCGGAAGGGCATCCCTACCATTTGAGCGCGCGCGGCACGCTTGAGACGGTCGCACGGCTCTCGGTGGATGATCTGCGCGCATTTCACAGGCGCTGCTATGGTCCGCGGGAGATGATCCTGGTCATCACAGGCGCAGTCAAGGCAGATGAGGCGATCCAGGCGGTACGTCAGCGCTTTGACGACTGGTTCAACCCCGATCAGCCCCCGCGCGTACGACCGCAAAACCCCGCCCCAGCCCAGGCGACGCGCCGCGTGCAGGTCGCCATTCCGGGCAAGACGCAGAGCGATATTATGCTCGGCGCGGTGGGACCGTCTCGACTGGACGCCGACTACCATGCCGCACAGCTCGCCAACAGCATCCTCGGTCAGTTCGGCATGATGGGACGCATTGGCGGAAAAGTGCGCGAGGAGCTGGGACTTGCTTACTATGCTTACAGCCAGATCGAGGGCGGCGTGACGGCGCTGCCCTGGAATGTCTCGGCAGGGGTCGATCCGGAGAACGTAGATCTCGCCATTGAGAAGATCACCGACGAGATTCGTCGAATCACCCGCGAGTTGGTAAGCGACGACGAGCTGGCGGATAATAAATCCTTCTTCATCGGTCGTCTGCCGCTTCAGCTGGAGGCGAATGAAGGGATCGCGTCGATGATCCGCAACATCGAGACCTTCGATCTTGGACTGGATTACCTGCTGGGGTATCGTGACATCGTCGGCGTGCTGACCCGTGAGGATTTGCTGAAGGCGGCGCAGCATTATCTGAACCCCGAGTCTCTGGTCGTCGCGGTTGCGGGTCCACCGGACGCCTAGACGCTGCCCGCTGTCGGACAGCAATGTCGATGGAGTGAAAGGTGAGTTCGAGAATGTCTTCAATCAAGGGTCGCATCCGGATCGTCATCGTACTCTCGCTGCTGATCGGAGCCATGACGGGGGAAGCGCCCGGCGCGGCGCAGAACGCTGAGATGCTGCGCGCCGCGCCTCCTGTCGCGGAGATGGGCGCGCTGGACGAAGCAGCGGGCGGCTTCATCCGCCCTCTCTATCTCACCCATGCCGGAGATGGCAGTGGGCGCTTGTTCGTCGTTGAGCAGGGCGGAAAAATCTGGATTCTGGACGATGGCGAGCGTCGCGCCGAACCTTTTCTGAACATCTCCCACAAGATCAGCCCGGAGGCGATACCGGCGACCGGCTATACCGAACGCGGCTTGCTCGGACTGGCATTTCATCCCAACTTCGCGGAAAACGGGCTGCTCTTCGTCAACTACACGGATATCAGCGGCGCGACGGTGGTCGAGCGCTATCAGGTGTCGGACGATGACGCGAATACTGCCGATGCGCAGAGCGCTTTTCAGATTCTCCATATCAGCCAGCCGTATCCCAACCACAACGGCGGTCATATGGCGTTTGGACCCGACGGCTATCTGTATAGCTCCGTCGGCGATGGCGGTTCGGGCGGCGATCCTGAAGGCAACGGGCAGAACCTCGGCACCCTGCTGGGGACGATCCTGCGCATCGACATCGACGTGCCTGCGGGGCAGGCTTACGCCGTGCCCTCGGATAACCCGTTCGTCGGGCGGTCCAACGCCAGGTCCGAAATCTGGCTGTACGGCGTACGCAACGTCTGGCGGTTCAGCTTCGACCGTCTGACCGGCGATCTCTACGCTGCGGATGTGGGGCAGAATCAGTGGGAAGAGGTCAACTTCATTCCAGCGGGGCAGGGCGGGTTTAACCTGGGCTGGAATATCTATGAAGCGATGCACCCCTACAGCGGGGCGTTGGCTCCGGCAGATATGATGCTGCCCATTGCCGAATATCCACACAGCCAGGGCATTTCGGTGACCGGAGGATACGTCTATCGCGGGAACGCCATCCCCGACTGGCAGGGAGTCTACGTCTACGGTGATTTTGGCTCCGGGATGGTCTGGGGGACCTACCGCGAGACGCCAGATCAATGGCGAACGGTCGTCCTGATGCGCTCCGGGAGGACGATCAGCTCTTTCGGCGAAGACGAACAGGGCGAGCTTTACCTGATCGATTACAGTGGCAGCATCTATCGGATTGTCAGCGGCTAACGCCTCACCGCTTCCCCACGCCCGATGGCTCTTGCAGCCGCGCACCTACAGATCGCCTGGTTTTCAGAAGGTATGTAGGAATGCGCGGCTGCATTTTCATGGTAATTGACTGCGCAGCCCTCACCGCTTCTGCGATACAATTAACCTGCTGAATTCGATTTCGCCGTTGTAACCTCTCTCCAACCGAATCGATCGACAAGCTACTATTGAAGCAGGTACAGGCTGATTTTCGCTGGAAATGAGGCTGAATGATGACTTCCGGAGATTTGCCGGAGTATCCCGGCGGAGATGGCGATATGATGCGCTCACTCCAAATCATCAATGACCATGCTTATGATCGGGGTTGGCTGCTCAACAATGCGGACCGGATCAACGGCGTGATCCGGGCGACGGTCAATCGCGGGCTGTACTATCATTACGCTGTCGATACGCTGATGAACATCCTGCCCGTCATGCTCACCAGTCGGATGTTCCAGCCGTGGTGGCATCGCCTGATCGAGTCGCTGGTATTCGCTCAGGACCTGGGAGACAAAGACCTGCTCGCGCGGCTTTCGATTGCCCTGGCGCGTTATCACAACATGATCGGCGAGCCTTCCAGGGCGAACACGCTGCTTCAGCAGGCACAGGGATATGCCGATCAGCGGAATGAAGATTTCCTGCTGGAGTCCTACGCCGGATTGATCGAGACCTATATCCTGTCGCCTCATCCACGCTTCGATGCCGCGCAGTTTGGCGAAGCGCTGGAGATCGCCGCTCGCAGCGAGCGCGAAGACCTGAAGGCGTTGATCCATCAGATGATCGCTGTCGCCCATATCCATCGTCAGGAGATGGATCTCGCTCGCAGTCACGTGACCCTGAGCGTCGAGATCGCTGTTCGCCTGCAGGAGCAGAACCTGCTGCTTCGATCGCTGCTGATTCAGGCGACTCTGCTTCGCCAATTAGACGACTGGCAGGCGAGCGCAGAGATATTGCGGCGCGCGCGCGAAACCTACCCGAAGACCAACCAGCATCCAAAGAATTACGTGCTGCTGTGTTATGAGGAAGGCTGCGTCCGGTTGGAACTGGATCGGCCCAACGAAGCCCTGGATCGGTTTCAGGAGGCGGTGCTGTACATCGAGGGGCGCGAGAATGCCTACGAGACCGGGCTGTGTTATGTCGGATTGTCGCTGGCGTGCCTGAAACTGCGGCTTATGGATGAGGCGGCTGAGGCAATTGAAGAGGCGCACAGCATTTGGGAATATCTCGGCAATGCCTACATGATGGCGCATGCTACCTACACCCGCGCCTTCATCGAAATGGATCGATCGGTTGAGACGCGCGGATTCGCCTGTCAGCTTTTCCGGCGTGCCTTTGAGGCGGTGGCGAAAGTGGAGCGCCACGCTGCCCGTGAACAGTTGGAGCGGCTGATCCTTGAGAAGATCGCTTTGCTGGACTGCCCACCCGGTTAGCGGTAGATCGCGTCGAAGCGGCAGCCCCGAAAAGAGGACCGGCTGACGTCGCCGCGCCACCCGGTCCTCTTTTGCCCGAATGGCAGTATGCGGTGATCTAGTTCGGCGGAGGAATGGGGGGCAGCGGCGGATCGCCTCGCCGAGAAGGATCGTTCGGCGGGGGAATAGGGGGCAGCGGCGGGTCAGCGTGGAAGAGCGGTTGGCTGGTCATGCGCAAGTACTCCTGGCGAAGACAAACGAGCGATGACCTCATCCTTTCAAATTGGCGGCGGCTTGTCCCCCAGAAGCGGACATAAAACGGACAGAAGGCGGTCAGAGTCGTCACGCGCGCTGTGACTGAGCGGGCTTTCAGTTGCCGAAGCGTAGGACAATCGACTTGGAGAGTCTGGCAAAGCTGTCTATAGTGGTAGGGAGGGTTTCGAGGTCTCTGCACGGCAGACAGGCAAAGATGCAATGATTCGCACCCGTTGGCTGATGATGATCGTAATGCTGTGGGTCGGTCTGACCGCATTCGCAAGCCGGGCACAGGGCGATACGCTGCTGATTCGCAGTCCCAGCAGCCGACTCAGCGATGACGGGCGGAGCATCATCGTCGAGCTGGATGTACGCAACGACGGAAACGTGGCGACTGCGGCATCGATTGTCCGGTTGTTCGATGAGCGCGGCGTGGAACTGAATTCAGCGCCCCTCATGCCGCTGGAACCTCAGACACGCGCTTCCGTCGTACTGTTTGCGCCGCTGGACCGGCTGCCGCCCGGTGTGCGATCCAACCTGTACATCACGGTCGGCTTGGATACACTGCCCGGCGGCACGCTGACCGGGCGCGGCAACATCGCCTCTATCATGGTGAACGCCCCTCCACTGGTAGAGATGCCGCCGGCCCCGTTATCCACACCGACGCCAACCAGCATCCTGAATATTCCACTGCCGGTGCAGGTTGATCTCAACGATCCGGTTCAGACGGCACTGGCGATCGGCATTGCCGCGCTGTGCCTGCTGCTGCTGTGGGTGATCTGGGTCATCATCCGGCTGACCCGGTCGAAGCCTGAACCGTTCGGCGTGTGGCAGCCGATGTATCCCGCTCCGGCGGTCATTGACCCGAACACGACCGATGGACGCCGCTATCTCTGGCAGCAGCATGCGCAGAGCGATCATCTGCCGATGCCCTGTCCTTCGGGGAGTGTGATCGCGCGCAAGCTGCTGATCGGCGCAGGCGGCGGCAGGTTCGACGGCTGGCATATCGTCGGCATTCGCTCAGGACGATATGACCAGTACGGGCGCATCAACCGGACTCATCACACGATGGGGCGGCGCGCTGTGCGGCGGCTGGATCGCGCGGCGCGGCGCAGGAAGCTCAATGAAAAAGCGGCTCTGGGTGCCGCTCGTCCGGTTGCCCGCGCACTGACCAAAGATATCCTGAAGTACAGCGATAAGCGCAGCGCGATTCTGCCGATCGCCGTCGATGTGCGATTCAAAGGGGAACGCGATCTGGCGCGTATGCATTTTGAACTCTGGCGCTGCGCTGGCGGCGAGTGGCAGCCCTTCGATTCCTGGACGGCGCTGCCCACCTACTCATCGGCAAATGATGCGGTCGAGCAGTTTGGCTATTCGTTTTACGGACAGCGTCACGGCGAGTCGCGCAGGGCGTTTGCGCGGCGTCTGGAAGGGGACCTGACCCGCGTCTTTGCTGCACTGGTCTTCAAACCGGCAGCGCCGCCTGCGGAAGAAGATACTGCGGGACATCCGCCGATGACCGAGGTGCGAGTCCCTGAAGCGCCGTCAACTGCCCGACAGAGGACGGTCGAACCGCCGGCAACGGAGGGCGGGACGCCGGTTCCATGAATCAAAACACCCCAGGCAGTACGCCTGGGGTGTTTTTTATCGGAAAAGCTGAGAGCCGCGTGTCTTACTGAACCGGCGTCGCCGACCCGGCGAGGCTGGGCAGACCAGGCGTCCCGACCGCGGCGAGCAGATAGTTCTGACCGGGCTGGAAAGTTGAACCGGGCAGATCGAGGACGACCGCGCCTGAACCCGCCAGCCGCACCTGAAGATCATAGGAACCGGCGCCGACTTCGCGGATGTCGAAGCCGTCGTTGTCGCCAAACACGCCAGGATAGCCAAGCGCACCGACCAGCAGCGCCCCGTTGACGTAAATGTCAACCGCGCCGGCATTCTCGATAGCGTGGAAGATGCTGAGGCGGACGCGGTTTTCCGCCAGCGGGCTGAAGTCTTCGCGCAGCGCATTCAGCGTCAGCGTATCGCGAGCGACCGTCCCGGTCGCGGCGAGGGTGATCCAGTCGCCTTCGGCGATATCCACACTGAACGTCGCTTCGCCAGGTTCGGTGCCGGTCGGAACGACGGCAAAAGTGTAGGTTCCAGGGCGAACATCCATCCACGCGCTGATGGCGGCGAAGGTGACACCTTCAAGCTTGGCTTCGCCATTGACGTAGACATCAACCGCACCGGCATCGGGCGAGAAGTGCGCCGCGCGCAGATGCGCACCGCTGGGAGTTAGCGCTGCGCGCTGTGCCGCGGTCAGCAGAACGCCGTCGGTGACGAAGACGATACCATTGGCGGCGACGTTATCGACATCGGTGATGTTGACATCATTGACCGTGAGGCTGCGCCCTTCCTGCACCACGCTCACCGTTTCGCCTTCGAGCGCCGTCGTCAGCGTTGGGTCAGAGGTCAGGTTGCGGAAGAAATACTGACCAGGGACAACGTGATAGAGCAGGATGTCGCGCAGCAGCTCAGGCTGCGCCAGCACGTCCTCAGCCGTCAGATCAACCTCATCGAGCAGCGCCGCAAAGGCGTCGTCGGTCGGCGCAAAGACGGTAAAAGGACCTTCGCCCGCCAGCGTTTCGGTCAGCCCCGCGGCCTCAGCGGCTGCCAGCAGGGTCGTGAAGCTCTCTATCTCACCGGCAGAGAGCAGCTCGGCAATCGAGGGACGCGCGGGTGGTGCGACCGTCTCAGTAGTCTGCGCGGTTTCGGTTTCGGCAGGCGCTTCCGCCGCAGCCGCCAGCGAGGCGGGCAGCAGCACGCCGTCGATCACGTGGACGATGCCGTTAGCGACCAGGTTATCGGGGTTAGAGATGCCCACGCCGTTGACGGTGAAAGCGCCGTCGGTCAGGTCGAACGTGACGGACTCACCTTCCAACGCCGTTTCGAGGGTAGGACCAGCGGTGAGATTGCGGAAGAAATAGCGACCAGGGACGACATGATAGAGCAGGATGCTGGTCAGCATATCGGGATTTGCGACGATGTCGGCGGCAGACAGACCCATCGACTCCATCGCCGCGGCAAAAGCTTCATCGGTCGGGGCGAGTACTGTGAAAGGACCTTCGCCAGCCAGCGTTTCGCCCAGTCCGGCAGCCTGGATCGCCGCCAGCAACGTGGAAAAATCGCCAACCTCACCGCTCGACAGCAGATCGCTGATGCTAGGACGATCCTGCGCCATCGAAGGCGCAGCAGCCATCAGCAGGAGCGCAGCAACCAGCCAAAGGGACAATATTTTACGCATTCGGAATGCCTCCTATACGCAGTGTAAACACAACTGAGTTACGAAGGATATTCTAGCGCAAAAAAAGAGGCGCATCATAATAATTCGGTGAAAATCGCCGGGTTCCTGAATTAGGCGGGCAGATGCGCTATGGAATCTCGCTTCCGCCCGGTGGTGATCCTGCCATAGCATAGAGCAGGACGCCCAGGGCGGCGAGCAGCAGGAACACCAGCAGCGCCCCCGCCTGGAGGGAGCCAAAGAAGACCTCCGGGCTGCCCAGCTCGACGACATGCGATCCGAAGCCCAGATAATCACCCATGCCGGTGAACGCCGCCAGCACCAGCCCGGTGAATGCCACCCGCACGCAGATCTGTTGGGTGAGATTGGCTTCCTGGTTCGGATAGAGCGTGAATTTCACGTAGAGGATCGCGCCGACATTAAGCAGACCTGCACCCAGGACCATGGCAACAAACTGGACGATGCCGATGCCTTCCCCAGGTGTGATGCCGGTCACGGTGGGGAACAAGCCCATCAACATGAGGACTCCCCCCAGCGCGCCGATGACGATCCCAAACTGCGCAGGTCCAATCATGCCGGCAGCGTTTCGCGCAGCTTGCGCAGGAAGTTGCCGCTCAGGATTTTATCGATGTCGCTCTCGCTGTAACGACGCCGGCGAAGCCCTTCGCCGATCTCCCACAAGCTCGCGACCGAATCCAAGCCCTCAGGGATGCTTTCTACGCCGAATCCTCCATCGAGATCGCTGCCGATACCGACATGTTCCGCGCTCCCGGTGAGCTGGCAGACGTAATCGATAGCGTCCAGGATGGTAGCGAACGGCACACCGCTCTTAGGATCGTTTTTCTGCCATGTCTCGCTCAGAAAACGGTTGAAGAGGACGATGCCCATCACGCCGCCGCGCTCGGCGAGTCGAAGGATCATTTCGTCGCTGAGGTGCCGGTCGGTAGAGCGGAAGCGGCGCGGGTTGCTGTGGCTGGCGATCACCGTGCCGGTGTAGCGATCCAGCGATTCGAGAAATGCCTGTTCCGCCATATGCGACAGATCGAGAATGGCGTTGTAG
Source organism: Anaerolineae bacterium (assembly GCA_013360465.1). Taxonomy (GTDB): domain Bacteria; phylum Chloroflexota; class Anaerolineae; order Aggregatilineales; family Phototrophicaceae; genus Flexifilum. The sequence goes on along the minus strand of JABWBO010000007.1, from coordinate 89,520 downwards.
TTCGCCATAATGTCCAGCAGGGCTTGCCCGTCCGCTGTCAGCCCGCCTGGCTGACCTGTCCCGCCGCAGTAGCGCGACGCCGCCCAGGCAGGTCCGACCAGACGGATGCCGCGTCCATACCATTCATCGAACTGGCGCGGCTCCAGGATAGGATCGCCATTCTCCATCAAGAGGACGAAGCCCAGCTTGCGATCCGCCGCCGGCTTGTCTGGCTTCCAGGACTCAACTACCGCATCCAGTTCCTTCTGGGTGCGCACCAGACGGATGGTATCGTTTTCATCTGCCAGCCGATTGTAGTAGTCCAGCTGGTCCAGTCCGTAGCGATAGGCTTCGCGAGGCGTCTTGTAGCGCGGAGTCAGATCGCTCAGCGCGACAGGCGAGGTGATCGGCTCAGTGAAGATCGTGGAGAAGACGAGGGCAACCCGACCGAGAAGGGCATCCGGCAGCCCCAGGGTCGCGACTCCATTGGGATAAGTGCCGCCCGCTTCACGGGCGCGCTTTTCGCCGACGCTGTGCCGGTAGTCACGCCCGAAGTACAGCGCGTTGTAGGCGATATCCTGATGACCGTCGATGATGAACATGATCTTGAACTCTGCTATCGTGAATAGGCATCGCCTGCAGATTCTACGCGGCAGTACGCCAAAATGCCAACGTTCACCTGCATTTAATCCCTCTGCAAGATTTGTGCCGACAATGAACCAGTGAACTGATCGCCTGTTTTTGGCAGCGGATGTATGGCGCAGGAGGTTATCTTGACGTTGAGATCGAGTCTGGGTTGGGGGGCGCTGATCGGTGCGGTGCTGGCGCTCCCCCTGGTTGCCCTGTCGCACCTGGGTCAGCAGGCGGCGCGGCTGGCTTTTGTACCGTTTGACCTGTTCGACTGGCTGGCGCGGAATTTGCCGGAACCGCTGATCACGGTTGGGCGCGGCACTGTCGAGGAAGTGGTCGCAGCAGTACAGATCGGCAGTTCCTCCGACGCCGCCAAGACCGCCGAAAACTTGATGAGCATCCTGATGGTGGTCGTCATCGGGGGGATTGCCGGCGCGCTGTTCTTCGCGCTGATGAGCCGACTTCGCGGGAATCAGGACAGCGCTATCCCCGGGCTTGTCCTGGGTGCGCTGGTCAGTTTGCCGTTCCTGCTGTTCACGTTTTCCGTCAACCTGGAATCCACCGCTGACCCGCTGGTCGCGCTGGTCTGGATCGTGGCGCTGTTCGCTATCTGGGGGTTGGCGGTCAGTTGGGCGTACAGCAGGCTGAATGCTCACGAACCGGCTGTTTTAGTGAGGGGGCGCGCGGACGCCTCGGCGCAGACGCTCGACCGCCGAACTTTCCTGATCCAGGTTGGAGCGGCGACGGCGACGGTGACGGTCATCGGCGCAGGATTGGGTTCACTGCTCAGCCGGCGGGTCTCCGAAGACCTCGGCGTGGCGCAGCTTCAGGCGGCGGCGACTCCGGAAGCATCTTCCGAATCGGTGGTCGCTCAGGCGCTGCCGAACGCCGACGATCCGATCATCCCCGCGCCGGGGACGCGCGCCGAAGTGACGCCGCTGCGCGATCATTACCGGATCGATATCCGTTCCGACCCGAACGGATTGGTCATCCCTGAAGAGGGCTACACCCTGAAGTTTGAGTCGGCTGTCCCCGGCGAAGAGGGCTTGATCGCCGAAATGACTCTCGATGAAATTCGAGGTAACTTCGAGACCATCAGCGATTACATCACGATGTCGTGCATCTCGAATCGGGTCGGCGGCGACCTGATCAGCACGATCAAGTGGACCGGTGTGCGGATGAAAGATGTGCTGGCGGCGATTGCCGTGCCGGAGCGGGCGACACATCTGCATATCTGGGGAGGCGATGATTTCGATGAAGTCGTCGCGCTCGATGTGATCGAGGACGATGAGCGCGTCATGCTCTGTTACGCCTGGGAAGATCAGCCGCTGACCGCTCGTCACGGTTTCCCGCTGCGCATTCACATCCCCGACCTCTATGGCATGAAGCAGCCAAAATGGATCACCCGCATGGAGTTCATCGAAGGCGAAATTGAAGGCTACTGGGTGCGCCGGGGGTGGGACAAGGACGCGATTGTGCGAGCGACCTCGGTGATCGATACGGTGGCGACCGACGATGCCTTCAGCGATGCCGATCAGAATACGCTGATCCCCATCGGCGGCATTGCCTGGGCGGGGGATCGCGGTATCTCAAAGGTCGAGGTGCGGGTTGATGGCGGCGAATGGGTCGAAGCGCAGATCCGGCGGGCGGTCAGTGACCGTGCCTGGAATCTGTGGCGCTACGACTGGTCCTTCATCGAAGGCGATCATACATTTGAAGTGCGCTGCGCCGAGGGCGATGGCGCGATGCAGATGGAGGCGACCGCCGGGACGCGCCCCAGCGGAGCGACGGGGCTGCATTCGGTGCGCACGACGGTGAGCGGTACGATCACGCTCACCCCACGCCCGCCGCTTCTGTGATGACAGCGGCTCGGACGAAGGCGAATCGCGCTCGCCTTCATCCGAGCCAGTGACGCACTATTCACCCCGCAGGGCGCGCGCCGGAATCAGCCGCGCGATCTGCCGCGCAGGATAGATTCCGGCAAGCAGCGCTGCGCCTATCGCCACGAGAAACGCCATCAGGAATTCATCCGGCATCAGCGTGAGGTGCATCGTCCAGCCGAAGGAGCGCACGTTGATGACGTAGACAAGGATGGCGGCGAGCGCCGCGCCGATGGGCAGGGCGAGCAGCCCGGCGACCGTGCCCATCACCCCTGTCTGAATCAAGGTGAAGCGCCAGAGCTGATCGCGGGTCAAGCCGATAGCGCGCATGATCCCGTACTGCCGTGTCTGTTCTAACTGAAGCGAAAGCAGTGCGCTGAGGATGCCGATGAAGGCGACGGTCACCGCCAGAAGGCGCAGCGCTGCCGTGATGGCGAAGGTGCGCTCGAACACGTTGAAGACGTTGGCGCGCAGTGTCTGGTTGCTCTGGACGATGAGCTGCGTACCGCCCAGCGCCTCGCGGATGGCGTCGATCACCGCCGCCGGGTCGGCATCCGCCTTCAGGAACACCGCCATCGTCGTGATGTAGCTGTCGTCGAAGTGGCGGCGATATACACTGTCCGCCATGAAGACCGATCCCTGGTCGGTCGCATAATCGTAGTAGACGCCGGCGACGGTGAAGGTCTCTGCGCCGTGATCGGTCAGGAGTGTCAGCGTGTTGGCTTCCGGCGTGATTCCCCGCCGGAAAGCGAACGGCTCGCTGACCATGATCTGCCCCTGGTTGAGGATTTCCATATAGGTTTCGCGCGGTGCAGCAAGCCAGACGAACTGCCGTTCGGTGCTGACCACCTCCCCTGTGGCAACATTCAGATTGACCGGCGGCAGATCGGGATAATCTGGCGCGACAACGCGGACGTTGCGACCTGTGACGAGCCGATCAATCCCTTCGACTCGCGAAACCAGCACGGCAAGCGCCGGGTCAACGTTGGCTTCCGGGCGGGCGGCGGTGACCTGGGGCGGCGAGATGTAGATGTCTGCGCCCAGGGTCGTCTCCAACCAGTTGCCGACTGTACCCCGGAAGGAGTCGATCATCACACTGACGCCGACGATCACGCTGACGGCGACGGTCAGCGCCGCCACCGCCACCGAAGTGCGGCTGAGCGAGCGGGCGACAGCGCGCGTCGCCATCCGCCCGACCACGCCGAAGAGCCTCCCGATTAACGGCGTGAACAGCCGAGTTCCGAGGATCAGCCCGGCAGGGGTGAGCAGCGCCCCGCCGACCACCACGCAGAACAACGCGACGAAGCTGATGATCAGGCTGGTGGAAGGAGCAGCGATCAGCAGCGCGCCGACTCCGACTAAACCGGCAGCCAGCAGCGTGAGCGGTAGAAGCAGGCGGCGCGCCTGCTCTTCAAGCAGCGAACGGCGCAGCGAGCCGGCGGGCGGCGTGCGCGTCGCCTCGAACGACGGGATGAGCGCGGCGATCAGGCTTGCACCGATGCCAATACCCGCACCTTTGAGCAGCGTCAGCGGATCGACTGAGACCCGCTGCACATCGACGGCGAAATACAGGTCGCTGATGGTCTGCGCAACCAGACCCACCGCTCCCCGTCCAAAAAGGATGCCCAGCGCCAGCCCGCACACCGTTCCGATGAAGCCCAGGAAGAGCGCTTCGCCGAGGACCAGCCACAACACCTGAAGATCGATTGCGCCGAGCGAGCGCATGATCCCCAACTCGCCCCGGCGCTGGACGACGCTGAACGAGACAGTGTTGTAGATGAGGAACATGCCGACCACCAGCGCCAGCAGGCTGAGCGCCTGAAGGTTGAACTCGAAGGCGCTGGTCATCTGTCCCAGCGCGCTGCTCTGCGCGCGTGGTGTGGTGATCGCCGCGCCCGCCGGCAGCCGTCCTTCAATGAGCGCTAGATCGTAGCCTTCGGGCAGAGACAGGTCGATGCGGCTGATCTGCCCTGGGATACCGACGATCTCCTGCGCGGTGGCGATATCCATCACGATCAGATTATTCAGCGCTTCCGCGCCCGCATCATCCGCCGTCTGGAGCAGACCGATGACGCGCGCCTCGACCTGCCGCCCCGGCGGGAGGAGGGTGATCGTATCGCCGATTTCGACGCCGTAGCGCGCCGCCGTTGCAGCGCTGATCAGCATGCTGCCGGGTGTGACGATGAAGGCGTTGATGGCGCTTGCTGTCTCCTCTGCGCCGCCTTCTACCTGAACATCGCTAAGATAGGACCGAAATGGGGCATCGGCGAGCGGATCGATGCCGAGAATGCGCATCGAACGCCTTCCCAGTTCGAGCGCCTGCGCGTAGCCTTCGACCACCGGCGCTGCGTCGCGCAGGAGCAGATCAAGGCGAAGACGTGTGTAGAACTCGGTGGGCAGCCCGGTTGGTCCGCCAATGATTTGATGTGTTGCCCGACCGGTGACCGTCTCAGCGCTGAGGGCGAACGCACGCTTGGCGGAGTAGTTCGCCAGATCGATGGCGACCACGACCGCGACGCCAAGCGCCACCCCCAGGGCGAATAAGGCGCTTTGCAGCGCACGGCGACGAATGTGGCGCAGCACAAGGCGTGGGATCAAAGATGCGTTCATGACTCTCTCATGTCAAGCAGGAATCATGCGGGGCGGTCTTAGACCGCCCCGCACAGTCATCTGGCAGAAGACGCCGATCAGGGCGTCGGCTCTTCCTGAAAATTGTAGCCGAGGCTGCGCAGCGCGCGTTCAGCCGCCTCACGCATGCGGTCATTGCGCGCTCCCATCACCCGAATGAGCGGATCAATGGCGCGTTCGTCGCCCAGCCTTCCCAGCGCTTCGACAGCGTGCAGAGGGGTTTGATAACCCGGCGCGTCCAGCGCTTCGATGAGCGGCTCAACTGCCCGCACATCGCCCAACTTGCCGAGCATCAGGGCGGCGCGCCCGCGTACGATGAGATCCTCATGATGGTTACTGACGACATGGATGAGTGTGCGGACGGCTTCTTCGCCCCCCAGCATACCCAATTTCATCACGGCGGTGCGGCGGCGTTCCTTGTTCACGTCGCGCAGTTCTGAAAGGACCTGTTTCATGACGATAGGGTCAGGATCAGTCATCGGTACGCTCCTTCACCGATTCTACTACGGGTGATCACGAGTTTGCCTTCGTGGATACGACAAACTCGATCCGCGATGGCGACCACGTCCGCGTTATGGGTCGCCATAATCAGTGTACGCCCAGAACGACAAGTTAATTCTAGCAAAAGTGACAGAATTCGTTGACCTGTCTCTTCGTCTAGATTGCCGGTTGGCTCGTCAGCGATGACCACCGCTGGTTCGTTGATCAGCGCGCGGGCGATGGCGACTCGCTGCTGTTCGCCTCCGCTCAGCTTGTCCGGGAAGCTGTCCGCCCGATCCGCCAGCCCGACGCGCGCCAGAAGATCGCGCGCTTTGTCTTCGCCTGTCCGCGACCCGCTCAGTTCGACGGGCAGGAGGATGTTCTCCAGGACGGTGAGCGTTGGGATCAGGTTGAAGAACTGGAAGATGATGCCGACGCGCTTGCGTCGAAAGAGGGTGAGCGCCCGGTCGTTGAGCCGGGTGATATCCTCTCCGTCGATCAGGATGCTGCCGGAATCTGCCGTGTCGATTCCGCTGATGAGGTTGAGCAGGGTGCTTTTGCCGCTGCCGCTCTTGCCAAGCAGGACCAGGAATTCGCCCTGCGCGATGTCCAAATCGACGCTGTCGAGGATGCGCCGCGTGCTTTGATGCGCCGTTTCCCCCTCGGTGAACTGTTTACAGAGTCCGCGGACCTGAACGATGGTGTGCGGCGGTTTGCCGTTAGCGTTCATAGGATGTAGTGATAGCTTTTCAGGATCGATTGCTCCGAACTTCACAAGTATATGCCGGTGATATGAGTGCTGGATGATAGATTGCGCGGATGGCAGTTAGGGACCCACATGCTGATAGAGAGTCGTCTCGCCGATCTGCATGAGCGGGCGGAAGCGTTCGTTGAGGATGCGCAGCATTTCCCCGGTCCAGCGCTCGAATCGCAGCGAGGGGTTACGAAAAGGCTGATAGAGAATCACCAGAGGGTAATCGCCTCTGTCCAGCGCCGCCAGGAAGGTGGACTGATCCCATATTCCGTCCCGGTTGAGCTGGCTGAACTCGAAAGGTTGAAACTGGACCCGCCGCCCGTTCATCACCAGCTCGCCCATGAATTCATCCGTCAGGACGACCGGTTCTTCTGACGACGCGATGAAGGCGGCGAGCGCCGCAAACTGATCGGTCTTGGCGATGCGGTCGGTGAGGATCAGCGCGTATTTGCTGACCGACAAATCGTAGGCGAAGACGATCTGCGCTGCCAGGGCGACAAGCAGCATGGCGCGGATGAGCGGCAGCCGCCGCATGATGGCGATCAACACCCCCGCCAGCAGGCAGAGCGCCGCCGAAAGCTCCCAGAGGTAGTTAACATCGGAACCGATCTTGGCGATGGTCAGCGCGGTGGCTGTCGCACCCAGGGCATAAGGCGCAGTCAGCCACCAGCCGGGACGCCCCCAAACCGCGCCAACTGCCAGGCTGAGCGCCGCGCCGACCAGCATCAGGGGGAGATTGCGCGTGATCTCGTCGATATAGAACTGGATGAGCGACAGGTCCAGTCCGTTGGCGTTTGCCGTGATCAGATGGACGAAGAATCCTCCACGAGTGAACACCAGGGCGGCGATGAAGATGGCGAGGACCAGCGCCGCCAGGCTGACGGCGAAGATCAGCGCTCGATAGATTTCGCGTTTTCCCAGGAGCCAGGCGAACGCGGCGAGAGGTGCTGCCAGCGCGTAAGTCTGTCGTGTGTAGATTGCGCCGGTGATCAGCAGGACGGCAACAAAGATATTCAGCCAGCGGTGCGGAGCCTGCGCAATGACCCACAGACCGGCAAGGCTCAGCGCCAACGCCAGCGCGTCGATGCGCGCCAGCGCCGACCAGTGAAAGATGTAGGGAATGGCGAGCAGGCTCAGCCCTGATGCCGCCCCGGCGATAGAATCGCGGGTCAGCGCACGGGTGAGCAGCGCTAGCATGAGGGCAGCGACCAGCGTCGCCGCTGTCGAGATCGCCCGTCCGTACCAGAAGCCGGGACCAAATGCTGCGGCGAACGGTGCCTGAACGAGCAGGAAAAGCGGCGGGTAGTTGGTGATGGTGTAGGGGGTCCGGGAGAGATCGGCACTGTACAGAAGTTCACCGCGCAGCAGGCGCATGGTTTGATCGAGGAGAGGTCCCTCTCCATAATTGGCGGTATAAGGGAACTCAATCGCCGAACGCGCGTGATCGGCAAACAGCAGCAGCGCTCGCCCCGCGGCGATGAGAAGCGCCGCGAATGCCAGCAGCACGAGCAGCTGACCGATCCCCCAGAAGACGCGCTGTGATAGACTGCTGACGCGATCTGCAGAGGACGTGTTCGGGACTGTAGACGATTTCGTCGCCCTCACAGCGCACGCTCACGACCGTGACGACACGAAGGATGCAAGCTATGGGCGAAGTAGTCACCCTGAATGAGGCGCGTGATCTTCGCGAAAGACTGCGCTGCGAACAGCGGCGCTGCGTCTTCACCAATGGTCACTTCGATCTGCTGCACGTCGGACATCTCGACTACCTCGAGCAGGCGCGCAGGCTGGGCGACGCACTGATCGTTGGTGTCAACGGTGATCGCGCCACGCAGCACTTGAAAGGGACGGGGCGTCCGATTGTGCCGGCGGCAGAGCGTGCGCGCCTGCTGGCAGCGCTAAGCATTGTGAATGCGGTGGTGGTCTTTGACGAGGATACAGCCATTGCGCTCATCCGTGCGCTAGAACCCGATATTTACGTCAAGGGCGGCGATTATCACAGCAAGCCGCTTCCGGAACGCTCGACAGTCGAGTCGCTGGGGGGGCGCGTCATCCTGATCGACCTGCTGCCCGACCACAGTACCAGCGCGCTCATCGCCCGAATCAAGGCGCTCCCCTGAGTCCCGCCGATCCCGGCATTCTAGCCCCCCGGTTGAGGCGCAACATGCCGCGCCTCAACGCTCGTCGTCTCAGGTCCTCCGACCAGCAGCCCACAGGACACGCTACGGCTGCCACCAATCGCCTGGGTAGTCGTTTGCCGGGTCGCTGGTCAGCTGAAACAGCGCCTGCGTGGTTTGATCGAACACGAAGATATCGTAGTTATCGGCAGGATTGGCAGCGAAGGCGATATAACGCTGGTCAGGACTCATGATCGGGAACTGTTCATCGTGGGGACTGCGATAGAGAGGCAGCGGCGTTCCCCCGCCGTCGGCGTTGCGCAGGAAGATGTCGTGATTGTTAGGATCATTCGCCGTCGCGGCAGCATAGATGATCTGGCGTCCATCGCGAGTCCATCGCGGATGCGTTTCGACCGTCGCATCGAAATCGCTGCTGATCAGGAACTTTCCGCCGGTTGCCACATCGATATTGACCAGATCGATGCTGGGAATGGCGGTGTTAAGATCGGTGCGAACCGCCGCGATGTGCGTACCATCAGGCGAGAAAGTGGGGAAGCTGTAGTCGATGTCGTCGTCGGTGAGCTGCTTGACGCGCGCTACGCCTTCCGGCACGTCGCCGATTTCAACGACGAACACCTGAAACGTATTGCGGGTCGAGGTCTTGGCGACGAAGGCGATGCGCTGACCGAATGCCCCGAAATTGGGCTGCTTCGGCTGGATGATGGTCGTCCCTGAACCGCCGTAGAATTCGGCAAGGTTCTGTTGTTCCGTGCCGTTGAGATTGATCGCCTCAATGACGCTGGAGAACAGCAGATCATCGTAGCGCTCGTACAGGATGCGCTGTCCGTTGGTGGTCATGCTGACGTACTGACCCAACTCGCCGCCGATGCGCGTGTACTGGTTGCCGAAATCCAGATTATAGTAGCCCACCGCCAGATAGCCGGTATTCAGTTCATCGCGCCCGCCCCAAACCGCCAACCGTCCAGTGAGACCGAGGGGCGGTGGCAGCGAGGTTGGGGTTGTGACCGGCGTATTGGACGGGGTTGGAGTCCATGCCGGCGGCAGCGTTGGAATGTTGGCTGTCGGGGTGATGGGAATCGGCGTAGGGACCAGCGCAGTCTGTGTGGCGGCTAGGGCAATCGCCGCTTCGGTCGCCGCTGCCTGTGCGGCGAGGACGGCCTCACTGGTTCCGGTGGCGGCGAAGGCGATCTCCGTCGCCGAGGCGTTCTCGGCGGCGATGCGGTTGTTGTTGCCAATGATCACGACCACGCCCACGATCAGGATGATCAGGACCAGGAGGATGCCGCCGCCCAGGATCAGATTGAACTGACGGCGGGGGACTCCGGCGATCACCTCATCTTCCTGCTGCTGCCGCCTTTTACTCTTCAGCTTCTCTTCCAGCGCCGCCATTGCCCGCTGCGCTTTTTCGTTGCTGGGATTGATGTGCAGCACGTTGCTCAGACAGATGCGGCGTTCCTCGTCGGTATCGACCACCGACGCCAGCCAGAACCAGCCTTTTTCGTTGTTCTCGTCCAGCTCCGTGACTTGTTCAAAGAGGGCGCGTGCTTCGGCTTTCTTTCCTTCGCGCGCCGCCTCAATTCCTTTTCGAAGCAGTTCCGGGATATCGTTTTTCGTTGCCACGCTGTTTCCCTCAGGGCGATTGGGCGATGAAGGTTAAGGACTGCGGGAGCCGATCATTTTTCGGTAGCGCCTGGATTGCCCCGGATAGATCAATGGCGTACCAGGCGAAGCGATCCAGTTCCCGGTTCGAAGCGAACACGATCCAGCGGCTGTCTGGTGACCAGATGGGTGAGCGATCTTCCGCACCGTTGTCGTCGACGGTGAGCATGAACGGGCGCTGCCCGTCGGCGTCGATGATGAAAAGATCGGCATCGCCCTGACGGTCGCTGATGAACGCGATGCGCGCCCCATTCGGCGCATAAGCCGGGGAAAAGCTGCTGCCAGAGTCTTCAGTCAGGCGGGTGATCGCCGCGCCCTCGCGTGTCATCTGGTAAATTTCAGAAAAATCGGGCGAGTCGACGTCGGAGGCGAACACGATTAGGCTGCCATCGGGCGAGAATGCCGGGTCGAAGTCGCGTGTCTGATTGCGGGTTAGCTGTCTGAGATTGCCGGACTGCACGTCATAACGGTAGATCTCTTCATCCACATCGTGATTGCTGCTGAAGACGATAGAGGACGAATCTGCCGACCAGGAGGGACCGGCAAGGATGCTTCCGGTGAATCTGGTGACGGGCTGTGCCGCTGGCAGGTTTTCCAGCGGCGCGATGAATAACTGAGGGTAACGCTTCGGTTCCGCTTCGTCGGTGGCGATCTCGCGGACGAAGGCGACCGATCTGCCGTCCGGCGAGACCGCCGCATCAGTGAAACCGCCCAACGTGCCCGACTCCAGTTTGATCTCGTTGGTGCCGTTGGCGCTGGCAGAATACAAGCTTGGCGCCGAAGCGTTTGGCTCGATGTCGCCGTAGACGACCGAAAAATCGCTGAGCGGCAGTGGAGTCGCCGAAGGCAATGGCGTCGGCGTGCTGGTCGGGACGAAGGTCGGGGTGAAGGTCGGCGGAAGCTGCGGCGCGGTGTTCGGATCGAAAGTGACAATAACGCCGGTGAATACGGTGGCGGTGGGTGGGCGACGGTCTGGACTGGGAGTCACAGAGGGGTTGGCGGCGGCAATAAACGTGCGCTGGATATTTGAAATGGTTGCAGTCGGCGTTTGATTCCTGGAAGGATTCAGGAGGATGACCCCCAGGATGACGGCGACGATCAGCACCACCGCACCCGCCAGCCAAAGATAGACGTTATTGCTACGCAGCGAACCGCCTGCCAGAGCAGGCGAACCAGCAGAAGAGGGCGCGCTGCCGGGCATTGCCGTACCGGACGTATCGCCCAGGCGGCGCAGCGCTTCGCGGGCACGGGCATTGTCGGGGTTGACCTGCAGTGCGCGCTGCAGGAATGAGCGCCTTTCCTCAATCGTATCGACCACCGACGCCATCCACATCAGCGCCAGCTCATTGTCGCGGTCGAAGGCGAGTACCTGTTGAAGGAGCCGCCGAGCGGTCAGCCGGTCACCCCGTTTGGCGGCGTCAATGCCCTCACGGAGCCGCGCCTGGATATTCGGTCCCTGTGTCAAGGTCAACTCTCCCGTTCTGGTAGTCGGTCGGACCCCTGGAAAATGAGCGCCGAACTAGCGGCTGGTACTCAAGGCGAGAAAGACGATGACGGCGAGGATGATCAAGACCGCCGCCAGGACGCCGAAGATAAGCAGGACGCGATTATCGCGAGCGCTGCGTCGATAGCTGAGCCGCCCCAGCGCATCACGCACGACTTCGTTGTTGGGATTGACTGCCAGCACCCGCTCCAACCAGACTTTACGCTCAGCCTTGCTCTCTGCCAGCTTTGCCATCCACATCATTGCGCGTTCGTTATTCTTGTCCTCGCTTAGAACGCGCCGAAACATGAGGCGCGCAGCGCTGCGGTTGCCCTGCTTGGCGGTGGTGATCGCCATCTGCAGGATCTGTTCACGATTCGGCGCTTGCCCGCGTGAATCATCCAACCCCAATTGTGCCATGTGAATCTCCCCGCCTGTCAACCACTCGACGCCAATCTAGTATAGCCCTGAAGCGCGCCGGGCGCGCTAGGGCGTCCGTCCCGGCAGCCGTGTCCGCACTCTGCCTATGCCCAAAAACAGGTCAGTACAGCCCGATCAATACCGCGAAAAAAAAGCAGAATACGCTGACAAACAACAGTCCGTCGATGCGATCCATGACTCCACCGTGTCCCGGCAAGATGTTGAATCCCGGTGGGTGCGAGTCTTTGGTGTGAAATCGGCGCTTGATGTAGGACTCAAACAGGTCGCCCAGGATCGCCGCGATAGGACCGAAGATCGGTATCAGGAGCGCGCTGACACTGAGATAGCCTGCTGCCGCAAGCGTAAGGAGTGCCGCAAGGCAGCCGCTCACATAACCGATGACTGCACCCTCGCGAGTCTTGTTGGGTGAGATTGTCGGGCTGAGCGGCGTTTTGCCGAAGAGCCTGCCGCCGACGAATGCCATGGTGTCGGTCACCCAGGTCACGGCGACGATCACCGCCATCCAGACGAGACCCAGCGGCGACTCGCGAAGAATCAGCAGCATTATCAATGGGACGCCGATATAGAACAGACTGAGTACGAAGAAGAAGACCCGGTGGCGTAAGATGAAAACCATCTCGATCACAGCCAGGGTGGCGAACACTGTGACCAGGATGATGAACGGCACGCCCCCAACCACAATCAAGCCGATCACAGGGGGAATAGCGATCGCAGCAGTGATGATACGCTGGATCAGATTTGTGGTAGAGGATGTCTTGCGGGTCGTTGCCTCAGCCATAATCAATTCGGGCAGCAATGATCAGTATTTGCCCGAATTGTAGCAGAGTTTCCCAGTTGTTGCGTTCAGCCCAGTAAGAGCGGAAACCTGACGGTTTCCTGCCCCTCTCCAATTGGAGAGGGGCGGTTGAGCGCAGCGAAACGGGGTGAGGTGAGCAGTTTGCAAACAGTCTCTAAGACATCGAATTGACTCAACCCTCGTGTCTATAGCGGGGGAGGGATCAGACTATCGCCTGGGCAGCATTGGCTCTTTTCTTGCCACCCCCCAGGAAGCTGTGAAAATCGTTCTCACTGGACCAGGCGAAGAATCGGTAGATGTGTGCCAGCGCCGCCGCAGCCCCGAACGTCTCTGCGAGGATTCGATCCTGTGTGAGGTTAGGATGTTCGGGTGTACGCCACACACCGATGCGCAGCCATTCATGCTCGGCAGCGAAGGTGTCGAACCATTCCTCCAGGAAGCGTCCGCGCAAAATCTGGCGCGATGTGAGGTAAGTATCCTGAAGCGCTTCGCCATGCCAGAAACCGATGATCAGGTCTTCCGGGCAGGCACGCAGCAGTGACCGGAAGACCTCGCGGTGGCGTTCGATGCGCATTTTGCCGGCGATGTTGCGCTGATCCCAGCGTGCCAGTGGGGACATGATCAGCTCTACCACGAATTGATCGGCGTCCAGGCGAACTTCCAGCACCGGGTGACGGCAGGGGTCGGCGGCAGCGGAGAGGTTGGCGCTGCGTCCCATCAGCTTTTCGATGAGGGCGGCGTGTGCGCGTGGTCGAGAAAAGGCGAACGCCAAGCCGTCGATGCAGCCGCTAGAAGCGAAGGAGTAGTTCGAAACCGGCAGCTTTCGTTCCCACGACGGCTGCAGATCGCTACCCATCATGGAAAGCCGCCGGTTTAAGCCAAATTGCAGATGGTTCATGCGGTCGATGATGCTGCGGAACTGCGAGGATGCCGCCAGTTCCGGGGCGGACAGCAGCGAGTGAAGCGACTGATATTCTGCTTTCGAGAAGTACGGCGTGCTGGCATCCATACCATCCTCCGCCCGAAAATTGATTCTATCGTAACTTATGGGTCAGATCATAAAGCGCATCCATGAAAAGATCATGGTTTCTACAGAAAATTCACAAAAGTTTCACGATTGTTTTCGGCTCATGTGCCCTTAGTCATACGGGGATCATGTCGCTTGTCCTGAGACGGTGTGAGAAAGTGGGAGTAGAATCGACTTGCGAAAACGTTCGTCTCGTCAAGGAGATATATTGTGTCGATCACTCAGCAAGATGTCTTTGAATACCATCGGCGTGGTCGTCCTGGAAAGATAGAAGTCGTTCCGACAAAACCGCTCGCTACTCAGCGCGATCTCTCGTTGGCATACTCGCCCGGCGTTGCCGAAGCTGTCCTGGAAGTGAAGCGCGATCCGCTCACAGCCTATGAACTCACTGCAAAATCCAATCTGGTCGCTGTCGTCTCCAATGGAACGGCGATCCTCGGTCTGGGGAACCTTGGGGCGCTGGCGTCTAAGCCCGTGATGGAAGGCAAGGGCGTCCTGTTCAAGCGATTCGCTGATGTCGACGTGTTCGACATCGAAATCAACGCTAAGACTGCCGAGGAAATCATCGCGGTAGTGCGCGCCCTGGCGCCGACCTTCGGCGGAATCAATCTGGAAGACATTAAAGCGCCCGAATGCTTCGAGATTGAGCGGCGGCTGCGTGAAGAGCTGGATATCCCTGTCTTCCACGACGATCAGCACGGAACGGCGATCATTTCTGGCGCGGCGCTCATGAACGCCGTCAAGGTGTTGGGCAAGTCGCTGGATCAAATACGTATTGTGGTGTCGGGGGCAGGCGCAAGCGCCATCGCCACCGCAGATTTCTATGTGCAGCTTGGCGTTCGCAAAGAACATATCCTCATGGTGGATTCGACCGGCGTGATCTATGCCGGGCGCGAAACCAATATGAACCCCTACAAGGCGCGTTATGCCGCTGACACGGATGCCCGGACGCTCGAGGACGCCGTTCGCGGTGCAGACATGTTCCTCGGACTCTCCGGTCCAGGCGTGCTGACCGGCGCGATGGTCAAGACGATGGCGAAAGACCCGCTGGTCTTCGCGCTGGCGAACCCAACACCAGAGATCATGCCGGAAGAGGCGCTGGCGGCGCGTTCCGATGTGATCATGGCGACGGGCAGAAGCGACTACCCGAATCAGGTCAACAATGTGCTGGGCTTCCCCTTCATCTTCCGCGGCGCCCTGGATGTCTATGCGCGCCAGATCAACGAAGAAATGAAGCTGGCGGCGGCGCAGGCGCTGTCTGAATTGACGATGGAGGATGTCCCGGACAGCGTACTGGCAGCCTATGGACTGACCTCGCTGCGCTTCGGACGCGACTACCTGATTCCGAAGCCGCTTGACCCGCGCGTCCTGCTGTGGGTGGCTCCGGCGGTCGCCAGGGCGGCGATGGAAAGCGGCGCAGCCCGGCGTACCATCGATCTGGAGCAGTATCGCAATGAGTTGATTCGCCGTCAGGGGCTGGGTCAGCAGCTTCGCAGCCAGATCATTAGCAAAGCCAAGAGCGGTCCCAAGGCGCGCGTTGTCTATGACGAGGGGGAGGAGCCGAAGATCGTCCGTGCGGCGGCGCAGGTGCAGGAAGATGGCATCGCCGAACCGGTCTTGATCGGCAGCAAGACGCGCATCCTGGAAGTTATCGCAGAACTTGGACTGGCGTTTTCGCCGGAGATCATCGATCTTGATGATGAGGCACTGCGCGAGAAGTACTGCAACGCCTACTATCAGCTGCGCCAGCGCTCCGGCGTCACCGCCGCGCGCGCTCGGACGCTCATGCGTGATCGCAACGTCCTTGCCCCGATGGTCCTGCACGCCGGCGAGGCGGACGCGCTGATCAGCGGTCTGACGCACGAGTATCCCGATGTCCTGCGTCCCGCCCTTCAGGTCTTCCATACTCGTCCCGGCACGGTGCGAGCGAGCGGCGTCTATCTGGTGATCGTGAAGGGGCGCGTCTATCTCTTCACTGATGCGACCGTCAACATCGACCCGGATGCTGAAACGCTCTCGGAGATCGCCATCCTTGCCGCCGACTTCGCCCGCTCGCTCGACATCGAGCCGCGCGTGGCGATGCTCTCCTTCTCTAACTTCGGCAGCACTCCGCACCCGCAGTCCAAGAAGGTGAGGGACGCGGTCGAGCTGGTGCGCAGCCGCCGTCCAGACATCGCCGTCGATGGCGAAATGCAGGCGGATACCGCCATCGTGCCGGAGATCATCACCTCGCGCTACCCATTCAGCCAGGTGGAGGACGCCAACGTGCTGGTCTTCCCTGATCTTGCCTCGGCGAACGTCGCCTACAAGCTGCTGGCGCGGCTGGGCGGCGCCCAGACCATCGGACCTATCCTGCTGGGCATTGGCGCGCCGGTACACGTTTTGCAAGCCGGCGATGATGTCGAGCAGATCGTCGCTATGACCGCGGTCGCAGTGATGGACGCGCAGGGACGAAACCGCGAAGTTTAAGCGGATCATCGCAGTGAGTAGGGGAGCGATCAGACGAGACGCCGCCCCGCCTCCTTCATCCTCCTGACTTCCGCCGCTTCGCTGAGCGGCGGAAGTCTCCATGTTATAATGGCGTTATCTTTGAACATCGATAGTGTTCGTTTGCCAAAGGCTTATCTCAGTGTCTGTCTACGTAAACATCAGCGACATTGCGCAGTACGTCGATCAGTCGGTCGAAATTCGCGGGTGGGTCTACAACCGCACCGATAAGGGCAAGCTTCAGTTCATTCAGGTGCGCGATGGATCAGGCATCGTGCAGTGCGTCGCCTTCAAAAAGGAACTGGATGAGGTGCAGTTTGACATCGCCAGCAAGCTGACTCAGGAATCATCGGTGGTCATTCGCGGTTCAGTACGCGCCGACAGCCGCGCGCCCGGCGTTCCAAGCGGCTTCGAGGTCGGCATCCAGTCCCTCGAACTGCTGCAAAAGGCGGAAGAGTACCCTATCACGCCGAAAGAGCATGGCACCGAGTTCCTGATGGATAATCGCCATCTGTGGCTGCGTTCCAGCCGACAGTGGGCGATCCTGCGCATCCGCGCGACCATCGAGCGCTCTCTGCGTGACTTCATGGACTCTCAGGGCTATCTGCTGGTCGATACGCCGATCATCACGCCGGCGGCGGGCGAGAACACCACGACGCTGTTCGAAATCGACTTTCACGGCGAACGCGCCTTCCTGGCGCAGACCGGACAGCTTTATAACGAAGCGAACATGATGGCGTTTGGCAAAGTGTACTGCTTTGGTCCCACGTTTCGCGCCGAAAAATCGAAGACCCGTCGTCATCTTCAGGAATTCTGGATGATGGAACCGGAAGCGGCGCATCTGTCGCTGGAAGACATGATGACGCTGGAAGAGCAGATGATCAGCTTCGTCGTCGGGCGGGTACTGGAGAATCACCCTCACGAGCTGGCGCTCATCGAGCGCGATGTCGCGCGGCTGGAGGCGATCAAGACGCCGTTCGCCCGCATCAGCTATGATGAGGCGGTGGAGCGGCTGAAACAGGTTTACGACAAGACGGAAGACCCGGAGCAGAAAGACCTGCTCAAGATCGAGTGGGGCGAAGATTTCGGCAGCCCGCATGAGACGGCGCTCGCCGAGATGTTCGACCGCCCTTTATTCGTCTATCACTACCCGACCGCTGTCAAGGCGTTCTACATGCAGCCGGTGGAGGGCAGACCGGAAGTGTGCCGGAGCGTCGATCTGCTCGCTCCTGAGGGCTATGGCGAGATCACCGGTGGCAGCGAACGCATCTATGATCCGACGCTGCTGGAAGAACGCATCAAGACGATGGCGCTGCCGCGCGAGGCGTACCAGTGGTATATCGATCTGCGCCGCTTTGGCAGCGTGCCGCATGCCGGTTTCGGCATTGGGCTGGAACGAACCGTCGCCTGGATGTGTGGTCTGCCGCACGTGCGTGAAACGATTCCTTACGCGCGTATGCTGAGCAGAAACTATCCCTGAGCTTGTATGCATTTCTGTGGCATTGATTCCCCCTCACCCCTGACTCCCCCTTATTGGAGTCTTGGACGGTGATGGCAGACGAGTCTGGAGCGCTGGCATGACCCTTGATTTTGCCTCCCGGCTGATTGGGATGGTGATCTTCGCCTTCATCGGCGCGCGGCTTGGTGTGATGACTGCGCCGTCGCTTGACCTGGACGAGCTGGCGGTTTCGTTCGTCTTCGCTCTGGTTGGCATCCTCTTCGGACTCGTCATGACCCCCTGGCTGACCGTCCGCCCGGTGAAGAGCCTGCGGCGGATGGTCAACGAGATGGCAATCGATGTCCTGTTCACCACGCTGGCGGGCATCGTGCTGGGGGCGTTCATCGCGCTGTTGATCAGCGTGCCGCTTTCTTCGCTCGAAGAGCCGCTCGGCACGATTGCGCCACCGGCGGCGTTGATTGTCTCCGGCTATCTCGTGACGACCATCTTTCACATTCGCTCACGGGAGATATGGCTGTTTCTGGAGGAGTGGTTCGGCTGGAAGCCGCGCCGTCCCGGTCTGCTGGCGACGGGGGAACGTCTGCTGCTGCTGGATACCAGCGTACTCATCGACGGACGCATCGTAGACATCGCCCGCACCAGCTTTCTGGGAGGTACGCTGGTCGTCCCCCGCTTTGTGATCTCGGAACTGCACCATGTCGCCGATTCGAGCGATCCGCAGCGGCGCAATCGCGGACGGCGCGGGCTGACCAAGCTGAACGAGCTTCAGCGAGAGACTCACGTCCCCTTCAAGATCATTGAGGAAGACCCCGATGACATCCCGGCGGTCGATGACAAGCTGATCGCGCTGGCGTTGCGCATGGATGCAGCGATTGTAACTATCGACTATCCGCTCAACCAGGTAGCGGCGGCGCAGGGCGCGACGGTGCTGAACATCAATGAGCTGGCGAACGCTGTTCGCTCCGCCTACATCCCCGGTGAGACCTTCGCGCTGCGCGTGATTCAGGATGGCACCGAACCGGGGCAGGGAGTCGGCTACCTTGATGACGGCACGATGGTGATCGTCAAGGATGGCAAGAACTACATGGATCGCACGATCTACGTGAACGTGACCAAGCTGATCAACCGTCCGACCGGGCGCATCATCTTCGCCGACCCGACGGACGACCGTGATTAGGGCGGCGCGTCATCGGGATTGCAACTGCCGTTCTACCGTATCGATGATCGGTCGCCACAGCGCGACTCTATCCTGCCTCCGGCAGCGACATCACCTCATAGATATCGACGCCGTCCTGGCTGTAGATGAGCGTCGGCGCGAGGACCTGCACCCATCGAGGCATAGCCCCATCAGCCGGCGGGTTGCCCTCGTCCCGCCCGTAGTAGATGTAGCGCAGCGGTCCCTCACACTCGAACGACGGTGCGCAGGGATGGCGCGCCAGATCGAGGATCTCGGCGTCAGTCATCCTTGACTCATAAAATGCTTCGAGCTGTGCCGTCTTGCCCAACCAATACAGCGTCTCCGGTCCGTGCCCCATGAAAACGCGCAGATCGGCGTAGGCGGGCAGGGCGTTGCCGGTCTCGACCGCCGTCATGATGACTGCCCCCGGTTCGGCGTGCGCGCTCAGCCAGTGGAAGGCGGCGATACGAGCAGTCGGCTGAAAGCCAGGATAGGTCTTGTCGCCAGTAAGGAAGAAGTTCCCTGCCAGCAGCACCACGCTGGAAGAGCAGAGCGCAGCGATGATCACGAGTCGCGGCAGGCGGCGTATCCGGTCGAGGGTGATAGCGGAGAAGATCGCCAGGGGAATCAGGACCGCCTCGCTCATCCGCCGCTGCACGTTGATCGGCAGGTAGACGAGAAAGGGCACAGCGGCGAGCCAGCCGATGAGGAGCATGAAACGCCGTTCCATCTCGCGAGGGAGGCGAAAGAAGGCGATCAGCGCCAGGACGCCGATCAGCCCATAGGTGAACAAGTAGTCCAGTATGGGGGGAGAGGGCAGGTTATTCTGCACCGACCAGACGACAAACGCCGGATTTCCGGTGAAGATGGCGGCATAGTGGAGGAACAGGGGCAGCGTTAGCCCGCAGGCGGCAGCTGCTCGGAGGAATAACGCCGTTGGGAAGCGGCGTGTTCGAATCAGCGCCGCTAAACCCCACGCGCCGGCGATGCAGTAGAGGATTGCCAGATAGAAGGGCACGGCGAGACCGGTGATCAGCCAGCACAGCCCCGCGATCAGCACACGACCGAACCAGCGCGGCTGATCCTGAGCGTCGATCAGCGCCAGCAGCCCGCCGAGCAGCGCGGCGCGAGCCAGCGCCAGGTGCGGGATGCCGAGCAGAATCAGCCAGGAGGCAGCTTCCGGCGTGTACATCTCCAGCGGCGTGTGTCCAGGCAGGACGAGCATCTGGATAATCCCCAGACCACCGCCGAAAACCCCCAGCGCCAGCGCCAAGCGGCGCAGACGGACCTGATCGAGGAAGCGCGACACAAAGGCATAGATGACGGCGATCATCAGCGCGCCGAAGACGACGCGCATCAGATGGAAGACGCCGAGCAGCGCCGGGGTCAGCGCCGGATCGTCCGAGTCGATGACCCTGCCGACGACCCATCCAGGCAGGAGATAGGGCAGGAAGACGAGCGGCTCCGCCTCATGCGCTTCCGACGTGTAGAACAGGCTGAAGCTCAGTTCGCCGCGCGCGCCCTGGCGCATCTTGCCCAGGTAGGAATGCCCGTCTTCGACGCCGTAGAAGAACCCGCTGAAAGTTAGATCGCCCATGCCGGAGAGCCATCCATCCTCTCCCCAGGCGAGCCAGTAGGGAATCGTGGTCACGAGCATGACGACGCTCGCGAAGAGCGCGACCCAGCGCCATTCTGATCGGTCAATTCGCTGATGCCCCACGCCCTTTGCCTCCCACATGTGCGAATGCGCAGAAGACCTACGTTCACACCCGCTTCTGATCTACAATCGTGCTATTCTAGCCCTGTATCGGGAATCGGGTGAGATGTCATGACAGAGTTCATCTACGGGCACTGGCCCGTCATGGAGACGCTGAGAGCGTCGCGGCGGAATATCGATCAACTGCTCCTGGGTGAGACGGCGGATACGCGCGGAATCGTTGGCGAAATCCTGGCGATTGCCGCCGAGCGCGGCGTCCCGGTGAAGCGAGTTCCTCGGCGCATCCTCGATGATGTCACCCAAAGCACGACACATCAGAACATGGCGCTGCGCGTCAGCCCCTATCCCTACGTCGATCTGGAAGCAGTCCTCGCACTGAGCAAGAAGCGCGACGAGAAGCCGCTGATCCTGCTGCTGGACCTGCTCAAAGACCCGCAGAACGTCGGCACGCTGATGCGTGTCGCCGACGCCGTCGGCGTGCATGGCATCGTCATGCAGGAGCGGCGCAACGTCGCGGTGACGCCGGCGGTGGTGAGCGCCTCATCGGGGGCGGTCGAGCATCTTCAGGTGGTTCAGGTGACCAACCTGGTCCAGGCGATGCGCGATCTGAAGGAGAAGGATGTCTGGATGGTCGGCTTGGATGTAGGACCCAATGTCGCGCCCATCGACAAGACCGATCTCAATATGCCCCTGGGGCTGCTGCTGGGCAGTGAAGGGGAAGGGCTGCGCCGCCTGGTGCGCGACACCTGTGATCTGCTGGTGTCGCTGCCGATGCGCGGCTCCGTCGCCAGCCTCAACGTGGCGACCGTCGGCTCGGTGGCGCTGTACGCGGCATGGCAGGCGCGCGGCTGGAGCGGGTGGGCGCACGCCTGAGCGGAGCGGGTTTAGGGATCATCAGCCCAAATCGTGTATCATGAGAGATGTCTCGTGTATTGAGCAGGTCTGGCAATACATGCTGCACTTGATGTCGCTTATCTATACAGCTTAAGGAGGAGCGCGCCGGGCTGTTTCAGTCGCGCTATACCCAACATGATCGAGGACGTCCTAAAGGAAGCAACCCACAAGATGCGTTCGACCCTGCAGGTCTTCGAAGAAGAGCTGTCGGGTATTCGAACCGGGCGCGCCAGTCCTGCACTGGTGGATCGCCTGCATGTCGATTATTACGGTCAGATGACCGAGCTGCGGCAGATCGCCACGATTTCGACGCCGGAGCCGATGCAGATCCTCATCCGCCCCTTCGAGAAATCCAGCGTGAAGCCCATTGAGAAGGCGATCCAGGCGTCCGACCTGGGCATCAATCCGAATGTTGATGGCGAATCCATTCGCCTGAACATGCCGCCGCTGACCCGCGAACGCCGTCAGGACCTCGTCAAATTCCTGCACCGAAAGACCGAAGAGACCCGCGTCGCCATCCGCAATGTGCGCCGGGGCAGCAACGACGACCTCAAGGAATTCGAGAAAGAAGGGATGATCTCGGAGGACGAACTCAAGCGCGGCGAAGCGGAAATACAGAAGATGACAGACAAATTCATCGCTGATGTGGAGGCGCGCAGCCACGCCAAAGAGAAAGAAATCCTTGAGGTCTAGCAAAGGCAGATGATGATGGTCGCAGCGGTGCAAGAGGAGTTACGAAAGATCGCAGTCCAACCGAATGGGCGTGTGCCGCGTCATGTCGCCATCATCATGGATGGAAACGGACGGTGGGCGAAGGAACGCGGGCTGCCGCGTTCCGAGGGGCACCGTCAGGGTACGGAAAACCTGCGGCGCATCTTCGAATGCGCGGCGGAAATCGGCATCGAGATTCTGACCATCTATGCCTTTTCGACTGAGAACTGGTCCCGCCCGCCGAGTGAAGTTCAGATGCTTCTGCGCATCCTGGAGACCGTCATCGACCGCGAGTTAACGGCTCTGCACAAAAATGGCGTGCAGCTTCGCCACATCGGCAGGCTGGAGGGGATAGGCTCACGGCTTCAGCGCAAGATTCGACAGGCGATGGAAATGACCCGCGACAATCACCGCCTGATCGTCAATATCGCTTTCAACTACGGCGGACGTGACGAGATTATCAATGCTGTGCAGCGCATCATCCGTGAGGGTATCCCCGCCGATGAGGTCAACGAAGCGCTGCTCAGCCATTATATGTACACCAGCGATCTGCCCGATCCCGACCTGATTATCCGCACCAGCGGCGAGCTGCGGGTGAGCAATTTCCTCATCTGGCAGGGGGCGTACGCCGAATACTATGCGACATCGACCTATTGGCCCGACTTCGATGAGGCGGAACTGCACAAGGCGGTGGCGGAATATGGTCGCCGCAAGCGCCGCTACGGAAAGACCGATGAGCAAATTGAGTGATCCGAAGCTTCAGCGAAAGACGATAGGACAAACTTATGCTCAATGACATCAGCCAGGTAAAAACGTCCCTTCGCGAACAGCAGTACATCGCGACTGATGATATTGCGACCGTGATGTTTCTGGCGGATCGGCTGGGAAAGCCTGTCCTCGCGGAAGGTCCGGCGGGCGTGGGAAAGACGGAGCTGGCGAAGGCGTGGTCGAAGATCAGCAGCCGCCCGCTCATCCGCCTGCAATGCTATGAAGGACTGGACGAGAGCAAGGCGCTCTATGAGTGGGAATATGCCAAGCAGATGTTGTACACCCAGCTTCTGCGCGACAAGCTCAGCCAGATTCTTTCCGAGGCGGAGTCCTTGACCAGCGCCGCTGACCGGTTGGCGAAGGAAGAAGATGTTTTCTTCTCCAACCGCTTTCTATTGGCGCGTCCTTTGCTGAAGGCGATCACCTCGCCTCAACCGGTTGTCCTGCTGATCGACGAGATCGACCGGGCGGACGCCGAGTTCGAGGCGTTCTTGCTGGAAATCCTGAGCGATTTCCAGGTTTCCATTCCTGAACTGGGCACGATCACGGCGACACATCAGCCGATTGTGCTGCTGACCAGCAACAACACCCGCGAGCTTTCTGAGGCGCTCAAGCGGCGCTGTCTGTACCTGTTCATCGATTACCCGAACGCCGAGACGGAGATCAGCATCGTGCGTATGCGCGTCCCGGAAATTCGCGAGAAGCTGGCGCGTGAAGCGGTCGATGTCGTGCAGGCACTGCGCGGGCTGGACCTGAAGAAGAATCCCAGCGTATCCGAGACCATCGATTGGGCGCGGGCGCTGGTGATGCTCAATGCCGACAACCTCGACCGTGAAACGCTGGAGAACACGCTGACCGTGCTTCTGAAGCATGAGTCGGATGTGCAGAAAGCCAAACGGGCGTTGCTTGGAGGGCGGTCGCACCCGCTGGATCGCGATATGCGGCGCGGCGGGCGGCGCGGCGGTGGGGGCGACTGGAGCAATTGAGAACCGGTGCGGGTATCCGCGCAGCAGGGAGCATGCGCCGGGGTGGACGATTCGCTGCCCCGGCGTTGTTATTTCAGAATGACTCGTTTTCTTGATACCCTTCTTCTGGCATGGCATAATCGGCAGACTTCGACTTGCACAATGACATGGGAACGGACATGGCGAACGAAATTACCCAGGCAGGCGCTCTCAATATTTTCGTGACCGGTGCGGCGAGCGCAGCGGGACGCGCAGCGGTGCGTCTGCTGAGCGCACGGGGCTATCGGGTCTTTGGGGCGACTTCCCATAATATGGACGGCGCGAAGACGGTGCGCGCTGACGGCGGCATTCCAGTCTATGCCGATATACTGCGCGCCGGTGAGCTGCGCAGCGCGATCCTGTCTGCCGAAGCGGACCTGGTCGTCAATCTCGCGCCGCAAAGCGCCAACCATGCCGTTCCCGGCGGCGATCCCTGGGATTCTCGCCTGCTGATCGAAGGCGCGGCAGCGCTGGCGGAAGCGGCGGCAGCTGCCGGCGTCAAGTATCTGGTTCACACCAGCTATATCTTCGCCGGCGGCGAAGATGAAGCAGCAGCGTCGCTCATCGAAGCGGCGCAGGCTGGCGAAAGGTCTGCGCTGGGAGGAGGTATCCCCGCCTGCGTCCTGCGCTTCGGCTTCGTATATGGAGGCGACTCGCCCGAATTGAGCGAGGCGCGCCGCGTCATGGCGAAAGGGCGTTCGGTCGCCGCTGGCGATCCTCAGGCGCGTGGCTACTGGCTCCATGCGGCGGACGCTGCCGGTGCCGTGCTGGCGGCAGTGCAGCAGCAGCCGGTGGGTGTGACTCTCACAATTGCCGACTCTCACCCGGCTTCGGCGCTGGAGTTCATGAACTATTTCGCAGAAGTTCAGGGCTTGACCCGTCCATCCAAGGGCAGTGGGATGAATTTGCGCGCACTGCTTTCCGGAGAGACTGCGGTCGATCCCAGCAGAGTACACGTGCATCCAGACCTGACCGAGGCGAAGACGGTGCTGGGCTGGTCGCCGCGTTTCGTCGATTTCCGCCGGGGGATCGATGATGTGCTGCTGTCCTGGCGCGCGATTGAGGGAGCTGCTCGCTGAATGCTGCGCGCCGTGCTGTTTGATCTCGATGATACGCTCATCGACTGGAGCGGTTTTGACAGCGACTGGGCGGTGCTTGAGCGCTCCTACCTTCAGGGGGTGCTGCGCTATTTCGCGATGTGCGGTTACGCCATCGATGATCCCGATGCCTATGCTCGAAGATTCCGCGATCGGGCGATGAATGCCTGGTCGGTATCGCGAACAACGGCGCGCGCGCCGCATGTCGGGCACCTCATCATGGAGACGGCGCTCGAATTTGGCGTCCCCGTGGATGGTTTGGAGATGGCAGAGGCGCTGCGCGCCTATAACTGGGGTATCGTCCCTGGCACGGTCGTTTTCCCCGATGTCGTCCCCAGCTTGAAGCAGCTGATCGACCAGGGGATCAAGATCGGCATCGTCACCAACGCGCCGCAGCCGATGAGTATGCGCGATATCGAGCTTTCGGCGCACGGGTTGTTCGACTATTTCCCGATTTGTCGGATTTCGGCGGCAGATTTCGGCTTGCTCAAGCCGCATGCGGAAATTTTCCATGCGGCGCTGGACCTGGTCGGGGCTGCGCCTTCCGAGGCGGTATTCGTCGGCGACGATCTCGACGCTGACATCGTCGGGGCACAGCGTGTTGGCATGCGCGCCGTACTGCGTCTGACTCCACGCACCGAAAGCGGGCTGCGCACCGATGTCGTGCCCGACGCCAGCATACGCAGTCTGTCCGAACTGCTGTCCCTGCTTGATGCCTGGTATGCGGGCTGGCGGCGTGTCACCGGCAATGCCTGAGGACCTGCGGATCGACCGTGCAGCCCACGCCTTTTGACCAGAATCTCGTGCTGACTGGGTATATTGGACCTGGTCAGCTCGCCTTGAGCCGGCGCATCGCCGAACGTTTGCGTATGCCCTTTCTGCACTTTGAAGCCATGCTGGAAGCCCGTGTCGACACCCCCATCGACGAGTTTCGCCTTCGCTTCGGCGAGACGCGGCTCAAGGCGCTGGAAGGCGATGTTGTCGCCGAGATTTCGCTGGCGCGCGGCAGCGTGCTGAATATCAGCGGACATGTGCTGGCGCAGGTAGGGGTTCTGGAAAGGCTTCAGGTGAATTCCATCGTGGTCTGTCTGGCGGCGTCGCTGGATGCTGTGCTGCGACGCCTGCACATTGCGATGGGCGCGCGCTATCACGATCCGGCGGAGCGGGAACGCGCCATCGGCATGCTGCGTCGCGAGTGGGCGGTGCGCGGTCGCCCCGGCGTGATCGAAATCGACAGCTCAGAAATGAGCGATAATGAGGTGCTAGAGGAAGCCGTTGCGCACTGGCGGCAGCGTTCGGGCGTTGTAGACTTGGGGTGAGAGAGCTATGGTCAAATTGATGATCAGCCTGGGGCAAATGAACATCGCCCTGGGCGACCCGCGCAAGAATATGGCGACCGCAGAGGAGTACATTGCGGAAGCGGCGCTCCGTAAGTCACATCTGCTTCTGCTGCCTGAACTGTGGTCGACCGGCTACGCGCTGGAACGCGCTCGCGAGCTGGCAAACCCACTGAACGTTGGTATTTTCGCCCAGATTGCGACGTTGGCGACGCAGAATAAGCTCAGCATCGTCGGCTCTCTACTGGAAAAACGCGGTCTGGAAGTCGCCAACAGCGGGACATTCTTCGCGCCGAATGGTAAGCTGCTGGGCGTTTACCGCAAGATGCACCTGTTTCGTTTGATGGAAGAGGACCGCTTCCTGCAAGCCGGTTCCGCGCCGCTGCTGATGGACCTCCCCTGGGGGGGGACCGGCATGGCGATCTGTTATGATCTGCGTTTTCCGGAATTGTTCCGGCGCTATGCGGTTCAAGGGGCGAAGCTGATCGTCATCCCGGCGGAGTGGCCTATCGAACGAATCGACCACTGGCGCACTCTGCTGATCGCACGCGCTATCGAGAATCAATGCTATATCGCGGCGACCAACGCCGTTGGACAGATCGGCGATAAGGTATTCGGCGGACATTCGATGATCGTCGATCCCTGGGGGAAGGTCGTCGTGGAATTTGGCGAGACTCCTGGCGTCGTCACCGCCGAGATCGACCTGGATTATGTCGATGTCGTGCGCAACCGCATTCCGGTATTCGAGGATCGTCGGTCGGACATTTTCGGCGCCTAGGAAACAGCGCTCATGACGCCAGGGCAGAAGACCGATTCGTCCTGCCCCGGCGATGGGGGTTTCAATGCCGCGCCGTGATACGTTGCTTTAACCGAATTCGCCCCGTATGTAGCGCTCGGTCTCTTCGCTGTTGGGGCTGCTGAACAGCTCGGTTGTTTCAGCAAATTCGCCCAACACCCCCCAGCGGTTCTCTTTGCCGGGAGTCTCTTCCTGCTTGCGGATGCTGAAGAAAGCGGTGAAGTCGGAAACGCGCTGCGCCTGCTGCATGTTGTGCGTGACGATGACGATGGTGTACTGCTTGACTAAAATCTTCATCAGGTCTTCGACGGCTTGTGTCGCAATCGGGTCAAGCGCCGAACAGGGTTCGTCCATCAGGATGACCTCCGGTTCGACGGCGATAGTGCGGGCGATGCACAACCGCTGCTGCTGACCACCAGAGAGCGCCAATCCCGATTTTTTCAGGTCGCTCCTGACCTCATCCCACAGATACGCGCCTTTGAGGCTCTTTTCGACGATCTCGTCCAGGACCGCCTTGGAACGCACGCCGAGCAGGCGTGGTCCATAGGCGACGTTATCATAGATGCTCTTAGGGAACGGGTTTGGCTTCTGGAAGACCATGCCGATGCGCCGGCGAACCTCGACCGGGTCCACTTCCGGGGCGTAAAGATTCTGCCCCTGAAATGTGACATCACCCTGCACCCGCGCGCCGGGGATGAGATCATTCATGCGATTGATAGAACGCAGCACCGTACTCTTGCCGCACCCCGAGGGACCGATGAACGCGGTGATGCGCCGGGTCTGAATATTCAGGCTGACGTCGCTCACAGCCAGCTTCGGACCATAGAAGACATCGACGTTCTTGAGTTGAATGGCGTATGCCCCGTTTTGGGTCATCCTTGCAGACTCTTTCTGTACCGTTGGCGGAGAATGATCGCCGTTGCATTGAAGAGGAGCAGCAGCACCAGCAGCACGATGATCGCCGCTGCCGCAATCGCCCGGAATTCCGACTGCGGTCGTGCCGTCCACTGGTAGATCTGGATCGGCAGGGCGGTGAACTTGGCGAATGGACTGGTGGGATCCGTGACGATGAAGGTTGATGCGCCGATGACGATCAGCGGCGCGGTCTCGCCAACGGCTCGCGACATGGCGAGGATAGTCCCGGTCAGGATGCCCGGCATGGCAGCCGGAAGCACCTGATTCCAGATCGTCTGCCACTTGGTCGCCCCGACCCCGAAGCTCGCCTCACGGATAGATGACGGTACAGCCCGGATGGCTTCCTGGCTGTTGATGATGATCACCGGCAGGATGAGCAAACCCAGCGTCAGTCCGGCAGAGATGATGGTGCGACCCTGGGTGATGAATTCCAGGCTGCGCACCAGGACAGCGAGACCGAGCAAACCGTAGATGATCGAAGGAACGCCGGCGAGATTGCGGATGTTGGTCTCGATCAGCTTGTTCAGCCGGTTGGCGGCGGCGTATTCTTCGAGATAGATGGCAGCGCCAACGCCGACCGGGAATGCAAAAAGAACGGTGATGAAGATCACCCAGAGCGTGCCGAACAGAGCGGTGCGCACGCCGGCTGCCGCCGGGTCGCTGGAACCGGGATTGATCAGGAAATCGAAGTTCAGCCAGCTTCGGAATTCCAGCCGTGCGTTAGGTTCATCCTCCTGTGCTTCGAGCAGCTCGGCGTCGATGCGCGCGCGCTCGAAGAGGGATTCATTCAGCGAGTAGGGGTGAATGACCTTTTCGCCGATCACATCGGTTCTCACCAGGGTGCGCAGCACCTCCAGGGGAAGATTTGCCGCCAGGATGCTTGCCTGCTGATCACGGCTCAGCTCGGTCACTGTCAGGTTGGCAAGTTCCGCCGGGTAAGTATGCCCTGCCAGCGCTTCGCTGATTGCAACCTGCGTGAAGAGGCTGGGATCAACGACGCTCAGATTATCGCGCACATAGACGGGCAGGCGGCGCTCCTGATACTCCTGGAGGATGCCAACCAGCTGGTTGGCATCGAGACTGCCAATATCCCCGCCGGCGACCAGCGCTGTTGGTTCGACCTCATAGACGGTGATCGTGTAGCCCACCGCCGAGTTGATGATATTGAGAAAAAGGGCGATCAGCGCCAGGATCGCGACTACCAGCGAGAGCGAGTAGAAGCGCCCCCAGACGGACCCGCGAAAATTGCGCCGTGCCAGACCTTTCTGGAATTCTGCGCCCGTCGGCAGCAGATTCGATTGAGACACAGACACGCTCATTGATAGACCTCGCGGAAGCGCTTGCTGACCCATTGGCTGAGCAGATTCAGACCGAGGGTGATGAAGAAGAGCATCAGACCGATGGCGAAAAGGCTGTTGTAGTCCACAGAGTCATAGCTCAGGTCCCCGCCGCTGATGCGGGCGATGTGACCGGTCATCGTTTCGGCTGCGACGAAGAAGTTTGGCGGAAAGCTCCAGTTGGACCCGGCACCGGCTGCCAGCGCGACGATCATCGTCTCGCCGACGGCGCGCGAGATGCCGATGATGAATGCCGCCAGGATGCCGGAGAGCGCCGCCGGGAGGACCACTTTGACGATGGTCTCGAAGCGCGTCGCGCCCAAGCCGTAGGAGGCTTCGCGGAGCGATCGCGGTACGCTGCTCAGGGCGTCTTCCGCCATCGAGCTGATCGTCGGCAGGATCATGATGCCCATGACAATTCCGGCTGCCGCAGTATTGTAGATCTGCACCGCATCCTGACCGAAGATGCCGCGCAGCGCGGGAGTCATGAAGGTGAGCGCAAAATACCCATAAACTACGGTCGGAATGCCGGCGAGGACTTCCAGGATGGGTTTCATCGCCGTGCGAACGCCGCTTGGCGCGTATTCTGCCAGGTAGATTGCCGAACCCAGTCCCAGGGGGATGGCGACGAGCATCGCCATGAAGCTGGTCATCAGTGTGGATTCCAACAGGGGCAGGATGCCGAATTCTCCCGCCTGGGGCTGCCATTTGATGCTGGTGAGGAATTCGACGGCATCTGTGACGCCGCTGGTGAAGAAGCGCAGCGATTCTTCCCCCAGCACAAAGATGATTCCCAGCGTTGTGAAGATCGACAGGACTCCGCAGAGCAGCAGGTAGACGCGGATGGCGTCCTCACCGGGACGCGGGCGCTTGAACAGCGTCGCCTGAGCGCGGCGAGCGGCGACCGCCGACTGCACCCTGCTGATTTCGCGCCCAGCCTCAAGTTGTGTCTGCATCGTTCCTCCTGGCGGTGTTTGCTTTGCTGTCATCTGCGCCTTTCTGGCACAGCCACTGCGAAGACCTTATACTCAAGCGAAAGAGGGGAGAGGCATTGAAGCCTATCCCCTCCTCAGGCAGCGTTGCCGGCGAATTACATGCCCAGTGCTTCAGAGACGGCGGTCTTCGCCGCGTTCAGCGCTTCGTCGCTCGCCGGGAAGTAGCCAACCTCACCGATCAGGTCATTGACGACTGTCAGGTAGTAAACCACATAAGCGGCAACCTGCGGCTTCTCTGCCATGATGCCGGCGTCGGTGTAGATGAACAGCGGACGCGCCAGCGGATAGCTTCCGTCTTCGGCAGATTCCGCGTTCGGGAAGGACACGCCGTCACCAGCGTCGATACCCAGCGCCTTCAGGCTGTCAGCTTCTTCGCTGAAGTAGGCGAAGCCGAAGTAAGCGATAGCGTACGGGCTGCCCTCGACGCCCTGGACCAGGACGTTGTCGTCCTCGGAGGTCTGAATGCCGGGGGCATTGATGATGGCAGTTTCGGCATCTTCCGCCTCAGCGCCCAGACCGGGCTGCATGACCGCTTCCACGAAGAAGTCGAACGTGCCGCTGTCGGTGCCAGGGCTGAAGAGCTGAATGGCTTCGGCAGGATAGGTCGCGTCGACATCCGCCCAGGTGGCGAATTCGCCGCTGTAGATCTTGGCGAGCTGTTCGATGGTCAGGGTTTCAACGAAGTCGTTTTCAGCGCTGACGACGACTGCGAGGGCGTCGGTGCCGACGCGAATCTCGATGGGGGTGCGCGCCGGAGTGAGCGCGCCGCAGCTTTCGATCTCGCTGTCCTTGATGCCACGACTGGCGTTGGCGATGTCGGTTTCGCCAGCGACGCAGAAGCGCTCGAAACCGCCGCCCGAACCGATGCTGTCGATGGTGATCTCGCCGGAGAAACCGTCGGCGATGAACTGTTCGGCGACCGCCTCGGTCAGCGGGTAGACTGTCGAGCTGCCGGCGACGATGATGTCGCCAGAGACGCTGAGCGGATCGACCTCTGGGAGTTCAACTTCGGTTTCCTGCGCCATGATGGCGATTGGCAGAACCAGGACGATGGCGGCAACGATCCAGAAAAGACGCTTGAGCATGTTCGGCATTCTCCTGAAGCTGATTCGATAGAATCTTTGGACTTGTGTTTTACACGTCCAGAACGGGATGCTAATCGCGGTGGATTAATGAAACCCGGAGATGCTGTTAAGGAACATAGTCGGAATGATTAAATCTCCGCGATCCTACTGGAACGGGGAGTTCCAGATCGGCATCCGTTGAAATGAAACATATGTGCTATGATAAGGGTGGGCGCTGGCGTGTAGTACGGCTCGGCGTTAGACTTGTAGCGAAGATTTGCCCAACGGATAGCGTGCCGCCAAAATCATCGAAGGAAGCGCTGTGTTGACCGCCAAGCAGTTCGGAGTGCTTGCCCATCCTGGTCGCCCGCAGAGCGCGCCTGTCGCCAGGCGAATCGCGCAGACGCTGCGCGATCGAGGCTGCGGTGCCTGGGTCTTGGAGACGTGGACGCCGAAGCAAGCGGGCGAGCGGATCGCTCAGGCGCATCTGGTCGTGGCGATTGGCGGCGACGGCGCGATGCTGCGCGCGGCGCACGTCTGCGCCAGCTTCGGTGTGCCGGTTCTGGGCGTCAACATGGGTTATCTCGGCTTTCTGACAGAAATTAGCAGCCCGGAGGATTGGGACAGCCACATCGACCAGGTACTCACCGGCGACTACTGGATTGAGACACGTATGATGCTCAAGGCGCGGGTGACGCGCCAACAGCAGGTTATCGCCGAAAGCGAAGCGCTGAACGATGTGGTCATCAGCCGGGGAGCCATGCCTCGCATGGTACGTCTCGATGCCTTCATCGACGGCGACTGGACGACGACCTACAGCGCCGACGCGCTGATTATCGCCACCGCCACCGGCTCGACTGCTTACGCGCTCGCCAGCGGGGGACCGATCCTGCCGCCGGAACTGCGCAGTATCCTGATCGTGCCAGTTGCGCCGCATCTGAGTCTGGATCGCCCGATTGTGCTGCCCGAAGGTGCGCGGGTCGATATTGTCGTCTCGCCCGACACGCAGGCGGAGACAGTGCTTTCGGCGGATGGCACGCCCGGCGTCAGCCTGATCCCCGGCGATCACGTCACGATTCAGGCGAGCGAGGTGGTCAGCCGGTTTGCCCGACTGCGGGAACGCAACTACTTCTACCGCTCGCTCCTTGACCGGATGGAACCGCGCAAAACAGTGTCGGGAATGCCCAGCCAACTCAAACTATAATGGGCGTACTGCACAGGCTTTGAACTGAGTGACGACTGGTTTCTCATCCTGAGATTGAGGACTCAATGTTAGAGGAAATTCGCGTTCGGAACTTTGCAATCATCGATCAGCTCGAGCTGACCTTTGGCGAAGGGTTGAACGTCATCACCGGCGAAACCGGCGCGGGCAAGTCGATCATCATCGACGCGGTTGAGCTGCTGCTCGGCGCGAAGGCGGACCCGGCGATGGTGCGCGCCGGTGAAGAACGCGCCATCATCGAAGGTGTATTTCGGCTGAGCCAGGGCGCGCGCCTGGCGGTGCTGCCCATCCTGGAGCGCGAGAATCTGCTGGAGGACGGCGGCGATCACACCGTGACGATCATGCGCGAGATTCGCGCAAACGGACGTTCGTCGGCGCGGGTCGGCGGCGTGACGGTGAGCATCGACGTGATCAGCGAGATCGGTGAGTTCCTGGTCGATGTGCATGGACAGAGCGCGCATCTTTCGGTGCTGAAAGCGGCGGCACACCTGGATCTGCTCGACCGCTATGCCGGTCTGATGGATGCGCGCGATGCCCTGAGTATGGTTGTCGGACGTCTGGCGGAGACCCGCCGGGAGATCGCCGATCTGGTCGAGAACGAGGCGCAGCTGGAGCGCCGCTCCGCCCGGCTGCGGGATGAACTGGAAGAGATCGAGGCGGCGGAGCTTCAGCCAGACGAGGAAGAAACGCTGCGAAGCGAGCGTCAGCGGCTCGCCAACAGCGAACAACTGGCGCGCTTCACCTCTGAGACGATCTCCTTGCTGTACGGAGACGAAGTGCCGGGTGGGCAGGAGTCGGCGGTCGATCAGCTTGTACAGGTGGCGGCGCTGATGGCTAAGCTCAAGGCGATTGACGCTTCTCTGCAAGAAGAATATGACCTGGCAGAGACAGCTGTGGCGCAGGTCGAAGAACTGGCGCTGTCCATGCGGCGCTATGTGGACAGCATCGAACACAGCCCGGATCGCCTGGATGAGGTTGAGGAGCGCCTAGAACTGGTCAACAGCCTCAAGCGCCGCTTTGGGGCTGCCAGCATCGAAGAGATATTCGCCTATGCCGAGCGCGCGCGCGCCGAACTCGAAGGGATCGATCACAGCGCCGAACGCCTGGACGCCCTGCGCGAACAGGAAACGAGCCTGCTTAAGCATGTTGGCGAGCTTTCTGAACGGATCAGCCGGGCGCGGCTGGCAGCTGCACGGCGGTTAAGCGAGGGTATCGTGAACGAGCTGGCGGATCTGCGCATGGAAAAGGCGCAGTTTGAGGTCTCCATCATGCAGCAGGAGGACCCGCAAGGCTGCTACGTAGGCGAACGCCGTTTGGCGTTCACTGCGACCGGGATCGATCAGGTGGAGTTCATGATGTCGGCGAATCCCGGTGAACCGCTGCGCCCGCTGGCGAAAGTGGCATCGGGGGGCGAGGCAGCGCGCATCATGCTGGCGCTCAAGCGCGTCCTGACCCAGGCGGACCAGACGCCGACGCTGATCTTCGACGAGATCGACCAGGGGATTGGGGGGCGTGTGGGCAGCGTGGTGGGCAGAAAGCTCTGGGAACTGACCGGCGAACATCAGGTACTCGTCGTGACCCATATGGCGCAGCTCGCCGGGTTTGCCGACCGCCATTTCCGCGTGTTCAAACAGATCGACGGCGGCAGGACGCACACCCAGATCGTCAGCCTGGATAGTGAAGAGCAGCGGGTTGAAGAACTGGCGGCGATGTTGGGGACGATCAACGAGCCGGGTGTGCTGTCGGCGCGCGAACTGCTGCACGAGGCGCGCCATCAGAAGATGGTCGGCAAGCGCGAAGACCCGCCCGCCCCGCTGCCGCTGCCCTGATTCGTGATACCCTTTTCAGCAAATCTCATAGAGGAACAGGAATGGCATACGATTTCGATACCTTCGTGGAACGGCGCGCCAGCGGTTCAGAAAAGTGGCGGCAGTTCGATCATGATGTTTTACCCATGTGGATCGCCGACATGGATTTCAAAGCCCCGGATGCTGTCATTACGGCGCTGCGGGGGCGCGTCGAACACGGCATCTTCGGCTATCACTTTGACGAACCTGCTCTGCGCGATAATTTGATTGAGCGGTTACGACTGCGCCATGCGATAACCATCAACCCCGATGAGATCGTGTTCATCCCTGGGCTGGTCACCGCCTTGAACTTCGTCAGCCACCTCATCGGCGCCCCGGGTGACGGCGTTCTGACTCTCACGCCAATTTATCCACCTTTCCTCAAAGCTCCGAAACACCAGCAGCGTATCGTACAAACCGCGCCGCTGGCGGTCACGCGCGACGGACAGCGCCTCCATTATGAGATCGACTTTGACGCTCTGGAGGCGGCGGTCACGCCGCAGACCCGCTTGTTCATGCTTTGCAACCCCCATAATCCGGTCGGCAGGACGTTTACGCGCGCCGAACTGGAAGGGCTGGCAGAGTTCTGCCTTCGTCATGATCTGATCGTCGCCTCGGACGAGATTCACTGCGATCTCCTTTATCCCGGAGAACAGCACATCTCGCTCGCTTCGTTGTCGCCAGAGATCGCCAATCGCTGCATCACCCTGATGGCTCCCAGCAAGACCTTCAATCTGCCGGGCTTGGCGCTGGGGTTTGCCGTCGCACAGAACCCTGCGCTGTTGAAGGCTCTGCGGGACTATCAGACCGGCATGGGATCTTTTGTGAATGCACTGGGGTATACCGCCGCGCTGGCGGCATATCGCGATGGGCAGGAGTGGCTGGATCAGGCGATGTGCTACCTGGAACAGAACCGGGAGACGGCGATCCGCTTCATTGACGATCACATGCCAGACATCACAACGACACGCCCCCAGGCGACCTACCTGCTCTGGTTGGACTGCCGGGCAGTCTCTCTGCCAGGAGACAAGTCGCCTTATGCGCACTTTCTTGAGCAGGGGCGAGTTGCCCTGAACGACGGCGCGACTTTTGGCGAGCCGGGGCGCGGATTCGTCCGCCTCAACTTTGCCACATCGCGCGATACGGTCATCCAGGGCTTAGAGCGTATGAAGAGCGCCTACGATGCCTTCAGGGTGTCGGCAGGGTGAACATGAAGCAGCCGCCGCGCACTTCGCCGCGCGGCGCTGCCCATATTTTCCCCCGATGAATCTCGATGATGCTGCGCGTCACGGCAAGCCCCAAGCCGACTCCTTCAATGCGCTGCTTCTTGACATCTTCTGTGCGATAGAAAGGCAGGAAGACCTGTTCAACTTCGTCGCGTCCCAAGCCTTTGCCCTGGTCGCGGATCGTCACCAGCAGAGCCGGGAGTAAAATGCCCGATGGAGCAGAGGGAGGAAACTCATCCGCCAGCGTCACGAGGCGCGTCGTGACGCGAATCTTGCCGCCTTCCGGAGAATACTTGATGGCGTTGCTCAACAAGTTGGTCAAGACCTGGTTAATCTTGTCCACGTCTACATCCACATGCGGCAGGTCGTCATCCAGTTCCATCACGACCTGCTGCTCACGACTGCGGTAATGCAGTTCCAGGCGGGCGACGGCGCTGATGATCAGATCGGGCAGGTGCGCTTCTGCCTTGCTCAGCTTCAACTCGCCGGCGTCCGCCCGCGTGATCTCGATCATATCGGTGAAGAGGTTGTTGAGGTGACGGGCGCTGTTGAGGATGATCTCGGTGTATTCCCGCGCCAGGGCGGGCAGGCTGTCGCCGGTCGCTTCCAGGATGAACTCGGCAAAACCCCGGATCGAAGTCAGCGGCGTGCGCAGCTCGTGCGACACGCGCGAAAGGAAGGCGGCGCGCAGACGCTGTGCCGTGCGTTCCGGGGTGACATCGTGAAAGGTGTAGACGCGCCCCAGAGATCGCTCTTCCTGATAGACCGGCGCGCTGTACCATTCGATGTCCGAAGGCTGACCTTCGCGGTTGACCATGTGGAACTCGCCGCGCAGGATATTCGGCGCACGGGGAGGAATACCGAGCCAGATCGTCTGGAGTTCCTGGCGGATGGTTTCCGGGATGCGCATCTTGTGCAGCAGGTCGATGAGCGATATGCCTTCTGCGCCTTCGTCGGGTACTTCGAACATCATCTTGAAGTGGCGGTTGGTGATGAAGACGTGCCCACCCTTGCCAAAGGGCAGCACCATTACCACGCCGTCGTGTACCGCGTTGAGCATCGCCGTGAGGTGCTGTTCCTGCTG
This sequence comes from Anaerolineae bacterium, assembly GCA_013360465.1. GTDB lineage: Bacteria > Chloroflexota > Anaerolineae > Aggregatilineales > Phototrophicaceae > Flexifilum. Next base: position 52,488 of record JABWBO010000007.1, on the reverse strand, counting down.
CACCTGACGTTTGGCGGCGAGCTGGGCATAGGTGCTGAGAGTCATGTATTCGCCGAGCAGGCGAAGCTGTTCCAGGTCGGTCGGCTGGAAGGCGTTCGGTTTGTCAGCCGCGACCGACAGTAAACCAAGGTTCTGGGTTCGATCTTTCAGCGCGATCAGCGCAAGTGAACGGACGCGCTCGATCTTCAGCAGTCCGTTCACCAGCGGGTCGAACTGCTCGCGGATGGACTGTGTGGTTGGAAAGTAGACGATCTGCTGGTCGGCGAGCCGTTCGAGCAGTGCCGGATAATCGCTCAGATACAACCGCACGCCGACGCCGACTCGACTGCCCATGCGGCGAGACCATGTCCCCTGAATTTCCACATAGGGGCGTTGTTCTGGGCGTGCTTTGTCCGACGATCCGCCAAAGAGGAGCATGGCGCAGCTTGAAATGCGCCCCTTGAAGAGGTTCTGGCGCAGGGTCTCGACTATCGTCTGTGGGGAAGGGTTGTCAACCAGATCGCGCGCCGTCCGTAGGACCGCCTGGGTGCTGTCCAGCAGGTCCGCCAGCGCTGTGACTTCAAGATGATAAGCTAGAAGCGTGCCGAACATGCGGCGCTGCGCCACAATCTGGTTGATGCCCCTGGCTCTAATCGGTTTTGGGGTGACCAGTACCAGGATGCCCACTACATCGGCGGAGACATCGAAGGGCATGGCGGTGATAATGCACTCGTTGCCGCAGCAGCCTTCCGGTAAGACTGTCGTGAAGATCGGCACTGGCGGCTGGGCGCTGATCTCATCCAGCGGCGTGCGAATCCACCATTCGATACGTTTGAAGATCGCGTCGCGTTCTTCGCAATCCGGGTCCTGGACGATGACGCGCAGGCGGGCGGAAGGTTTCTCCCAGATCATCACACAGAAAGCGCGGGGCGCGAGCTGCGCAATGGAGTCGCGAATCGTATCGTGCAGCGTGGATGGATCGAAGGTGGTCATGGATTCAGTGTGTTTCTTCCCCTGAGCTAGGTTCCGTCATCCGCCAGACCATCTTCGTCATCGGGGAACACGCCGTCCGGTGGGCGCACCGTGAACATATAGCCGATGCCGCGTTCGGTCCGGATGTAATGCGGGTGATGTGAGTCCGCTTCGAGCTTACGGCGCAGACGGTGCATGTGGACGCGCAGCGTGTCTTCGTAGACCTCTTCCGAGGGCCAGACGCGGGCGATCAGCTGTCGGTTTTCGACGACTCGCTGCGAATTACGCAGCAGGATGGAGAGCAGCTTCGACTCGGTTGGGGTCAGGGTGTAGGACTTGCTGTTGATGACGATGCGGTTATGCGCGAAGTCGATGCTCAGCTTGTCATCGACCGGGATGATCGGCTCGTTGGCGTAATCGAGGCTGGGCATGCGCGCCAGCACCACCTGGATGCGCGCCTCCAGTTCTCGCAGCTCGAAGGGTTTGACGATGAAATCTTCTGCATACTTCTTGAGACCCTGGACGACGGTTTCGGTATCGCTGGTAGCGGTGATGAAGATGATCGGCACATCTGCCATGGATTTGAGGCGGCTGGACAGGTCGAAGCCATGCATCGTCGGCAGCGTGAGGTCGATTAGGGCGATATGGGGCAGTCCTCGCTTCTGAATATTGTCCAGCGCCTCCGGTCCATCGACAAAACTGCTGACATCGAATCCATGTGCGGTCATGTAATCGGTGATGAGTTTGTTGATATTCGGATCGTCTTCTACGAGGAGTATTTTGGTCTTGCCCATCTTCGCCCCCAGAGTGTAACGATTTGAGAAGCTTACTTTGTAATGAATATACATCCATCGTAACAATCATGCCAGCGTCGAGATGTGTCATTCACGGTGAATTTTCAACGGAGGGCGCGTCCTGTACAATCGACACTGGCGCTCGAACTTTCGAGCGGTCGTCTGTGGAGATGCGTGTGGGTTCGGTCGTGCAAATCATCGGACGGCGGCGGCGGCGTCTTCAGCGCCGCGCCGCTCTTTCCAGACAGCGCACCTTGTGGAGCGCGGTTTTTGCTGTGCTGCTTGGCGTCTTCTTCATCCTGCCCGGCATATATGTCACGGCGGATACGCTCAGCTTCTACTGGCGCACCATCAACAATTCCGCCCTGGATCGCTCTAGCGCTGCCGACTCGGAAGCAGGGCGGGTCACCGAGCTTTTCGACGCCGCAGATGAGACGCTGATCTACACGCTGCGCAGTACGACCGGTGACACCGATGCCTGGGTGGATATCGACACGCTGCCGCCGCTGGTTATCGACACGGCGCTGATGGCGGAAGACGCCGATTTTCTGACGAGCCGGCGCGTAAATGCCCTGGACATGGTCGTCGGGCTGTGGCGGAACTGGCTGGGCGGCACGCTGCCACCGGATACCTCTATCACGGGCAGATTAGTGCGCGATGTCATCCTTCCAGCGGCGGATGCGCAGGGCGGTCGTGACCTCAACAGCGTGCGCGCTCAGGAGATCGTCCTGATCGCCGAAGTCGAACGGCGCTACTCCCATGAAGAAATCCTGGAATGGCATCTCAATACCAGTTATTACGGCAACGAGGCTTACGGTGTCGAGGCGGCGGCGCAGTTATATCTGGGCAAGCGCGCCGTGGACCTGACGCTGGATGAGGCGGCGCTGCTGTCTGCGATCCCGTCTGCGCCACAGTACAACCCTTTCAACAACGAGATCGCGGCACGTGGGAGGCAGGGGGATCTGCTGCGGCTGATGCGCAACAGCGACCGCATCGATGAATCCGCCTACGCAGCGGCTTCAGCGCGTATTGTGCCTATCGTGCGCGGCAACTACCTGCCGCAAATCGCCCCGGAGTTCACCGTGTACGCGCGCCGACAGGCTGCGGCGATCCTGGATTCGCTCGGCTACGATGGTACGCGCCTGGTGGCGCTGGGCGGGCTGCGTGTGACCACGTCGCTCGATCTGGCGCTCTACCAGCAGATGACCTGCGCGCTGGAGATCGCGCTGGCGCGCGCTTCCGGCGCGGCGGAAACAGTCACCAACTGCCCTGCAGGAGCCTTCACCGCTCGCTTCGAAACCGCGATCGACGGGCTGCCGCCGGACACCGGTGCTCTGATCTTGATGGATGCTCAGACCGGGGTAATTCGGGCGATGGTGGGCGGAGCGGCGAGTGCCGAACATGAGCCTGGTGTCCTGCTGCAACCGTTCGTCTATCTCAACGGGTTTCTGGGCGGCGCTCAGACGCCTGGGACGATGGTCTACGACATCCCCAATCAATTCCCTGGCGCGCAGGAGGGATTGATCTACTCCTTCAGCAACCCAAATCAGCCGTTCAACGGTCCGATGAATCTGCGCGACGCAATGGGATCGTGGCGGATGCCGGCAGCGGCGTCGGTTGCCTATCGCCAGGGGATGGCAAACATTCTTCAGACGGCGCATTCTCTTGGGTTGAACAGCCTGGATGAGGGCAGGTTTGACATCATGCTGCTGGAACGCGGCGGCGGCGTGTCCCTGCTGGATGTCGCCTACTCCCTCTCGGTGTTCTCGACACTGGGAGATATGCGGGGAGTCCCGGTGACGCCAGCAGCGCGTGGATACCGCGCGCGCGACCCGGTCGCTGTGCTGCGCATCAGTGACCCGAACGGGGGCGTGCTGTGGGAGTATGATGAGACGGCGGCGCGTACCTGTATGACACTGGACGTGTGTACGCCGCTGCTGGAACCCGGCGCAGCCTATCTGGTCAATGATATTCTATCCGATCAAGAGACGCGCTGGTCGATTTTCGGGCAGGGCAGCCCCTTCGACACATCCATGCCCGCCGCCGTTATCGCTGGCGTTGCCGGCGGTGGTGAGCGCCACTGGACTTTCGGATATTCGCCTGACTATGTCGTCGGGGCGGTGCTGTATCGCGCCGACTCTCAACCGGTCGGCTACGACACAGCCACGATCAGCGCTGCTGCGCCGCTGTGGCACGGGCTGATGGAATATGTACACGCCCGCAGCGGCAGGACCACTGTGCCCTGGGAACGCCCCGTGTCGGTGGTCGATTCAGCCGTTTGCGAGACCTCCGGGCTGCTGCCGAACGGCGTTTGTCCGGTCGTCAATGAGATTTTCCTGGATGGCACTCAGCCTCAGACGGTCGATACCTACTGGCAGGTTGTGGAGATCAACAACCAGAATGGTCGACTGGCGAATGTCAACACGCCGCCCGAACTGCGCAGCGAGGCGCGCTTCTTCGTCCCGCCTGTCGGGGAGGTGCGCGACTGGTGGACGACGAATAACCTGCCTCTGCCGCCGGTCGAGTATGACGAGGTGAGCCGACCGCAGGTCTTCCAGACGGTGCGAATTGCCCGTCCGCAGCTCTTCGATTACGTCGGCGGGCAGGTCGAAATCTACGCCGAGGTCGATACCGAAGACATCCAGTACGTACAGTTGGAATATGGACAGGGAGTCAACCCTACGCTGTGGTTGAGCATCGGCGAGAATCAGACCAATCCTGATCCGGGGCGTCCTCTGGGGGTCTGGGATACGCGCGGGCTGGATGGTCTCTACAGTCTGCGACTGGTAGCGGTGATGGATGATACCTCGCGCGAAAGCGACGCCGTGCAGGTGACCGTCGACAACCAACCCCCCTCGGTACGGCTGGATTCAGTGGAGCCTGGCAAGATCTATCGCTGGCCCACCGACGATGTGGTCGCCTTAGGCGCGCAGGTCGTAGACAACCTGAAGATCGATCGGGTGGAATTCTACTATGAGAATACGCTGCTGGGAGCCGATGTCAGCTGGCCCTACAGCCTCGACTGGCAGATTATCGGGCTGGGGGAGCATACCTTCACGGCGATTGCCTTCGACTCGGTCGGCAATCAGGCATCCAGCCCGATCACTGTTGAGGTGCTGCGCGCCGGATCGTGATCGCATGGGGCATTGTGCCTGTCCGCGCTTTTCTTATGTTAGAATGAGCGAACACTACCGAAGTAGGGTATGATAAGCGAGCGATGTCCGATCATCCGTTGCAGTCGAAGTCGGTCGAGAATTTCCTCAAGGCGGTCTATGCCTTGCAGGAGGGGGATGACCGCGTCGCCACCAATACCCTGAGCGACGTTCTGAACAAGACCGCCCCGTCTGTGACCGATATGGCGCAGCGGCTCGAATCGGCGGGACTGGTGGATTATCAGAAGTATCGCGGAGTCGTCCTCACCGAGGCGGGGCGCGAGATCGCCCTCAAAGTCATCCGGAGGCATCGTCTGATCGAGCTGTATCTGGTGCGCGAGCTGGGTTACCAGCTTCACGAAGTTCATGGTGAGGCGGAGGACCTGGAACATGCCGTCTCGGATCGTTTCGTCGAGGCGATTGCCAAGAAGCTGGGGGATCCGGTCATTGACCCACACGGCGATCCGATTCCTTCCGCCGATGGGACGCTGCTCTACCGCCATCTGATGCCGCTCTCTGAGCTGGAACCGGGACGGGGCGGGGTGATCGCCCAACTGAAGACCAGCGACCCGGAGATGCTCCAGCACATGCTTGATCGGGGCTTTCCATTGCAGGGAAGGGTCGAGGTGATCGCCCGTGATCCATTTCAGGGACCGACTATGGCTCTTGTCAACGGAATCCAGCGGGTCGTGGGTTATCACGTCGCCGAGTGCATCCTGATCGAGACTTCGCCGTAAAATCTGCGTAAGAAATACGCAGCGTGAGTTGACTCCCTCTTCCCCTCGTCATACGATAATGATCGGGAGAAATAGCGCAAACTCGGTGTTTTTGACGCTGCTTGGCAGCGCGGAGAAGCGGTTTATCGGTATGGCAAAAGACTACTATCAGACGCTCGGCGTGGCGCGTTCCGCCACTGAGAAAGAAATCAAACAGGCGTTTCGACGCCTGGCGAAGCAGTATCACCCGGATACCCACCCGGATGATCCAAAGGCTGAAGCGCGCTTCAAAGAGGTCAACGAAGCCTATGAAGTACTCAGCGACAAGGAAAAGCGCGCGACCTATGACCGCTTCGGCACAGCCAACCCGCAGCAGGGCGGGTGGTCGCCCGGCGGCGGGTACACCTACACGACCACCAACCCGGATATGGGGGATCTCGGCGACTTGTTCAGCTCGATCTTCGGCAGCGCGCGCGGACGCGGGCGGACGCAGACCAGACCGTTCAGCCCCTCCGATGGTGAGGATATCGAGCAGGATGTGACCATCTCGCTGCAAGAAGCCTACACCGGGACGACACGTCTGGTGACCAAGGGCGAGCGCACGGTACGGGTGAACATCCCTGCCGGAGCGAAGACCGGAACGCGCGTGCGTCTGGTAGGCGAGGGCAGCCCCGGCGCGAGCGGCGGCAAATCCGGCGATCTCTTCCTGAACGTGCAGGTTGAACCGGACAGCCGCTTCGAGCGCACCGGGGATGATCTTCTGGTCGAGGTCAAGGTGGACATGTTCACCGCCATGCTGGGGGGCGAGATCGAGGTCCCAACGATGGGCAGGGCGCTGAAGCTGAAGATTCCGCCGGGCAGCCAGTCTGGACGTAAGTTCCGCCTGACCGGTAAAGGTATGCCCGTGCTGAACAAAGCCGAGACCTTTGGCGATCTGTACGCCCGACTGCTGATCAGCGTCCCAGAGACTCTGACTTCGGATCAGCGCGCTCTCGTCGAGAAGCTGCGCGCCTCGCTGAGCTGATGTCCGCCGCCGAAAGACCGCGCTTTCGCCACCGTGTCCGAAAGCCTCGTCAGCGGGCGGTTTCCATTGTTGTGCTGCTCATTGCTGCGCTGCTCGCCTCCGCCGGATGCCAGGCGTTCGCCAGCCCGATCCCGACCCCTGCACCGAGTACCCCCCTCGCCGAACTGATCGCCTTTCAACAGGCTGAGGCGGCGACGCCGTCGCCGGTCCCACAGGCGATCATCGATTCTGCCGATGCCGAATATCTGCTGCTGACCAATATCTTCGAGCGGATTGCCCCGTCGGTGGTCAATATCGATGTGGTGGTCGCCGGCTCTGCGGATGGTGGGGGAGCCGCCAGCAGTGGATCGGGCTTCGTCTACGACAGCGCCGGGCACATCATCACCAACGCGCACGTGGTGGTGGATGCGCGCGATATCCTGGTCACCTACTACGACGGAAGCATCAGTGACGCAGAAGTCCTGGGCATGGATACCTACAGCGATCTGGCGGTCCTGCGCGTCGAGATTGAGGCGAACCTCTTGCGTCCGGTGACATTCGGCGATTCTGGGCGGGTGCGGGTTGGCGAGCGCGCCATCGCTATCGGCAATCCGTTCGGGCTGTCGACTTCAATGACAGTCGGAATCGTCAGCGGCTTGGGGCGTCAGCTTCCTTCTGCCGAGCTGATCGGCGCGAGTGGACCCGGCTTTGAGAACCCGTCGATCATCCAGGTCGATACGGACATCAACCCGGGTAACAGCGGTGGTCCGCTGCTGAACTCGCATGGAGAAGTGATCGGCGTCAACACCGCTATTCGCACGGAGACCGGCGTCTTCGCCGGGGTGGGCTTTGCGGTGCCATCCAGCACAGTGCTGCGGGTCATTCCAGAACTGATCGCTGACGGGCGAGTCGACTATGCCTGGCTTGGCATCTCGACGCTGCCAAGCGAGAACGGTTTGACGGTGGCGGCGCTGGCGGAACCTCTGGAGCTTCCGGTTGAGACAGGCGTCCTCGTGGAATATGTCACGCCCGGCTCGCCAGCCGCCGCCGCCGGACTTTTGGGCGGGACGCGCGTCGAGGCGGTGCGCGGTCGGGACATCTGTGCAGGAGGCGACATCATCATCGCCGTCGATGGCATCGCTGTTGAGACGATGGATGCGCTGGTCGCCTATCTGGTTGCAGAGACCAGACCGGCGGACATGATTCGCCTGACTATCATACGCGGGTCGCAGACCTTCGACATCGCGGTGACTCTGATGGCGCGTCCTGATTCATTGGGCAGAACCCTGGAATGCGGCGGCTGATCGTCGCTAAATGGTCCGGCGCGAGCGTTAGAATCCTGATATAATCATCACAGAATCTGTAACCAACAGGACGATTCTGTGGACGTTCAGAGACGCGGCATCCCATTGATTCTGATGGTCCTGGCACTTTGGCTGAGCGGCTGTTCGCTTTCTTCTCTGACGCCGCTGGTCACGCCGACAGAGCCGCCGTCCTCGCTTCCAGAACGTCCAGCGTCATCGTTCATCGATCTGCGTTCGTCGAGCGGCGCCGATGCCGGCGATGCGCCGGCTGCCGCCCAACCTCAGATCGTGGTGCAATCTGTTATCGTCAATCAACCCGTCTATGTGATCGCGCCGATGTGTGCGCTGCGTTATGACTGGCCGCATTATGTTGTTCGGTACGGTGATACGCTGGCGCGGATCGCCGCGTACTACAGGACGACCGTCGAGACCCTAGCATACGCCAACTGCCTGAGCAACCCGAACCTGATCTACGCCGGACAGGCGCTGCGGGTTCCCTATGCTTACCCGGTCCCCGCGCCATATCATCCCTATCCGCCGCATCCCCATCATCCGCCCTATCCGCCGCCGGTCTATCCGACGGCTGCGCCGCTGCCCACGCTGCCGCCGCCGACGGCAATACCGCCGATCATCATCGGCACAGCGCTGTCGATTTCCTCGTATGCGGCGGTCAATGGGACCGTCTACACGCTGAACCCCGACGAACTGATCACCATTCGCTGGGAGTCGGCATTTCCCGCGGCTGCGCGTCAGGTGGCGTTCGAGCTGATCGCCCCGACGGGCGGCGCGCAGGTGATCGGCATTGATTCTAACCTGGGCGATGGCGCGTCAATCCTCTGGCGGACCGTCACCGGGGTGCAGGGCACGCTGCGCGGCATCGCTTCGTTCTACGATGGATATGCGCCGCAAGGCAGCGACGCCTACTATGTGATCGTGCCGTAGCGCCTGTGCCTAGCGCATTATTTGCGTGGCAGCGCGTCTGCCAATCTCCACCGCGAAGTTCGTGCCGCGATCCCAGGGATAGACCTGGCTCATGCTTGCCCAGTACAAGCCTGGAAGAGGCGTCGCCAGGGAGGGAATCCGCTCGCTGTGGTTGAGGAAGGGCATCGGCTGAGCGTACGGTGCGCGGAAGACCCAGGACCGGCGCACCCAATCCGGCTTGAACGCCGGGTTGAAGGTCGGCAGCGCCGCAGCGAAGCGCTCGAACAACTGCTCCTCGCTCATACGAAAATACTCGTGCCCCGCCGGCACATAATCGCCCATGTAGATCAGGTGATCGCCGCCGTAATCGGCGCGGTCGAACAGGTTAGTATGCTCGACCAGCGCCAGGAAGGGGAAGCGGTTCTTGCGCCGCTCCGGACTGTCCGCCGGCAGGTTGAGCCAGTATGTCCCGTCGGTGAGGAGCTGCTGCTTGAGGGCGACGACGACGCACAGCCCGCCGATGCTCTCCAATTCGCGGACCTGATCGCCATAGCTGGTATTTTGCAGGCGTGGAGCGAGCTTGAGCAGGAGACTCGGCGACGTGGTGCTGAGTACACGGTCGAAGACGATGCGTTCTCCGCCGACGGTCAGCGCCGGATTCGCGCCTTCAAGGTCGATGCGTTCGACGCGGCTGTTCAGCGCGATATGCCCGCCGCGCTGGCGTACTCCCTCGGCAAGGGCTTCAAGGAATGCCTGGAAGCCGCCCTGAAAATTGCCGAGTTTGAGCGTGCGGGCTTTGACGCGCGCCCACATCCACGCCATGTTGACCTTATCGTAATCGACCCCGAACTTGCCGATCAGCAGTGGACGGAAGAACTTCTCGTAGCCGGGCGCGCCCATGTAGCGCATCAGCCAGGAATGCGCGGTGACACGCTCCAGGGGCTTCCAGAAAGGCGTCAGTTTGATGAATGCGCCCGCGAGACCGAACTGAAGCTTCGCCAGCGGCGGCAGCGGCAGGAACAGCGCCGAGGGCGATATCTCTGAGCGCCACAAGTTGCCGTCGATCCAGTAGCTCGTCTTCGCCCGTCGGAAGACCAGCTTGTCGCGAACGCCCAGTTCATTGGCGAGCTGCAGGACGTGCGAGTCGCTTTCGAACCAGTGATGATAGAACTTCTCCAGCGACCAGTTCCAGGTCTCATCTTTGAAGCCGCTCGCCAGCCCGCCGACCGCATCCCCTGCCTCAAAGATGTGGACTTCGTGCCCGGCTTTCAGAAAATCCCAGGCGGCGGACAGCCCGGCGACGCCTGCTCCGATGATTCCGATTTTCATGTATCTCATTCCTCCTGGCGGACTAGCTGTTCAGTCTGGGTGACGGCTGCCAAGCCCAGTCCCTTGCGGGCGAGGAAGATGAAGCCGAGTACTGTCACCGGCAGCCAGATCATGATATGTACCACCAGCGCGTAGGCGGTCGCTTCGGTGACTGCCACGCCGATTCCGGTCAATACCACGCGGGTGAATCCCTCAAACACGCCGAACTGACCCGGAGACGCCGGGATCAGCCCGGCGAGGTTGACGACGCCGACCAGGAGCAGGATGGACAGATAATCGAGCGGCATACCGAATGCCTGCGCGACCAGCAAGAAGGTCAGCGCTTCGAGCATCCAGTTGGCGTAGGAAGTGATGACCGTGCCCATTAGATCGAGCGGCGTGCGCAAACCGCCCAGCCCGGCGATGACATGCTCGCCAAGCGCCTGAATACGCCCACCGAGCGCGCCGGGGAGCTTCGTCGTAAACCATCTCAGGATGCGGCTAGACAACCGGGGATTCAGCGCCAGAGCGAAGAAAACGAGCAGCGCTGCCCCGAAAACCGGCGCGGCAATCGTGACGACAGAGCGCACCTCTGGCGTGCCTACGTTCAGGCTGAGCAGGGCGACGACGACGAAGGTCAGCAGGACGATGCCGTCGAAGACCCGTTCGGCGAGGATGACGGTGGTCGTGCGCATCATCGGCACATCATGCTCACGCTTGAGCAGCACGATGCGCAGCACTTCGCCGGCGCGGAGCGGATAGATATTGTTGCCCATATAGCCGATGCAGACGAGCTGCAGCAGGTCCCAGAGCGGCATGCTGCGCGTCGTGCGCAGCAGAAACCACCAGCGCAGCGATGTCACCAGGCGGGTGATGAGATACCACACGGCGGCGACGATGAGCAAGCCGGTATCAGCGTTGCGGATGTAGGTAACGACTTCAAGCGGCTTGAGATCGCGAAAGGCGAGGACGAGAAAGACAACGCTGATCAGCAGCCCGGCGATTACAAGGAGTCTTTGCCTGGAAGTCATGCATTACTGCTCTTTCGTGATAAGGATCACGATTGTATCAGTTGGGAGGTATGCCTAGTAGACACAGCACAATCTACGCCCTGCGCGCTGTTCCTGGGTGGGTCGCTTGAGTTTTCGGCGCACTTTCGATTACACTTGGATCAAGCATCAGCGAGGGAAAAAACTGTGGCTGACGATCAGCAGCACCCGGAAGAGCCAGACTGGATGCACGAATTCGACGAACTTGCCCGGCGCGAGCTGGGCGAAGGTTCAGCCTGCGAGCAGGTTCACCCGATCATCGAGCGGTGGTATCGCGAACTTGATGAAGAAGATATTCCCCCGTCTCGTCCCTCGGTTGAGCAGGCAGTGTCCTGTCTGGCGACGGAGATCATGCTCGATACGCCGCCAGAAATCCTCGATGAGGTCGTCAAGCATGTCGATGAAGACACGCTGGCATGGTGGATCGAGCATATCCTGACGGTCGGGCGAGCGCTGGAGGCATCCTTACGCGATGGTGGGCTGGACGATCTCTAGGATTCATCCCACCAGGTGAAGCCATCCGGCAGATTGTCCATACCCGGCGCTTCTGGTGCGTCCTCGGCTATCGGAGGGGGAGCCGGCAGCGCCAGCGAAGCCCGCGTCGAACGCTGGCGCAGCGGTGTCGGCGCCGCTGCCGGGCGAAAGCCTCTGTAAGCCGTCAGCAGCACAGCGCCTGTGCCCAGGAATGATGCAGCCACACTGAACAGCCAGCCGACGTAGGGAAGCGACATCAGCGCGGCGATCAGCACGACACCCGCCAGCATGGACAGGGCAAATCGCTGTTCCTCTTCCTTCGCCCGCCGGGATATGCGCCGCACCAGCCAGCGTCCAACAGTGTAGGCAGCGACCATGCGGGCGATGAACACCCCGAATGCTACGAAAGCGCTGGTCAGCCCGATGCCGAGGGCGCTGATGACGAAACCGGCGGCGAAAGCCGGCGCGGGCAGGCGCAGGGCGGAGAGCGCGACGATCACGACCAGGCTGAGTACGATGATCATCGCCAGAACGGGAATGGTCAGCAGCAGCGAGCCGGCGCCGACCAACAGAGAACCGCCGGTCGCCGCGCCGATCGTATCCGCCGCGCGGGAGGTGAGTCGTGAACCGACCGCCGCCACGAGCAGCCCCAGGATGATCGACAGCAGCAGTTCGGTGGCAAAACGCCCAAACCACTCGTTGAAACCATCTGGCAGGTCCTGTCCCTGGGGCAGGGTGACGACGGACTGCATCGGGATATACTCGACCGGGTTGGGTAGAGATCGCCCAAAATCTGCCTCAGCCGGGGCGCTGTAGCGCAGAGTCCCGGCGATGATCGCGTCGCCGCTCAGCCGCAGTCCGGGAGAAACGACCCGCATTTCAGGGGCGAGGATGCGCAGCAGGGTCAGCAGTTCTGGCGCGCCACCGACCTCCTGACTGCCCACCTGTGCGGACACATTACCGTTCAGCGCTGCATCGATCTCCAGGGCGGTGCCCCAGAAATTTACCTCGCGTTCAACGCCCTCGTTCAGGATCATCTGATAGCCGGCGGCGCTGATGCTGCCGGGAACAGGCGCAGCGGCGGTGATGCTGAGGCTCAACGCCGTCAGGCTGCCGTCTGCGGCAGTCATCTGCGCCGAAGGGGCGATCTGCATCAAACCGCCGATGAAGTGCAGATTACCGGCAAAACGCCCGGCGAAAGCGGCTTGCCCGCCGAGCAGATAGACGCTGCCTTCGACACTGCCATTGATTTGTGCGGCGGCAGAGATGCTGTAGAGATGTCCGCGAACGACGCCGTCCACGATCAGCGTTCGGCAGAGGGCAAAGAGATTCCCTTCGATGACGGTGTCAGCCGTCACCGTGCAGGTATCGCCTTGCAGGACAGTCTCGGCGAAGACCGTCGGTGCTGTCACCAGCGAAAGCAGGAAGAGGATGATCAGAATGCGCCGCATAACTTTCGTTCCTTGTTCACAATCACGATTTTACCGCGATAGATGCCCGCTTCTGAAATTTTCCTGAATTATCACTGCTGATGGTGCGCTGCATCGGAGAACGCGCATACAATTATTGTCAGGGATAGGTGCGGCATTGCCAGAGTGGAAAGAGGCATGTTGGTCCAGGTTGGTCGAGGGCGGGGAAAACAGCAGTCGCTGAGTCAAAGCACGACGGCACACGCACTGTCTCCGGAACTGCGGCTGGTGCTGAGGTGTCTGGATGCCAATCGCATCCTCTCGACGCCGATCGGCGAAAACATTGTGGTGGTCGGTCGTGGTTACGAGGGTTTTGCGCCGCCGATTGATCTGGAGCCGCTGGGGGGGATGACCCAGGGCGTTTCCCGCCGCCATGCCGTCTTCACACTCCATGAAGGCGAGTTGTACGTCGAAGACCTCAACAGCACCAACGGCACCCGAATCAACGGCTTCAGAATCGCACCGCTCCGCAATTATCGACTGCGTAACGGCGATGAGATCGAGTTCGGCACGATACGCCTGACGGTCTCTCTGCTTCGCATCCCTTCACGCTAGGCATCCCCCCGTTTTTGCGCGGCGCGGCATTTTTGCGCTTGCTCACCAATCAACACAAGGATATAGTTCTGACATGCGCGGCGGAGCCTACCGTGCGCATGGATGTCCTTTTGTGTTGGAACCCGTACCAAAGACTGCGACCGATGCGGCGGAGCTTTTCAGATCGTATTCTCGGCGGCGTTTGCGGCGGATTAGCCGCCTCACTGCACGTTGATTCCTGGCTGGTGCGCGTGGCGTTTGTGCTGCTGACCACGATCAGCCAGGGGATTTTTGCCGCCCTGTACATCTTGTTCTGGTGGATCGTCCCGCTGGACTCGCCGCTGGAACGCCGCCGAGGACTGCCGTTGATCCTGACGCTGGCGCTGCTGGTGCTGGGCGCCGCCGCTTGGTATGTACGCGACGCCAACCTGCTGGCTGCCCCCGATGGAACATCGATGTTCTGGCAGGCGGCGGCTCTGCTGCTTTCGGTAGTCTTTCTGCTGCGGCAGATTCGATGAAGAGTTGATATGCGACGTCAGACGGAACTGATGTGGGGCGTGATCGCCGTTGCGTTGGCTGCCTGGTGGGGTGTGCGGGTGCTGGGCGTGCTGCCGGTCGGGCTGGATGATTTCATCCAGCGGGCGCTGCCGGCGCTGCTGATCCTGATCGGTCTGACATATTTGCTGCGCCGGCGGCTGCCGCTGGCAGGAGGAATTGCGTTAGCGCTGACGGCGTTCCTGGTGGCTGGCGCTGGCTACATGGCGTTTTCGACCCGTGCCAGCCAGATGCGTACCGAGAACCAGCAGACGATCAGCCAGACGGTGAACCCTGAGCTGACTCTGCTGCGGCTGCGCGTGGGGACGCTGGCGACCGACGTAGAACTTCTGGCAGGCACGACGTCAGAGATCGTGACCGGTCAGTTCATCGGCAGCGGCGATAACCTGATCAACGTGAACTATCAGGAAGCTGGCGACGGTACCGCCACGCTGACGATCTTCGAGAACCGCATGAGCGGCGACTACCCACTTCTGGAGATGATCGGCAGAGGGACGGTGCGGCTCGAGCTGCCGACGGCGATCCCGATGGACATCGAGTTCTTGTCCGATCAGGGATCAGTTGTGCTGAACCTGGGCGGGCTGGCGTTGGAACGCCTGAATGCCACCGCTCAAAATGGTGATCTCGTCGTCACACTCCCGGACCACAACCCGATCTATTCGCAGCCGGAAGACTTGCTCGGCACCCTCGCTTCTCCCGGCGGTGAGCTGGTCCTGTTCGTGCCGGATGACGTTGCTGCCCGCCTGGAACTGAACCGCCTGAACAGCGGCATCGTGCCGCAAATCGATTCTGCCAAGTATGATGAACTCGCCGGAGACATCTGGCAGGACAAGTTCATCGTCGTCTCCGAAAATCCGATACGCTACGCGCTGACCTCCGGGCGGATTCGCGTGGAGACCTCAGGCTGAAGGCTGCATTAAGCGCCTCGTCGAAGTGTTAAGAATCCCATGCATCTGCGTTGGCGTGGCGTTTGCCAGCCTATAAAAGGGTGTATCATACGCGATAAGCGCGCGCGCTTCGCAGCAGAGGCGGAGCCGGATAGCCGCGCGAAGGCGGTGAGGCGATGGCGTGGCGAATCCAGCTAACCGAGGGCACGATCAAGCGGCTCGATATCCTGTCGGGCAGGCCATCGCTGCTGGCTGCCTGGCTGCGCGCTGATCACGTTGTTTTCCTCGATTTGCAGAGCGGCGTCCAGAAGAGCGATCTCAAGCTGGAACCGGGCGACTTCGGTCTGCGGAACGCCGAACCCTGGCGGAAGTTCGTTGAAGGGCTGCGCGCGCCCAACAGCATCTACCTCCCCTACGTTCGCGTCAAAGGCGGCGCGTTTCACGTCAGCAGCGACGGGACAAAGCGTCTCTACTATCCCGGAGGGCGCGACCTTTACCTAGAGTCGAATGGTCAGGAAACCCGTCTGGAAGTGCCTCCGCACGGAGATGCGGCGCACGGCGGTGCTTCCGAGGATGGTTATCTGGCAGTCGGTATGGATCGTGCGCTGGGCGTCACAGCGGCGCTGGATACGCGCGCACAGCTCACGCTGTTCAGCGAGCGGACGCGCCTCGGCACGTTTCCGACCGGGCTGAGTGTGAGCGATGATTTCCGCCCGATCCTGCTGGTGACCAAGGGAAGCAGTACCGTCCTGATCACCGATGGCAATCGACTCGTGGCGATGGATGCCTCTGGCAGGATACGCGCTCAGATCGAGTTGTATTTCACGGTAGGCGGAATAGCGAGTTCGTCTGACGGTCGGCGGTTGGTGATCAGCGACCTGGATGCCAACGTCGTGCGGGTCTACAGCGGCGTGGACCTGCGCCCGACACATCAGCGCTTCGCGGTGGACTTATTGGCAGAGGCGAAGCGCGTTCAACTGCTGGCGATGCCGGAAGCCGGAAGGTCGGCTGTTGGCGCGCTGGCGATCAACAGCAAAGGGGCGCTGGCATTCAGCGTCGCCGGGACACTCTGCGTCACCAGTCTGTCGCGAATGAAGACGGTGCCGCGTTCTGCGGTGTGATCAGCCGCCGCGATCCATCAGGGCGCGCTGCGGAAAGACCAGCTTGTCTGGGGTGATCAGTCCGCGCGCCAGCGCCGCTTGATTGGCGCGTTCGAAGTCGGCATGGAGGTCGCGCACGAGGCGCGACTGCGAGAGCGACGGCTCAGTTGACCAGACGACGACCGTCGAACCGTATTCGCCGATCGCCAGGATCAGCCACTTTTGTTCGCCGATCTGCTTGCGTCCCAAGCCTTGTTTGGGGCGAGACGCCATGCGCCAGATGGGCAGCAGGACTGAGTCCAGCAGCGAGAGATCGGGATGTTCGCGCCCGTCGCTCAGCAGGGGATGGCGGTCGTTGTTGCGGAAGACTACGAAGTAAAGCGCTTGTGCGGCGAAGTGCATACGCAGAAAACCAGTCTGCCCCGGCGCGCCGATGACCTGCTTCCAGGCGTCCGTCTGCGGGTTGCGCTCCACCAGCCGTTCAATGATGGCGCGCTGTTCGCTGTAGCGGCGGTAGAGAGCGTAAAACTGGGCGCGATTGATTTTCCCGGCGGCGAACTCGTCGGCGATGGCTTCCATCTTCTGTCGCAGCGTGCCGAGCGCATTAACTGGGGAAGATGAAGCCGCTGCCGGGGGCGACGAGGGCGGTTTCTCCGGATTGGCAGCTTTCTCCGGAGGAGCGGGCGATTCCGGCGGCGCAGGGCGGACGGGCGATCTTAGCGGCTGCTGGCGTTCCTTTGGGTCTTTATCATCGAAAGCACGCGGATCGTCCACCGTTGCCGTCCGTATCAAGCTGCAAGATGACAAATATAAAGAGATTATAACCTGTTTGCCATCTTTTGCTTGAACCCCATGCTATACTTTGCGGCGGGACCAGTACGGAAGACCTACCGCGATCATGTTCACACCTCGTCACTGTGGTCTGTATTTTGCGCCAGAACAAATCGCTTTCGCCCGCCAGAACAGCGGCAAAGACCCCTGGGATGCGGCATTTGCACGCCTGAAGGCTGACAACCCGTCGGAGGCTGCTTCGCCGCTCTGGAAGGCGTTCGGCTATACATTCCTGGGCGACACTGTGATGGGCGAAGCGGTTCTGCCGGTACTGGAACGCATCATCGAAAGCGATCTTTCGGAAGATTCAACCTATCTTGATGTCGTCGCTGAGACCATGATGGCAGCGCAGACTTTCGAAATGCTGCGCGAACATCCGACATTCAGCTTTGTGCGCAAAGTAGGGTGGCTCAACCGTTTTGAGGCGCGCGTGCATGCGCTGACCGCCAGTCCCTACAAAGAGTCCTATGTGGAGAATCTGTGGGCGGCGGCGCTCGTGCTGATCTCTGGTATTCTGCTGGAGCGCGAAGATGTCTTGCAGATCGGCGTCGAGGTTTTTCAGGAGACCGTTGATCACGATATTCGCCCGCAGGGATTCATCCCGAAAGCGCTGGAAGGCGCGGATGGAGCCGCCATGTACCGGCAGATCGCAGCTTCGGCGGCGCTCACGCTCATGGCGGAAGCTGCCGGGAACGCCGGCGTCGATCTGTGGCGTTATGAGAATCGCGGCATTTCGGCGACGACGGCGGCACTGTATCCCATCTACTATTTCTACACGACCGAAAAATGGATGTGGGATAAAGACCTTTCCCCGGAAGACGTTCAGAATTGGTTCAGACGTTACGCCGGGTATCTGGAGATCGTCAAAGCCAGGACCGGGCATCGCGATCTGAACCCTTTGCTGGAAGACCTTCGCCCCATCTTCACGCCGTTCGCCGGTGGGTTGACAACGCTGTCTCATGGTGCGCCGCTGCGGCGGCGTGGTTTGTTCGGTTAGGAGATGATGATGAACTTCATGGCGGTGACGCCGGAGTTTGTGACGCGCCTGGTCGCCATACTCGGCGCTGGGGCTGTGAGTACGGCGCAGGCAGAGCGCGAACTGCACGCGCGCGACCAATCGCATCACGCCGCCCATATGCCGGATGTTGTTGTGTTCCCGACGGAAGCAGCGCAGGTCGCCGGGGTGCTGCGACTCGCCAACGAGGCGCGTATTCCGGTGACCCCCTGGGGTGTCGGGACAGGCTTAGAAGGGAACGCGATCCCGGTGTACGGGGGTGTGCTGCTGTCTCTGGAGCGCATGAACCGCGTTGTGGCAGTCCATGCGGATGACTTTCAGGTGACTGTGCAGCCGGGAATTGGTCACAAAGACTTGAATCAGCAGCTTGCTCGGACGGGATTATTCTTTCCGCCTGACCCAGGGGCGAACGCCTCGGTGGGCGGGATGCTGGCAAACAACGCGGCAGGGATTCGCACCGTACGTTACGGCGCAAGCAAGGACAACGTCCTGAAGATGCAGGTAGCGCTCGCCGACGGCAGGCTGATCCAGGTGGGATCGCGCTCGGTCAAGCAGTCATCCGGCTACGATCTGCTGCATCTGTTTGTCGGCAGCGAGGGAACGCTCGGCGTGATCACCGAAGCGACGCTGAAGCTCGTGCCTATCCCCACCAATATGAGTGCAGTCGTCGCGGCATTTCCATCGGTTCAGGCTGCCGTCGAGACGGTGGTGGCGGTGCGAGGCAGTGGGCTTGACCCCGCCGCGCTGGAACTGGTCGATGCAGCCCACTGTAAGATGCTGCGCGAGGCAGAAGGCGTTGATCTGAGCGACCACCCGACGGTGTTCATGGAGTTCCACGCCGCGCAGGAATCATCACTCGAAGCGGGACTGGCAGCCGTCCGCGAGATTTGTGATGAGATGGGCGTGATCAGTTTCCGCTCCACGACCGACCCGACGGAACGCAAGAAGCTGTGGCATGCCCGGCATCATTCCTACGAGATCATGGTGCGCTCACATCCAGATCGCCGTTTCTTCATCAACGATGTGGCGGTTCCGATCAGCAGCTATCCGGCGCTCATCGGCTACGTTGAAGAACTGAAGCGCGAACATCAGATGACCGCCTATATGATCGGACATGCGGGAGACGGCAATATTCATGTCGAATTTCCGTATGCTGACGATTTCGAGTATCAGCGGGCGATGGCGATGAACAAGCTGATCGTGATCCGCGCCATCGAGTTGGGAGGGACGGCAACCGGAGAACACGGCGTCGGCATCGGCAAATCCGCCTACATGACGTTTGAGCATGGTGCGGCGCTCGATGTGATGCGCACGATCAAAGCGGCGCTTGATCCGAACGCGATCCTGAACCCCGGCAAGATTTTCCCCGAAACGGTGCGTACCGAACACTGATCGGAAAACAGAACGGGTGACGTGCATGAGAAGCGTCACCCGTTCGCTTTGAAGGCGTCCATTGCTTTAACTCATCACCCAGATGCAGGGGCGTGCGCGCCGTTAGCGGCTTCGCCGCTGCGGGCGTGTTCGATCAGGCGCACGGTCGCGTTCAGTTCTTTGCGCCGCGCTTCGACCAGGGCGTTGACCAGGCGAGTCTGCATCGTCAGCGCGTCGGTGAGCGAATCGATCTTGCGGTGGAGATCGGCGATTTCGACCTCATTTTTCAAATTGACCTGAAAATCATTCTCTGCCACGGCGCGGTCCTTCGTCGCCTGGCGGTTCTGCGACATAAGGATGACGGGGGCTTGAATCGCCGCCAGCGTACTCAGCGCCAGATTCAGCAGGATGAACGGAAAGGGGTCGAATGCCTGACCGCCCAGGTAGCTGTTGATGCCGATCCAGACCGTCATCAGGCAGACGAAAATGATGATGAACTTCCAGCTGCCAGCGAGGGTGGTCAGCCGGTCGGCGATGCGGTCGCCGAAAGATGCTTTCTCGTCGATCCCTTCATAGACATCATCGGTGACGATGTGCGGACGCAGATCGCGGATCAGCTCCTGCGCTTCGGGGCTGAGCAGGTTGTCCAGCTCCTCGATCTCATCGATCAGGTCGTTGATCTGGGTGTCTTCGGTGTCCGTCGGGGCGACAAGCCGGTTTAGAAGCAGATCATTGTACATGCTGCTATCCCTCCAGAAAGAACATAGAGCCGGCGCGGCGGTGCGCGGCTTACAGGATGACGGTTCGATCTGGAACAGGGCTTTCGGTCTCTGGGGTATCCCTGCGAGGCAGGGTCGGCAACAGCGCGCCGCGCAGCACACCCCAGTCAAATAACGCGGAGATCAGGTGCGCGGGAGAACGCTATTGCCGCCAGATAATGAAGGCGACTGTTCGCTACTACTGCCAGCGTTCATGGAGCATTTCACCTAACTAAGCGACAAAACGATCATCAAGGTCTCGATGATCGCACTAACTCTACCGCGAAAATACCCGGCTGTAAACCATCGAGTCTGGGACTTGAGCGACGCGGCGTGTCAGGGGAGCGCGAAAATGCCGATGGTGCTGCCGTCTGTGGCGACCACATGATCGGGGAAGGTTGTCAAGCCGACGATGCTGCCATCCAATCGCAGGTCAGCGTCAAGACTGCGCGGCGCGTCGGGCTGCTCGGCATCGATGACGCGGAGGCGGTTCTCGCCCTGTCCAGCGACCAGCAGTCGCAGGCGACCTTCGGCAGCGCCGAACTGAATGATGACCGGGCGAACACCGCTGGAAGTGGACCCCAGCAGGTCCAGATCGTTCGGGTCAAAGAAGCGGATTTCGCCGTCACTCCGCGCCAGCGCGCCGACCGATCCGTCGCTGCTGATTGCGACACCGGTGACAGCGCCCCCCGCGTCGAGCGTGCCGCTGTCTGCTGCAATCGATGTGCCGTTCAGACGCGCAGCATGCAGGATGCTGCCTTCCGCATAGAACAGGGTCCCTGATGCGATGGCGGCGGCGGAAATTGATCGGTTGAAGGTGCGGGCATCAATGTCGCCGGCGGAGCGCAGGCGGAGCAGGGCGAAGCGATCCTGTCCGAGCGCTGCCGCGTAGTTACGCTCCGCTGAGACGATCAGGCTGTCGGTCTCGAAAGGCAGATCGACGTAGTTGCTGCCTGCCGCAAAAGGAGAGTCACTGGCGTAGCGCGCCGGGGCGAGGACTTCAATCGTGCTTGGGCTAGCCGAGGATCGGGTCGCAACGAGGACAAAACCCCGCCCTGCGGCGATCCCGGTCGGGACGCCATCAACCGCTACACTGGCGATCAGCGGCGGTTCAGCGAGATTGTTCAGCGCGTAAATGCGGATTTGACTGGTTGCAGCGTCGGTGACAAGCAGGTACTCACCGTCATCTGTAACCGTAAGCGCCCTGAAGTCACCGGCTTCAAGAAGCCCGACCAGCGTTCCGGGCGAATCGCCCTGGGCAGATACGCCCACGCTGGTCAGGAGCAGCGCGAATAGGAACAGGAAGGCGCGCATGACGAAGTTCACAACGGCTTCACGCAGGGCTACTCGTCCTCGTCGTCGTAGTACTCGTCATCCTCGTCGTCGTAGTAGTCGTCGTCCTCGTCAAACTCGTCCTCGTCGTCGTAGTACTCGTCGTCGTCCTCGTCGTCGAACTCCTCATCCTCGAATTCGTCTTCGAGGTAATCCTCGTCGTCGATCATGTCGTCATTGTCATCACCATAATCGACGCGCAACAGGAACAGTTCTTCGTCAATCATCGCGTTATCACCTGGTCTTGTGGCAGATGAACTAAGGTCATTGTAGCGCAAAGCGCGCGTATTGTAGCATGATCTCCCGGAATGCAAACGGCAAATTTACGCTCAGCAGCTGCCGCCACCCCGCCCTGTTTTATGCAGGAAATACTGGTGCAGACGAAGGTCTGGAGTCAGTTCAGGATGGAAGGCAGTCGCCAGCAGGTTGTCCTGCTCGACAGCGACGATACGCCCATCTTCCAGGGTTGCCAGCACTTCGACGTTGGCGCGGACTTCGGTGACGACAGGCGCTCTGATGAAGACCGCATGGAACGGGATATCGCCGAGCGGCTTGATGTGCAGGTCGGTCTCGAAGCTGTCTATCTGGCGACCGAAGGCATTGCGGTTGACCTTGATGTCCATCAATCCAAGCACCGGCTGCCGGTCAAAGCCGATGTCCTTCGCCAGGAAGATCATCCCTGCACAGGTCCCCCAGGTGGGCTTCTCTCGAGCGAATGCGCGCAGCGGCGCGATCAATCCGTAACTGGTGGCGATCTTGCCGATGGTCGTACTCTCTCCGCCAGGGATAATCAAGGCATCCAGACCGACGAGATGTTCAGGACGCCGGACCTCGACCGCTTCTGCGCCCAGCAGACGGATGTTCTTCGCGTGTTCAATGAATGCGCCCTGTAATGCCAGCACCCCAACTTTCATCGACAGTCATGACTCCTTGTGTTCTCGCTCGGCACTTCTGGTCCGCAAGGCGGACGCTCCTACAGACATCATGATGGACAAGCGAGGAGGGGTCAAGAGCCAGGTCTGTACCCTACCGGGTGTAGATGACGCGGAAACGGCGATGCCCTCCGGGTTCGCGCAGGTCATCGAAGCGCCGCTCATGGAGTTCATGCGCCTGGAATTGTTCAAGTTCGACGCGCGACTGTGCCCAGGGGATGCCCCGGCGTTCCTCATGTGGGTCGCGTCCCAGGCACAGCACCAGGAGCGCGCCTGTTCCCCCGACCAGCGCGGCGATATGGGCGACTGCCGGCGCGTTCATCTGCCAGGGGAGGGACTGTAGGGTGCGGCTTTCCAGTACCAGGTCGAATCGCCCACGCCATGCTGGCGGCAGGTCGAACAAATCGGCGGCGACGTATTCGACCCGGCTTTCCGGGAAACGCCTTCGACACCAGCGGATCGCCTCTGCCGAGATGTCGAAGGCGGTGACGGCGAAACCGCGTTCCGCCAGTGCTTCCGCATCGTCGCCCAAGCCACAGCCGACGACGACCGCCGATCTTCCCGCGCCGTCAACCTCGTCGGTCTCCAGCCAATCGACCAGATCGCGATCTGGAGAAAGACGCGCCCAGGGGACGGCGCTGGCATCACCTCCGGCATTCTGGTAGAGCGCTTCATACCAGCCGATGTAGTCACCGCGCCGGAAATACTCCTCGATGATCTCGCGGTGCGATCTGCTCATGGGATGCTTCTCTCTACTTGTCGATACGCCTGGCGTAGGCGATGAAAAAGTCGAGTGACTCCGGGTTGCGCATGGCACTCGCCTTGACGGCGGTCTCGACATCGAAACCCAGGAGGATTTTGCGAATCGGCACTTCCATCTTTTTGCCGCTCAGCGTGTAGGGGACTTCGGGAACGGGCACGATCTCGTCGGGGGCATGTCGGGGCGAAATATCGCGGCGCAGCCTTTGGATGATCTGCCGGCGCAGGCTGTCATTGAATGCCTTACCCTCTTTCAGGACGATGAACAACAGCAGACGCGATTCCCGTCCGAGCATCTCCAGGTCGATGATCAGACTGTCAGACACTTCGGGGAAGGACTCAATCACGCGGTAGAGTTCGGCGGTCCCCATGCGGATGCCCTGGCGATTGATCGTCGAATCGGAACGTCCATAGATCACGCCGCCGCCGCGTGCGTTGATCCTGATCCAGTCACCGTGCCGCCAGATGCCGGGGTAGACATCGAAGTAGCTGGCACGGTAGCGCGCCATGTCTGGGTCGTTCCAGAACATGACCGGCATGGAGGGCATTGGCTCGGTGATCACCAGCTCGCCGACGGCGTCGATCAGCTCATGTCCATCGTCATCGAACGCGCGCACTGCCGCGCCGAGCGACCTACCCTGTAACTCACCGGCATAGATCGGCTGGGACCGCACGCCGCCGACGAACGCCGTACAGACATCCGTGCCGCCGCTCAGCGATTCCAGCGCCAGATCGCGGTTGATGTTGTCGTAGAGCCAGGTAAAGCCATCTACGCTCAGCGGTGAACCGGTCGAACCCACCCCCCGAATGCGCGATAAATCGTACTTCAGGTGGGGGTGTATCTCCGCCTTCATGCAGGCGGAGACGAACGCCGCTGACGTGCCGAAATAGGTCATGCCGGCGCGTTCTGCCAGCGCGAACAGCGTATCGAAGGTGGGGTAGGTCGGGCTGCCGTTGTAGAGGATGGCGGATGCGCCGGAAAGCAGGCTTCCGATCAGATAATTCCACATCATCCAGCCCGTGCTGGTATACCAGAAGAAGCGATCTCCCGGCTTCAAATCATTATGAAATGCCGCCGCCTTGGCGTGTTCCAGCAGCATTCCGCCGTGCCCATGTACGATAGCTTTGGGCAAGCCTGTCGTGCCAGAGGAGTAGAGGATCCAGAGCGGGTGGTTGAACGGGACCTGCTCAAAAACAGGCGGTTCGGGGGCGCTCTGCGCCAGGGCGTCGGACCAAACCTCGGCGCGCGGCGCATCCATTTCTATACCATCGAAGGGCAGCAGCAGGCTGCGCTGTACGCTCGGGAGTTCGTTCAGCAGTTCGGCGACCACTTCGCGGCGGTCGAAGACCCTGCCGTTGTACTGGTAGCCGGTCACGGCGATCAGCACCCTGGGGGCAATCTGCTGAAAGCGATCCAGCACGCCGCGCGCGCCGAAATCTGGCGAGCAGCTGGACCAGATCGCGCCGATACTGGCGGATGCCAGCATGGCGATGACAGCTTCGGGGATATTCGGAACATAGGCGGCGACTCGATCACCCGGCTGAACGCCGGCGCGCCGAAGTGCTTGAGCAGCTCGACCGACCGCTGCTGTCAGGTCCACCCAGGAGACTTCACCCAAATCGCCCCGCTCGCTTGAGTAGATCAGGGCAGGGCGGTCGGCAGCCGCCTGTGCCAGGATATTTTCGGCGTAGTTCAGGCGCATTCCAGGAAACCAGCGCGCGCCGGGCATCTTCCGCTCGACGAGCGGCACGGTCCAGGGCTGTGAGTAGCGCAGATCGAAGAAGGCGAACAGGCTTTCCCAGAAATCTTCGAGATACTCCACCGACCAGTGCCACATCGCTGCATAGTCCATCAGCGCGATGCCTCGCTCAGTATTCAGCCATGCCCGATAGCGTTCCAGGTTAGACGCCTGGATGACTTCCTGAGAGGGAGTCCACAGGAGATCGCCTTCCTGCACTCTGCTCACCCGCGCCATCCTTTGCCGACCGGCAGTCTGTGAAATCCAGGCGCAAGATACTGCGAATCCGCCAGGGAGTCAACAAAAGAATCGTCATTCAGCGTAGACGGCTTGGCGCAGCCCTTTCAGGTAGCCCAGGGCAAAAAGCCGACCGACCGCCGAATAGCCGGCGTGGTCGTTGCTGTCGTTGAGCATCGTCGGGACGTGATCCGGGCGGCAGAGTCCATCGAAGTCGATGTCACGATACGCCCTCATGCAGGCGAGCATATCCGTCTGTCCGTCGTCGTGGAAGGTTTCGACGAATTTTTCCGGCGTGCCGCGAACGTCGCGCATATGAACGAAGAAGATTTTGCCCTGAGCGCCGAAATGACGGATGACGCCGGGCAGATCATCGGTCATCAGGGCGAAATTGCCCTGGCAGAGGGTGATCCCGTTGACCGGGCTAGGAGCCATGTCGAGGAGCCGCTGGAAGTTGTCAACACTGCGCATGATGCGCCCCAAGCCGCGAATCGGCGAGAGGGGCGGGTCATCGGGATGCATCGCCAGTTTGACTCCGGCTTCTTCTGCGACCGGGATGACGCGATCCAGGAAGTACTTCAGCGTATCCCACAGATGCGCTTCCGTCACTTCGCCGTATTCGGTCAGCGGGGCGTCCTTCATCAGCGCGTGGTCGTAGCCGGTGACCAGCGCCCCACCGCGCGCCGGGATGTTGCTCGAAGTGCGCATCCAGTTGAAGACGGGCATCCACTCGTAGCACCACACGGCAATGCCCAACTTGCCCATGTTGCGGATCAGATCGCAGGCGGCGTCGATCTCTTCATTACGCCCCGGCAGACCGAGCTTCGCCTTGTTGAGCGGTGGACGGTTCTCGATGACTTCCAGGCGGAAACCGGCGTTTTCGTAGGCGGTTTTGAGCCGTACCAGCGACATGTAGCTCCAGGGCAGTTCTTCCCTGGGGACATCCGTCCCTCTGCTCCAGTCAAAGGTCCCTACGACATAGTCTACTCCGCACTGACGGGCGAGCGTCCACAGATTATTCGGCTGGGGGGGCAGCACTTCAGCAAGTCTCAGCATCGTCGTCTCCATGTTCCGTCGTTTCAGTCGCCGTAAAGCATAACGCCAGTTTTCACGGCGCGAAATTAGGCGCCTGATCCCGCAGGCTCAAGCTGCGCGAGTCGTTCCGCGTAGAGCGCCTGCAATCGAAGCGCTTCGGCGAAGAACATGGCGTAGTGGTAGTTGACCTTCCATATGCTGCTTTTGTCGAGACCGACTGGCTGAAGGGTGACTGCGTCCAGGTTCTGATACAACCCACCGAATTCCTGATCGGTCAACAGCGCGTGGAAGAGCGTTTCGACCTTCTTGAATGGCTCGGCATAAGCGTCTTCGCTTCGGACGACGGCAAAATGCAGCAGCGCGCGCGCTGTTTCAGCCTGCGCCCACCAGACGTACAGCGCGTTATCCGGGTTGCCCGACAAAGGCTGCCCGTCGTAGCCGGTGATCTCGTAGACCATGCCGCCGGTCTCAGCATTGATCGCATATTCGAGGCAGAAGCGGAGCAGCTTGTCCGCCGTTTGCAGCCATTCGGGATCAAATCCCCGTTCAACGGCTCGGCTGAGCAGATACGCCAGTTCGATGTTGTGTCCGGTGGTGGCGTGAAGCGCCCCGGACCACTGCGCCTCCCGCGAATAGGGGATCTGCGACGGCTGCCACGTCTCGTCATAGTTGTAGGCGACATAACCCCGGTCGGTATAGCCTTCCTGGTCGCGATAGAGCGTATTCACCAGGAAGTCGCCACACCGGACGATGAGCGAGTCGATGTCATCCTGCAGTGCGCCGTCGGTGACATCATGGAGGGCGAGCAGCGCCTCAAAGAAGTGCGTGAAGACATCGATATTGTTCACGCCGATGATCTGGCTGAAATTGCGCGAAAAGCCGGGATGGATGGCGCAGTCGTAAGCCGGGTCAAGGAACCGTTCCCGAAAGACCTGAAGCTGCTCCAGCGCCGCCGCCAGATGCTCCGGATTTTCGGTAACGGAATAGGCTTGAGTCAGCGCAAAGATGGGATGGACGTTGCCGTAGCCGTGCTTCATCGAATCGTCGATGATGCCCCGGCGCGAGACCGCCCAGGTGAACCCGCCAAATTGCCGGTCGCGAAACTCGGAAAGCAGAAACGCGACACCCTGGGTGACCGCTTGTAGAAATCGCTCCCCGTTCGCTTCGCCGGCGGCACGATAGGCTTCGACGTTCATGTAGATTGCGCGGCTCTGTGCCACCGTCGTGCTGGAAATCAGAGGAAGCTGCCGCCATCGCCGATCCAGATTGACGTGGAAGAAACCATTGAAGTTCTCTCGATAGGCTCCCATCCCGGAGTCGCCATCCAGACCACCGTTCCACAGATCGGCTGAGTCCACCAGATTCTCGCGATACCAGTCCGCGTCCAGGAATGCCGACTGATCGTAAGTGTCATAGCTTCCTGGTTCGGCGGCGCTCATCCCGCGAGCCGACAGCAGCAGGACACACAGAATCACAGTGACGGTTCGTGACCACAGACGCGCGTTCAATATTTCTCTGTGCCCACTTCTGCACTTTCTCGGTCGATGCGCCCTGAAGTCAAGGCTTCCAGGAAAACTGGCGGTCATTGCTGCACCGCGATCTTGATCGCCAGATCTCGGTTGAAGCGGGGGAGCGCTATCTGTAGGCTGCCGTCGAGGGCATCGGCTTCCTGGGTATCAAGAACTTCGCCCGTGAAGGTATCCCAGATTTCGACAGTGTATCGCCCCGCCTGGAATCCGCTCACGACTAGCTCGGCACCCGACACATCTGGAAATACGATGTTCAGCGGGTTTTCCGCCCTAGCGCGCAGATTGTCGAGGTAAGCGCTTTCAAGATACTGCGGTGAATAGTCACGGCTGACAATCCACAGCAGGGCGCGGTCATCGCTCTGCAGACCGAATACGCGGGCGCGCGGGCGTTCGACGAAATCCGTCTCCGGTCTGCGCCAGGCGCGTCCGCCCAGGTCTTCACCGGCGAAGAACGCCGATATGCCGGCGAACAGGCGCTCCCATAGATCATTGGGATGGACATAGGTGTCCCACCACCAGGTCATGGCGGTGCCTGCCGCGCCGTTCATAGGGGCGCTCCAGATGCCGATGTGCAGCTCGACGGCTTCGCTGTCGTAGGAGAGCGCCTCGGTTGCCCGCCCGAATTCGCCGACCAGGAACGGTTTTTCGGGATAGGCTTCCGACCATTCCGGGACGGCGTTGAGAAATGTCCGGGGGAAGTCGTCGCGGTCGTAAAAGTGATCCTGGGTGAAATCTAGCGGCGACCATACCCTGGAGAGGGCGCTGGGCGAGCCGGAATGAGTCAGTAGATGATCGTAGGGATCGAGTTCGCGGATGAGCGCGCTGTTGCGCTCGATCCAGGGCGCGAGGATCGCTTCGCCGGAAAGGGGGGTCCAGTTGACCTCGTTCCACCACTCCCATGCCATGATGTTGGGGGAATAGCCCCAGCGTGCGACGATGTAGCGCAGGCGCTGTTCCCAGTAGCGAATCGCCTCCGGGTTGGTGGTGAAACATTCCGGTACATCGCAGGGACCACCGTTGGCGCTGTTGTAGGGATTCTCAGCCCACTCTGGATTGACCGATGTGTTGAACTGCCCATGATTGAGCAGCGTCAGCATGATATAGACGCCGCGTTCTTCCGCCAGTGCAATCACCTGATCGAGTTCATAGGCGCGAAACTGACGGCGGCTGTAGTCGCCCAGACCGGTATCGATCCACTCGATAGACATGTTCCAGGGCGCCATCCACACCCGGATGAAACTGCCGCCGCTGGCGTCCAGTTTGTCGAGCCAGGTGGTGTACTCGCCAATCGTGTTCGATAAACCCCACGCCATATTCAGCCCGACCGGGAAATAAGGGGAGCCATCGTCGAAGGCAAAGTAACGCTGATTGCGCGCATCGACGCGCACGAAACCCGGAAGGTTCGATTCCAGCGCCGTGAAGCTGTAACCGTCGCTGCTCAATGCCGTCCCAGCGGTCGAGGCGGTGATGCGGTAGCGATATTCACCGACCTCCTGCGGCGTGAAGCGGACGCGCCAGGAGGACTCGCCTGACGGCGCGACGCTGCCACCGTTGTAGCTGAATTCCTCGTAGTAGAAACCGGCAACGCTGATGACCCTGCCGGAGGGAGCGGTGAATTCGGCATCAAGGCGAATCTCCTGCGGGTCGTAGGGATTGTCGAACTGTGCATCCAGGGTAATCTGTACTTCGAACTTCTCGAAACGCCCGACCTCAGCCGACAGCGCAGTCACAGCGGTAATGCCTTTCAGCGCCGCAGAAGAGGTGTCTGATTGCGCAGGGTTTGCCATTGTCATCCTCGGAAGCAGAAGTACCAGGCAGAGCAGGGGGAACAAGGATCGCTTCATGACGTTACGCAGCCTCCAGAAGGCGGGATCATCCCTTGACGCTCACAACGGCGATACCCTGCACGAACTGTTTCTGGAAAAGGATGAAGAGGATCACCGTCGGGATGGAGGTGAGCAGCGCCGACGCCATCGCCACTCCCTGTTTTGTCGCGGCGGCGAAGGGATCGTTCATCGTCGTCATGATGAGCGGCAGGGTGCGCATCTCTTCCGAACGCATGGTCACCAGGGGCCAGACGAGGTTGTTCCACTCGTTGAGCCAGATAAACAAGCCCATAGAGACCAGCGCAGGACCCACCAGGGGCAGGATCATCCTCAGAAAGATGCGGAACTCCCCTGCGCCATCAAGCCGCGCCGCTTCGATCATCTCGTCGGGCATCGACAGCATGTACTGGCGCAGGAAGAAGAGCGCGAACGCCTTGGGCAGCGCCGGGATGATCAGCGCGCCGTAAGTGTCCAGCCCGATGTACCTGCTTACGTTCAGGAAGTTCGGGATGATGGTCACCTGCCAGGGGATCATCATCGACGCGATGAAGAGCAGAAAGAAGAAATTACGACCGGGAAAGTGATGTTTCGCCAGGACGTATGCCGCCAGCGCCGCAATGAACAGGGCACATACTGTGATCGCGCCAGAGACGAACATGCTGTTGAAGACGTAGCGGAAGAAGCCGCCTTCCGTCCCCGGATAAATCTGAAACAAGCCGCGCGTGTGATCTGGCGGGAGTTCGCCCAGCGGATCGTAGAAGCTGTTGAGTGTCGGCGCTTCGATGATGAAGGTCGGCGGAATGCGGTTGAGTTCCGGCACGGTTTTGAAAGCGCCTAACACCATCCAGTAGTAGGGGATCAGGATGATCAGCGCCATCAGCACGATCAGCGCCATCCCCATCCAGCGCAGAACTGTGGTCGAGCGAGCAGTCTGCTCCATGATCAGTAAGCCTCACTGGCGCGTCCGACGCGCAGATTGATCAGGGTGAGTACGAAGATGATGGCGAAGAGAATCCAGGCAATAGCGGAGGCGTAACCCATCTGGAAGAGCCGGAAACCGGAGTCGTAGAGGTAAGGTACGACGGTCAGTCCAGAATCCAGGACGCCGCCCATGCCCTCTGACGTGGCGAAGAGGATGTAGACCGCTTCGAAGACCTGGAAGCCGCCGATGATGCTGGTGATCAGGACGTAGAGCGTTGTGGGGCGGAGCAGCGGCAGGGTAATGCGGCTGAAGATCGCCCAGGGACCCGCCCCGTCAATCGCCGCGACTTCGTACAGTTCCGGGTTGATGTTTTGCAGTCCGGCGAGGAACAGGATCATGTTGTAGCCGATGCCGCCCCAGATCGTCATGGCGACCAGGATGGGCATCGTCCAGGCAGCATCGTTGAGGAAGGAGATGGACTCGGTGATTGCGCCGCTTTGCAGCAGCATATAGTTGATCAGCCCATACGGCTGCCCTTTGAAAATCCACCCCCAGACGACGGTCACGGCGATGCTGGCGGTGACGGACGGCAGGAAGAAGATCAACCGTAACACATAGTTGAAGCGCGTCTGCTTACGGAGCGCCAGCGCGACAGCTAGACCGAAGACGAGCTTGCCGATCACCGTATAGAACACGAATACGAAGGTGTTGGCGATGGAAGTCCAGAAGCGCGGGTCACGCGCGCCAAGGACAACCTGTTTGCCCAGCAGGGTGAAGGTCTGCCATTCGCGATAGCCGTCGCTGAGCAGGTCGCGCGGGGAGACGAATGCCTCGGAGCAGGTAGCCCCTTCTTCGGATTCGTATGCCGTGACCTCGCTCTGGGGGATGCGCCGCCGCCCGCACAGATACATCCGTTCTCCGGTCGCATCGTCGAACAACGCCGGTTGTTCGCGCAGTTCCAGACTCAGCAGGTTCACGTAGTTTTCAAAGCCGATATATTCCGGCTCGTCGGTTTTCACGGCGCTGTAATCCTGAAAGCTGACCAGCGCAGATTGAATAAGGGGCAGCAGCACGAAGAAAGCGAAGGGCAGCAACATCGGCAAAAGCATTATGTAGGAAACGCGCGACCGCCAGATACGCTGTAGGATCGAAGCGGGCTGCCTGTGGAGGGACGCTGCGCCTGATCGTCTGCCAGGGTAGGTTTGTGCGCTCATAAATTCCTGCTCCAGTGAGGTTCAGCACACGGGAGAAGATGATGAGACAACCGCCTCAGCATCCTCTTTGGAGGAGATCACTTTTGGGGATGCACGAGGAACCCATCCGGCGGATCCCCGCCTAATCCCTCGCCCCTTGCCGGACTGTAGCATCAGGCAGGGACGAGGAGAGAGGGCGATCCGCCGAATTCGCCCTCTAGCTGCCGAACTCTTCAAGACCGGCGTTCAGGATGTCTTCCATCTCCGCCAGGGCATCTTCGAAAGCCATGCCTTCAAACAGGACCGACTGAATCACCAGGTCGATCTCGGCGTTGCTTTCTTCCCAACCAGCGCAGTTGGATGGACCGGCGGCGTCGCCAAGCTGCGCCGAAAGCGCCGCGTTGACATCATCGCCACCTTTGATGAACTGGTAGTTTTCCGGCTGCGGCGGGACGTGAATCTGATTCGCCATCGCAATCGACTGCTCGGTCAGCATCTGCTGGGCTTCGGGAGTGCTGAGGAACAGCATCAGCTCAAAGGCGGCATCCACGTTCTGTGAATACGAGAAAATGCCCATACCCTTGCCGCCAATGAAGGCGTTGAAGCTTCCGGCAGGACCAGCCGGCAGCGGCGCGACGCTCCACTGCCCTTCGAGTTCAGGGTGCGCGGCGTTGATGCCGGTCGCCAGCCATTCACCGTCGATGGCATAATCGAGCGTATCCGCCGCGAAGCCGTCGGCAACCGATGCTTGTTCCGCCGGGAAGCCGTATTCTTCGTACAGCGCGGTGTAGTATTCGAGCGCCGTCAGCGCCTCATCGCTGTTGATCGCCGCCGCGCTGCAGTCGGCAGCATACCAGTCGCCGCCCGCCTGCTTGAGAATACTCTGGAAACCGAGCCAGCTGGTGTTGCCCCAGCTCCAGCCGCCGCGCAGCCCAGCTTCAGCCGCCGCCGCGACGTCGTCCCAGGTCGCCGGGACGGCGACGCCCGCCGCCTCGAACTTGGCAGGGCGGTAGTACATCAGCATTGTGTCGAGGTTGTAGGGGACAAAATAAACGTTGCTCGCTGTGGTCAGAATTGCGCTGTAAAACGCGGGATTGCTGATCTCGGCAATCTGCGCGATCTGGTCGGGGAAGCGTTCACCCAGATCGACCATCCCACCCAGCCCGCCAAGCGAAATGCCCCAGCTCATGCCGCCGGCGATGATGTCGGCGCCGGAACCATCGGCGACTGCGGCGAGCGACTGGGCATAGGCATCGCCCCAACCGACAGCGGTCACTGTCACCGGGACACCCGACGTTTCTGACCAGACGTTGGCGACTTCCTGAAGGATGGCTGCGCCGGTATCGTCGCCGGTCAGCCAGAAGGTGATGCCGTCTTGAGCGCTGGCGGTCATGGTAAACATGAGCGTAACCAGAACTGTGATAGCGAGAAGAACTTTGTGCTGTTTCATCATACTAACTCCCTAAGCGAATTATGGACCAAACGCCAGCAAGGGGGGTGTTGAGCGACGAGCCTGACGTATTCTTTGAAGCGACTCCTTTCGACACGGCACTTTGAGAAGAAAGCGCGATTACTCACCCACCAGGGGTGCTAATCTCCAATCTTGCGTACGCTGTCACGCAGGATGAGTTGAGTCGCGACGACAGCGGTGATCGACGAACGATCCGGGTCGGAATGGCGGTCACGCAGGAGACGCAGCGCCATCGTGCCCATCAGCACTTTGTCCACATGTACGGTGGTCAGCGCAGGCACGACTTCCTGCGCCAGATCAATGTCGTCGAAGCCGACAATCGACAGGTCCTCTGGCATGCGATAGCCTAACTCGCGCGCGCCGCTCATGACGCCGAGGGCGGTTTCGTCGTTGCAGGCAAATATGGCGGTGATCTGGGGATGACGGCGCAGCAGGCGAAGCGCTGCCTCGAAGCCATCGACCCTGCTGAGTGCGCCTTCTTCGACGTACGTCTCATGAATGCTGTGCTGGGCAAGGGCTGACAAGTAACCCCGGCGGCGCTCCAGCACACTGGGATAGGAATCGGGGCTGCTGCCGATCAGTCCGATCTGGCGGTGTCCGTTCTGGATCAGATGCGACACTGCGCTGGCCGCACCGTTGAAGTTGTCGATCACCACGCTGTCGAAACCGGATTCCTGTGCTGTGTAGGCATCGACCAGCACGATGCTGCTCTTGGCGCGGCTGCTGATGTCGGCGATGGCTTCTTCCAGGAATGCGCCCAGCACGATTACCCCATCGACGGCTTCGTTGAGCAGCATGGCGGGCCAGGTCTGCGTGTGATTACGTTCGTCAACCTCGACATTGGCGTACATCAGATTCATGTTGTGGCGCTGACATTCGCGTTCGACGCCGGCGATGATGTACGAGTAGAAAGGATTCACAATGAGCGGCTGATTGTTGTGCCGCTTGGTCAGCAGCCCAACAGTCGAGATCTCTGGGATGAGCTGGGCGTTGGTGAAGACCTTCTGCCGGTAGCCAAGTTCGCTGGCGGCGCGCAGTACGCGGTCGCGCGTCTCGGCAGAAACGTTGGCGCGGTTGTTCAAAACCTGTGACACGGTACTCAGCGCCACATCGGCTTTGGCAGCAATATCACGAAGTGTGGGATTCTTAGCCATAATTCCGCATCGAACAAATCGAACTTGTACGAAAACTAGTTCAAGATTAGACTCGAATGAGTACTTTGTCAAGCAGCTCGATTGAAGGATGTTTCGTCAATTATGATTAACCAAGTGAATTCTCCTCGTGTTCAGATGATCGGCAGCCCGCTGCCCAATATTCCCTGGCAAGATCGCCCCAAAGAGTCCTGCGCGGTCCTCTGGCGCTACAGCGGTAATCCGATCATCCGCCGCGATGCGACGCCGACTTCGAACAGCATTTTCAACAGCGCGGCTGTCGCGCATCAGGGGAAATTCGCCGGGGTGTTCCGTGTGGACGACACCCGGCGCATCATGACGCTGCACGTCGGGCGCAGTGAAGATGGCTTCAGTTGGCAGATTGGGGATCGTCCCATCGAATGGAGATTCAAGGACGCCGAACTGAGCGAGTTCGTTCATCGCTATGATCCGCGCGTCGTGTGGCTAGAAGATCGGTACTACGTCACGTGGTGCAATGGCTATCACGGACCCACCATCGGGATCGGCTATACCCACGATTTCGAGGAGTTCCACTTCATCGAAAATGCCTTCCTGCCTTATAACCGCAACGGCGTCCTGTTCCCTCGCAAGATCAACGGCAAGTACGCCATGCTCAGCCGCCCCAGCGATACCGGGCACACGCCGTTCGGCGATATCTTCTACAGCGAAAGCCCGGATATGATTCACTGGGGCAGTCACCGCTTCGTGATGAAGCCCAAGCCCTGGCGCTGGGAAAGTACCAAGATTGGCGCTGGACCGATTCCCATCGAAACAAGCGAAGGGTGGCTGCTGATCTATCACGGCGTACTCACGTCGTGCAACGGCTACGTCTACAGCATGGGAGCCGCCCTGCTCGACCTGGACCAGCCCTGGAAGGTCATCCATCGCGCCGCACCGTATCTGATGTCGCCGCAGATGTCCTATGAGTGCGTCGGGGATGTTCCAAACGTGGTTTTCCCCTGCGCGTCCCTCTTTGACCCGGATACGGGACGAATCGCCATCTACTATGGCGCGGCGGACACGGTGACCGGGCTGGCGTTTGCCTATGTCGACGAACTGGTCGATTTCGTCAAAGCGAACTCGGAAGTGTGAACCTGCTTGCGAGGGAAGGGTGAAGCGCCAGAGAATGACGTCGGCGCTTCACCTGAGAAGCTACTGCGAAGCCTGCGAGGCGAGATAGTCCAGCGCCAGATCATACCGAGCGTTGACGTGCGCGATGAGTTCGGCGACTGAGCTTTCGAATGCCTGCGGAGAGCTGAGCAGCGTGTGTTCGGCGATTTCGCCATCTTCGCCCACGACGTATGGAGCAACCAGGTCGTGCAGAGCGCGATAGGTCGCTTCCATCCTCGCCGGTTCGAACGCACCCTGAATGATCTCTTCTACATCCTCGACGTAGCGCTCCTGATAGACCGGATCATCCATCAGGAAGCGGATCAGGGACCAACCGGCGTCAACAGCAGAGAGATCAAGCGCGCTGCTGGCTGGCGAATCGTTCTGCCTGCCTCTGCCGAACCCACCGCCAAAACCCTCGCTCAGCGCCATATTGTTATCCCAGGGAATCCAGGTCAGCAGTCCGTCGGCGGGGTCGTTATAGAGATAGTAGTTGTGCGCCATTCTGCCGTAAGTGTCCCAGTTCTGGACGAGGGTGTTCACCGCCAGCCAGCGCAAAAAAACGTCCACATCGAATACCGCTTCGAGCTGCGCACGCCAGGCTTCTGGATCAG
The DNA here is from genome assembly GCA_013360465.1 of Anaerolineae bacterium. Classification (GTDB taxonomy): domain Bacteria; phylum Chloroflexota; class Anaerolineae; order Aggregatilineales; family Phototrophicaceae; genus Flexifilum. The sequence continues at coordinate 16,425 of JABWBO010000007.1, read as the reverse complement.
TGGTGCGGGTTTCGTCATGCAGCGCTGCGAAGAGGGCTAGGATATCGCTGTAATCTTCCTCATCTTGGTTGGTCTCCTTGTCGAAAGACTCCTCGCTGAACGCGCCCAGGGCGAAGGTCGCGCCGCTGCCTTCCGGCTTGTAGAGGTTGCCGCTGTCATCGGAAAACTGCGTCTCGATGACGGTGTCGTCGACGACTTCAACAGCGGTGTACAGCCCGAAGTAGATGGGTCCAGACCCGTGATCGATGGTGACCGCATAGAAGGCAGTGTGGGAAGCGGGAACGCCGGCTTCGCGGAAGATGTCGGCGGTGACCCGTTCGCGCAGCAGCGAGTCGTCGCTCCAGTTGCTTGAAAAGCTCAGCTGCTGGAAACCGAAGAATCGCTGATTTTCGATTTCCGGGTGGTCGTCTTCGAACTGGTCGAAATCTAGCTTGAAGGGCAGTTTGTAGAGCCCGCCAGACCAGGAACTCATCAGGCTCGAATTACCCTTGAGTCGAAAACCGATATTCGTCCAGGTCTGTCCGTTGAACTCGATGGTCGCCGTCACCCAGATCGGATTCTGATCGATTCCGAGGACATTCTCGCCTGCGCCACCGAGAGGGCGAAAGCCGCCGGGCAGTACACCGCCGGGTGGTACTTGTCCTGGATTGTCGCCTTCAGGTGGCTGAAACCCTTCGGGCGGCAGAGCAAGTCCGCTCCCACCCGGCGGTTGGAGACGATCTCCCGGAAAGCCGCCGCCGATCCGATCTGCGCCGGGGCGCGACCCAAATCCGCCGTATAGTTCGGTCATATCATCCAGGATCGCCTGCCAGTTATCGGGCGTGATGGTGATAGTGATGGTGTTCACTTCATCCGTTGGAAACACCACCGCATAATCTGGATCGACCTCGCTGCCGTGCGAGTCTTCTCGCCACCCATCCGGTCGGGCAGCGGTGTCTCCTTGCGCCAATGATAAAGGGGTTTGCGTTGCCACCATGACGAGAAGGATGGTGGCAGCGAGGGCGAGTAGGTGCTGTTTCATGGGGCGTCAATCCTTGTGGGTAATCCGGGTGCAGTGTGTGGCAGTCGGTGGTTCAGTCATCGGCGGCGGCGGCGATGGATGTTACGGAGAAGCCAACTGATGTTGGGTTAACGGCGCGGGCGTCGAAATAGATGGTGATCTGCGCAGTGTCGCGCAGAAAATTCAGCTCGCCGATCTCGATCCGTTTGATCGGCAGCCCGGTTCGCTCTTGCAGATCGGCAAGCAGCAGCGACCAGTTTTCCGGGCGGGTCAGTTCAATCCGTTCATAGACGATGGTTTTGCGTACATCGAAGCTGAAGCCCCAACCTTTTTCCAGGACGAACAAGACGGTGACGACAGCGATGTTGACCAGCGCAAATTCCCCGTAGGCTGCGGCGGGCAGCAGAATGGAATTCATGACCGGAAGCGCCGTCAGCACGAAGAGGTAGGTCATCTCGCGGATAGGGATGGCGTCGGTACGGTACCGGAAGATCGAGAAGATGGCGAACAGCCCGAAACCGGCACCGATACTCAGGGCAGAGTCGTTCAACAGCCCCATCACGAAGAAGACGACGGTATTGAACCCGACAAATGTGAAGACGAAGTGCTTATCGCGCTGCTGCGGGTAGTAGATGAACCTGACGATCACCACGACGATGATCAGGTTCAGCAAGAAACCTACCAGGGCTTCAGTGAGAGCATTCATGGCTGAACTCGCTTTGCATGAGCCTGGCAATACGGCGAATCTGAGGCTTGAAAGCGTTGTGTTTCACCTGGTCATACAGGGTGTATACACCGGCGGTGTACTTGCTGAACGAGGCGGGGCGCACTCCCAGACGGGTCATCTGCTGGACGAACTCGGAACCCCGCGAAAGATGCGCCTGTTTGACCTCGGCGATGGCGACACCAGGCAGTACGCTGTACAAGCCGTTCCATCCGAAGGCGATATTCAGGTCGAGCGTCAGCCGCTCCAAGTCGTTCTTGCTCACCAGGGTTACACGCATGTAGTCGTTCCACAGCTTTGGCTCCAAAGCCTGCCCTTGGTAAGGGGTGTTCGCCTTGACGAATTCCGCGACCCGGTCTTCGATCTGAAGGCTGATGTCGGGGATGGTGATGCGGGATTTAATGGTGCGCTGTCGGTTCGTGCGATGCTTGATCTCGAAGAACGCGAGGTTTGAATCGACATACTTGCGGGCGCGCACCTTGTAGCGCGTCCCAAACCCGTTGTGATGCTGCTGATAGAGGACGAAATCATCGGTATCGAAGTAGACCGTCTGATAGCGATTCAGCCGGACGCCCTGAATTTCGAGAACCCAATAGTGACGCGGCATCGTCTCCAATGCCTCGCACAACTGACTGACCCCCATGATGTATTTCGTGTCCACGCGGTCCAGCAGCGCCGCGCTTTGTATATCGGCGAGACTGATCGGCTGAAACTGCGCTAGCAGGGGGGTCAGATGTGTGACCGCCCAATCCAGTTGTTCAACGACTCGGCGTTCAACCGGGACATTCAGCAAGTCAGTCATAATGTTGTGACTCCGTCCGAAGATGTTCTGTTAAAGATGCGCCGCTCAACTGGCGTCAATTGCTAAATAGTAGTTAGGAAATGTGGAGAAATTTCCGGGCTATCCTTAACAATTCGTTAAAGACTTGTTCAGGAGATATGAAGGTACGCCGCGATGTGCCTGGAGCCGTTGAACGAGAGAGGGCGGAGCAGAACGCCGGATGTGGCGTTTCATGGTTTCAGAAGAAGAACGATCAAGTCCGATCCTGCGTGGCGCGATAGAGCAGCCCCCGCCCGCGTTTTCCGACGACCTGGATCAGCCCTAGCTCACGCAGGCAGTACGCCATCTTCTGCGCCAGCGTCCGCTGCTGACGAATCGCCCTGGCGAGTTCGCCGGTATCGAACTCGGTTGGGAGGTTTGAGGGGATCAGTGCCGCGTAGTCTGCGCGTACCGCCAGAAGATGCGTCCCGGTGACGGCGAGCAGATGCCGATCGTGAATGCTCCAACGCTTACGCCGCCAGCTTCCCTGTCCGTCGTCGATCCACACTTCCTCGTCGTGGATGAAGGCAATCTCAATAGACAGGTTCGGGTGAACAAGGAGTGGGACAAGGCTGACCAGCTCCGGGAATATGTGGTATATCGCACCGCGCTTCGGCGACTTGCGCCGGTTCTGAATCACGCCGTCGCGGTCAATGCGGATGATATGGCGTTCTTGCGCGATGGGATGCACCACCCGAACCGGGTGCTGGTCAAGCAGCACTGCCAGTTTCGGCTTCATCGCCGCAAGATGTCTCGTCTGGATTTCGATGCACAAGGGTGGTTTGCCGGCGCTGAGGGGAGGGCGCAGGATGTCGATGAAATAGCCGTGCAGACGGCTCTCCAGCAGATCGCCCGGCTGCGCGTAATGCTGTTTGAGCGCAGCGTGCAGCGATTTTTCGGTAAGTGTCCCGATGCGGCTTGGCATAGTACTCGTAAGGGGGAACGAAAACACCTCAACGCGGCGGCTGATACCCCCACCGCGCCGACCATCCCATTTGTTACCACCCGCGCTGGGCGATCCTGTCACCTTCGGGCATGGCGCTGACACTGATGCCGATGATTGAAGTGCCTGACCAGGTTCCTAAACGAAGTCGTTTTGGAACTTGGAGACGAGGCATTGAACGGAACATTCCCACTATCACAAATTAAACCCCTCACACAGGAAGAGCGCCAGCTTGCACGCAGCGCGGCAGGAGATGCCGTCATGCGCGATATCGGAGAGCGCCCCGACCGAGAGCGCTTCAATCACCATGCCGCGCACCGCTACCCACCGATGGTTACGAAATTGATCAGCGGGCTGTGCATCGCACTGCTGCTGGCAGCCTTCACACCGTCTGCAATTCGTCTCTATGTAATTGGTTCATCAACCTTCGGCGCAGCCGTGCCGTATGAACTGGCGATGGTCGCGGTCGGGATTGCTACCGTCCTAACTGCGGAAGTCGGACAGGTGGTGTTCTCGCTTGCGCTGGCGACACTCGGCACATCGAAAGGGGCGCGCCGCTTGCTCTATGGGAGTATGGGAATCGCCACGGGGATCGCGCTCATCGGGAACGTACAGGTTGCCCTGCCCGGTCATCTGGAAAGCCCGTTCGCTTGGTTGGAAGCGATCGCGCCGCCGCTGTTGGTGCTGTCCACTGCTTATGTCCTCAAAGAGCAGATGCTCGAAGCCATCGAACTGCGCCATGCGAATGAACGCGCTTATCAGGCGGCGATCAATGAGTGGCAGCGGGCGACGATCAACCCGGAAGCGCACAACCGCTGGATGCAGTTCTACGCCAATGCACTGCGAGATGCACTCCGCAAGGTGAACAGCCGCAAGCGCGAAGTGCTGGAAACGCTGAGTCACGCCGATTGGCGGGCGCTGGTCTACCGGGAATTGCAGGCAGACGACTGGTACGAAACGCCGGAAACAATCGCTACGCCCGTGCTGGTTGAAGGCAGAGACGAAGGGGGCGTTGTGGAGATGGTGCGCCCTTTAGCCGTCAGCGTGAACGGGAATGGCAGCCATCCAGAGGCGAACGAATGAGGCACTGCGCCGTGTGTGGAGACGTGCTGCCCCGGTCGGATTACTACGCCGGACGACCGCGTTTGTATTGCAGCAACCGCTGCCGGCAGACAGCCAAACTGCAACGCAGGAATGCGGTTGTCTCTCATTTTGTGTCATCGGAAGGGATTTAGCGCGCATGGCAAAGCCAACGATCATCCCGAACTGGAAGTATCAGAAGCCGTCGAAAGGCGGCTATCGCGGGCTGAAGAAACTGCTCAAGTATGTATCGAACCGCGAGAGTCCCGATCACCGCCCGGTCGAGATCGACGAACACTGGACGGACTGCGGGTTGGGCAAGGGCTGGCGAGCCGTCTACGAAAACGCGGGCAAGCTGGCGGGACCGTATGTGCTGGCGCATCACCTCGTCATCGCGCCCGCACCTGATCTGATGGAACTCGTACCGGACGAAATGAAGCATGACCTCGTGCGCGAAGTCACCGAGCGGACGATTGAGGCGTGGCACGAGGCGCGCGGGCTGAATACCCCTGAGTTTTCATACGTACTCCACGACCGGGATACTGACGACGACTATGGAATACAAATGCTGCACACGCATGTGTTTGTCGCCGGAACCATCGAGAACAGCCTCGGTGAACGTGAGTCGCACCGGGTGGATCGCCAGCAGGTGTGTACGGATCGCGGCGGATTGAACCGGGAAGACAACCTGCATCACATTGCGCGGCACGAGTTCGAGACGCTGCTGGATCGGACAATTGGGCGGGAGTGGCGTTTACTGCGTGACCCAGAACTGGGGCAGGAGCAGGATATTGCATTGGACATCGACAACAGCGACGGGCGCAGTCTGGAGATCGATCTATGAAACAGTTCTTTGCATTGCATCCGGGTCGCACTGCCCAAAAGCATACGAGCGGCTTCGCGCCGCTCGTGGGTGTCCCGCCCATTCTGCTGTACAGATGGTCGATCCCGCTGGGCGGGACACCCTACCCTCTACGAAGTAGGGGTAGCGAGTTTAATCAACTCGCCCCTCACATGCCGGGGAGGCTTGATGCGCCGCGCTCGGGAGCGCGCCGCCAGCGTCGAGGGTGTCGCAGCCCCCCGACGCTGAAAGGCATGGCGCAGCACGCTTCTCAGCGTCCAGCGCCACCAGAAACGAACCGCAAGTGCATTTTTCGTTCGATGTGCAGTGCAAATGAGGGAACATGGCTGATAGAAACAAAGAATTTCCAAAGCGCCTCACGGTGCAGGTCACCGAAGCAATGGACGACCGTCTGGAACAGGTCGCGCGCGGGCGCGACGAAGCTAAAGCAGAGGTGGTGCGCGCCGCACTGCGCGCCTTTCTCGACGAACAGGAGGACGTGATCGGCAGCCGCAAGCACTTCACTAAAGCCTTTGGGCGACGGGTTGATCACATTGAACGGCTGCTGTCGGTGACACTGTGGCTCAATCTGCAAACACTGCACCTGCTGTCCGAGCGCCTCCGCAAGGAACAGGTTGAAGCGGGTGATCTTTTGGCAGATGCGATCACCGAAGGGGTCGATCTGCACGATACGGTGAGCGAGTGGATCGAGACTGTCGCTGCCGGCAAGAAAACCGAACCGCCAGCGTGAGGGGCTGGCGGCGTGGGTGAACCTGATGTTTCTCTTGTCTCGTCAACTTGAGGATACATCAGGTTCACATCGTTGTCCAACGGCGCGTTTTACATCCGGTGTGTACCTCTATAAAGGAAGCACGATGTCATCCTTGAATTTCCCGCCTATTGTTCAGGCGGCGCAGCAAGACACAATTCTATCCGCAGCGCTGGCATATGCTGCGCTCGGCTTGAGCGTCATTCCGCTGGACGGTAAGCGTCCGGCGCTGAAAAGCTGGACACAGTATCAGCAGCAGCGGGCGGACGAAGCGACGATCCGCTCTTGGACATTTGGCAATGTCGGCATCGTGTGCGGTGCAGTATCAGGAAACCTCGTTGTCCTCGATCTCGATGGAGCGGCGGGGTACGCAGCGTTCGGCGCAACCTTTCCAGCGCTGGCGCAAACCTACACCGTTGCCAGCGGGGGAGGCGTGGGGCGGCACGTCTATTTCTATGTCGATGTGCTGTCCCCGAGCGTGAAGGCGATGAACACGCCCATCGGTCACTTGGAGGTGTGTGGGGATGGGAGGCAGATGGTCGCGCCACCGAGCATTCACCCGATCACGGGACAGCCGTACCGGGTCGAGCAACCGCTCGACATTCTGCGCGTGCCGAACTTGGATGATTTGGTCGAGTGGATCGAAGCCTTTAAGCCCCGGCAAGAAACGCGCACATGGCAGCCGCCCAAGATCAGCGCGCCGAGTGGGGATGCGCCGCTCAACCGCCGGGTGATTGAGGAAATCGCCCGCGTGCTGCCGGGGCAGGGCTTCAAGTCGCATGGCGAATGGCTTCACGGTCGCTGCCTGTACCCAGAGCGGCACAAACATGGCGACCGGAATCCGTCTTTCGGTTATGTGGAATCAGGATCGTTGTCAAGCGGTCAAACCTTGTGCGCTAACTTCGGTCACCGTGCTTTACCGAAGTCAACATGGGATTATCTGGCTTATGGAGCGCCGGTTGGACGACGGAACAGGGCTTTGTTTGAGGCAGCGTGTCATTTTCGCAACGGGGGATACACCATGACCGAGTCGGAGAGTTTGCTCGTGCCGTGTTATCTGGCGGACAGTGAAGGGCATGAATCCAGACAAGCGAGAGCGGGAGAGGCACGACGAACCATCCAGAGTGCTTACAGCCATTCGCCGTGCCGAACCATGAGCCAAGTCAACCAATATCGTTCAGGGAGATAATGTTGCTGGCACCTAGTTCCCGTGGGGTTGGACCAGCGGGAGAGGGTACATCCGCTAAGCGACGACACAACCGGTCAATGGCTGCCAGATCGTTATCCAAAGCGGCTAACTCGTCCTCAAGCAGGGGAATCTCCTGTTTCATGCGCAGCAGATTGGTTCTGGCCTGAAGCAGTTGTGCCCTGGCAGAATCTTTGGGAACATAGAAGTCACACCGAGCGCACGCCATCCGGTGTGGGCATTGGTCGAAGAAGTCGTAGGTGCAATGCCCATGCCCTAGGTCATAGTATTTCCAAGGTTCACCCGCCGCAGCCGCCCCACTGCGAATCGCTTCTTGGTCAATGAGGACTTCAATCGCGCGAAGATTACGGTCGAGATAGCCTGCTTCAGCATACGCCCGGCTCAGACGGGTTGGCGTGACCATGACGTAGTATTGTGTCGAGAGCGGGGTGTTGTGCCCCAGCCAATGTTGTAATTCCAGAAGCGACATCGGGTCTTTGGCATTCGCCAGCTGCGTGGCAATGGTTGCCCGTGCGCGGTGACTGCTCAATCTACCGCGCTGGTCTTCTTGAGGAAGACCCGCTTTTCGGCAGAGGATGGGAATCAGGCTTTTGTTAATGAAGTGTTCCCCCATGGTCTTGCCTCGGTAGACGAACAGATAGTGAACCATTTCAGCCGTCTTGAGGTCAAGCAGGGGTGGTTGAGATGGACGTAAGGCTTCCCATGCCGTAATCGCCTTGCCCACCACATGAGCGACAGGCTTGGTAAAGGCACCGCAGGTCTTGTTGGCGGGTACATCGAGTAAACAAACAACCTGAGCTAGGGAAGCCTCATCCGCCTTGGACGGCGTGTTCTGCCAGCGCATACAGCCGACCCGCAAACGGCGAATCTCATTGCTTCGCAAGCCAGAGAACAGCCATAACACGGCGACCGCCCGCACAAATTCATAAGGGTAGACAAAGCCCACAACATCCTCAGCCGTCAGGTTGAGACCTGCCCAGATGAGTTTGGCCCAGAGCGCATCGTCAATGACTCGCGGCGCGGGCTTGAGCTGTGCTTTCAGAGTGCGTGTCGCGGTCAGACAGTGTTCAGGACTGAAGGTTCTGGGAATCCATTCCCATTCCTGGCAGTTATGAATGAACACACCCACGGTAAACAGGAGATTGACCTTGAAGGAGGCAGATAGCGGTTTGCCGACGTTTGGAATGTGCTTCTGGGAAGATACATAGTCACCAACCTTCATGTGGTTCACCGCAGCGACAAACTCAACGGCGAGGTAGCGGGTCCAGTGCGCTGGCGAAGTCACTTCGGGATGTGTGGCGGCTAACCATCGCCCGACTTTCAGTAAGGTGTAGTAATGATGTTCAATGGTTCCGGGTGTTTGGGTCGATGTATGCGCCCAGCGTTTGCACCAGGCTATCCATTCGGGGTCAATGCCCTGTGTGGCAGCAGGGCGTTTTGACGGCACTTTGTCTGGTTCTGGAATCAGAAGCGGGACCTGACGGCAGCCAAGACTCACCAGCGCCCGCGAAATGGCGTGAACCGTGTTGTAGTAATGGACAGGTGGACATGTTTTCTGAACGCGACTCACAATATCCGTGGGCAGCATCTCCAGCGCCGTGCTGCCATTGACGAGGAAAAATTCAGACAGGACTTCGCGGACTTGGCTGGGAACGTCAACCTGACTGTAGCCCCACGACATGAGGTGGCTAATGACCTGTTCCAGGGCTGCTTCAACGACTTCTTTGCCAAAGATAAGGGCGGCAAAGTAGGAACGGTTGCACTTGTCCGTTTCGGGCAGATGTCGAATGCCACCCAGCAGGTAGGCGAAAGCGCGGATGACCGGACGAACCGCTTTCCGAGTGGGCGTACGCGGGTGGTCCTCGAACAGGGGAAACCATTGTTGCGGAGTCCAGCCCCAATAGGCTGCTTGGCTGGTGTGCATCGTGCGAATCATCAGGCGCACCGCTTTCATGCAGGAAAGCGGATAGCTGGGCAGAAAGGACAGGACATCCCCAAGTGGGCAGAGCAGACGGTAGAGGGTCTGTTCACTTCCCGCTGGCCAGTAGAAGCGTTTGGCATCGAACACCTTTACCATTGCCTGCAACGCTTCCCGCTCAGGTTGAGTGAGGATGGGGTTTCGGTCATAGGGGTCAAGATTCATGACTCGGAAGGGGATGCCGCTGGTCGGTATCTTCGGAGCCTCCAGATTACTCATTGACCCATGCCTCCATTTCGGTCAGGCGCATGTCCCGTATGGACTCAAGACTGCGTGCCAGTTTCTCAGCCAACTCGCGGCCACTCAGGTGGATGTAACACAGCGTGGATTGCAAACTGCGGTGTCCAGCGAACTGAGCAATTTCATGCAAATCCCAATCCGCACGCGCTAAATCCGTCAAACAGAGATGCCGCAGGGTATGGGTGGTAAATTCGGGGATCTGGGCGCGTTTGGCAATCCGTTCCACCACCTTCGTCCACGTCCAGATGGAGATCGGCTGACCTCGGTTTCGTGCGGACTCCGACAGGAATAAGGCACCACGACTGTGACTGACCTTCGCTCGTTCATGAACATACGCTTGGTATAACTTTCCAGCGCACGTCGAGTACGGCACACGGCGCTCCTGACGGTTCTTGGTGGTTTCGGCTCGAACACGGAGCAGACGATGAGGAGGGTCAATATCTTGGGTAGACAGTAAACAAAGTTCTTCACGGCGCAACCCTGCATCATAGGCGAACGCAAACATCGTGCGGTTTCGCAAACACTCTTGGCGGGCGGCGACAAGAATCGCTTGCCACTGCGCTTCCGAAGGAATCCACGGCAGCTTATGGTAACGGGCGATGAGTCCCCGCTCCCGGGTCCCACCAAAGGCATTTCCCGGACGGTAGCGACCACGCCCGACGGGATTTTCAGTTCGTATCCCATCCTCAACCAAATGGTCAAAAAAGAGTCGAACTGCTGTCAAGCGTTGTTGCAGCGTGGCGTTGGCGAGCCCGGAGTCTGCCAGATGACGGACATACAAGGCAATGTGTTCGCGTTTTGCCAGGTTTGTTGGAAACGAGCGCACCTCACAAAACGCCAGAAAAGCTTCTAAACCGCGTCCATAAGCGTCCAGCGTGTTGTCCGCCAAACCTAAATTCGCTTGGAATTCCAACCATGCGCTGGCTTGTGGATGGTTGCGAATCCGTCCAAACCTTGCCCATTGAGGAGTAGTCATCATGCTACCCTCCACTACCAAAACGGGGTTTCAATGTATCCCACTCCACCGTTTGATTCCACTTAACATACGCTTCAATATCGCCAGCGGCTACGGGCACTGCTATTTGTGCGGAACGATGCTGGCGAAGGAAGTTTGCACGCGGTTGAACATCGATCCGGTGCAGTTGGGTGGATTGGTCGAAAAACCTGAACCGCCAAAAATCACACGCCGCCGCGAACTACCTGCTGATCCGCCGCGACAGGAACCACCCGCGCCACCGTTGAAGCTCCCCGATTGGCTCGAACGCTATATGTCATGGGCGGGCGCGACGGGCAACCAGACCCCGTTGATCTTCCATCAAGCTGCCGGGCTTTGGCTGCTGGCGACCGCCGTCGGACGCAGGTTGTACGGGGAAGCGCCGTGGGGCGTGCGGATTTATCCGAATCTGTACCTGATGCTGGTTGCCGGGACAACGTTTTACCGTAAATCGACCGCCTATAAGCTGGCGGAGAGCGTGGCACGGGCGGACATTCCACACATGCTGATGCCGACACCCGGATCACCGGAGCGGTTTCAGGAGGCGCTGGCGGGGCGGATGCCGACCAACTTCGACAAGCTGCCGAAAGCGCAGCAGGAGCGGCTCACGCGGGGACAGCCGTTCGCGGCGCAGCGGGGACTGCTTAAGGATGAGGTGTCGGGGTTGTTCGGCGCGATCAACAAACGCGATTATATGGTGGGGATGAAAGACCTGCTCATGGAGCTGTACGACTGCCCGGATTACTTCGACAAGGACACGCAGACCGGGCTGAATGTGGTCGAGAACGCGGCGCTTTCGATTCTCGGTGTGACCACGCCTGCCAGTTTGGGCAGCGCCATCAGCGCGGGCGATTGGGACAACGGCTTACTCGTCCGCTTCGCGCTGCTCATGCCAGAGCCGGACTATGCCGAGCGTCCCGCCTCGCCACTGTATCAACCTGCACCCACCGACCTGATCGACCATCTGCGCCGCCTGCACGAGCGGCTGCCCGCGCCGGAGATGACCGAGATGGGACTGAGCGCGCCGGGTGCGCTGCGCTTGAATGTCGAATGTTGGGCGGAATGTCAGCGCTACGGCGATGAACTGCGCCGCTTGTGCGATCCGCGCCGCGAGGTCGAACTCGACGAACGGCTGAAGGGCGTTTACGGACGGATGCACGTACAGGCGTTCAAGCTGGCGTCAGTATTCGCTGCGCTGGATTGGCTCAAAACGAGCGACACTGTGCCGACGGTCACAGTTGAACATTGGAACGCCGCGCAGGCGATCTGCGACGGCTGGCGCACGAGCGCGCACCGCCTGCTGGAGCAGCTCGACAAGAGTGGGGAGGCGGTGGTCGAGCGTCGCCAGCAAGATCGTCTGCTGACAACCATCCGTCAGGCAGGTGCAGACGGGGTAGCTTTGCGCGATCTGTATCGCAACCTGAATTTCTCAGCGAAGCAGGCGCGCCAGCTTGCCACCGACCTGATGCGTGCCGGATTGATCGAGGAACGTCGCATGGAACGGGCGGAATGGTTCATCGCAGCGGAGTTTGTCGGTTAATTTACCGACTCTACCGACAGAACCGACAACCGACTCTACCGACAATTTGTCGGCGGTGTCGGTTTGTCGGTGATACCGACACCTTCTTAACATTCGAGAGGAACAGGAAGTGAACCACACACAGCGAGTCGCGCACGTCGCTCGGCAGCGGCGCAGTTTAACGAAAGCCGTTGTCCGCGAATCGGTCGAACGATATTTGGAAGCATTGGCGGAGGAGATTGCCAGCGGAAAATGGGTCGATATCCCGTACATCGGCAAGATTCAGGTTGTCCGCGAGGAGGGAAAAGGATATGTGACTGCGATCACAGCAGATGGAACACGACAACGGCGAAAGGTGCAACTGCGTCTGCGAACCAGAATCCGCCTGTACGAACAATGCAAGCAGCGATGCAGACAAGAGAAATAAGTGTGACATGGTTCCACCCGCTGCCAGCTTAGCAAAACATCGTCATCGAAATCTCATCTGCAAGCAGGCGTGAAATTGACGCGCCTGCTTCTGCTGATGTGCTTAGTGTGTCTACAGCCGTTCAGGTCGAGGATCATTCGAATAGCCAACTTCATAAGCAAGTTGACACGAATCGGAGTAATGTCCCCCATAGTTCGATGCAAGACTATACCATCGTATAGTGCATAGTTGCTCGAATTTGGTTAATTTCAGGAACCTCGTAGTGCTTCATTTCGTTCGGTGTTAAGAACCACAATTCCAACATGAGGGATAATCGTGAGGCGTTTTATCACATTTGCTGTACTTGCAGTATTCGTATTTGTCTCTTCCACGATGGTTACGAAGGGACAGAATAGCGGCGTACCACAGGCGTTAAGTGCCGAAACCATTCCTTGCCCGATGACGCTCCCCGAAGGGGATGTCGATGGTGAGACGATGGTCTGCGGACAGATTCAGGTGCCAGAAAACTGGGACAACCCGGCTGGCAGAACAATTGTCGTCACGTATGCGATTGCGAAGGCGTTCAACGACGCGCCTTTCCCGGATCCGATCATCTATTTTGAAGGGGGTCCCGGTATCTCAGCGCTGGAGGAGATCGAAGCGCTGGTAGGGTACACACAGCGCTTGCGTCAGACGCGGGATATCATCTTCTTCGATCAGCGGGGTATCCGCTACAGTTCCAATCTCGAATGTCCACCGGAGATCAGAAACAGAGAAGTCCCGTTCGAGATTCCTGAAGGAGTCGATCCAGCAGCCCTTGAGGCGACCCTCTCGTCCGTTTCGCTCGACTCTGACCTAGCTGCGCTTCTCGAAGCGTTTAGGGTGATTGGCCCGGCTCATGAGGATGTGAACTGCGCGCCGTACTTTGCCGAGCAGGGTATTGACCTCGATCAGTACGGCACCTATCAGAACGCCCTCGACGCGATCGCGCTGATGGGAGCGCTGAGCTATCCCTCCTACAACCTCTACGCCATTTCCTATGGAACAACCCACACGCTGGAGGTCATGCGCTACTATGACGAGCATCCGTCGTCGGCGCTTCCGCAGATCCGCAGCGTGCTGATTGATGGGGTTATTCCGATCTCTGTAGACTGGATTGTCAATAACACATTGGGTTTGCCGACGATAATCCTAGGTGCGTTCAGTGCGTGCGAGCAAGATGCGGTCTGTTCTGCCAACTACCCGAACATCCGCCAGCGTGCCATTGATCTGCTTGCGTCCGTGGAAGCTGCGCCGCTCGTCATTGATGATACGACGACGATTGCTCTCGGAGATCTCCGGACGGTGTTAGGCAGTGCTGCCGGACATGCCGATTCGAACATCTATCTGCCGCGTCTGATTGATGAATTGGAGCGAGGCGAAATTTCGGTCTATTCGCGGCTGCGGGATGGGACGCTGCCTGTTCCAGCGGCATCCAGTCCTCAGCTCAGCAATCCTCTTGATTCGACGTCGCAAGAAGCGAACGATCTGGCAAGCCAGGCACGCACACTTGCCGACGGCATTGAAGCGCTTGCAGCCCAAAACCAACGCCTGAGCGATGCCTATCAGCGCGGTCTGACACTGCCGGAATTCTTCGCCGAGGAGTTTGCGGACGCCGCCGAACAGATCACTTCCAGCAGCAGATCGCTGCTCAGCGGATTCCTCCGCGACATAGCGATTGTCCCGCCTGACCGTCAAACGCTGGTCGATCATGTCAACCTGATGCCCGATTCCGAGCGAGATTTGTTGGTGAGTCTGCTCAATCTGATGAATGATGAGGACATCGCACAGGTATTTGCGATCCTCTCCGATCCTCTCTACGCTGAGCGGTTGGTTCTCTCGTTTCATATCAGCCAAACCGTGATCCACTGCAATGATCGCGTCTTTGACATGAACCGGGCGTTCGAGATGCTGCGCGGATTTGAGGTCCCGCAACTGCTTGACCTGACCGGTATCGAGGGTCAGTTTGCGCTTAATTGCGAGGTCTATGGCTTGGTCACGACGGACATCCCGCCGTTAGTCTCGAATACCAGTGGGTTCCCAGTGCTGGTCGTGAACGGAACGCTGGATGATCGTACACCGCTCATCTGGGGTGAAGCGGTTTACGGGAATTTGCAGAATGCCCGCATGCTGACATTTCCGCAAAGCGTCCATGGCGCGACGATGGATTCACAGTGCGCGATGGACGTTACCAACGCCTTCTTCATGTACCCCGACGCAGAACTGAACGCAGCGTGCATTGAGGGAATGCGTCCGGTGTTCGTGCTGCCCGATGAAGAACTGCCACCAGCGGCGGAATAAACCTGTTCGCAATAACAATACCTTCGCCAAGCAAGCCGCGAAACGGTCGAACTGGCGAAGGTATTGTTTTTTGACTTTCAAATCGCTGCCCAAATGTCCTCAGACCGTCGTCGCCAACAATTGGATGCTTGGCACAGATACGTGGCTGCACGCATCGCGCAGGACGGCGACAAATCTGGGGAGTCATATTGTGCCCGCTCCTCAGGCAGCATCGGGATCATTTCGTGTTTGGAAAATGTAGCCGACCACCCCAAGGATGATCACGAGTACAATCGTGATGATGGCGGCGGTGCTGTCGTGAGCGACCGTTGAGCTGTGCGAGGGATCCACCAGTGGCAGAGTGATGCTGAGCGCCGCAGCGATCGCCGCCAGCCCGCTGATCGCCTGACTCGCACCGCCAAACGCAGTCGCCAGCCGAATCATCAGGTCAGCAAGAGAACTGCCGATTACGCCGCCGATGACCGCAAGGACGATTGCGACGATGAGATAGACGACGCCGTCAAGGTTGAAAGCATTGCCGATCAATACGCCGACGGCTAGTCCAAGGAACACGCCGAACACGACATAGGCGAACTTGTAGAGCGACCAGAAAATGACGGCGACAATCAAGCCAGCGATGATCGCCCCGACGATTTGAATGATATCCGACTGCGACACGAGTGCCGCCGATGCAGCGTAATAGCCCACGCCGAAACCGGTCAGCGCCAGCACGACTCGGTAGAGGCGCTTGCCGAAGAAGCAGGCGATCAGACCTACGACCAGAAAAATCAACCCGGTGAGAAGTGCCACAGTGATCCTCCCAATAGTTCAACTAGACGATGTAATTAGCCCAACTAGAGCAAACATACTCTCAACACGGCGCGATCACCGCCAGATAAATCCAGATTATTGCCTCCTCTACACCCATCATTACGGTATCCATAGGGAGTGTTGTCATCTGTACGGATACCAGTCAAAAGCCTGTTATCACGTATCACGTTACTGCATGACGTCCTTCAGAGTGTGGGGTAACTTATGATAGTGACCAGAGCGATCAATAGAATCACGATCGTCACCAGTCGAATCGCGATGCGAAATCCGATCCTGCCGAACCCATCCGAAACCCCCGTCAGAAATAACGCCAATGCGAGTAGGAGCGTGTTCAAGACATAGTTATCGCTCGTCTGGTTTGCTGCTAGCGCGCTGGTGAAATACGTTTCTGCTTGCTGATTCAATGTCTCGATAGTCTCATTCGCTGTCGCCTGATACTCCGGCATGTCAAATGGCGTTAATCCTTGTGTAGCTTCTGAAGGCGTATTGCGAAGCGCTTGCCACGCCTCAAATGCTGTGCGCAATTTGTCGCTAAAGAGATGTTCGATGTACGCGGTGCGCTGTGAATCTCCGCTTTGCGACGCATCCAGCCATGCATTGAACAGGGTCAAATCTGCCTGAATAAGCTGAACGGATAAAAACGTTAGATTCATCGCAATACCTGTGCCAAAAAGGGGGCATAAAACAGTAGGGTTTTCAAGTAAAGTTGTATCTCTCACAACACGACTCGACAAGAAAACCCATGCGCGAAATT
>JABWBO010000066.1 GCA_013360465.1 Anaerolineae bacterium | reverse complement strand
TCCGCCGGCGCCCAGGCGGCGGCGCAGCGCCGGGTCGCGCAGCAGGCGAATCACCCGATCCGCCAGCGCGGCGTCATCGCCCGAATCGACCAGGTAGCCGGTTTCCCCGTCGACCACCGTCTCGGAAGGTCCGCCGCGCCGCGTGCTGACCACTGGCACGCCGCACGCCATCGCCTCGATATTGACCATACCGTAACTTTCGAAATGAGAGCTGCACACCACCACATCGGCGGCAGCGATCACCCGTTCGGCGTCGGCGCGAAAACCGAGATAGACCAGCCGATCGCGCAGCGCCGGATTCGCCCGATGTTCCGCCAGGATGCGCGCCTTATAGGCATCGTCGGCAGATTGACCATGTACGTTTTCGCCGGCGACGATGAACCGCGCTTCGGGAATCACCTCGATCACCCGCCGCGCCATCGCCTGGAACACGTCGTGTCCTTTCACATCCTGAAAACGGGCGATCAGCGCGGTCAGCGGCGCGTCAAGCGCCACCCCGGCGTCGCTGCGCACGCTCGAGCCGTCGATACCCGGTTGGAAACGCGCTGTATCGACCCCCGGCGGCAGCACGCGCACGCGCTCCGGGGGCATGAACGGCGGACCGCCCAGAAACCCCTCTTTGATCGCCCATGAACTGGCGAAGGTGAGGTCCGGCTGCCGGAAGAAGGTACGCTGGTACGGTTTGGGGTGAAACCACCAGCCCCAGCAGGTCCACGCCAGCGGGACCCGCTCCTGGCGGGCGGCAGCGAGCGCGAAAGGCAGCGTGTGATAGTCGCTGTGGACGGCGCGAATGCCGTTCTGGTGAATCAGCCGGGCGATGCGCCCACTGATCGGGAAGCGGCTCCACGCTGCCGGCAGGAAATAGACGGTCGCGCCGCGCCAGGAATCGACATGCACCTGCCAGCCGTTCGCCCGCCAGCGCCTGCCCAGCTCGCCTTCGCGCGGGATGAGCAAATGCGGCTGAAGGCGCGGATCACGCCGGGCGAGGCGTTCGACCAGCGTCATGAGCGATGTCTCGCCGCCGCCCATGCCGGTATAGATGGTCGCGAAGAGGATCGGGAGCGCTTCGGTGTTCACTCGACCGCCTTCACGCCGATGTAAGGCGCGCGCCCGGTCAGCTCCTGGTCATCGGCTTCGACGGCGCAGTCTTTGAAGCGGTAGATGGCATCGTAGATCTCCGCCGAACGGGTGAACATCATCTGGCGTCCTCGCCATGCTTGCCATGCTCCTAACTATAGGCGAAACAAGGCGGGTCGTGTAGAGTTAGAACCCGCGAAGCAAGCCCTGGCGCAAGGACCTGGTATGATCGATCTCAATCCCATTTTGTCCGCTGTTCGTCTCTCGGCAGCGGCGACCCGGCGCATCCGCGACATCGGCATGGGCGCGCGCGATAAGGGTGTGCATGACCCGGTGACGCTGGCGGATTATGCTTCACAGGTCATCCTCTGCCGGGCGGTCGCCCAAGCCTACCCCGACGACGCACTGATGGGCGAAGAGCGCGCCGCCGTCTTCGACAGCACGCTCGACGCCGCTGGACAGGAGTCCGTCGCCCGTGTCGTGAGCGAAACACTGGGCGAAACACTGACGGTCGATCAGTGCCGCGCCTGGCTGGAACATGGGCGTGACCGCGACCCGGCGCGGCTGTGGCTGATCGACCCGATCGACGGAACCAAGGGTTACATCGCCGGACGGCGCTATGCTATCGCCGTCGCACTGTTGGTGGGGGGTCTGCCGGTCGCCGGCGTGATCGGCGCGCCGGACCCAACCGACAGAGATGGCGGGCTGATCTGCTATGGACAGGGGACCGCCGCCTACGTTCAGCCCATGCGCGGCGAACGCGCCGAGCGCATCGCCGTGACGGCACAGTCGGACCCCCACAAGTGGCGCGCCGTCGAAAGCTTCGACCGGTCGCACGGAAACTTCAACCGGTCGGCGCGCGTCTACAATGCCCTGGGGATCGCCCCGGCGCGCGTCGGGCAGTACGACAGCCAGATCAAATACGCTATGCTCGCCGCCGGCGATGCCGAGCTGTTCCTGCGCTTCCCGCGCGACGATCAATGGGTCCATCTGGCTTGGGATCATGCGCCGGGCACGGCGCTCCTGCAGGCGGCGGGCGGTGTGATCACCGACCTGGATGGCGCGCTGATCGACTTTTCGACCGGCGCTCGGCTGACCGCCAGGGGCATGGTGGCGACCAACGGGATGATCCACGACCGCGTGCTGGAAGCCGTTCAGGAAGCGCTGAACGCCGCCGAAGACCAGTGAAGGGAGATCAGGATGAGCGAGTCGATACGGGTGCTGCATTTTGCCGACGTGCATATCGGCGTCGAAAACTACGGCGGAACCGACCCGGAAACCGGTCTGAGCCAGCGCGTCCGTGATTTTCTGCGGCGCATGGACGAAATGATCGAATACGCCCGCGCGCACGATGTCGATCTCACCATCTTCGCCGGTGACGCCTTCAAGACGCGCACGCCAAACCCCACCTTTCAGCGCGAATTCGCCTGGCGCATCCTGGATCTGGCGGCGTTAGCCCCGGTGGTGATGCTGGTCGGCAATCATGACCTGCCGCCGACTCTGATGAAAGCGTCGAGCGTCGAAATCTACCGGGTCCTTAACGTCCCGAATGTCTGGGTCGCCGACAGCTTCGACGACGACGAAGGGCTGAAGGTCGTCACCACCAAGCGCGGCGATGTGGTGGTCGGCACAGCGCCTTACCCGATCCGGTCGCGCCTGCTGGACGGCGTGCAGACGGGCGGCTTGACCGTCGCGCAGACCGACGTCTACATGCTGCGCGAGCTGATCGCTTATCTCGAACGGCTGGCGGACAAAGCCGCGACGTTCGACTGCCCGCGCATCCTGACGGGTCACCTGGCGGTCGATGGCGCGCACGAAGGCAGTGAACGCCTGATAAAATTCGGGCGCGATGTGACCGTGCCCTATTCGGCGGTCGGCGATCCGCGCTGGGATTACGTCGCCCTGGGGCACATCCATCAGTATCAGGACCTCTCCGCCGGGCGCGAGAACAGGCCGCCGGTCATCTACTCCGGCTCGCTGGAGCGCATCGACTTCGGCGAAGAACACGAGGCGAAAGGCTTCTGCTGGGTTGAACTGGGACGCGGCAGTACGACGTATCAGTTCCGCCGTGTCAAGGCACGTCCCTTCAAGACGATTCGCCTGGACCTGCGTCAGTCGCTTGACCCGACCGTTGAAGCCGTTGAGGCGGTGGAAGCCGAGAATCTGCGCGAGGCGGTGGTGCGCGTCATCCTGGCGCTGACGCCGGAGACCGATGCTAAGCTGAAGCTGTCGATGGTGCGCGACGCACTGATTCGCGGCGGCACAAGCTACATCGCCGGGATTCGCCGCGAAGTTGAGCAGCCGGCGCGCGCCCGACTGGGAGCGAACCCCGAAGCCCTGACCGACATCGAACTGGTCGAACGATATTTCATCAGCAAAGACACCGACTCCGCCCGCCGCACCGCCCTGCTGGAAGCTGCCGAAGCGCTCTTCCAGACCGATGAGGCGGACGATCATCTGTAGGGGATGCGGCGCAGCGAGTCAGGGGGCGTCGGGCGTCTTCCGCGCCGGTCCAATCTCATGATCGGCTCAACTTGCCGTCGTATAATTAGCGCAGATAAATCGGATGATTGAGGGATAGCCGCATGTCCATTCTCGACGACATCATGGAACGCCGCCGCCAGGAAGCCAGCGCACGCGGCGCAGGACGCCTGCCGCCGGGGCAGTCGCTCACCTTCAAATTCCCCGTGCTGACCTACGGACCGACGCCACCGGTCAACCTGGAAACCTGGGACCTGCGCGTCTACGGCGAGGTCAAAGCCGAAAAACGCTGGACCTGGGAGCAGTTCACGGCGCTGCCGACCACCACGCTCACCTGCGACCTGCACTGCGTCACCAAATGGAGCAAGTTCGATACCCTGTGGGAAGGCGTGCGCTTCCGCGATTTCGTCGAACTGTTCGGCGTCACCGATCACGCCCGCTACGTGATCGCCCACTGCGAGCATGGCTACACGACCAACCTGCCGCTCGACCTCATGATGGATGACGACGTGCTGCTGACCTACAAGTACGATGGCAAATGGCTGGAACCGGATCACGGTTTCCCGCTGCGCACGCTGGTCCCCAAGCGCTACCTGTGGAAGAGCGCCAAATGGCTGCGGGCGCTGGAATTTTCGGCGACCGACAAGCCCGGCTTCTGGGAGCGAAACGGCTATCACAACGAGGGCGATCCCTTCAAGGAAGAGCGTTTCGACCGGCGCAGCATGTTCTTCTAGCGCCTGACCGCATGAACCGCACAGCCTTCTTCCTGCTGATCGCCGCGATCCTCACGATGCTCTTCGCCGGGCAGCCCGGCGCGCCGCTGATCGCTGCGCCGGGAACGCCCGCCCTGCCTCTGCTCACCGGTCCCGTCGTCGCCATCGACAGCGCCGGTCAGAATCAATTCCGCCTGCACGATATGGGCAGCGGCGGCGTCCGCGCGCTAGATTTTGACGGGCGCTGGGTGCGGCTGTGGGGGTTCTCGCCCGATGGCTGCCGGGTCCTCTACACGCAGCAGGCGGGGCTGGCTCCGGGTACGCTCTACAGCGCGCGACTCGATGGGAGCGACCGCCGCGCGTTGGTCCGCTATTCCGGCTCTGAAACGTGGGGCGTCTGGGAGCCGGCATGGTCGCCTTCCACCGCCGATTCGCGCATCGCCTTCACCCTGGTGCGCAGCGCCGGCGGCGAAACGTCGCACCACATCGCTTTCGTCGACGGGCAAAATGGCGAGCCGGCATTCTACAGCATCAGCGGCGACGAACACACCGCCCGCTGGTCGCCCGATGGGCGCTGGCTGGTCTATGCCGCCTACGAGACCCGCACGGCGGGCGCTGACGTGTTCTCTACCGCTGCGCCGGGGCAGAGCGGCGCGCAGCTGCGCGAAGCCGACCTGTGGATCGTCAGCGCCGATGGCACGACTAAATACCGTCTGACCGATTTTCCCACCGGCAGCGTCACCATGCCGCGCTGGTCGCCCGATGGCGATCTGGTCAGCTTCGTCTATTCGGCACAGCCCGGCTTCGACACCGTCTGGATGATCGGCATGGCTCCGGGATCGGCTCCGACACAGATCACCTATGGCGCGTCGGTAATCCTGGACCTGATCTGGCAGCCGGACGGCGCGGCGCTGACGATCAGCACACGCGAATTCAACGGGATGCGCGAAAATCGTCTGTGGCGGATCGGTCTGGTGGGCGGCGCGGACGCCAGCGCCGAACAGATCATCACCGACGCCGCGCTGCGCTATCACGATTATCCGCGTTACAGCGCCGACGGCAGATGGCTCGCCCTGCGCGCCGAATACGGTTTGGCGCTGGTCGATACCCTGTCTGGCGGCTGGCAGTGGCTCGAACGCGACGCGCTGGGCAATACGCCGCCCGTCTGGACGCCCGCCGGTTTTCAGGGCGAAGCCGCCTGTGCCTGATTCTGGCAGATCCACCGAAGAGGAGACAATGATGCCCGACGCCCCACAGATAAGTCGCAGCCGTCTGGTGCAGTGGGAAGACCCGGCGATAGCGGCGCGCGCCGGCGCGGCGCTGAATGGTCTGGAAATACTTCAGGCGATGATCGACGGCAAGATTCCATCGCCGCCGATATCGCACCTGCTGAACTTCCACCTTTCCGAAGCCGAAGTCGGGCGGGTGGTCTTCACCGGCGAAACCGGCGAATTCCAGTACAACCCGATGGGCATGGTACACGGCGGCGTGGCGGCGACGATGCTGGATTCAGCGATGGCGTGCAGCATCCTATCAACGCTGCCGCAGGGCATCTTTTCGACCACCGTCGAGCTGCACATCAACATGGTGCGCCCGCTCTTCGCCGAAACCGGCAGGCTGATCTGCTCAGCGGAGATCATCCATGTCGGCAAGACGGTCGCCACCGCGCAGGGGCGGCTGACCGACGCTACCGGCAAGCTCTACGCGCACGGGACGATCACCTGCATGATCCTGCGCCCCTAAAGGCTGTCAGGTGCTTCTGCTGGGGGTAAAGGGGGCGAAGTTCGTGACAGGCGTTAGCGCAGCCGCGTCCAGACGCCGGAATCGCCGCCGCTGAAGCGGTAGACCGCCCCGCCCGGCGCATCGATGTAAAACGCGCCGCTCCCGCCGGGCGCGCCTTCCCACTGGATGGTGCGCGGGTCGGCGTTGATGTCCGTCGTCCCCCAGCCGATCGCGCCGTTCCAGCTGCCGATAGGCGCGAGCGTGCTGTAATACACCCAGTTGAACATCTGCGCCGGGATGAATCGCCCGCTCGGCGGCGCGCTGCTGTTGATCGTCGAGCCGTCCCAGCCGTTGGCATAGGCGATGTAGCGCGCCCCTTCATCCTGAAGCCCATAGATGCGGTTCAAGCCGTTGGCGTTGACGAAGAGCATCACGCCGCGTTCGAAAGGCTGGAAGCGACCATCACCGATTGCCCCGGCGGCGGTCGGGCATGAAGCATTCGGCGGGGCGTACTGATCGCCAAAGAACCAGTTGACCGGGCAGGTGATCGTGATCTGAAGCGTGCGCGCCACCTCCGCACCGCCGCGCACGGCGACGAAGCGATAGGTCAGCAGCCGCCCCAGCGTGTCGGGTACAATCACCGCATAAGTGCCGGTTGGCAGGACGGGGAAGGTCTGAATGGGCACGCTGTTTACGCCGAGCAGTTCCAGCCGCGCGCCATCCGCCTGCGATGAAAAGGCAAAGGTCACGGGGGAATTCGGCAGGACGCTCTGCGTTGTGGTCCCGAATGAATAGATCGTAGGACCGGGATAAGTCGGTGTCGCGGTCGGCGGCGGCGTAGGGGTGTTGGTGTTCGTCGGCAGCGGCGTCAGCGTGGGCAGCGGCGTGCGCGTGCGTGTCGGTGAGGGCGTCAGGGTCGGACGGCGAGTCTCCGACGGAGTCAGCGAAGGTGTGAAGGTGTCGGTCGGCGTAAACGTCGGCGTAGGACTGGGCGTGCGCGTGTTCGTCGGCAGCGGTGTTAGACTATAGGTCAGCGACGGCGTGAAGGTGAACGTCGTCGTCACAGAAGGCGGCGGCGTATCCGTCGGCGTGTTCGAGGGTGTGAAGGTGAAGGGCGGCGTGAAGGTTGGAGTCACGCTGCTGGTGGGCGTCGGCGTGATGGAAGACGTTGCAGTGACGGTCGGTGACGGAAGCAGCGCCAGAGTTGGAAGCGGCAGCGTCGGCTCTGGCGTGTTCGTACAGCCAACCGCGATCAGGATCATCAGGGCAGATATGAATCGAGTGATACGCATGGGAGACCGCCTTTCTGCCTTTGCCCGCCGCATAGGGTGGCTCGTTCTCTCCTTTACTATACTGTGGACCGCCGGAGCGTGCCAGACGACCAACGTACCGCCAGCTGTTGCCGCGCTTCCGACCCTGACAACTGCGGCGACCGAACGACCGACGCTGCTCACCATCCCCACACAGCCCCGACGAAATATCTTCACGCCTACATCAACCCGTATGCCGCAGACCACCACACCACCGCCGCTCCTCGTGATCGACGAAAATGCCTTTGCCCAAGCAGTGGAGCGCACATCTGCCCCAGAGGGATACGGCACGGTGAAGATCGGCGAGTCTGCGGGCGGACGGGCGATCACGGCACAGCGCTTCGGCGCGGGCAAGCGCAGCCTGATCCTGATCGGCGGCATACACGGCGGATGGGAAGGCAACACTATCGAACTGATCGAGGCGCTGATCGTCCATTTCGAGACCACGCCGCGGGATGTGCATGTGGGCATGACGCTGATCCTGATCCCGGCAGCCAATCCCGACGGGATGGCGCTTGGGCGGACCGAGCGCGGGCGCTTCAACGCCAACGGCGTCGATCTCAACCGCAACTGGCCCTGCGAGTGGTCGCGCGAAGCCTACTGGCGGCAGCAGACGGTCAACCCCGGCATCCGCGCCTTCTCCGAACCGGAAAGCCTGGCGCTGGCGAATTTCATCCTGGCGGAGCGCCCCGATGCGGTGCTGTTCTATCACAGCGCGGCGAACGGCGTCTTCCCTGGAAACTGCGGCGGCGATCACGGGTCGCTGGCGGTCGCTTCGGTGGTTGCCGAGGCTGCCGAGTACGTCTGCTGCGAGGGATTCAGCGCCTATCCGGTGACCGGCACGGCGGCGACCTGGGCGGATGGCGAAGGCATCCCCGCAGCAGATGTCGAGCTGACCCAGAGCGACACGCCGGAATTCGAGCGCAATCTGCGCGCCATCATCGCCCTGCAAGCCTGGCTGACGAGGAACGACGATGATCTCTGACCGACTGGCTGCCTATCGAACAGGTCCGCTGGCGGCACTGCTGACCGTGCTGCTGCGCCAGCTTCGCCGACCGCTGGCAGCGCAGGGAGTCGTCCTGAGCGATGCCGACTGCGAAGCGGTCGCGGGGCGAATCATTCGGCGCGAAGCGCTCGACTCTGGGCATCGCGGCGCGCTCATGGCGGCGCTGATCGGGGTGATTGAAGCGAGTCGGGGCGCGCTGGCGGCGTGGGGTCTGACGTTCGAGCAGTCGATGCTCAGCGAGATCGGTGATCTGCCTTACTGGGAGACGACCGGGGAATTTCTGGAAGTCGCCGCGGAAAAGACCAACGCCGAACTGCGCATCTCTGCCGGGGCGGCGGCGCTGGCAGCGCTGGGCGATGTGCGTTATGGCGATCTGCTGCTGTTTCTGGCTGCCGGGCAGGGCGGTGAGGCTGCCGACGTAGAGGCGATCATCGCGCGGCGGATGCTGGGGTTCGCCTGCGGGGTCGCCGACGATGCGCCGGACGGGCTGGAACGACTGCGCGCCTGCATCGAACAGGCAAAATAAAACCGCCGGGCGTGTGCCCGGCGGTTCGCTGGTGTCAAACTTAGCTGACGACGGTGACGGCGGAAGCCTGCTTGCCCTTCTTGCCGTCGGTGATTTCGAACTCGACCTTGTCGCCCTCATTCAGCGTCCGGAAACCCTTCGACTGAATTTCGGAGTAGTGGACGAACAGATCAGGACCATTTTCCTGAGTGATAAAGCCGTAGCCCTTTTCGCTGTTGAACCACTTCACCGTACCGCGAGTGCGCTGTCCCATGTTTCTTCTCTCCTGAAAGGACACCTACAGACTGAATTTGGTTTTGCTTCTAGCCGGGGCATTACACCGTCAAACTTCCAGGAGGACTTGCGCGGTATTGCTTACCACCATGGCTAAATCGACGCCTAACCACTGCGCCGATGTGGTGAAGACAACATGTCCTGCTCAAACCACATTGCATACACATCGTATGACAGTTTTTCAAAATTGTCCAGCAGAAAACCTGGTATTTCGCAAAGTTTTAATCCCCGGCTGTGTTATACTCCTGTCGAACGAACAAATGCTCTACGAAAGTGATCATGGCGAAGACGCGAACAACGTATGTCTGTCAGAATTGTGGGCGGCGGTCGCCGCGCTACATGGGGCGCTGCCCGGCGTGCGGCGAATTTAACGCGATGATCGAGGAAATCGCCGAAGTCTCCAAGGGCGGTGGGCGCGAGCGGGCGCGGGCGGCGCTGCCGGCGAGCCAGGCGCAGCGTCTCGACGAGGTGACTTTTGATCAGGAGCAGCGCATCACCGTGCCCATCGGCGAATTCAACCGCGTCATGGGCGGCGGCATCGTGCCGGGGAGCATCACCCTGATCGGCGGCGATCCCGGAATCGGCAAGAGTACGCTGATCACCCAGGTCAGCGCCCTGCTCTCGCAGGCGGCCGGGCGCGTCCTGTACGTCAGCGGTGAGGAGAGCGCCCGGCAGATCAAGATGCGCGCCGAACGCATGGCGATTCAAGCCGACGAACTCTATCTGCTGACCGAAACGAACCTGTCGTCCATCCTGGAGCAGGTCGAGCGGGTGGACCCCATGCTGGTGATCGTCGATTCCATACAGACGCTCTACACCGAAGACAGCGAGTCCTCTCCGGGCAGCGTCACCCAGGTGCGCGAATGTGCGGCGCGGCTGCAAATGCTCGCCAAGACCACCGGCATGAGCGTCTTTCTGATCGGTCACGTGACCAAGGAAGGGGCGATTGCCGGTCCGCGCGTGCTGGAACACATCGTCGATACCGTCCTGTACCTGGAAGGCGATCCGTTTCAGGCGTACCGCCTGCTGCGCAGCGTCAAGAACCGCTTCGGCGCCACCAGCGAGGTCGGCGTCTTCGAGATGACCGGCGAAGGCATGAGCGAGGTCGCCAACCCGTCGGAGATGTTCCTGGCGGAACGGGTGATCAATGCGCCGGGCACAAGCATCGTTGTGGCGATGGAAGGGACGCGCCCGATCCTGGTCGAAATTCAGGCGCTCACCAGCCCGACCACTTTCGGCAACCCGCGCCGCACCCCCAACGGCGTCGATTACAACCGCCTGCTGCTGGTGAGCGCCGTCCTGACCCGACGTCTGGGGCTGCGGCTGCACGAACAGGACGTCTTCGTCAACGTCATCGGCGGCATCAAGATCGATGAGCCGGCGTCCGATCTGGCGATGGCGCTGGCGCTGGCGTCCAGCTATTTCGACAAACCCCTGCCTTCCGACATGGCATACGTCGGCGAGATCGGTCTGAGCGGCGAAGTGCGCGGGGTGGCGCAGCTGCCCGCGCGGCTCAACGAGGCGCACAAAATCGGATTCAAGCGGGTGATGATCCCGAAGCTGCGCCGCAAGCTGCCCCCGCTGCCCGGCGATCTGAAGGTGATCGAAGTGCGGCACGTCGGCGAAGCGATGGCGCACAGCCTGCCAAAAGACTGATCCCGGTCTGCTACAATAGGCGGTGGATGCAGGAGTATCACGGGAGACAGTCTTCGTGAACCACGAATCGCGCGCGCCGCTCCGCCGGCTGATGCTGACTCTGGCAGGCATCGGGGCAGGAATCGTCGCGCTGACCGCCCTGCTGACTTCGGGCAGCGATTTGGGAACCCTGCTGAGCATCTTCAGCACCCGGTTCCTGGGCATCTTCATCGAAGCGGTTCCTTTTCTGCTGCTCGGCACGTTCGTCTCCGGTCTGATCGAAGCCTTCCTCACGGCGGAAGATATCGCCCGCGTCGTCCCGCGCAACCGCGTACTGGCGACGGTGGTCGGTACGTTCATGGGCTTCACCTTCCCGGTCTGTGAGTGCGGCGTCGTGCCGGTAGTGCGGCGGCTGTACAGCAAGGGGCTGCCCCTTTCGGTCGGTGTGACCTTCCTGCTCGCCGCGCCGGTCATCAACCCGATTGTGCTGGCGAGTACAGCGGCGGCGTTCGGCATCGGCGAGGTGCTGATCGGGCGCATCCTCATCACCATCATCGTCGCCTTTAGCATCGGGTTGGTCTTCGCCGTCGCCGCCCGCCCTCAGGAAGTTCTGCGGGGCGCTCCCATGCCTGCCGCCCCGGTCATGGGCGGGTCAGGCGAACTGCCGGTCATGCCGCTCCTCAGCGCCCTTCCGCCGCGAAAAACGCCCCTGGCTGGGCTGCGCGACGCTGTCAGCCTCGCCGGCGATGAGTTCTTCGAGATGGGGCGCTACCTGATCATCGGCTCGATGCTGGCAGCCGCCATGCAGACCTTCATCAGCCAGGAATTCCTGCTGACGCTCGGTCGCGGACCGATCATCTCGGTGATCGCCATGCAGGGGCTTGCCTTCCTGCTGAGCGTCTGCTCGACCGTCGATTCCTTCCTGGCGCTGGCATTCGCCGGCACGTTCACCACCGGGTCGGTGCTGGCATTCCTGACCTTTGGACCGATGGTGGACATCAAATCAATGCTCATGTTCCTGGGCGTCTTCCGGCGGCGCATCGTGCTGTATCTGATCCTGCTGCCCCTGCTGATGACCCTGCTGATCGGCATCTGGATCAACCTGAATCTCGCCCTGTGAGTCCTGTTCGCTCGGTGGAGTGCGAATCGATGTCAGTCCTCAACGCCCATCCTGAACACGATCATGCCCATGAGTACGGCGGCGCGCAGACGGCGCAGCTCTGGCTCAAAACGGCGATTCTGCTTGGTCTTGGCGTCTATTTCGTCTACAACATCCTAACCGGAAATCTGACCAATTATGTCAATGAGCGCTTCGCCTGGCTGTCCTACGTCGCGGCGGCGCTCTTGCTGGTCATCGGCGCATACAGCGCGTGGCATCTGCTGACCGCCCATCGCGGTGGACATGATCACGAACACGATCACGATGGACATGCGCACGGCGCAATCTCCTGGGGCATCCTGGCGATTGTGGCGGTCCCGCTGCTGCTCGGCACGCTCATCCCATCGCGCCCGCTCGGCGCCGAGGCGGTCAGCGGCGGCGTCAACATCTCGGCGGTGGAATCTGCCCAGGTGACGGTACTCAGCATCCCACCGCTGGAACGCAACGTCCTGGACTGGCTGCGCGCCTTCAACCGCGAGACCGACATGACGGCATTCGATGGACAGCCGGTGGACGTGATCGGCTTCATCTACCGTGAGCCAACCTTCGCCGACGATCAGTTCATGGTGGCGCGCTTCACGGTGAGCTGCTGCGTGGCAGATGCCAGCGCCATCGGTCTGGCGGTGCAGTCGACAGAGACAGCGGCTCTCGAACAGGGGTCGTGGGTGCGGGTGCAGGGGACGCTTCAGGTCGACGACTTCCGGGGCGAACGTCTGCCGGTCGTCCAGCCGTCGCAGATCGATATGGTCGATCAGCCCGCTCATCCCTACCTGTATCCGTGAGGGACGTTCATGGCGAAACCGACGTTGAGCCGCTTCGACCGGTTGGTGCTGCTGACCGCCGCCGCCCTGGTCACCGCCATCGCGCTGACCGCCCTCATGGGCGACCGGGTAGGCGTGCGCCTGCAGCGCGTCGCGCCGCTCGGCGAAAACGCCGGTCACAGCACCAGCCCGATCCTGATCACCTTCAGCGAGCCGATGGACCGCCCGACGGTTGAGTCGAGGCTGCGCACCGATCCCGCCGTCGAAGGTGCATTCAGCTGGAGCGGGCAGACGATCACCCTCAAACCGAGCCGCGCCTTCACGCCCGGTTCGAGTGTCACCGTCATCCTGGAAAAGGGCGCACGCGCCGAAGCCGGGCGCGAGGTGCTTTCAGAATACCGGTTTGGCTTCACCGTTGCGCCGCTCCGGGTGGCGTATCTCTTCCCGGCGGACGGCATCCCTCAGAACATCTGGATCGCCGATCCGATGCAGCCGGAAAGCGCCAGACAGATCACCGACAGCCCGACCGGCATCTTCGATTTCAGCGTCAGCCCGGACGGCGCGCAGATCGCCTTCAGCGAGATGAACACGCTGGAGAATACCTACGACATCAAGCTGCTGACCCTGGCGACGGGCGAGCTGCGCCAGCTCACCAACTGTATCGACGCCAGCTGCACCAACCCGGTCTGGAACCCGAACGGGCGGCAGATCGCCTATGAGCGCGTCGAATACAATACGGGCATGGACAATGTAGGACAAAGTCCGACCCGCATCTGGTTGATCGACCTGGAAACCAGCCCGGCGACTACCCGTCCGCTGCTCAACGAGACGCAAATCCTCGGTTACAGCCCGCAGTGGTCGGCGGACGGGCGGCGCATCGCCTTCTATGATCGGGGATCGATAGCCACACTGGTCTACGATTTGAGCGATGGACGTATCCTCGCTGTGCCCAACAGTTCGGGCGCGCCGGGGGCGCTCTCGCCCGATGGAACCCGGCTGGCGTACGCCGAACTGCTCGTGCTGGAAGGCGGCGGGTCGCGTTCTATCCTGCATCTCGTCGATCTGGAGACCGGCTCCGACCAGGAGTTCACCATCGGTGACGATCTGGTCAGCGATCAGCGAGCGCAGTGGAGTCCAGATGGCAGCATGCTGGCGGTGGCGCGCCAGAACGCCGCCGCCATTCGGGGGACGCAGATCGTGCTGATCGATGTCGAAAGCGGCGGGACCCGGCAGTTCACCGACGACCCCCGCTACGCCAACGCCTTCTTCTGGTATGATCCGACCGGCGCGCAGTTAGTCGTTCAGCGCTTCCCAGAGCTGGGCGAAGACATGCAACCGGACCCGCTCGCCCGTCCGCAGATCTGGACGTTCGACCTGGCGACAGGCGGCGGAGTGATGGTCGCCAACAACGGCTTTCTGCCGCGCTGGATCCCTTGACAGGCAAGAGAGAATACGCACCCCATGCCCAACCCGACGCCAATACGTCAGAACGATCACGGATGGGTGATCGAAACCCGCACCACCGCCTACGCCCTCGGCATGAACAGCGCCGGGATGCTCGCCCACCGCTACTGGGGCGCGCGCCTGCCCCGTCTGGAAGACTACCCGCCAGCCCCCGCGCCCATCGAATGGGCGTCGTTCAACGGTGCGGCGAGCATCATCCCGCTGGAATATCCCGGCTATGCAGGGACCGACTACACCGAACCATGTCTGAAAGTCGCTTTCGCTGATCACGTCCGCGACGTGGTGCTGCGCTTCGACCGCGCCGACATCGAGGGCGATATGCTGACCCTCACCCTCAAAGATGCCCATTATCCGCTGACGGTGCAGCTGCACTACCAGGCGTATGTCGAGTATGACCTGATCGCCCGATGGGCGACGGTGATCAACGCCGGCACTGCGCCGATTCGGCTGGAACGAGTCGCCTCGGCGCAGTGGCATGTGCCGTTCGGCGGCGACTATCGGCTGACGCACCTGAGCGGCAAATGGTACGACGAGATGCATCTGCGACGCGAACCGCTCCTGCCGGGCGTCAAGGTCATCGAAAGCCGACGCATCACCACCAGCCACCAGCACAGCCCATTCTTCGCCATCGACCGGGGACATGCCGACGAGACGAGCGGCGAGGTCTGGCTCGGCGTCCTGGTGTGGAGCGGCAACTGGAAGCTGATGGCGGAAGTCACCGAGTTCGCCTCGACGCGCGTCAGCATCGGCATCAACGACTGGGACTTCGACTGGACCCTCAACGCCGGCGAGCGCTTCACAACCCCTTACAGCCTGGGCACGTACAGCGCCGCCGGCTATGGAAACGTCAGCCGCGCCCTGCACAATTTCATCCGCGAGATGCTGCTGCCGCACGGCAGGACGCCGCATAAGGTCCTGTACAACTCCTGGGAGGCGACCTTCTTCGCCGTCGATGAGCCGTCGCAGACCCAGCTTGCCGAGCTTGCCGCCGAGATGGGCGTTGAACTGTTCGTCATGGATGATGGATGGTTTCGCGGGCGCAGCCTGGACAACGCCGGACTGGGCGACTGGATTCCCGACGCGGTGAAATTTCCCAACGGCTTGAACCCGCTGATCGCCAGGGTGAACGCGCTCGGCATGGATTTTGGCTTGTGGATCGAGCCGGAGATGGTCAACCCGGACAGCGACCTCTACCGCGCTCACCCAGACTGGGCGATCCACTTCCCTACCCGTCAGCATACCCAGATGCGCAGCCAGTTGATCCTCAACCTGGGGCGCGAGGACGTGCAGGACAACCTGATCGCGCAGATCGACTGGCTGCTGACTCATCACAACATCGCCTTCATCAAATGGGATATGAACCGCAACGTCAGCGAACCCGGTTGGGCGGAGCTGGGCGAACAGCAGCGCGAGCTGTGGGTGCGCTACGTCCAGGGCGTGTATCGCGTCTGGGGGACGCTGCGCGAGCGGCATCCCCAGGTCATCTGGCAGAGCTGTTCCGGCGGCGGCGGGCGCGCCGATCTCGGCATCCTGCGCTTTGCCGATCAGGTCTGGATCAGCGACAACACCGAGCCGACGGCGAGGCTCGGCATTCAGGAAGGCTATTCGATGGTCTTCCCGGCAAGCACGATGGAAGCCTGGGTGACTGATTCTGGCGCGCCCTATGTGCCGCTGTCGTTCCGCTTCCATGTCAGCATGTGCGGCTCGCTGGGCATCGGCGGGCATCTGCTGCGCTGGACGTCGGAGCAGCGCGCCGAAGCAGCGGACCACATCGCCCGCTACAAAGCCATCCGTGAGATCGTGCAGTTCGGCGACCAGTACCGCCTGATCTCCGCGCAGGCGAACGCCTTCTCGGCGGTGCAGTATATGAGCAAGGACAAGCGCGCGGGCGTGCTGTTCGTCTTTCGCACCCATCTGCCGACCCCGGCGATCCTGCCGCCGATCCTCCTGCAGGGGCTTGAGCCGGAGGCGCTGTATGCCATCGAAGGATTCGAGCATCCGCGATCTGGCGCAGCCTGGATGCGCGCCGGGCTGCGCATCGAGCTGCACGACTATCAGAGCGCACTACGCTCTATTCAACGAGTCGGAACCAACTCGTGATACCATGAGACCATGAATACGCAGACCCCCGAACCCACACGCTCGCGCATCAGCCCGGCGCTGATCATCTTTCTCGTCCTGCCGCTGCTGGCACTGCTGGCGGCGGCGCTCTTCATCCTGACCACGGCGCTCGCCCCGTCGCGCGTCGAGCCGACGCCGGAACCGGTCGCCTTTCCCGGCGACGCCGACGTGATCAACGCGCCAATGATCGACTTCACGCTGCCGACGCTCAGCGGCACAGAGATCAGCCTGAGCGATTTCCAGGGCAGGATCGTCTTCCTGAATTTCTGGGCAACCTGGTGCGGTCCCTGCGAGCGCGAACTTCCGGCGCTGCAAGCCTTCGCCCGCCAGCAGATGAACCTGCCGGATGGCGCGGTGGTGCTGGCGGTCAACCAGCAGGAAAGCGCCGAAGACGTGCAGCGCTTTCTCGACGCGCGCAGCATCAGCGCGCTGATCATCCCGATGGACGTGAACGGCGATGTGGGCGACATGTACGGCGTCTTCAACCTGCCGGTGACGTTCGTCATCGACCGTAACGGCGTGGTGCGCTATCCCAAGTACGGCGAAGTGACCGCCGCCGATCTCGAAGCCTATATGGCTGAGCTGAACACCAATGAGGCGACCTGATCCTCATCCCTTCCGGATGTACCCGTAAATGAGGCTGCCCTGATGGATATCGTCCGCGCCTTCACCTATCCGTTCGACGACCGCGCCTGGGTCGAAAAACTGCTGGTCACCCTGGTCATCACAGCGGTAGCGATGCTGCTCACCCCGCTGCTGGTCGGGCTGCTCGGTTGGGCGGCACTGCTGGGTTATCAGGTAGAACTGGTGCGGAACTGGCGCATGGATATCCCCAACCCGCTGCCCACGTGGAGCGACTTCAGCCGCCTGATCAACGCCGGGGTATATCCGATGCTCGCGCTGATCTTCTACCAGATCCCCAACTTCATCATCAGCGGGACGATCTTCGTCCTGGGGCAGGGACTTGATGCGGGCGTGGTGGGCAGCGCGCTAACCCTTTTCTTCAGCTGCTGTATGCTGCCGATCCTGGTCGCCTATAACGCCATTTCGCTGCCCATGTACGGGCTTGCCACCGGCAGGTTTGTCGATTCCCCACGTTTGGGCGTGTATTTCGAAATCGGCTACCTGCTGGTGACCCTGCGCGACCATCTGAGTACGGCGATCCTGTATCTGATCTTCCTGGTGATCGCCAGCCTCATCCTGGGATTCCTGGGTGCGCTCACCATCGGCGTCGTGCCGCTGGCGATGGGGATCGCCGTGTTCGGCGCGCTCAACGGGCAGCTTGCGACGGAGATCCTCGGTAAACCCAAGCGCGACGCCGAACCGAACAAGGCGAAGCGGCGCTAGATCTGGAATCCCCCGGTGACGTGGACGATCTTCTGCTTATAGTTATGTACGAACTCGGTCAGCCTGTCGTGCAGCGCCGTCCAGTCGTTGCTGGCAAGGATGTCCTGCATCGTCTCCAGGTCTTTAGCGATGCCCTCGGTGAGCATCTGGGGCGTATCCTTGCTCCGGCTGTAGACGGTGTACCAGGCTCCTGTCGGCTGCAAGCCGAGGCGCTGCACGCCAGGGACCCACTCGCGCACGACGAATTCGAAATACTCCTGATCGCGCCCTGGCTTAATGTCCCAGTTCATCAGCAGTTTGACGCTCATGGTACGGCAATCCTTCATGCCTCATTGAATTTGCGGGAATGACTGGCTAGGCTGAAGGTGTCAGGACGATAATCTGCGGCTGATCCCAGACATCCGACGCCGAGACCTTCAGGACGTCCGTCTCCTGCCCTTTGCTGACGCCCATCGCCTTCAGGAACTTATCGACCGGGTCCAGCTCTATCGCCAGATCGGGGAGCGCATAGTGCATCGGCACAACGTAGTACGGTTCGATCAGCGCCACCAGTTCGGCGGCTTGCGCAGCTTTCAAGCCAAAACCGCCGCCGACCGGAACCAGCAGCACGTTGACCTGACCGATCTCCTCGACCACCGGCTGATCGGGCACAGCCGCCAGATCGCCCAGATGCAGGACGGTGAGTCCGTCGTAATCGATCAGGAATCCGACGTTCTCGCGTCCGTTGATGCTGTCGTGCATGGCGATGCCCTTGATGAAGACGCCGCCAATTTCGTACTCGCCGGGGCGGTACAGAGTCAGACGACTGCCCTTGACCGCATCGACGTTATTATGTCCCGGTACATCGTGGCTGATGGTGACCACATCACCTTTGATCTTCGGCGAGGGAAGACCGATAGCATCCTGGAAGGGATCGGTCACGAAGGTGACGCGACCGCGCTCGGTGATGCGAAAGCAGCTCAGCCCAAACCACGTGATTTCCAAGTTTCGTACCCTCGCACTGCTCTGTAATGATGGTTATTATACCCCAACTCACGAGCAGGAGGATAGAGCCAGATCAGCAAATCTGTTCTGATAACCGTGCATCAGCCTGCGCCTGATCCCATCGACGACCATTTCGCCGGGTCGCTCGATTCGCGCTGGTTCGTGACCGAAGTGGGTGGGGGTGTTGTCATGCCGCGCGCCGACGCGCTGGCGCTGACCCTGCGCGCCGACGGATCCGTTTACAGCAACGCTCAGATCGCCGACTACCCGTACCCGCCGGGGCAGTTCACCTGGCAGCCACCCCTGCGCCTGACCGTGACGGCGCGCGCCAGCGCCCCTGGCAGCCGCCTGGTAGGAACAGCGGGATTCGGCTTCTGGAATCATCCCTTCTCGCCCGACATCAAGCGCCTACCGCGTCTGCCGCGCGCCATCTGGTTCTTCTTCGGTTCGCCGCCGAACAACATGGCGCTGGCGAAGGGCGTGCCGGGTTTTGGCTGGAAAGCGGCGACTATCGACGCCGGCGGACGGAGCGCGCTGGCGCTGATCCCTGTCGCCCTGCCGCTCATGCTGGCGATGCGCCTGCCCACCGCCTGCGATGCGCTGTGGGGCGGCGTCCAGCGCCGTCTGCGCATCAGCGAGCGACTCCTCGACGGTGATCTGCTGAGCGAACGCCACACCTATACGCTGGAGTGGCGGGGTGACGGAGCGGTGTTCCGCGTAGATGACCAGATCGTCCATGAGTCGCCGTATGCGCCGCGCGGCAGATGCGGCTTCGTCGCCTGGATCGACAATCAGTATGCCATCGCGACGCCGCAGGGGCGGCTGCGCTTCGGGATGATTCCGGTCGAACGCGAGCAAAGCTTGTCACTGGAACGGGTGAGCATTGAACCATTAAATGGGAGCGGTCGTAGATGAATACCTCGGTTCGCTGTATCTTCACGAGGGACCTTGTGCCCGCCGATGTCGCCCGGCTCTTCGCGCAGACCGGATGGACGCGAACGCGCACCGAGGAACAGATCAGCCAAATGCTGATCGCCACGCCGCTGGTGCTGGCGGCATTCGACGGCGATCGGCTGATCGGCGTCGCTCGCGTCCTGACCGACGATCTGTTTCGCGCCTATGTCGAAGACGTGATCGTTGATGAATCCTGCCGCGGACGCGGAATCGGCAGGCAGATCATGGAAACCCTGATAGACCGTCTGGCACATGTCGAGAAGATCACCTTCAACTGTGAAGAGCATCTGGTCCCGTTCTACGAGCAGTTTGGCTTCGAGCGCTTCTCCATGACGTTCATGCACATCTGGCGGGGGGGGCGGATGACCGATCTCGATCTGGCATGCCGCGCCCCCCTTCCAGAACCCGCCCACGAGGCGATTCGGCGGTTCAACGCCGGTGATTTCTACGGGCAGCATGATCGGTTCGAAGCGCTGTGGCGCGCGACGCCCGGACCGGAGCGCGATCTTTATCAGGGCGTACTCCAGGTTGGCGTCGCCTACTACCAGATCACCCGCGGGAATGCCCTCGGCGCGGCGAAGATGCTGGTGCGCGCTGCCCACTGGCTGGATCGCCTTCCCGCCGTCTGCCAGGGCGTCGATGTCGCGCAGCTGCGTGCCGATTCGGCGGCGGTCCTGGCGGAACTGCGGCGGCTGGGGCGCGAGCGAATCGCTGAGTTCGACCGGTCGCTGCTCAAACCGGTCATCGTCGTCGCGAGTACACATGAAAGTAATGAGTGATGATCCTGGAGGGTGTCATGACGAAACTGCGCGTCTTCACTCGCAGGCGTCGGTCGAGGGTATGGGCAGGCGCGCTGACCGCGCGGGCGGCGGACTGGCTGGCGGAGCGACTGCCCGTGCGCCGGTAGCGCCACCCATCTGCCGCCGCCGGGTCATGTATAATCGAACCCTTGCAGCGATACAGCAGCGGCAGGCGAGAGGTAAGCATGCTCACGGTCAAAGATGCGCTGGCGATGCCGGAGTTCGAAAAGGCGCAGGTCGTCGCTGGTCGTGATGGGCTGGAACGCCAGATCAGCTGGGTACACGTCGTCGGCGTGCCCGATGCGCCGGACTTTCTGAACGGCGGCGAGCTGGTGCTGACGACGCCGATCAACCTTCCTCACGAGGCGGCAGATCAGCGGCAGTACGTCGAGGCGATGGCGGCGAAATCCATCGCCGGGCTGGTGCTGGCGATCGGGCGGCACGTCGAACATGCCCCGGACAGCCTGCGCGAAAGCGCCGAAGCCTGTACTCTGCCACTGATCGAAATCCCCTATCAGACCCGCTTCGTAGATATCGCCCGAACGGTCAACGAGCGCATCTCGCACGAGAACATGGAGATGCTGGAGCGAGCGCTGCGCATTCACCACGTCCTTACCCAACTGGTGCTGGACGGCGGCGATCTCAAGCAGCTTGCCGTCACCCTGGCAGACCTGATCCACCAGTCGATCAGCATCGAAAACGAACGCTTCGAGGCGCTGGCTTCGCACAACCTCGCCCCGGTAGACGAGGCGCGGCGCTATACCCTCTCGGAAGGCAAGACCAACCCCCGTCTGATCGAAGCGCTGGAGAGCAAGGGAATCCTGCGCGAAATACGTCAGACGCTCCGCCCGGTGCATCTGCCGCAGCTGCCTGAAGTCGGCTTGGAGATGGAGCGCATCCTCGCGCCCATCGTCGTGCATGGCAGCATCTAT
Source organism: Anaerolineae bacterium (assembly GCA_013360465.1). Taxonomy (GTDB): domain Bacteria; phylum Chloroflexota; class Anaerolineae; order Aggregatilineales; family Phototrophicaceae; genus Flexifilum. The sequence goes on along the minus strand of JABWBO010000066.1, from coordinate 10,333 downwards.
GGCTATCTGTGGATCATCGCCGACGACCGCCCGCTGAACCAGCTCGATGCGATGGCGATTGAGAGCGGCGCAACCGTCGCTGCGCTGATTCGGCTGCATCAGGAGATGGTCGCCAACGCCGAAGCGACGCTGAAAGGCGGCTTGCTGGCGCAGTTGATCGAGGGGGAACACGGTCGAGAAGATGTGCTGATCGATCAGGCGCATCGCTACGGCATTGACCTGAGTGCGCCCTATGTGATGCTGCGCATCGACCGCGCTGAGCGGGGCGATACCGGCAGCGCTGCTGTGGGCGACGGTGGAACTGCGCGGATACAGTTTCAGCGGCGGGTGACGCGGGCGCTGGCGGACTGGCGCGCGATCAGTGGGCAGTACGCCGGGACAGTGTTGGCGCTGGTCCAGGCGACCACTTCGCTCGACACGGACCTGGAACGCCTGCATTCTATGACATCAGGATTGAATGTCGGCGTAAGCAGCATCCAGCGCGGTGCAGCTGCCGTCGGTTCGGCGTATGTGCAGTGCCGTGACGCCCTGCACATCGCTCGCAAAGTAGGCATGAATGCCCGCACGGTGCGCTTCGATCACCTGGGCTACCTGCACACGCTCTACCAGGCGGGCGAATCGGCGCTGGACGCCAACCCCTATGCGCCCACCGTGCGCCGTCTGATGGGCGAGCAACAGGCGGACCTGTTCCATACACTGGAAGTCTATCTCGATGCCGGGGGCAACGGCGTGCAAACAGCGGAGGACCTGCACATCCACCGCAGCACGCTGAATTATCGCTTGCAGCGCATCGCGGAACTCTGCGCCGCCGACCTGAGCAGCGCGGTCACCCGGACGAATCTACAGGTGGCGCTGAAGCTGGTACGGTTGTTCGGGTAGAGACGGTCCCAGGAGTTGGGTGAGCGCTGCACGGCGAACACACTTGAGACGGATAATTAAGTGACACAGGAGGGGTAGTCTTGTTCAGGCAGGCGACTCACGCCGTCACCCTGTCCGATCTGCGCGAACGGCGAGAAGAGATTCTGGCAACTGCTGCGCGGCACGGTGCCCATAATATACGTGTGTTCGGCAGCGTTGCACGAGGCGATACGCACCCTGAAAGCGATGTAGACTTGATCGTATGCTTTCGAGAAGGCGTAAGTATTTTCGATCAGGTCGGGTTGTGGTTGGATTTGCAGGAACTTCTCGGCTGCGAGATCGATCTGATCGCCGATCATCCCTCTGGCGGCAAGTTCATGTCGGACGAAAAAACACAATTTCAGTGAGTCACGGATTTCCAAACGGAGAGGGGCAAAAAATCGTCAGATTTTTGGGGTGAGGTTGGCTCAAAAAAACGATGTTTCGTACTGAAGCTGAGCTTTCGTGATTCACTGAATTTGCTGTCATTCGCGCCTATGAGGTCATCGGCGAAATCTGTAAACGTCTCCCCCACTGAATTCCGCGATTCACACGCCGAAATCAACTGGCGTAAGCTCATCGGCTTCCGCGACTTTCTCGCCCACAACTATGAGGAGATCATCCTGGAATTTGTCTGGGCGGCAGTTGAAGACCTGCCAGAGCTTCGCACAGTTGTCCGTGCTGCAAAAGATCGGCTCGCGGGCAGTTAGCGCACTTTGCACAGTTTCTCCTCGCAGATTTCGTTTTCGGCAAACGCACCCTGCAAACCGCCAAGACGCTTCTTCACCCGCTACCCCCCGATTCCCGCCGGCAGGCTGAAGCGCCCGTCCTCGCGCATCGGGAAATCGAACACCCCGCACACCGCCTCCAGGTTGAGAGGTCCGTAGATATGCGGGAACAAGCCCGGCGCAGGCGCGCCGCTGGTCGGCTCCTCGTAGCGCAGCTCACTGGTCAGTTGATCCGGGTTGATCACCAGCAGGATCAGATCGCTCTGCCCGGCGTAGACGTGGTTCGCCACACCGAGTACCTGATCAATTTCTGAGGTGTGGATGAAGCCCTCTTTGGCGAGCGATGCCGGGCGATATTCTCCGGCAGCCTGCGCCGACCGCCAAGCCGACCGCGAAAGGATGTGCAGAATAACGCTCATAGCAGTACCTCGAATTCAAACTCGTCGCGCAGAGGGATGTTGTCATCACCGGTGAAAGGTATCTCCGGCTTGAGCCGCCTTGAAAGCGCAAGCTGGTTCAGCCGCACCGCCGCAATCGTGAACCCGCGCCGCTGGTAAAAGCGCATGGCGCGGGTGTTATCGTTGGTCGTCACCAGCCAGACCCGACGCAATCCCATCTGGCGCGCGCCATCAAGTGCCGCCTGAATCAGCGCCGTTCCGACGCCGATACCATCCATGATACTGAACAGGCTGGTGATCTCCATCGAATCGCCTTCGATGTTGTAGTTCAGCATACCGGCGCGCGCGCCGTCCACCCAGGCGATCACCCCCGGCGCTGTCGAAAGATCATGCATGATGCCGTTGGAGACGATGCGCGGCGAACCCCAGAAGCGGGTCAGCCATTCGTCCGCCCAATCGCGATCAGCTTCGGTCAGCGCCTCGACGATCACCGCCTCCGGCGACATCACTTGCCCTCTTTCTCATAGGGGATGCCGTCGGCTTTCGGCGCAACCGCCCTGCCGACCAGCCCTGCCAGCACGATGATGGTGATCACGTAAGGGACCATCTGCAAGAACTGCGGCGGGATGGACACGCCGAGGAACTGGAAGCGCTGTCCGAGCGCGTCGGAAAAGCCGAAGAGCAGACCGCCGCCGAATGCGCCAATGGGCGTCCACTTGCCGAAGATCATCGCTGCCAGAGCGATAAAACCGCGCCCGCTGGTCATGTTGTCGTCGAATGAGCCGTTCGTCTCCAGCGAGAACCACGCCCCCGCCAGCCCGGCGATCAAACCGCCGATCACGACGTTGATCCAGCGGTTGCGGTTGACCTTGATGCCCAGGGTGTCCGCCGCGCGCGGGTTTTCGCCGACGGCGCGTGTGCGCAGCCCCCAGCGCGTGTAGAACAACACGATGTGCGTCAGGATCAGGATGATGAACATGCCGTAGAAGATCGGACGTCCGAAGAAAAAGACCTCGCCGATCACCGGGATATCTGACAGGACGGGGATGGCGAAGGGCTGAAGCGTCTCGCGCCCTGCCTCCGACGAAAGCAGAACCTCTCGGCGGGCGAACGAGGTCAGCCCGACCGCCATGATGTTGATGACCGTGCCGCTGACGATCTGGTTGATCTTGAAGGTGATCGACAGCCAGGCGTGCAGGACGGACATCAGACCGCCCGACAGCACCGACACGATCACGCCGATCAACTGCGCCTGCAGCGTCCCCATCGAAGGAGCCAGCAGAGTAAGGGTCACGAATCCGAAGCACGCGCCGGTCAGCATCATGCCCTCGATGGCGATATTGGTCACGCCGGAGCGTTCGCACCAGATGCCCGCCATCGCCCCCATGACCACCGGCGTCGCCAGCCGGAAGCTGACTTGCAGCATGACCGTAACGTTGGTGCTGCTGCCCGCCGCCGCCAGGATCAGCACGGTAGGGACGAGCAGAATGCCGCTGGCGTACAGCCCGATGGTCTTCAGGCGTCGGATACCCTCCCCCGGCAGCAGCGCTGTGACGCCGCTGGCGATGTAGAGGAACGCGATGACGACCGCATACCCCATCGTCGGGACGAGCAGTTCAGGCAGGTCTTCGCCGAAGGTGAGCCGGGTGACCACATCCCCGGCGATGCTGTTGGGCGCGCTCAGCAGCATCCCGACGCCGACGAGGATGAAGAGCAGCGCATAGATGGTGGTCCGGGTGATCTTGATTCTCTCGCGCCAGGATGCCGCTTCTGCCTGGGGAGCCGGCATGGTCGGTGATGTCGTCGTCATACTGCTTTAGCCTCCCCAGCCCTTGATGAAGGTGATCGCCGTCTTCTCGTCGCTTTCGGGCACGCGCCACAGAAAGCGGATGATCATATCGGCGGCGATGAACATGATGATCAACGCCTGGATGATCTTAACCAGGTCGATGGAAATATCGGCGCGCACCTGCATCAAGCCCGCGCCCGCCAGAAGCGACCCCCACAACAGCCCGGCGGGGATCATGCTGCGCGGACTGCTGCGCGCCAGCAGCGCCACGGCGATGGCGTCGAAGCCGAGACCGCTGAAGAATTCCGGCTGCATGTTGTACTGCACACCACTGATTTCGATAGCGCCCGCCAGTCCTGCCAGCGCGCCCGCCAGCGCCAGCGCCAAAATAGTGTTGCGCGGCACGCTCATGCCGGCGTAGCGAGCGGCGTCCGGGTTGGTGCCGACGGTGCGCAGTTCGAAGCCGATGGTGGTGCGGTTGAGGAACCAGTCGGTCAGCCAGACGGCAACCAGCATGATGAGGAAACCGACATGCAGCGCGCCGGTCGCCCCGACCCAGGCGAGAAACAGCCCGCCGACCGTCACGATCAAGGCATTGACGACCGGGCGAATGACATAGCGGAGGTCGCGCGCCAGCGCTTCACGGCGCTGATACAGCCCCAGCACCAGCATGACAGCGCCGACGGCGAGGAACAGCCAGAAGGGGACGGACTCCATGCTCGGCAGGCGCGCCGCCTCGTTCAGGAATGGGGTGCGCGGGGTGCTGGCTGCCGGATCGAGCAGGATGATCGGCTCGGTAGACTTGATCAGCCAGTCCACCAGGCGGATGGCGACGTAGTTGAGCATGATCGTCACGATCACTTCATGCGCGCCGGTGAACGCTTTGAGCGCGCCGGGGATGGCACCCCAGAGGAAGCCCCCGGCGATGCCGGCGACGATCACCAGCGGCAGGCGAACGGCGATGGGCAGCGGATCGAAAATCGGCGAGAAGCCGACCCAAACGGCGAAGATGCCGCCGGCATAGAGCTGACCTTCAGCGCCGATGTTGAACAAGCCGGCTTTGAAGCCCAGGGCAACCGCCAGCCCGACGATGATGAAGGGAGTCGCGCGGACCAGCATGGTCTCCAGGTTGCCGGGGTAAAAGAGCAGCGCCGAACCCCCGACCAACCGCAGATAGACGACATCCGGGCGGTCATCGGAAGGATCATCCGGCGTGTTGTTATCGCTCCAGATGATCCCGGCGGCGTTCGATCCCGCATCGACCACCAGGCGGTTGCCGGGACGGCTGACCACCAGGTTGCCTTCCAGCGCCGAGGCGAGTTCGCCCTGAACCATCGCGCGCACATCGCTCTCGCTGAGCAGCCCGACCGAATACAGTTCACGTACCGTCTCGATCTGCACCGCCAGCCCGGCGGCGTCGGTGATCCCGGCGGCATCCAGGCGGGCAAAGGTCTCCACAACTTCACGCGCTGTGCCCGCGCCGCCTTCAACCTGTGTCACTTCCGCCAGCGCCGCCGCTTCCGGCGACTCCGGCGCGATTCCTTCGGCGTTCAGAAGTTCGACCGCCGCCGCGACGCGCTCCAGCTTGGCGATCCCTTCCTGGTTGACGACCGCCATATAGGCGAGGGCATCTTCATCGCTGAGATCGGCAGCAGAAGGGAGGGCGGCGACCAGCTCGGCGCGGTCTTCGGCGCTCAGCGTCTCCAGCCGCCCAAATTTCTCGGCGAGCGTCCGCACGTCACCGCGCCGCATCGCGCTCAGTTCGGCAATCATCGCCTGCATGCCGTTGAGAGCCTCCACGCCGATAGCGGCGATGTCAGCGACACTCTCCCCCAGCTCGGTGAGCTGATCATCGTCCAGGGTCGTGAAATTGTCGATCACCGCGCCGAAGCGGTCGGCAGCGTCGCGACCAAGCGCGGCGGCATCGCGCGCTGCTCGCGCCAGACTGCGCAGGTCGCCCTGCGTGAGCGGCTCGGCTTCCGACATCTGCTCGAACAGGATGAGATCGTCGGCGAGTACGCGGTCATTGATGACGAAACCGATAGAGCCTTCGATCAGCGCTGAGTATGCCGTCCCGGCGATGTTCAGCCCGCGCGAGACATTGCCTGATCCTCCGGTCAGGATCATGAAGGGCACGGTCAGCACCATTGCCGATATCACCGCCAGCAGCGGGACCAGCGACGGGGAAATACGCTTCCACAGGCGGATTAGGACGAAGGGTTGCCGCTGCGAGTCGGCGGTCCCTGCCGGTTGGGGTGGGGTCACGCTGGCGTCAGTCACCGACTGCCTCCTTTTCGCTGGTCTGCTTCACGCCCGCCATGAGCAAACCACAGAGGTTGCGGTCCGCCTTCTCGATGGGCAGGTCATCCATGATCGTGCCGGCGAACATCACCAGCACGCGGTCCGAAAGCGACAGCACCTCGTCGAGTTCGGCAGAGACGAGCAGCACCCCCGCGCCGCGATCCCGCATGGCGACGATCTGCTTATGAATGAATTCGATAGAGCCGACATCCAGCCCGCGCGTGGGCTGGGCGGCGATCAGCAGATGACTGTCGCGCGAGAACTCGCGGGCGACGATCACCTTCTGCTGGTTCCCCCCTGAAAGCTTGCCGATATTGACGTGGATGCTCGGCGTACGCACATCAAACTTCTTCACCAGCGCATCCGCCTGCTGGTCGATGGCACGGTCGTCGGCGATAACTCCGCGCGAGAACGGCTCCACGTAGTAGGTTTGCAGGACAAGGTTGTCCTTGATCGGGAAAGGCGCGACCATGCCGTTCTTCTGGCGATCCTCCGGCACATGGGCGACCCCCGCCTCGGTGATCCTGCGCGGCGAGGCGTGGGTCATATCCTGCCCGTTCAGGACGATCTTCCCGGCGACGATGGGGCGCAAGCCGGTGATCGCCTCGACCAGCTCGGTCTGTCCATTGCCCTGCACCCCGGCGATGCCGACGATCTCGCCGGCGCGTACTTCCAATGAAACGCCGCGCACGGCTTGCAGCTTGCGGTCGTCCAGCACAGCCAGATCGTCGATGCGCAGCACCGGTTCGCCGGGCTGGGCGGGCGTCTTATCCACCTGAAGCATGACCTGCCGCCCGACCATCATCTCCGCCAGCATGAGTTCGTTGGCGCGCCAGGGTTCTACCTGCCCGGCGACACGACCGCCGCGCAGGACGACGATGTCCACGCAGATCTCCAGGACTTCTTTCAGCTTGTGGCTGATGAAGATGATGCTCACGCCACGTTCCAGGAGCGTCCGCATGATACGGAACAAGCCTTCCGTCTCCTGAGGAGTCAGGACGGCGGTCGGCTCATCCAGGATGAGGATCTCGGCTTTGCGGTAGAGCGCCTTGATGATCTCCACACGCTGCTGCACGCCGACCGGCAGGTCCTGCACCAGCGCATCAGGATCGACCTCCAGCCCATACTGCGCGCTGATCTCCATGATGCGCTTACGCGCGGCGCGCACATTCAGGAATGGTCCCTGCACGGTCTCGTTGCCGAGCATGATGTTTTCGGTCACGCTCAAGACAGGGACCAGCTGGAAATGCTGGTGTACCATGCCGATCCCCAGTCGGATGGCATCATTCGGGCTGCCGATGCGCACGGGCTTACCATGTACCAGGATTTCGCCCTCGTCGGGATGGTACAGTCCATAAATCATATTCATCAGGGTACTCTTGCCGGCGCCATTTTCGCCGAGCAAGCCGAGCACCTGCCCGCGTTTTAACTGCAAACTGATGTGATCGTTCGCCAGCACGCCGGGAAAGCGCTTGGTCAAACCGCGCACTTCCAGGACGATGGGCGTGTCGCTGCTGCTCATGGGCTGTCCTTGCTCGAAAAAAGCGTATTAAGACGACATTACGGCATAGTATAGCGCGGGGTTGGGGAAAGGGAAAACCAACTGCTTAGGCTGAATTTACAGTTATTCGCGGACGGAGATGACGGTGATCACATCGCGCTGCCATCCGCATCGATTTAAACATATTTAAGCCTTCTTTGGGCGCACTTCAGGTTTCACATCTTTCAGACGGTTATGCTTCTGACATCAGCCGTTTTTGCAGTCGAACAACCAGCGGGAATCCCTGCTGAGGCTGCCGAAGCGCCCTATTTCCGCCTCTTCAGGAGTAGAAACCATGTCCAGCAAATCTCATCGCTTGCGGTTGAAGTTTATCTTGTCAGCGCTGGCAAGCCTGCTGCTGCTGACCGCAGCAGGAGTCAACGCACAGGAGAACGTCGGAACAAGTGAACTGACCTTCGACAGCGCTGCGTGGCAGTACGATGCAGACAACAATGTATACTGGCAGATTGGCGTGGTGTATGTCGCCAACCCGGCAGCACCAGACTACGAATCCCTGGGAATCTATGTTCCCGGCGACTATCTGAACGCCACCGATAACGGTGACGGTTCCTACACGGCAGCGCTCAACACTGAGTCGACGGTGAATGGCTACACCGCACTGACCGCTCCCATCGTCTTCCCGGTGAATACGCCCGGCTATTCCGCCGCCGCCGCTCCAACTTCATACAGCTATGACCCGATTTCCAGCTACATGCAGGCAGGTTTCGTCTATGTCCAGGCGGGGGCGCGTGGACGCGACAATGGCTACGATGCCAATGGCAATCTGATCTACAGCGGCGGCGCGCCCTGGGGCGTGACCGATTTCAAGGCGGCTGTCCGGTATGTCCGCTATAACGAGGATGCGCTTCCGGGCAGCACAGACCGTATTTTTGTCTTCGGCATGAGCGGCGGCGGCGCGCAAGCCAGCGTCATCGGCGCGACGGGTGACAGTGAACTCTACTTCCCGTATCTCCAGGCTGTCGGCGCAGCGATGGTCGATACCGAAGGCAACGCCATCAGCGACGCTGTCCTCGGAGCCATGGCATGGTGTCCGATCACCAGCCTGGATTATGCCGACGCTGCTTATGAGTGGAACATGGGGCAGTACGCCTCATCCGGCACGCGCGCCGACGATACGTGGACCTCGGCACTTTCCGCAGATCTCGCCGAGACCTATGCCACAACCATCAACGCGCTCGGTCTGACCGATGAAAGCGGAAATTCACTGACTCTTGAGCCGTCGGAGACGGGCATCTACACGGCAGGCAGCTACTACGATTATCTGCTGGCGGTCATCGAAGAGTCGTTGAATAATTTCCTGGCGGATACGACCTTCCCATACACTGTCACCGCCGGCAGTTTCGGTGGAATGCGCGGTGGCGCACCGCCGAGCGGCGGCATGACGCTCCCTGATGGTGGAACGTCGCCGAGCGATTCTGCGGCGGGATCGGGGAGTAGGACGGCAGAAAGCGCCACCTACGAGACGGTGGAGGACTACATCGCTTCGCTCAATGCTGAAGCGCAGTGGGTGACCTATGACGCCGCCACCCATACAGCGCGCATTACCAGCATCGCAGACTTCGTTGCCTACGGGAGCAAGTCTCCAAGCAAGAGCGTCGGCGCGTTCGATGACCTGAATCGCGGTCAGGCAGAAAACAACGTGTTCGGCAACGATGGAAGCGACTCCCTGCACTTTGACGCCGTGCTGGCGGAACTGCTGGCACAGAATCAGGAAATCTATGCTGCCTATGCCGATTGGGATGCATCTTACATTGAAGCTTATGCAGCTGATTTGACCGCACTCGATGCATTGGGCAGCGATATTCAGTCACGTATGAACATGTACAACCCCATGTACTTCCTGCTGGCATCTTATGACGGCTACCGGTCCTCGACCGTTGCTCCGTACTGGCGCATCCACAGCGGAATTGAGCAGGGCGATACGGCGATGACGGTCGAGCTGAATCTCGCGCTGGCGCTTGAAAGCTACGAAGGCGTACAGGACGTGGCGTTCGCCACCGTCTGGGATCAGGGGCACACCACCGCCGAGCGTACCGGGAACAGCACAGGCAACTTTATCGCCTGGGTGAACGAAATCGTCGGGCAGTAACTCAGTCGCACGGATCGAGATCATCGTTCATAATCGCGACAGTACATGAGCGAAAAGGCAAGAGCCATGACCGTCATTGTGGTCATTGAAGATGATCCTCTGATCTACCTGCCCCTGTCAGAAGCGCTCCGCGAGCAGGGCTATACAGTGAACACCGCCGACGATGGCAAAGCGGGTCTGGAGGCGGTGTTCACACATCACCCGGATGTGGTGATCCTCGACATCCTGCTGCCGGGAATAGACGGTTGGGAAGTCTGTAAGGCGATCCGGCGCGCCAGCGTCGTCCCAATTCTGATGCTCAGTTCGCTCAATGAAGAAGTGGATCGAATCCTGGGGCTGGAACTGGGCGCGGACGACTATCTGACGAAACCTTTCAGTACGCGGGAGTTAATCGCACATATCAAGGCGCTGCTGCGCCGCATCGAATTCGGCGCACCAAAGGCGAACATGCACCTGCTCGAATTCGACCGGCTGATGGGAGACAGATTTAGCGAATGCACAATAAAGGCGGGGCATAGTGGGTAAGCCAGTCGAAACAGAAGGAAGAGGTGCCAAGAAAGCGTAGAAAGG
>JABWBO010000065.1 GCA_013360465.1 Anaerolineae bacterium | reverse complement strand
TCGCGGATAATGGCGAGGAGTTCTGCTTCACGTGTGTTGTCCATAGCCCACTTTTATAGCCCATTTCTGCTCCGCTGGCTACACCCCCTGAGCAGTTACCCTCTTTCCAGGGTATGCCGACACCAAACCGGGGCGGCGCGCGTAGAATGGTGTGTAATTGATCTGGATATACAGCGGCAGGACTGAAAACACCTCATGAGACGAACATCGCAGGCGGGCTGGTCACTGGTGGCGCTCCTCTGTATCCCGGTCTTCCTGGGCAGCCTCGACCTGCTGGTCGTCTCGGCGTTCCTGCCCGATCTGCTGCGCGAACTGGCGCTGCCGCTGGACGCCTCCGGTCAGGAGGCGGCGGCGTGGCTGGTCAACGCCTATCTGATCGCCTATTCCATCGCGCTGCTCGCCGTCGGGCGGCTCTCTGACCTGACCGGCTGGCGCACCGCGCTGACCCTCTGCCTCGGATTGTACTTCATCGGCTCGCTGCTGGTGATCAACTATCCAGCCGTCGCCGGCGTCCTCAGCCCGCTCTATGGTCTGGTTGGCATCGCCCGCGACCCCGCACATGCCAGCCTGCACGCCATCATCCTCGCCCGCATCATCGCCGCCTTCGGCGCGGGCGCGCTGGCTTCGGTGGCGCTGTCGCTGGTCTCGCAGGTCTTCAACACCGAGCGTCGGGCGCTGGCGGTCGGGGTGATCGCCGCCATGGACACCATCGGCTGGATGTTCGGCGGTTTCTGGGGCGGCGTGGTCATCCAGTTTTCCGACTGGCGAACGGTCTTCATCGTCAATCTGCCGCTCATCCTGGGCACGCTCTTTCTGCTGCGGCGGCAGCTGCGCGGCGTGGAGCAGCGCCGGGCGACCGGGCGCTTCGACGCCGCCGGCTTCGTCCTGGCAGCCGCCGCTCTGGTGGCGATCAACCTGGGAATCGCCCGCGTCAACACCGATGCGGCGGGAGGATTAGACGCTTCCGGGCTGTGGCTGCCCCTGCTGATCACGGCGATCCTCACCGCCGCCTTCGCCGTCGTCGAGATGCGCCTGAAACAACCGCTGATCCGGCTCTCACTGCTGCGCCGCCCCGATGTCCTGCCCGCGCATCTGATCAACATCCTGCTCGGCGTCGTGCTGCTGATCATCCTGCTGCTGCTGCCGATCTTCACCAACGTGCGCGAGACGGGAAACCTGGGGCTGCTGATCTTCTTCAGCCGGTTCACCGAACAGGGGCTGCGCGATGCCGCCCTGATTCAGGGGGGATTGATCGCCGCCTTCGCCCTGCCTCTGGCGATCAGCAGCGTACTCGGCGGCGGGATGTACGAACGACTCGGCGGGCGGCGCACCATCCTGATTGGGCTGATCATCGCCGGGTTCGGCGTCGCCCTGTTCTGGGGGAGCATCTCGATGACCACCCCTTACGGCGTCATTGCCCTGGCGGCGGCGGTGGCAGGCGCGGGCGTAGGAATCGCCTTCACCCCGGTCATCGTCCTGCTGCTGGACGCCGCGCCGGATTCCGAACGCGGCGCGGCGGCAGCGCTGACGCTCAGCCTGCGCATGGTAGCAATGTCCGTCACAACGTCGTTCAGCACCGCCTTCATCACGCAGCGCACGGTCGATCTGGTCCGGACGATGGAAAGTCCGAACGCCCTCCTCGACGCCCTCCCCCACAGCCAGTATGCCGCATCGCCGTTCGCTTCCAGCTATATCGCCGCCGTCAACAGCGCCATCCGCGAACTCTTCGCCGCCAGCCTCCTCCTGCTGGCGCTGGCGCTGCTGATCGGGCGATTCATCCGCCCGCCGGGATCGCGGAAGACGCTCACCTCTCAACCCCGCAGAATACCGACCGCAGCGCCATTCCTGCTGGCGGCGGCGCTCCTCACCGGCGCGTCCACGCCGGCAGCGGCGCAGGATACAGCCGCGCCGCTGCCGGCGGCTCAGACAGAGGACTCGCTGGCGTACATTCGCGCCGCCGCCGCTTACATCCCGGCGCAGGTCGAATTCTTCGCCGCCGCCCGCACCGGCGCGGACGCCATCGCCGCGCTCGACGCCGTGCTGACCCACATCACCAGCCGTCTGGCGCTGAACGACCCTCTCAGCGTCGCCCGCCTGATCGCCTATCTCGGCGAATACAGCCCGATGGTGACGCGCCTCAACCTGATCCTCCCCTTCATGGATTCAGCGGCGGTCGCCCTGCATCGCGCTGAGGGTTTCCTCGATACCGCCCGATTTGGCGATCAGGGTGAAGCGCTGTACGTCGTCGCCTTCTCGCGGGCGATGGAGGCGGTCAAGGCGGCTGCCCCGCTGCTGTTCAGCGGAGCGCAGCGCGACGCCGTCGTCGGCTATGACCTCTACCGCTTCACCGACGACTCGGCATTGATCGCCCTGGGCGAGGACCATCTGATCTTCGCCCAGGGCGAGACCGACGCCCTGCAGCCGGATCAGGTCCTGGGCGACGACGACCGTTTTCGCGCCGCTCTCGCCGAGCTGCCGCGCGGCGACTACGGTGTCTTCGCCTACGGCGCAATCAGCGAGATGCTGCCGCTGGTACATGACCGGCTCTTCGCCGACCTGTTGGACTCGCTGGCGTTCGGCGCGCAGACCGACATGGCGCTCGGCTTGGCGGCGGAAGAGATGCCAGAAGGACTCAATCTGTTCGCCGATGTCGTCCAAACCGCCGCGACGGCGAACCCGCTGCCGGTGATCCAGCCGTCATTCGCCCGCTACGCCCCGGCGGACGCCGCCTTCCTGGTGCAAAGCGCCAGCATCGGTGCGCTGATCCGCACCGCTGCGGCGCTGTACGCCTCGATCAGCGCTGTCGAGACCAGCGAAAGCGCCCTGGCGCTGCTGGAAGGGTTTTCGCAAGAGGTGCTGAAGCTGTCGCTGGAGTACGATCTGCTGCCGACGCTGACCAGCGATTACCTGCTGGCGGTCGATTATCACGCGGTCGATCTGCTGAATGGCGCTGCGGCGATCTACCCGGTCGAATTCGCCATCTTCATGGAGGCGGACAGCGCCGCCAGCGCCAGCCGCGTCAGCGAGTCGCTTTACGGCGCAGCCCGCCTGTTCCTTCAGGAACGGCAGGACGCCGTCTTTCGCGAGTCCGACAGGAGCGTTCAGGTCGGCGCGCTGGATGTGGTCTTCGGCGTTCAGGATCGGGTGGCGTACTTCGGCACGCGGGCGTTCGTCCAGGAGGGTTTGTCAGGACGTGCGCCGCTGAGCGAGACGGATGACTTCCACACGCTGACAGCACAGGCGCTCGACGCCAGCCACGCCATCGCCTACATCAGCCGGCGCGGCATCGGCGAACTGCTGACGCTAAGCGGCGCGCTCGATCCGGCGCAGATAGCGTCAGAGACGCTGATCTTCGATGATCTGCCCTTCGATCTGGAAGCGCTGACCGGCATCGATCCAGCGCGGCTCTACCAGCTTGCCGACGGAGGCTTGCTCAGCATCGCCGGCACGCCGAGCGGGGCGCGGCTGGTGCGTCTGGCGCTGGCGCTGCGCTGAGCAGATTCAGGATTCAGCCACGCCGAGCGCGGCGCAGCAGCTTGCGATAGAGTTCACTTTCGCTCGTCTCGTTCCACAGGTTCCTGGCGGACGTACTGCCTATCGCCGCCGCCAGATCGGTCCGCTCTTTCAGCCGCTTGCTGAGCTGCACGTGCAGCGCCCTGAACGGTGCAGCGCTGTCTTCATAGGCAGAGAGGGCGCGGATGTACTCGGTCTGGTTGCGCTGCGCCAGCTTGAGGATGAAGCGCTGCGCAGTAAACTGCGCCGGCATCTCGCGGATCACCTCTTCAAAATGCCCCTCCAGCGCGTCCACGTAGGCGTTCGCCAGCCAATCCTCCTCGACCAGTGTCGCGCCGGCGGCGGTCGAAGGCGCAGCCTCTTCGCCGACGGGCGCATTCCTGCCGCCGACCACCTCTTTCAGCCGCGCGCTGAAGGCTTGGGAAGGCAGTGCGCCGCCGCCGACATCCTCGTACTGCCGGTCGATGATCAGCGGGAAAGGCTTGCCCTCCAGCAGCAGCGGAAAGACCGGCAGCCGCCGATCCAGGGCGATCAGCAGTTCCTTCTGCACCCATTCCGAGCCTTCGGCGGCGGGCGTCATGATCACCACCAGCGCGGCACTGCCGGTCAGGTTTTCGATGACCGACTGCGCCCACAATGCGCCTTTGGGAATCTGATCATCGATCCAGGCGGCGATCCCTCGCCGTTCGAGCGCCTGCACCAGGCGGCGAACGTAGTCGGCGTCTTCGTGAGCATAGCTGATGAAGGCGTGCGCCATCGGGAAGATCCTGGGAAACCGTATTCTCGGCGGGAGTGTACCCCGTTTTCACCCCCCTGGGAATGATGATTCCCCCCTGAAAATCGGGGAATCGGCTATACTTCCTGAAACTACACGCAGAGGATTATCGTGATCAATCCGTCGGGTTCTCCTCCCACGTCAGACGCGCTGCTTCAGCCGCGCACCGTGATCGAACTGGTGCAGCGGACGTTCGCCATCTACCGCGATCACCTCCCGGCGTTTCTCCTCCTCGCCGCTGTCGTCTTCATCCCGGTCACCGTCGTCACGGCACTGTTCGGCAACAGCCTGGTCGGGGCGATCAGCTTCGTCGGCGAGACACCCACCCTTGATCCTTCGGTCGCCGGGCAGATCTGCATGTACGCCCTGATCGTCATGGTCCTGACGGTCGTTCAGACGGCGATCTTCACCTGCGTGTCCACCTATATCACTTCCGAAGCCCAGTTCGGCAGAAAGCTCACCCTGGGGCAAGCCTGGAATGAAAGCAGCCCGCTGATCAGCCGGTTGGTCATCGGCTATCTGATCTTCTACCTGGCGATCTTCACGATAACCCTAGTGATCACCGTCGCCAGCGCTCTCTGTCCGCTGCTCATCGCCCTGCTCGCCCTCAACATCTATCTGTCCATCGTCATCAACGCCCTGCTCGGTCCAGTGATCCTCCTGGAGCGGTCGGGGTCCAGCGCCGCCATCCTTCGGTCCTATGTCCTGGGCAAGTCGGCGTTCTGGCGGGTCTTCGGGATGATGATGCTGGTCGTGCTGATCACCTTTCTGATCCAGTCCGCCATCGATCTGGTCGCCGCGCTGGCGGTTCCTACGGGTTCCGCCGCTTCGGGCAGCCCCTGGATCGATGCCCTCGTCAGCATGGTCATCAGCATCGTCACCGCCCCCATCGCGCCGGTCGCCATGACCCTGCTCTACTACGACATCCGCGTGCGCGGGGAAAATCTCGCCCCGGCGCTTCAGCAGATCGGCGGCGGAGCGCGCCCACACCAGGTTGCCGTGCCGCCCAACCCGCCGCAGCTCGTCAGCAGTCAGGACTGGGGCAATATCGCAGCGCTGGTCGGGATCGTCCTGGTGATGATGCTGCTGCTGAGCGGAGTCGCTTTCACTTTCTTCAACCTGCTGGTCCCCGGCATGGGCGGGCTGCCGAGCGGCTTCTGAGCCGATGGGGAAGATGATCACCCGCTAAACGTGACATCATCCATCGACATAACCTGACGTTCCGAATTACGATCCTCCCTTAAAATGAGATGGGAGGGTATTGTCATGTCACGCTCTCGCTTGTTCCTCATCTTTATTGCCCTGGTGATCTGGGCGTCCGCATCGGTGCAGGCGCAAACGGCGGTCGTCTACGGCGTCTTCTTCTATTCGCCGAGCTGCCCGCACTGTCACGAAGTCATCGAAAACCACTGGCCTCAAATTCAGGAACAGTTCGGCGATCAGCTGCAAGTGCTGTTCGTCGACATCAGCACGCTGAACGGCAGCCAGATCATGCAGTCGGCGCGCACCGCCATGAATATCCAAGCCAACGGCGTGCCGATGCTGATCATCGGCAGCGAGGTGCTGGTCGGCTCGTTGAACATCCCGGCGCGTACCGCCCAGATCGTGCAGGCGGGGCTGGATTCCGGCGGCATCGGTCTGCCCCCCATCCCCGGCATCGCTGAACTGTTCGAAGAAGCATTGGGCGTCTCCGGCATCCCCACCGCAGCCAGCGCCGGCATCGATGTGCTGAGCGACCCGGCGAACCTGCTCGCTATCGGGCTGCTGGTCGTCCTGGCGGGCAGCCTGCTGCTGATCGTCCTGGCATGGAACAGCGTCGCGCTGCGGGCGGTGATCACCGGGCAGGTCGGCTGGATCGCCCTGCTCCTCGGCATCGTCTCCGCCATCGGACTGACGGCGTCGCTGATCCTGGGCAGCCTGTCGGAGCCGCCCGTCGCGCTGATCGCCGGCGCATCGCTGATCCTTTTCGCCATCGTCGGCGGGGCGCTGCTGCTGGCTCCCCGTCAGGGGCATGAACCGCTGCGGGGCGCGGTGCGCTTTCTGCCGCTGATCGCCCTGGCAGGGATGCTGGTGGCTGGCTACCTGATGTACGTCGAGACCACGCTGACGGAGGCGGTCTGCGGCGTCGTCGGCGACTGCAACGTCGTGCAGCAGAGCGCCTATGCCCGCGTCGCCGGCGTGCCCATCGGCGTAATCGGCGTGGTCGGCTACGGATTGATCCTGCTGGTGTGGGCGCTGAAGCGCTGGGGGGGCACGGCGTGGGCGGACCGCGCGCTGTTCGGTCTGGCGCTGTTCGGCACGATCTTCTCGCTCTACCTGACCAGTCTGGAACCGTTTGTGATCGGCGCGACCTGCGTGTGGTGTCTGACCTCGGCAGCGGTCATGGGCATCCTGCTGTGGATGACCGCGCCGCTGGTGATCGCCCCGGCGAAGCATCCGGCGCGGGGCAGGCGATGACCACTGGGGATTGAAACTCATCCGCTGTTCAACGCCCAGCCTTTTCCGCCGGCGTCCGCTGCGGTATCGTTCTGGCTGCTGTGCCGATCCCTAGATCACAGGACGAAACTGATGCCGCAGCTCCCCGATTGGCTCTTCGGCGTTCATCACGATGGCTCTGAATGCTACGTCTCCAACCCCCTGCCCGCCTTCGGCGAACAGGTCACGATCCGTCTGCGCACGCCCCTGAACGCGCCGCTGCGCCGGGTCTGGCTGCGCTACACCCCCGACGGCGAAGGGCGCTACAACGAGATGAAGCCGGTGCGGACCACCCGCGCCGCCACCTGGTGGGAGACCCCCCTGTCGATCACCATGCCGGCGAATCCTTATCATTTCAAGCTCCTCACCGATGATGCCGCCTATTACGTCAACAGCCTGGGCGCGCAGGCGTCCGACCCGCTCAGCCTGTTCGACTTCACCCTACTGGCAGACTATCAGGCGCCGCTGTGGGTGCAGAACAGCGTCTTCTATCACATCTTTATGGACCGCTTTTACAACGGCGACCCAGATAACGACGTGCCGCCCGGAGCCTGGAGCATGGACGGCTTCACCACCCAGCGCCGCGCCTGGGATCAGCCGCCGCTGCCCTGGAGCGAAGGCGGCAATCTCGATTTCTACGGCGGCGATCTGCCGGGGATCATCCAGAAGCTCGACTATCTGCGCGACCTGGGCGTCAACACCATCGCCCTCACGCCGATCTTCACCGCCCGCACCAACCACCGCTACGACACGATAGACTTCGACCATGTTGATCCGTTCGTCGGCGGCGATTCGGCGCTGGCGGCGCTGCGCGAGGCGCTGGACCGGCACAACATGCACATCGCCCTCGATGTCGTCGTCAACCACCTGGGCGCGTCACATCCCTGGTTCACCGCCGCCCAGCGCGACCCGAAAGCGCCCACCGCCGACTACTTCACGTTCTACGAACACCCGCACCGCTACGCCACCTGGCTGGGCATCAACAGCCTGGTCAAGCTGAATTTCAACAGCGAAGGGCTGCGCGACGCCCTCTACCGCGCCCCAGAGTCGATCCTGCGCCGCTGGCTGCGCCCGCCCTACCGCATCGATTCCTGGCGGATGGACGTGTTTCATATGATGGCGCGGCAGGGGCGCACCCGGCTGGAACACACCATCGGGCGGGGTATCCGCGCGGCGGTCAAGGCGGATAATCCACAGCTCTACCTCTATGGCGAACACTCCTTTGACGGCACGCCGCACCTGCAGGGCGATGAAGTCGATGCGACCATGAACTACGAAGGCTTCAGCGTCCCCCTGCGGCGCTGGCTGACCGGCTTTATGGGTCCGGAATGGCAGACCGCCGAAAACGACCCGGAGCGTATGCCCGCTGAAGCGGTGGTCGAACAGTGGCGGTCGCACCTGGCGGCGATCCCCTGGGTGATCGCCCGTCAGCAGTACCACATGCTCAGCAGCCACGACATGATGCGTTTTCTGCGCGCCGTCAGCGAAGATAAGGCGCTGCTGCGTCTGGCGGCGGCACTGATGATGACCTACCCCGGCGTGCCGGCGGTCTATTATGGCGACGAGATCGGCATGACCGGCGGGTCTGATCCCGATAACCGCCGCCCGTTCGAATGGGATCAGAGCCGGTGGGATCACGACCTGCGCTCTTACTTCCAGGCGCTGATCCGGCTGCGGCGCACCGCTCCGGCGCTGGTTCACGGCGGCATTCAGTTCCTCTATGCGGAAAGCGGCTTGATCGTCTTCCAGCGCCAGTCGCTCGAACAGCAGGTGATCGTCATCGGCTGGCGTGGACCAGGGCGGCTGGAAGGACGGGCGATCTCGATCCATCACGCCGGACTCGCCGATGGCGACCGTCTGCGCGATCTGATCACCGGCGAGTCGTTCACCATCGCCGATGGTGCGCTGATCCTGCACGACCGTATGCCAGGCGCTGCCCTGCTGCTGGAAGCCGCCCGGCGCTGACGCCATTTTGGGTCGGCATCCGGGGAATCTCCCCTTCCCGGATGCCCCCAAAAGCGCTCCCCCAACTTTTCCCCACCCCCAATCCCCCCCATTCTCCCCCCCGCAACGGGGTGACTCTCCCCCCATGTCGGGCGTACAGTGTGGTCATAACGAACGCACACACTGAATGACAAGGAGATCGAAATGAACGCCAAGCTGACTACCGACAACGCGACCTACAAGCTGAATGAATGCCACCGCCATGACGCCATGCGCGCCGCCGAACACCACCGAATCGCCCGGATCGCTCGCGAGTACGCACATGAAGATGATGAACAGCACAGCCGCCGCGCGGCGCTGGTCCACCTCCTGCGCAGCCTGTTCAGCAGCGGACATCACAACGGGCAGCCCCGCCGCCAGCACCAGACGCTCCGCCGCGTCCTGCACATGGGGGGCGTCGGTCTGGCGCTGGCGCTGATGCTGATGGCGGCGGCTCCCAGCTATGCGCAAGAAGGTGCAGACCCCACCGCGATGATCGATACCAGCGCGACTGAAGCCTACTCACCGGCGCTGGTGGATTACCGCGTCGCGATTTACTACCAGGAGCAGGGGGATCACAACCAGGCGGTGGAAAAGTTCAGCAGCGCCATCGCCGTACTCCCCGATTTCGCCTACGCTTTTTCGGCGCGCGGCGACAGCTACACCGCCCTGGGCGACTACGCCAGCGCCATCGCCGACTACAGCATCACGCTGAGCTACTACCCTGATTTCATCAGCGTCCTGTACATGCGCGGATGCGCCTACGTCGCGGCGGGCGACACCCTCCGGGCGATGGCGGACTTCCAGAATGCCATGACCCAGATGCCCGGCTACGCGGAACCCTTCCTGGGTGCGGCGGACCTGTACTATGCGATGGGCGATATGGCAACTGCGCTGAACTTCTACCAGGCGTATGTCGAGCGCGCCGGTGGGGCATCCAACACGCTGGTGCTGGCGCGGATCGTCGAACTGCAGGCAGTGGTCTAGCCGTGACGGACACGGCTCACAGCGCTCTACGCTTCAGACGGAGGTGATGCGAAGGATGTTGGTTCGAAAGACAGCCAGAATCAAAAGGAGGGCGGGGTGAACGACACTCCGCCCTCCTCCTTTAGTGATATTGTGCTTCAACGCCCCAGGAGCCGCGCGGCGTAGACGACGATCACCCCACCCACCACACCGGAGAGGATCGAACCGATCAGCCCGACGCTCGACCAGCCGATCAACCCGAAGAGGATGCCGCCCACCACACCGCCGACCAGCCCCAGCAGGATGTTGCCGAGCGCGCCATAGCCCTGCCCACGCACCAGTTTGCCCGCCGCCCAGCCGATCACCGCCCAGACCGCCAGCGCGATCACCAGATCGAGGATGCTGCCCATGATGCTGAACAGGAAGATCGCGCCCAGCACGATCAGAATGATCAGGACGATTCCCATCGTTGTACTCGCTTTCTCATCTCATCGTACGAGTCGTTATATGCTGTTCAATACGCAGAGGGTGGGTGTTTTGTTGCACACAGAGTCTGCAGATGGCGTCAGCGCCGCGCCGCCAGCCCGGCGATCAGCAGGTCGAGCGCCAGCTCGATGCCGATCTGCCCGGTCTTGATCTGAAAGTCGTATTCGCCGATCTGCCGGTAGACTTCTTCCAGGTCCGTCAGTTCGAACGCCCGCGACTGCCGCGCCAGCTTATCCGCCACGAATTTCTTCTGCCCGATCGCTTCCGCCAGCATGTTGGAGCCGCCGCCGGCGGCGAAATGCTCCTTGGTCAGCAGCAGCAGACGGAACTGCCGCGCCACCATGCCATACATGCCGAAAGGGTCTTCGCCCTGCTGTTCCAGCAGTTTATGCAGCAGATGCGACGCCTGGCGGGTGCGCCCTTCCGCCAGCGCATCGACCATGGCGAACATGCTCGCTTCGGAAACATAGGGAGTCAGCAGCGCCACATCCGATTCGGTGATGGCGCGTCCATCGACATACGCCGTCAGCTTGATCAGCTCGTTGTCGGCGCGGCGCGGGTCGCCAGGGGTGACGCTGGCAAGCGCGGCGGCAGCCTGCGGCTCGATCACCGTATTGTAGACCTGTTTCGCCCGCCGGATGATCCAGTCGGTGCTGTCATCCGGCACGGCGAAAAAGCGCACGCTGCCGATGGGCTGGGCGGCGCTGAGCTTAAGAATCTTGTGTGATTCGCTCAGCGCCGCACGTTCGACGAAGAGCAGGCGGGCATAATCGGGCAGCCCCGGCAGTTCATTTTCCAGAAGTTCGACGGCTTTCTTGCCGGTATCGCCCGCGCCCTTGCGGGCGATCCACGCCAGCATCCCGCGCACCACCACCACCCGCCGCGCCGCAAGGAACGGATAAGCAGACGCCGCCGCGATCACCTCGCCGGCGCTGGCGGTCATGCCGTCGAGGTCGGTGGTGTTCAGGTCGCCGTTCGGCTCACGCCGCCAGGGACCGATCAGCGCTTCGACCGCCTCGTCGATGCGCAGATCGTCGTCGCCATGAAACAGGTAGAGGAGCGATTCGCTGGTCATGATCGCCGGTTCAGCCGCCGCTGGTTTCGACGCGGTGAATGGTCAGCGGCGCGCCGCCAAACGGCAGCCGGGCCTCGCGCCGGGTGATGCCGACGATCTCCAGATCGCCGAGGTCCCCCTCGGTGGTCATCGTCCGCTGAATCTCCATGCCCAGCGAGGGCGCGAACAACAGCATGATCACCACCAGCACGAACACCGTCGGCAGTCGATCCCACAGGCTGCGACGCGACGCGCCGGTCATGCCCAGCAGCGCTGCGCTGCTCACCATTAAACCGGTGGTCACCAGATTCGTGCCGCAGTTCGGATGTACCGCCAGATCATGCTCCCCCCGACGCATACGCCGCAGCGCGTCGCGGACAGCGCCTTCGATCTGCTCGGTCCGCGCCTCGCCCATCAGGATGAACCCGTGCGAATCGCTGCGCCCTGCCATACGCAGATGAGCCACGCGCCCGCTCAGGATATGGATTGTCGCGTGTTCCAAGCCGTGATTCCTCCGCGTTCGGCGGATATAAGGCACGCGGAGTACCGGCTGCACCGCCTCCGCCAGACGTTCCACAGTCATGTGTTTACCCATCTCTTTGCCGACGTTTATCGCCCGAATTGTCAGTGAAGTCTACCATTCACGCACAGTTCCACAAATTTAAGCTAGAATGTAATTCAGGTACAGATGTGAACTATCGCACACAAAAAGGAGTTATGATGCGTCGTCTGCTTTGGTTCAGCCTCCTTGTAGGTCTGCTCTTGGTTGTCATGCCGGCTGCTGCTCAAACAACCAGCACAACGGCTCAGGTCCCGGAAGCTGTCGAAATCACGGTCGGCGATGAGGTGGAGGGCGCGCTGACAGAAGCCGCGCCGTCGGCGGAATACGCGCTTCAGGGCGCAGGCGGCATGCTCATCAACATCAGCCTGATCTCCGAAGATTTCGACTCTTATCTGTCGGTCAGGGACGATGCCGGTACTATCGTCGCCTTCAATGACGACAGCAACGGCGAGCGCAATTCGCGCATCGTCGGACTGGCGGTCCCTGAAGGCGCGGTCTACACCATCGTCGCCGAAAGCTACGGGCAGTACATCGGCAGCGCCGCTCAAACCGGCGACTACACCCTGTCGGTTTCAGAAGCGCAGGTCCTGCGCATCGAATACACCCAGACGGTCGAAGGTGAACTGACTTCCGACGCTTTCTCGCTGGATTACATCTTCACCGGCAGCAGCGGCGACACGGTCGTCATCAACGAGGGGTCGGACGACTTCGACTCCTATCTGCGCCTGCTCGACGCCAGCGGCGCAGAGCTGTTTTCGAACGATGACAGCGGCGGCTCACTGGATTCGCAGATCGGACCCTTCGTGCTGCCCTCCACCGGCAGCTATACCATTCGCGCCGGCAGCCTGAGCGGCGAAGCCACCGGCAACTTCACCCTGTCGCTGAATCGCATCGAGAGCCAGGCGATTGCCTATGGCGACTCGGTGGAAGTCGAATTCACCAACAATGCCCGCGAACACTACTTCACCTTCACCGGGGCTTACGGCGACATCGTGACGATCACCGCCGACAGCAGCCGCACCGTCGACACCGATCTGACGCTGAACGACCCCTATAACAGCCAGGTCATGTTCGACGAGGATGGCGGCTCTGGCTTCGACCCGGAGATCGACAGCGCATCGCTGTTCGCCGACGGCACCTTCACCGTCATCCTGCGGGCGGTGGACAGCGCCAACGGCACGGTCGTCGTGACGCTCGACCGCGTGCCGCCGCAGAGCCTCGATGAGGGATCGCAGATCGCCGGCTTCAGCAGTTCGCGCACCCAGATTCCGATGCTCTTCACCGGCGTCGCGGGTGAAAAGGTGCGCCTGACGCTGACCAGCCCGAGCGGCAATACCTCCAGCTCGCTCAACCTTGATGTCCGCCAGGATGGCACGTCCATCGCCTATGCCAACGCCAATACGCTCAGCGCCATCACCGTTGAATTCACCGTCCCGAACGACGGCGATGTCAATCTGTTGATCAGCGAATACAGCTACACCAACTTCCAGTTCGAGGTCACCCTCGAACGCGTCGGCTAGGGCAGTTCGGCAGCCACATTTGTCCTCACCTCTCGGTCCCCCTCTCCATGCAGGCAAGCGAGTCTGCACGGAGAGGGTGAGGACAGACTCCTCACAGCACTTTCATCACCTCGTCCAGCGGCTTCTTGCTGATCGCCGGGACCTGCGTCCCTTCCACCGGATAACCGACCGGGATCACCACCACAGCGCGCTCGTTCGCCGGGCGTTCCAGAATTTCGCTCAGAAATGCCATCGGGTTCGGCGTGTGAGTCAGCGTCGCCAGTCCGGCGTGATGCAGCGCGCACAGCAGGAATCCCACCGCGATCCCGACCGATTCGGTCACGTAGTAGTGTTTCACCCGCTCTTCTGCGCCGTCTGCCCCGCGCTTCACCCCGTAGGTCTGCGCGAAGACGACGATCAGCAGCGGAGCCTGCTCCAGGTGCGGTTTATGCCAGTCGGTCCCCAGCGGTTCCAGCGCTTGCAGCCATTCCGCGCTCATCCGGCGTTCGTAGCTTTCGCGCTCCTCAGCTTCGGCGGCGCTGCGAATCCGGCGCTTAACTTCCGGGTCACGCACCACCACGAAGGTCCAGGGCTGCTGATTCGCCCCGGAAGGCGCGCCGGCAGCAGCGCGGATGGCGTTTTCGATCAGTTCCAGCGGCACATCCTCTGTCGAGAAATCGCGCACCGAGCGGCGCGTCCGCATGATCTGCCAGAAGGCGCGGGAGCGGGCGATTTGCACATCAGGCGGCAGACGTTCAAAATCAAGCGGGATGGTTTGAGCAGTCATGGGATCTTCGTCTCCTAGTTGGCAGGTCGAACGCACCACATTCAGGAATGAGATGATCTCGGAGAAACGGATGTTACACAAGCGCTTCATCATCGCTATTCTCCTGCTGGCAGCACTGATCGGCGCGCCGGCGCGAGCGCAGACCGGCAGCAGCGCCGGCACGCTCGTCCATGACGGTCTGACGCGCGAATTCCTCGTCTATGTCCCCACAACCGTGAGGACGCCCGCGCCCCTGGTGATCGTCCTGCACGGCGGCGGCGGCACTGCCGAAGGCTTCCGCGCCGAGACGGGTTTCGACAGCGTGGCGGACGCCAACGGCTTCATCGTCGTCTATCCGCAGGGGGTGAGCCGCGAATGGAATGAACGGCGGGGCAGCGGCATGACCGTCCGCAGCAGCAGCGCCGACGATGTCGGCTTCATCGGCGCGCTGATCGACCACCTGAGCGCGATCTACCCGATCGATCCGGCACGGGTCTATGCGATGGGCATCTCCAACGGCGGCTTCATGGCGCTGCGGCTGGCGTGCGATATCGGCGAGCGCCTCGCCGGGATCGGCGTGGTCGCTGCGCAGTTCACCGAGGATATGCGCGCCGAGTGCGCGCCCGGCAAACCGCTGCGCACGGCGTTCATCAACGGCACAGACGACCCGATCATCCCGTATGACGGCGGGGCAGTCGAAGTCGGCGGGCAGTATCGTGGGGAGGTGCTGCCGACGGAAGCGTCGGTCGCCTTCTGGCTGACCGCCAACGCCTGCCCACCAGAGCCGAGCGGCAGCGAACACATCGACCCCCGCCCGCTGGATCACACCTCGATCACGCTCACCTCCTACGAGGACTGCGCCCCCGGCGGGGCGGTTCGGCTCTATCGGGTCGAGGGCGGCGGGCACGCTCTGCCCGGCGGGAGCCAGTACCTCCCGCGCGCCGTGATCGGCGAGGTCAGCCGGGAAATTCACACCCCGACAGAACTCTGGGGGTTCTGGGCGGGCTGAAGGCGTATCAGGAAGATCGGATCGCTTCGTTATTTCACGAAACTGAAATAGGATTCTCACTATTTCAGTTTGCAGGCGTTTTCTGAAATAAGGACAGGAATAACCGAGCCATGCAGATGATCCGCGCCCTCTATGACCGCGAGCAGCGCCTCGACAGCCGCGATCCTGGCGTACGGTTGATCAGCACGCCACACACCGTCCGGCTGATCGATGATTCTCTGGGATGGGGGGTCATCCTGCATTCGAACCTCACCGAGACGAACGCCGATGACATCATCGCGGCGGAGATCGACTACTTTCGGACGCAGACGACCGTCACCGACCTCGAATGGAAATGCTACGACTATGACGCGCCTGCCGATCTGCTGGCGCGTCTGGAACGGCAGGGCTTCGTCCCGGAACGCCCCGCCGACGCCATCTGCGTCCTCGATCTGGCGGCGCTGCCGGAAAAACTGCGCCAGCCGCCGGCGCACGACATCCGCCGCATCACCGATCCGGCGGGCATCAGCGATGTGCTGGTCGTCCACGCCGCCGTGTGGGGCGAAGACGACGCCTGGATCGCCGAGGGACGTATGCGCCGCAGGCTGGAAAACGCGCTGCGCGACAGCCCGGAGACCATCCGCATTTACGTCGCCTACGTCGAGGGTGTTCCGGCGAGCGCCTGCTGGATGGACCTGCATGAAGGCGGTGCGTTCGCCGGTCTGTGGGGCGGTTCGACCCTGGAGGAGTGTCGCGGTCGCGGACTCTACACCGGGCTGCTGGCGGTCCGCGCCCAGGAGGCGATCCGCCACGACATCCGCTATCTGACCATCGACGCCAGCCCGATGAGCCGCCCGATTGTCGAGAAGCTCGGCTTTCGCTTCATGGCGGACGCCTACGAATGCAACATGACCTTCACGCGCTGAAGAGGTGACGCGGGAATCAGCGAGGGAAAAGCGGCGACCTATCGACGCGGGTCTCGCTCCTCCCTCGGCGGGGTCTATCCACGCAGCGGTGGATTCAGACGGTCAGCGCGAGGTGCTGCTTGGCACAGCGCTCCAGCGCCCGCTGCGCCTCGCGGACATTGATCTTCGGCGCGGCGGCTTCATAGAAGCGGGCGGCGGCGGAATGGTTGGCGCGCCAGCCTGTCTCGGTCATGTCCACCAGATTTAGCACATAATCCGCCTCGTCCAGCCCCTCAATCGGTTCTAGCTTAATCTCGGTCACGTTCTCGCGACGCACCCGCTCCAGGTTGACGCGCCGCTTCTCACAGGCGCCGGCAGACTCGGCGCTGCCGGCGCTCTGGTAGTAATCGCGAAGCTTCGCCTCCAGGTCGATGGCGAAGGCGAAGATCGCCCCGAAAGAATTCAATGCAGATGTCATGCCATTTCGTCCCATCTCATGATAGCGTGATGTCTGTTCGGCGAAATACCATGCCCCCCAGCGGGCGCATGCCGAAGCGGGCGTAAAACGGTCGCACGTCGTCGTCGCACATCAGGTCCAGGTTCGGGATCGCCGACAGCCTGTCCAGCATGCGCCGAAACAGTTCGCTGCCGATTCCCTGTCCCCGAAAGGCGGGCAGCACTTCGATATTCGGGATGAACGCCGAAAGGACGCCGTCGGTCAGCACGGTGATGTAGCCGACGACCATCCCGCTCGCCTCATCGACCGCCAGCAAACAGCCGGAACAGCCTCTCAGCGTGCGCAGATGCTGCTCCGGCGTCAGAGGGCGCGTCCAGCCTTCGAAGAAGCCGCCCCGCAGGTGATCCGGCGTGATGCCGTCCAGAGAATCGGTGTAGCGCACGCTCATAGTCACCTTTTGCCCCGCGTTGCCCGGTAAGCGGACGCTCCGCCGAGTCCCCCCTACACCCAATCCGCCGTAGGGGCGAGCCGGCGGCTCGCCCGATGAAAGAATATGCACCCCCGCTCCAGGGCGTGCCTGCACCTCACCCCTCGGTCCCCTCTCCAATTGGAGAGGGGAAGCGAAGCGCAGCAGGGGTGAGGACAGCATGAGGGCTACAATGCGTTTGCAGACAGACCTTAGGGTCTGTCTGCAAACCCGGTTTTCACATAGCCTCACCCCAACCTCACCCCCTGCCCCTCTCCAATTGGAGAGGGGCGGTTGAGCGCAGCGAAACGGGGTGAGGTGAGCAGTTTGCAGACAGCCTCTAGAACCAGCGCTCGATCAGGATCTTCTTATCCGTGTAGAACTCGATGGCGTCCAACCCCTGCCCGTGCAGGTCGCCGAAGAACGACTCTTTCTGTCCGCCGAAGGGGAAAGAGGCGGACGCGGCGGCGACGCCGACATTGATGCCGATGTTGCCGGCGCGAATGCGATACTTGAAGTCGCGGGCATGTTTGCCGCTGCGCGTGAAGATGCTGGCGGCGTTGCCATAACGGCTGCCGTTGATCATCGTCACCGCCTCATCGAAATCCCGGGCGTGCATGATCGACAGCACCGGTCCGAAGATCTCATCCTTGGCGACGCGCATCTCCGGCGAGACGCCGTCGAGGATCGTCGGACCGACGAAGCTGCCCTTTTCATACCCCTCGATCACCCTACCGCGCCCGTCCAGGATCGGCGTCGCGCCCTCGGCGACGCCCTGGGAGATCATGCCCTCGATGCGCTCCCGCGCCGCCGGGCTGATGACCGTGCCCATCTGGGTGGTCTCCTGCAAGCCATAGCCAACGCGCAGGCTCGCCGCCCGCTTGAGCAGTTCCGCCTTCAAAGGTTCGTAGGCATCGCCGACCGCGACCACCACCGACCCGGCGAGGCAGCGCTGCCCGGCGCAGCCGAACGCCGACCCCATGATATTGGCGACCGACGCCGCCATGTCGGCGTCAGGCATGACGGCGATGTAGTTCTTCGCGCCGCCCTGCGCCTGAACGCGCTTGCCATGCTTGGCGCAGGTCTCATAGACGATCTTGGCGACCGGCGTCGAACCGACGAAGGACACGCCGACGATATCCGGGTGTTCCATGACCGCCCTGGATGCCTCGACGCCGCCGTGCACCAGGTTGACCACGCCTTCGGGCAGGTCGAGTTCATCCAGGATCTCATAGACGAGCTGCATGCTCAGCGGGGTCTGCGGCGACGGCTTGACCACAAAGGTGTTGCCGACGGTGATCGCCGTCGGCAGGAACCACAGCGGGACCATCATCGGGAAGTTGAACGGCGTGATCGCCGCGAAGACGCCGAGCGGCTGCCGTTCCGCCGTCTCGTCGATGCCAGAGCTGATGTCTTCGACCTTGTAGCCGCGCATGATCGACGGCACGGAGGTGGCGAAATCGACGCTCTCAATGCCGCGCCGCACCTCGCCGCGCGCCTCGTCGCGGGTCTTGCCATTTTCCTTGACGACCATCTCGGCAAGGTCTTCGAAGCGCGATTCCAATAGGTCCTTGAAGCGGAACATATACTGGGCGCGGCTCAACACCGGTGTGCTGCGCCATTCCTCATACACCGCCTTCGCCGCCTGCACAGCGCGATCCACATCCTCGTATCCGCCATCCGGGCATTCCGCCAGGAATTCACAGGTTGCCGGGTTGGTGACCGGCGTGAACTTCGCGGCGCTGGAACTGACCCATTCCCCGCCGATATACTGCTTGAGTTTTTCGACCATTAGAAGATCCCCACAATCACTATTTCGCTCAGGTTTTGGATCGTTATGTTACCGTCCAAAGCACTGCCGCCGCAATCGCCACTTCTGCATTTCTGCCGCCAATCCTGTCCAGTTCTCAGGATAATGAATGCGCTGAACTTTGCACCCCCCTCAGCCGGTGCTATAATCCGCCCGAAATGAACTTGTTGTAATGTTCTAAACGAGGAGTCTAAGTTGACCTCGCTCGTCCTCACCATCTCGGAAACGCTGCGCTATCGCGGCGCCATCGGACAGTGGAGCTGGGTGCTCCACCGTATTTCAGGTCTCGGCGTTGTGCTCTTCCTCACCCTGCACGTCATCGACACCTCCTGGGCAGTCTTCTACCCCGAACTGTACGTAGATGCCATTGCTGCCTATCAGTCTCCCGTCTTCACCCTCGGCGAATTCGGTCTGGTCGCCTGCGTGATCTATCACGCGCTCAACGGACTGCGTATCGTCATCTTCGACGCCCGCCCCAAGCTATGGAAACATCAGGCGCGGGCGGCGGTCATCGTCCTGGCTGCGACGGCGATCCTGCTGATCCCCACCTTCCTGATCATGTTCGCCCACGTCCTCGACTTCTATAACGAGGGGCGTCCGGTCATGAACATCGTCGATGCGGTGGTCAAGCAGGCTCCGTTCGCGGCGGGCATCGCCGTCGCCATCATCGCCGCCGTCCTGCTCTCCGCCATCTCCGGCGTGATCATCCCGGCGCGTAAGTCGCAGGGGCGGGGCAGTACCATCGAGCGCTTCTGGTGGAGCTTCATGCGCGTCAGCGGACTCCTGATCGTCCCGCTGGTCTTCGGGCATCTGGCGATGATCCATCTCATCCAGGGCGTCTTCGACATCACCCTGGCTGGGCATACCGTCGTCGGCACGACGCTCGCCAACGAGACCGGCACGGCGGTTGAGTTCGTCGCCAACCGCTGGGGGATGCTGGTCGGCGGCGTCGCCGTCTGGAAGCTCTACGATTTCGCCCTGCTGGCGCTGGTCGTCATTCACGGCTTCAACGGACTGCGTTACGTGCTGACCGATTACACGTCCGGCAGCCGCTTCGCCAAGAGCGCGGCGATCTACCTGTGCGTGATCGGGGCGGTGGTGCTGCTGACCCTGGGTGGTCTGGCACTGCTGAACACCATCGACAGCGCGGCGATTGAGCTGGCGCAGGAAGCCACCCGCGCGCTGCACGGCGGCTAACAGGTATGCCAGGCGAACAACCCGACAGGCACCACCGATCACATCCACTCACACGACTACGGGGTTCTTGAGGAAAGCGATGAAGACCCATCAATTTGAAGCGATTGTCGTCGGAGCCGGCGGCGCTGGACTCATGGCAGCGCTGTACGCGACCAAAGGCGGCGCAAAGACCGCCGTGATCAGCAAACTGTACCCGACCCGCAGCCACACCGGGACCGCCCAGGGCGGCATCGGCGCGGCGCTCGGCAATCTGGACGAAGACAACCCGCTCTGGCACGCCTTTGATACCGTCAAAGGCGGCGATTATCTGGCGGATCAGAACGCGGCGAAGGTGCTGGCGGAAAACGCCATCGACGCCGTGATCGAACTGGAACACATGGGGCTGCCCTTCGACCGCACCGACGAGGGCAAGATCAGCCAGCGGCGCTTCGGCGGACACACCAGCAATTTCGGCGAAAAGCCGGTCCGCCGCGCCTGCCACGCCGCCGACCGCACCGGTCACATGATCTTGCAGACGCTCTATCAGCAGTGCATCAAGCACAACGTGACCTTCTACGATGAGTTCCATGTCGTCGATATGATCATGAACAACGGCAAATTCGCCGGCGTGATCGCGCTCGAACTGGGGACCGGCGAGTTCCACGTCTTCCACGCCAAGGCGGCGCTCTTCGCCACCGGCGGCTGGGGGCGCGTGTGGAACGTCACCAGCAACGCCCACAGCCTGACCGGCGACGGCGCGGCGGTCGTCTACCGCCGGGGCATCCCGCTTCAGGATATGGAGTTCTACCAGTTCCATCCCACCGGCATCTACAAGATGGGCATCCTCATCACCGAGGGGGTGCGCGGCGAGGGCGGCGTTCTGATCAACGGGCGCGGCGAGCGCTTCATGGAAAAATACGCCCCGAAGATCAAAGACCTCGCCAGCCGCGACGTGGTCAGCCGGGCGATCTATCTGGAAATCCGCGAGGGACGCGGCGTCAAGGGCAAGGACTACGTCTATCTGGATGTCACCCCACAAACGGTCAACCGCTATCTCGCCGAAGCCGGCGAATCGCGCCGCATCGACGCCGAGACCATCGAGAAGAAGCTGCCGGATATCCTCGATTTCTGCCGCACCTATCTGGGCGTTGACCCGGTCAAGGAGCCGATGCCCATCCAGCCGACAGCGCATTACGCGATGGGCGGCATCCCCACCAACGTGGACGCCCAGGTCGTCATCGATGAAAACTGGTCGGTGCTGCCCGGTCTGTATGCTGCCGGCGAGGTCGCCTGCGTCAGCTGTCACGGAGCCAACCGCCTGGGCACCAATTCGCTGGTGGACCTGGTGGTCTTCGGTCGGCGCGGCGGTATGGCGATGGCGGATTATGTGAAGCATGCCGACTACGCGCCGCTGCCCGCCAGCCCGACCGCCGAGATCGAAGGCGAGATGAACCGCATCCGCGCCGGCAAAGGCAAGACTCGCCCGGTCGAACTGCGCAAGATCATGCAGCAGGTGATGATGGATCACGTCAGTGTCTTCCGCGAAGCCAAAGGTATGCAGCAGGCGCTTGATACGGTGCGCGAACTCAAGGCGCGCTACCAGACCGATCTAACCATCGATGACAAGGGCTTCCAGTTCAACACCGACCTGCTCGAAGCCTGGGAGCTGGGCGCGCTGCTCGACATGGCGGAAACCACCGCCGTCAGCGCCCTCAACCGCAAGGAGAGCCGGGGCGCACACAGCCGCGAAGACGCCAAAGAGCGCGATGATGTCAACTGGATGGTGCATACGCTGGTCAGCCGCCCCGCCGGTACGCCGCCCTATCCCCAGGGCAGCCCGGAACTCCAGCTTAACACGAAGAAGAAGGTCGATCTGTCTCTGGCGGAGCAGGATGCGCGCTTCGTCCCGAAAGTTCGGACGTACTGAGAGGACACGGACATGGATGTCACATTTCGTATTCGCCGGTTCAACCCGGAAGTGCCCGGAAAAAACAAGCCTTACTGGCAGGAATTCGTCCTCAAGGAGGTCGATCCGACCGACCGCGTGCTGGAACTGCTGCACCGCATCAAGTGGGAGCAGGACGGAACCCTGACCCTGCGCCGCGCCTGTGCGCACGGCGTGTGCGGTTCCGACGCCATGCGCATCAACGGCGTCAACCGGCTGGCGTGCAAAGTCCTCGCCAAGGATGTCGGCGAGCGTATTCAGATCGAACCGATCCTCGGTCTGCCGGTCCTGAAAGACCTGGTGGTCGATATGGAACCGTTCTTCGCGCACTATCGCAGCGTCATGCCCTACTTCATCAATGACACGCCGGTCCCGGCAGATGGACGCGAACGGCGTCAGACGCAGGAAGACCGCGAGAAGTTCGACGACACCACCAAGTGCATCCTGTGCGCCTGCTGCACCACCTCGTGCCCGTCCTTCTGGGCGAACGGCGAGTATGTTGGTCCGGCGGCTATCGTCCAGGCGCACCGCTTCATCTTCGACACCCGCGATGATGGCTCCAAGGAACGTCTGGGCGTCCTTGCCGAGCCGAACGGCGTTTGGCGCTGCCGCACCATCTTCAACTGCACCCCCGCCTGCCCGCGCGACATCCAGGTGACGCGCGCCATCGGCGAGGTCAAGCTGGCGATTCAACGCGGCACGCGCGAGGGCATCATCTCCGAAGGTGTGGGACCCATCGCCGTCAGCAACAGCTAGAGATAGACTGGGGGGGTGAAGAGGTCTCCCCCTTCATCGCCCAGTCTTCCTTCGCTTCAACACATGTCTTAGAGACTGTTTGCAAACTGCTCACCTCACCCCGTTTCGCTGCGCTCAACCGCCCCTCTCCAATTGGAGAGGGGCAGGAAACCGTCAGGTTTC
>JABWBO010000200.1 GCA_013360465.1 Anaerolineae bacterium | reverse complement strand
TCCACCTCCGGTGAGTCAGTTGACCATACGGGTTCTCACTACCCGTAACCTCCTTCGAGGCAGTACATGAAAACGCCTTTACGGGCGCACGCCCACGCCCCCTTTGTGATTGGTGAATACGAAAACGCGAGTCATTTGCCAATTCCTTTCAAAATCCAACGAACCGTCGATTTCGCTGTGGCTGGCAAAGACTTCTCAAAGCTGGTGTAAACTCTCTGAGGGAGCTTTGCTGGCACGGGCAGCGAGCTTCAAGGTGACTGGGGGAGGGCGCACCTCTCCCTTTCACCGCAAAAGCCAAATTCCGGTTAGGTCAAGCAGGATAGGCGTTGTTCACGCTGTGGATAAGCGATGGAATGAAGGAATTGAGGGAGAACTTCCTCTGCAAAAGGTTCGGATTGGCTACAATCTGTGGAGATACCCCTGAGCAGTTACGCTTCAAGATTAAACGAATTCATCGGGCGGCATCGCGAAGGGACAAACGGTAAGGCTGTTCTGCGCTGCCATCGCATCCTGCGCGCTCACCGCCGACAGCGACAGACTGCACAGCAGCACGATCAAGACCCGTCTGTAGTGCGTGAAAACTGGCATGGTATCCCCTGATTGATTGGAAACAGGGCTTCACAGCCAACCCGCGTTGTGAAGCCCTGGCGTGATTCTGCTTACTGGGCAGTGGTGAAGCTCACATTCGATTGATCGGGTGTGGCGATCACGACCAGCAGTAGATCGCCGATGCTGAAAATGCTGTAGCCTGACGCCTCGCCAAGAACATTGAGGAAGTCATCGGCAATCGAGCCTTCCGGGCAGGCGACCCGCGTGCTTGCGCCGAGTTCAATCGTGATCGCGCTGGCGTCGCCCGTCGTATAGCTCGCCATGACGGTATTGCAGTCCGCCACGATGTTCATGGTGCCGTCCGCGTTGAAGATCGCACTGTAGGTGCTGCCTTCAGCGGGTGCCTTCTGCTCCTGCGTGCCGGCGACCACGACCCCCGACAGCTCCAGGGTCAAGCCGACCACATCCTCAAAGGTGGGCTGGCTGGCGACAGCGGGCAGATTGCTGTAAACCTCGTCCCATGTCGGTGTGATTCCGAGCGCGTGACCGATGTGATAAATGCCGCGCCCGGTGCCAGACTCAGAGCTGTTCGCCCATGTGACGACGACCGTATCGGTCGCCGGGTGATAGCCAACATCGCTTTCCGTGCCGAGCGTCTGACCGCCATGACCGAGGAAGCCACCCTTGTAGTAGCCGCCGTGAAGGTAATAGAAGTCCTCGGATTCGAGGGTGTTTCCCGGCGCGGCGCGGGTCATCATCGCCTCAAGCGTTTCCGGGTTCTGGTAGAGCGCGCCGGTATAGTATGCACGCAGGAAGATCGCCATATCTTCAGGGGTCGAAACCGCATTGCCCGCCGACCATGCCTGGGTAAAGTTCCAGCCGGAGGTATTGACCGTGAACGGTGAAGCGATATACTGCGTCGCCAGTCCCAGCTCTGCCGGCGGGAAATCGGCGACCAACACCGTGTTCGCCATCCCCAACCGCTCGATGACGCGCTCTGTCACGGCTTCGATGTAGGTCTTGCCCGTCACCTGCTCGATGATTTGACCGAGCATGATATAACCCGTGTTCGAGTACGCCCACTGTGCTTCTGTTCCCGGCGCGAACACCAGCGGTTGACTCGCTGCTTGGGTGACGAGTTCCTGGGGCGTGTACGTCTGCCCCAGTACGTCCCAGTCGTCTGCCTCATAGCGCCCACCGAGAGTCATTGGGTCTTGCGAATCCAGGTAGTCCGGCAGACCGCTGGTATGCCCCAGCAGCATGTCAATCGTGATCGACTCCGCGCCATCCCACAGCGCAATTTCGTCCGGCAGGTATTGGCTGACCAGATCGCTGGTCGAGAGCAGCCCTTCTTCGTGAAGCTGAAAGATGACCGCCGCCGTGAACATCTTGGTATTGCTGCCAATTGGGAATCCCATCGCCGGATTCACAAATGCACAGCTTTCGATGTCAACCGCGCCGATAGAGCGGAAATAGCGTCCTTCGGGCGAGTCGACGAAGATCACCGCGCCGGGGGCGGGCGGTTTCGGTTGAACGGCGCTGAGCGGCGGCAGTTCATCGGTGGGCAGGGTCACCAACTGGCGCAGGATCGTATCGAGCGCTTGTGTGGTGGCATCTTCGGGCATTTCATCCAGCGCAATGATCGTCAGCGCACCTTCACCGCACACGGTGTCGATGCCGACGGGTGACGGCGCTTCCTGCGCCTGAACGGCGCTGATGGCGAGACTCATGAGGGCTACGAGCAGTAGCAACGATTTGCGTAACACAACCCATCCTTTTGTCATCGATTGACAATACGTAAGCGAACACATACCTGGGAAGCCCGGTTATTCGACGGCTTGACCATTGACGGTGATGGTGTAGTCCGGGTTGGGCAGAGTGCCGAGCGAAAGGCGCTGCGTGATCGGCGCCAGATCCATCGTGCAGGCGACCGGCTGCGACGCATCGCGGTACAGCTCGATGTCGAAGGCATTGTCGATGTTGGTGATGCGCGCCCGCAGCGGCGCGGGGCACACCGACGATCCCGCCGCTTGAATGCTCAGGTTGACCAGCGGCATCATCGACATGGTTTCAAACACGAACACATCGTTGACGACGAGCAGGTCGATGCTGCTATTGTCAAATTCCGCTTCGGCGGCAGCGCATGGGTTCACTTGCGCCATAATAAGATCGTCGCGCCGGACATTCAGAATGCGGTCGTAGGTTTGCGCCAGCGGGTCGATAATTGCGAAAGCGACGGCGGAAACGTCATCGATCTCGTCACCCTCGCCAACCTGTGGATGATAGGCAACGACCTCGATTTCTGTGCCGGGTTCGGCGTCGAAGTCCACTTCAGCCGAGAACGCACCGCTGCCGCCCAAGTCCTCTGTTTGAATCGTGGCGAAGGTCTCCGCCAGTACCTCGCGTGTCGCGAAATCCCTCACCTCGATCACGAGGTTGTTCTCGAAAGCGCCGCCTGCCATGCCCCCGATTTTCATGAGGAAGCTGGGCACACCTGCACCAAATATCGGATTCGTGATCTCGACATAACGCAGCCCAAACTCGGCGTTGGCATTCAAGCGCAGGCTGTCAAACGCGATGGTCGATCCGTCTTCCGGCGATTCGGAGTAGGCGCGAATGAAGATCTGTGTGGCTTCCGCCACGTCACCGAGATCGATGTCCAGCGACCACGTGCCGACAGCATCGACTGCTTCAGCGCGCAGCACCGTCGGTTCCGTAAACAGCACATCACCGCCATACGCCGAGACCTCGACGATCACATTGCCTTCAAACAAGCCCGCGCCCGTCCCGGAGACGGTGAAGGCGCTGCCCACCGCGCTGTAATCGGCGGGCGAGTCGATGTCGATGAAGATAGCCGGCTGCTCGGTGGCGTGTTCGATCACGATCAAGCCCCAGTCGCAGACCTGATATGACAGGGTGCGCGGGTCTTCCGGTTGTTCATCCGACTGCGCGGCAGCGCTAAACGCCGCCAGAAATACCAGTAGGAGCGCGAGCAAAGTTCGATTTAGCATCGTTTGTTTCTCCGAGAATAGATTACGCGCGGCGCAGCAGGCGCACTACCACGATAATGATGATTGCGCCGATCATGGCGGTCAGGATGTGACCGAGGCTCAACCCGGTTTCCACTGATTGAACACCGGGAATCAGAGTCAGCACGAAGCCGCCGACAAAGCTGCCGACAATGCCAAGAATGATGTTCGTGAGCAGTCCCTGACGGCTCTTCATGACGATGCCCGCAAGCCACCCAGCGATAGCGCCGACGATCAACCAGACGATGATGTTGCCGATCATGAGAGTATTCCTTTCTAATCTAACGGATCAGAATGTGCAATATCCACATGTGGTGGAACGAGCCGACTCTAGCCGATGGTTTTTCTTGCAGCGTCCGACAGTGGTACAGTAAACGCCTAGACTGTAGTCTAGTTCCGTCATACACAAGAGGTGCAAACGCGCGGATGAGCGATATTCTCATCATCGGCAATGAATACGAAGATATCTTGCTTCTGCGCGCAGGGTTGCGGGAGCAGGGTTTCGGCGTGCGGGTTGCGCGCAGCGCTGCCAGCGGGGTTCGCGCGGCACATGCCATTATGCCTGATCTCATACTGCTCGATGTGGTGCTGCCGGATCAAGATGGTTTTCATACCTGTCAGCAGCTTCATGCCGCCCCTAAGCTCACGGAAGTCCCGGTGATTTTCGTCAGCGCGCTGCATGATGCGACTTTGAAGGCACAGGCATTTGAGACGGGCGGTGAGGACTTCATCACCAAGCCGTATCACGCGAAAGAAGTGATTGTGCGCGTGCAGCATCAGCTTGAACGGGTTCGACTGCGGCAGCACATCCGTGAGACTGCTCGCCTGAAGGAGCGCCAGCATATCGCCAGAGAACTGCATGATTCGGTCAGTCAAACCCTGTTCATCTTGAATGCGTCGGTGCAGTCCTTGATGATCGACAAGGCTGCGCTGCCAACCAGGACTCAAGGGCAGTTTCACGACATACTGACGCTCTCGCAGGCAGCGCTGGCGGAGATGCGGACGCTGCTCTATGAACTCCGCCCGCGACAGATCGAAGAAACGCCGCTGCACCAGCTCCTGCACCAGCTTGCGGATTCGTTCCGAAAGCGGATTGCCGGGGAGCTGGTGGTCGTTGCCGACGAGGGGCAGTTGCCCAATGACATCAAACTTGGGTTTTACCGGGTGGCGCAGGAAGCCTTGAATAACGCTGCCAAGCACGCGCGAGCGCAGCATGTGACGATC
>JABWBO010000199.1 GCA_013360465.1 Anaerolineae bacterium | reverse complement strand
CGCGGCTGATCTGGACGTGCTGATCCTGAGCGACGGCGGCGGCGCGCTGCGCGGTGATGCGGCTCAAGGCGGTGGGGCGGCGCTGACCCTGCCGGCGATCCCCGGCGACCTGCGCTACATCCCGGTCGGGCGCGATGACGCCAACCTGGCGATCACGGCGCTGGCGGTGGCGGCGCTGCCCGGCGAAGCGCCTCAGCTTTTCGCCCAGTTCGTCAACAACGGTTCGACAGACGCCGGGGTGGTCATCGACCTGCGCGTGGATGACCGGCTGGTCGCGGCGTTCAACGCCACCCTGCTGGCGGGAACGCCCTACACCTGGACCAGGGAGAATCTGCCGGAGTCGTTCACGACCCTGCGCGTCGGGCTGACTCTGCCCACCGGTTCCGGCGAGGTCGATCATCTGGCGGTGGACAATGCCGCCTGGGCGGTCAGCGCCGGACAAAGCGAGCGCCGGGCGCTGCTCATGACCGACGGCAACCTCTTCCTCGAACAGGGGCTGCGCAGCCTGCCGGGCGTGTCTGTCTCCCTGGGCGATCCGGCGCACGGACTGCCTACTGAGGCGTACGATCTGTACGTCTTCGACGGGCATGTGCCG
Source organism: Anaerolineae bacterium (assembly GCA_013360465.1). GTDB lineage: Bacteria > Chloroflexota > Anaerolineae > Aggregatilineales > Phototrophicaceae > Flexifilum. The sequence goes on along the minus strand of JABWBO010000199.1, from coordinate 4,282 downwards.
GAAGCACTGCCCGAAGGCGATCTGCTCTTCATCAACCCGCCGGCTTCGACGGCGCTGTTCGCGGTCGGGGCGGTCAGCACCCAGACGAGCGGGGTGCGCGTCCGCCGCGACGACCCGCGCATGGCGTTCGTCGATTTCTCCGGCGTCAACATCCTCCAGTTTCGTCAGGTGACCGCCGACTGGGCGGAGCCGCTGATCAGCGTCAGCGGCGGTCCGCTGCTGCTGGCGGGCGAGGTGAATGCCCGGCAGGCGGCGATTTTGACGTTTGACCTGCGTGACAGCGATCTGCCCCTGCAAATCCAGTACCCGATCCTGCTGTCGGCGCTGATCGACTGGTTCACGCCTCAGCGGCTGGTCAGCGCCGGCGAGAGCGTCCGGGTTCACGCACCGGTGACGATCAGCCCCGGCGCGGCGGCGGATCGGGTGCAGGTGAGCGCCCCGGACGGGAGGACGCGCGCCTACACGCCGACCGGCGCGCCGCTGATCTACGCCGATACCGGCGCGCCCGGCGTCTACTGGGTCGAGTCGTTCAGCGGTTCCGCGCTAGATCAGGCGGCGGTTTTCGTCGTCAATCTGTTTGCGCCTGAAGAGAGCGTCATCGCCCCTGCCGCCGCGATCACGGTCGGAAATGCCGCGATCACCCAGGCGGTAGAGGTCGAGGTCGGGCAGCGCGAGTACTGGGATGTGCTGGCGCTGGCGGCGCTGCTGCTGCTGTTGATCGAGTGGTATGCCTATCACCGCCGGATGCGCGCGCCGACCCTCGGCACGACGGTGATGCGCCGCGCCGCAAGGAGTGCATGATCGTGGGCTATCTGTTCGTAAGTTATTCGCGCTGGGACCGCCGCGACAACCCGATCCTCGACCGCCTGCTGGTCGATCTGCGGACGGCGGGGGTGGGGCTGTGGCTGGTTCCAGATGATCTGCCGCCGGGAATCGACTGGCAGGAGGCGAAACCGCAGGGCTTGGAGAACGCCGACGGACTGCTCTATCTGTTCGGGCGTTCCCTCGCCAAGACTTCTCAGATCGCCTCGGAACTGCGCGTCGCCCGCGACCTGGGGATACCGATCACCGTCGTCGTCGTCACCGAACGCGCCGCGCTGCTCCTGCCGGAACACGCCGCCGAGTTCGAAGGGCTGCCGATCTTTTCGATGCTGGGCGACTATGACGGGGCGGTGAAAGACTTGATCGCAGCGCTGCCCCGGACGGTCAAGCCGAACGGCAACCGCGGCGCCGTGCAGCCCGCCGCGCCGCCCAAGTCGCGCGGCTACGTCTTCATCAGCTACGCCGAAGAGGACAGCGCCTTCGTCGATACGCTGCGGACCTTCCTGGCGGAGAAGGGCTACGGCTACTGGGATTTTCAGGCGTCGGATCGCAATTTCCACACGCAGCTGTTCCTGGAACTGGAAGAGGTGATCAAGAATGCGACGGCGACCCTGAGCGTGCTGTCGCCGGACTGGAAGAAATCGACCTGGACGGCGAAGGAGTACATCTTTTCCGAAGAAGTGGGCACGCCGGTCTTCCTGCTGATGTCGCGGGAGATGGGTCCCACGCTGGTGACGGCGGGCGTGCCGTACATCGACTTCACACGCGATGAGGCGCTCGGTTTCAGCCGGTTGGACCGCGAGCTGGCGCGCAAAGGACTGATCTAGGACGCCCTATGACGTTCACCACGCCGCTGGCGCTGCTGCTGCTGATCGCGCTTCCGATCACCTGGTGGATCGGGCGACCGCGCGCCGTCTACCGGCGGGGGCGCGATCTCGCCAGCCTGGCGCTGCGTACGCTGCTGCTGCTCTGCCTGATCCTGGCGCTCGCCGGCGCGCAGATCGTCCGCCCGGCGGATAAGCTCGCCGTCGTCTTTCTGGTGGATGCCTCCGACAGCATGGGCGGGGAGGCGCTGACCGAGCAGTTCAGCTACATCGAGGCGGCGCTGGCGGGGATGCGCCCGGACGACGAAGCCGGGGTGATCGTCTTTGGCGGCGATGCGCTTGTGGAACGCCCGATGAGCCGGGTCCGCGAGCTTGCGCCGTTTCGCTCCGCCCCTAACCGCGCCAATACCGACCTGGAAGAGGCGATCAGCCTGGGGCTCGCGCTCTTCCCTTCGGATGCGGCGCGGCGCATGGTCATCCTGAGCGATGGGCGGGCGACCGTCGGCGATGCCGAAGTCGCCGCGCAGCGCGCCGCCGCCGTCGGCGTGGAGATCAGCACGGTGTCGTTCAGCCGTCCGCCGCAGCCGGAGGTGCAGGTCACCGATGTGCGCGTGCCGGCTGCCGTCGGCGCGGGTCAGCAGTTTGACATCGCCATCGGCATCGACTCGGAAGAATCGACGCCGGCGCTGCTGACCGTCTTCGCCTCCGGGGCGATCCTCTACAGCGAGCCGGTGACTCTGCGGGCGGGGGCGAACAACTACACCCTGACGCTGACGGCGGGCGAGTCCGGCTTTCGCGATTTCCGCGTGCAGGTCGATCCCGCCGGGAGCGACGGCTACTTCCAGAACAACCAGCTTTCCGCCTTCAGCCGGGTGATCGGTCCGCCGCGCGTGCTGCTGATCACCCGCGACCGCGAAGCCTCGGCGTCGCTGCTGACGGCGCTGACCGATGTCGGCTTGGATGTGCGGCTCGCCGCGCCGGATTCGCTGCCCATCGGCGCAGCCGCCCTCGCCGAATACGACTCGATCCTCCTGGACGACATCCCGGCGACGGCGCTCGCCCCCGCGCGCATGACGGCGCTTCAGCAGTATGTGCGCGACCTCGGCGGCGGGCTGGTGGTCGTCGGCGGACCGAACAGCTACGCCCCCGGCGGCTACTTCGGCACCCCGCTGGAAGAAGCGCTGCCGGTGGAGATGCGCATCCGCGATCAACAGCGCGTGCCGCAGCTGACCATCGCCTACGTCATCGACCGGTCGGGAAGTATGCTGCAAGCCGGACCGAGCGGCGTGGAGAACATCGAACTCGCCAAAGAGGCGATCATCCGTTCCATCGAGTTCCTACAGCCAGATGACCGCGCCGGCGTTGTCTCGTTTGACGTGGACGGCTACTGGATCGCCGAAGTGCAGCCGGTGCTGGACCGGCTTGGGCTGCAAACCCTGGTCGGCACGCTGCGCGCCAGCGGCGGCACCGACATCCTGGCGGGCTACCAGCTGGCGGCGGTGGCGATGAGCGGCGAAGCCAGCCAGCGCAAGCATATCCTCCTGCTGACCGACGGCGGGGCGAGCGACCGGGGCTTAATCGAACTGGCGGCGCGCATCAACGAGGAATTCGGCGTCACGACCTCGACCATCGCCATCGGCGCGGGGGCTGCGCCCTTCCTGGACGAAATGGCGGCAGCCGGCGGCGGCAACTATCACGTCGTCAGCGTGGTCGATACCATCCCGACCATCTTCACCCAGGAGACGGTGCTGGCGACGCGCTCCTATATCGTCGAGGGGGATTTCATCCCAGTGCAAAGCGCCCTCACCCCGATCCTGGAAGGGATTACGGCTGTCCCGGCGCTGCGCGGCTACGTCGCCGCCACCGCCAAGGATACCGCCCAGGTGGTGCTGCGCGGACCCGAACCGTTCAGCGACCCGATCCTGGCGGTCTGGCAGTACGGGCTGGGGCGGACAGTCGCCTTCACCAGCGATGCGGCGGCGCGCTGGGCGGCGAACTGGATTCCCTGGGAAGGCTATGCCCGCTTCTGGTCGCAGGCGGTGCGCTGGTCGATCACCCAGGGGGTGGATCAGGTGATCGAGGCGCGGGTGAACATGGAAGGCGAACGCGCCCGCGTGGTGGTCGATGCCCGCGACCCGCAGACCAACGGCTTCGTCAACGATCTGGTGCTGACGACCTCGCTGGTCGCGCCGGATGGATCGGCGCTGCGGCTGCCCCTGCGGCAGGTCGCGCCGGGGCGCTACGAAGCCGCCTTCACGCCCAACCGGGAGGGCGCATACTTCCTGCGCGTCGGCGATCAGACGGGACTCAGCCAGGTGAGCGGCTGGGTGATGAGCTATTCGCCGGAATACAGCAGCGCGGCGCTGCCCGACGCGCTGCCGGACCTCGCCGCGCTCACCGGCGGCAGAGCGCTCGACGAGACGCCGGAAGCGGTCTTCGATCATTCGCTGCTGGCGGAGGCATCGAGCGCGCCGCTGGTTCCCTGGCTGATGCTCGCCGCCGCTCTGCTGCTGCCCTTCGATGTCGCCGTGCGCCGTCTGCTGATCACGCGGGGCGACCTCGCCCGGATGCGCGCCGCCCTGCTGCGCCGGCGCGAAGCCGCGCCCTCAGAGCGGCTGGCGACGCTGTTGGACGCC
>JABWBO010000198.1 GCA_013360465.1 Anaerolineae bacterium | reverse complement strand
CTTCGTGCCGAGGCGGAGGGCGCAGCGGCTCTGGGGCGTAGCAGCGGCGCGCGTCGCTGGGGTGCGCCCGCAGCCGCCCATCGCGCAGCAGGCACTCGACATGGCGCTTGACCACGCTCGGCGAAGAGATGCCGACCGCCGCACCGATCTGGCGCAGGGTGGGCGGCGGCTGGTACTCCCGCTGCACCCGATGAAAATAGTTCAGGATCGCTTCCGGCTTGTCCTGGTGATTCTGGCGTCGTCTCATGATCCACCCGTCTATGACAGACAATGCCGACGCCAGCCTGTGACATCGGCATTGTAACAACCGTTCTAACCTTCACCAGTCTATGATAGAACTTATGTGCTGTAAACAAGCGTGGAAGTGGGAAGATGGATAGAGAATTAAAACCGGAAATGAACTTTCAGGGGGGGATGCGCGCACCGCCTTGAACCAAACATCGCTTTCCGGCATGTTCGGCGTGGGCTGGGAAACACTGATGGATTAAGCGCCGGCGGAAGCGCTACCCGTCTCGCCTGAAGGCGAAGATGGAATTGCCGGAAAGCGCATAGACCAACCCCAGGTTGGAATCGACCACCAGGTCGTTCAGCGAATTGTACAGCGTTTCGTCATCCGCCCGGTAGGCGCTGATGAACGTGCCCGCCATCGTGGTCTCGTAGACCGTCCGCGTCTCCTGCTCGACGAAGAACAACCCCTGGGCGATAGGATTGGTGTTCATATACATGGCGCGCGGGCTGGTGAGCGTCTGCGTGGTGGGGAAGGTGAAGGCGAAATCCTGCTGTTCGCCCGCTCGGAAGCGCGCGACGACGCCGGTATTCAGCAGCAGGTAGATGTCGCCCACGCTGGTGATGGCGAAATCAACGGCAGAGGTGATGTCCGGGCGGGTGACGCCGGCGAAATATTCCAGCGGCATGCTGCCGAATGACCCGCCGCTGGGGTCATAGCGCCAGATCTGGTTGCTGCCGGGGTCGAGGATGTACAGCCGCCCCTCCCAGTACTGCATAGTCTTCGGCGACTCCCAGGTTTCGACGCCGGGGAGCTGCTGGGCGGCGCAGTCCTGCAGGAAGCGCGGTGGACAGGCGATCAGCAGCCCGTTCTCGTCCAGCGCCGTGATGACGTTGCTGGCGGGCAGCCCTGCGCCGTTATCTGCCCAGGCGATATCGACCAGCGTGCCCACGTCGAAATTGATCACCCGCCCGCCGCGCCGCATCGCCGGGATCGGCTCATAGGACCCCGCCAGCACGCCCAAGCCATCCTCGGTCAGGGCGACGCGATAGACCTGCTGGTTGTTGGAATCCAGCACGTACATGTCATCCCCTTGCAGGGCGACATCGGTGAGCTGGGCGTTGGGGAAGGCGTAAATCGGCGTCTGCGCCCGGCGGGCAATATTTTGCAGGCGGTCGAGTATGCTGCGCGCCTCGCGCCGCAGCGCGTCGAGCGCGGCGTCGGGTTCTTCGCGCAGAGCGCTGCACTCATCGACGACGAGGATCACCGCATTCCACGCCGCCACCACGCCGGTCAGATCGCCCGACGCGATGGTGCGGGCGGTATCCGCCGCCGTCAACGCGCGGTCCACACAGCTGTCGAACTCGCTTTCGCCGGTCCCGCTCACCCACAGCAGGATCACCCCCGCCACCAGCACGACGGGCAGCAGCACCGCCACCCCCGCCGCCGCCGGCGAAGACAGCCAGCTGCGCTCACCTTCCTTCGGGGCGGGGACCAGACGCTCGAACAGATGCGAGACCAGCTCGACGACGCGGGCGGCACGTTTCGCCAGCCCACTTCCCAATGCCTTGAAGGGGTTATCCCGTCGGGCGGCGCGCGGCACGATCACCGGGGTGAGTTTGTCGGCGGCGGCAGCGGCGGACTTAGGCGGCGGGTCGGTGGCGACTCCTGCTGCTTCGCCGCCCCGGATCGCCGCCGACGATTCGCCGACCCTGGCGGGGTAGCTCGGCTGCGTCAGCGGCGGCGTCATCTCGATCAGCATCAGCGTGACCGTCCGCTTGACCTTCTCGCGCAGCGCCGCCAGCGCCGCGCCGATGTCTTCCGCGCCGAGCGCTGCCCGTGTCTCGTCGAGCGGCTGTTCCAGCAGCCCCGGATCGGCGAAGACCAGACGGGTGTTCGCCGCCACCGTGTAGCGCGTCAGGCGCACGTCCGGGATCGGCTGCACGCCGAGCGGCGGGGTGTAGAGCTGGTCATCGTCTTCCGGGTCGGCAGGAAAAACCTGGGTAATACCGGCTTTTTGCAGCAGGATCAGCCCGCCGCCCACCCTGCCGACGAACAGATCGCTGCCGCGCAGCACGCCGCAGATCATCGCCGCTTCCAGCGCCCATCCCTCGCGGAGGTTCTGTTCGTGCAGGCGCTCGTTGAGCATCATCAGGGCGGCGCGAATGCCGGAGGTAACGCTGCCGCTGCCGTCGAAATAGTGCGCAGCGGCGTCGCGCGTCAGCGCCGCGTAGAAGTCGGCTGCCGCCGGCGTCGCGCCGGCGGGCATCGCCAGCGCGTAGAACGTATCCGCTTCGCGCCCGCGCGCCGCCCGACGGGGCGACATTTCGACCAGCGCCCCCGGCGGCGGCTGGCTGATCGAGCGCCCGCCGACGACAACCAGATAACCGACCAGCGATTCGTATTCAAACGGCATGCCCGCCTCGTTTCGTTAGCTGCTGCTGAACCCCTTGAGCGCGGCGCTCAGGAGATCATATCCGCCGGCAGATGATCCACCCGGTTGAGGTAGCGCACGATGACTCGGTCGCGTTCGGTGATGTCGATGCGGGTGATGGAAGTATTGTAATGCTGGAAGTAGCTGACGCGCGTGGGCAGTATACCCAGCAGCGCCTTGATCAACACATCTATGAAGGTCCCATGCGTGATCATGACGATGCGCGCCTCGCGGTCCCTGCCGCTGGCGCGTTCGCGCAGTTCTATCGCCAGGCTGATGGCGCGCCCGCAGGCGTGCCCATACGATTCGCGCCCCAGACGCACATCGTACCAGCCGTAGTCGGCATGGCTGTCGCCGAGGATGAAGCGCGGGAATTCCTTCAGGACCTGCTTGCGCGTCTTGCCCGGATAGGGCGTGACGACGCCGCTCTTTTCCAGATAAATGCCGCCATGTTCGTAGATGTCGCCGCGCACCACCGCCGGCAGGTCGAGCGCCTGCGAGATCGGCAGGGCGGTTTGCAGGGCGCGGTACATCGGGCTGACCAGCAGCTCGGTCGGCTTGATGCCCTCGCCCTCCTCTTCGATGTAGCGCGAATACCCGGTCGCCGTGTTCATCCAGGGATCGCGGCGCGGCGCGCTGGCGATGAATTCGGCGAGCAGGGCGGACTGCTGATGCCCCAGCTTGGTCAGGGCGGGATCGTAGGTGCGCTGGTTGTCGTCTTCCAGCGCATTGTTCGTTGACTGCCCGTGCCGGACGATATACAGTTCCACGGCGCTGCGCCTCTCCTATACTCTGTGAGTCGGGCGATAGGTCCCGCTGTTCTCATAGCTGTTCATACGCCGCCGTCGTCAGAGACCAGGTGGCAACCGCGTCAAGATCGATGTCATGGCGCATCCCCATCGCATAACGATAATGCCCCGCCGCCGCGATCATGGCGGCGTTGTCGGTACACAGCGCGAGCGGCGGCACGCGCACCGGCAGCGCCGTCTCGCGCCGCATGGCTTCGCGCAGCGCGCCGTTGGCGCTGACCCCGCCGGCGATCAGGATCTCGGTGACGCCGAATTCCTGCGCCGCCCGCGCCGTCTTGATCGCCAGCACCTCGACCAGCGCCCGCTGAAAGCTCGCCGCTACGTCGGCGACGCTGATCCCGGAGCGCAGCACAAAAGGCTGGTCCTTACTGCCGGCGCGCCGGCTGTTGTGCGCCGGCGGCACGGTGGCGGCGCGCAGCACCGCCGTCTTGAGTCCGCTGAAGCTGAAATCATAGCTGTCGTCGGCTTTGGCGCGCGGGAAATCGAAGGCGCTGGCGTTGCCCTTCTGCGCCGTCTTCTCGATGTTCGGTCCGCCGGGGAACGGCAAGCCGAGCATCCGCCCGACCTTATCGAACGCTTCGCCGGCGGCGTCGTCCAGCGTGCCGCCCAGGCGTTCGTAGACGCCGTGATCGCGCATCAGCAGCAGCTCGGTATGCCCGCCGCTGACGATCAGCACCAGAACGGGAAAGGCGATAGAGCGTTCCGGCTCGGTCAGCCAGAGCGAATAGACGTGCCCTTCCAGATGGTTGATGCCGACCAGCGGTTTTTCCAGCGCCAGCGCCAGCCCCTTGGCATAATTGACGCCGACCAGCAGCGAGCCGATCAAGCCCGGTCCGCGCGTCACGGCGATGGCGTCGATCTGCTCGCCGGTGATGCCGGCGTCGTGCAGCGCTTGATCGACCACCACGCTGATCGCCTCGATGTGCGCCCGGCTGGCGACTTCCGGGTAGACGCCGCCATAGCGGGCATGCAGTTCGACCTGCGAGGCGATCACGTTCGACCGGATGATGTTCCCATCCTCGACGACGGCGGCGGCGGTCTCATCGCAGGAGGTTTCAATGCCGAAGACGAGAGTCATGCTTCCTCTTGAACATTTGACGGGCGTTCAATGTGTATTTACCGTCGATTATAATCGGCGGATGCGAAATTCTCAGTGACAGGTTCTGATTGAGCGTGAAAACTGCATGAACGTCTCCATTTTTGATCGTCTGGCGGTCAGCCTGCCCCGTCCAGAGTCCTTCAACCCGTCAGCGAACCGCTTCTTCATTGAGGATCAGCCGGTGGACCCGATCCTGCCGCTCGGATTCCTGATCGCCGGGTCGCCGCTGTTCGCGCGCTACGCCGCCGGCGCTCGCTGGCTGCGCGGCGGCGAAAGGGCGATGCGGGGGGTCTGGTGGAGAGGGCTGCTCGGCGCGGCGGGGGTCTACGCGGCGCTCGTGCT
>JABWBO010000197.1 GCA_013360465.1 Anaerolineae bacterium | reverse complement strand
CTGCGCTCAACCGCCCCTCTCCAATTGGAGAGGGGCAGGAAACCGTCAGGTTTCCGGGGTGAGGTTGTGTGAAAACCGGCTTTTCAAACAGTTTCTTAGCCTACAGCGCTTCACCGCTGCTGTCACGGTGCGGCAGCGGCGGTGAAAATGCATCCCGATGAACAATGAACATCTGAATTTGGCGGCGGCGCTGAAGATCGGGTAATCTCGTGACATCGTACGAGAACAGACCGCCATGCGCTATCCCGATCTCGCCCTTCCCGAAGCGCTCGCCCGACTTGCCGAGTTCATCGGCGGGGCATCCGGGGATTCCTGTACCATCGAACGCGCTGCGCCCCTCGCCGGCGGGGCGTCGCGCGATATGTGGCTGATCGACGCCGTCATCGGCGTCGTACGCGAACACCTGGTCCTGCGGCGCGATCTGCCCACGTCGATGGTCGAAAGCGCCCTTTCCCGCGAACATGAATTTCATCTGATGCGGGTCGCCCATGCCGCCGGCGTGCGAGTCGCGCGTCCCCGCTGGCTGTGCGCCGATCCTGAAATCCTGGGCGGTCCTTTCTTCCTGATGGATTACGTGCAGGGCGTGTCCATCGGTCGCAAGGTGGTCGCCGCGCCCGATCTGGCGCAGGCGCGTGCCGCCCTGCCCGGTCAGATGGCGGGGGAGCTGGCGAAGATTCATCATCTGCCGGTGGACTCGCTGGATTTTCTGGCGCATCCGGGGCGCACGCCGGCGCTCGACGCCATCGCCCAGACCTACGCCATCCTCGATGCGCTCAACGTCAGGAACCCGGCGCTGGAATTCGCCCTGCGCTTTGCGGAACGCCACGCACCCCTGCCCGAAGCCATCACTTTCATTCACGGCGACTTTCGCATCGGCAACCTGATCGTGCATCATGACGGATTGGCTGCCATCGCCGACTGGGAATTCGCCCACCTGGGTGACCCGGATGAAGAACTCGGCTATCTGTGTATGCGCGACTGGCGTTTTGGTGGCGCGGCGCGCGTCGGCGGCATCGCCGACCGCGAACCCTTCCTGCGCGCCTACGAAGCCGCCGGCGGGCGGACAGTAGACCGCCGCGCCGTCGATTTCTGGGAGCTGCTGGGCAACATCCGCTGGGGGGTGATCTGCCTGTCGCAGGCGAACCGTCATCTTTCCGGGCTGGACCCTAGCGTCGAACTGGCGAGCCTGGGACGCCGCTCCGCCGAGATGCAGTACGAAGCCCTGCGCCTGATTCGCATGATGGAAACGACATAATGACCGTCTATGACCGTCCGACGCTGGAAGCGCTGATCGACGCCGCCCGAATGCATTTGGAGACGGCGATCATCCCGGCGGTGAAGGGCGACGCCCGGCTGTACTTCCAGTCGCTCGTCGCCGCCAACATCCTCAAGATCGCCGCGCGTCAGGCGTCGCTGGAAGCGGCGCATCTGCAAATGCTCTGGGAGGGCATGAATGCGCTGCAAGCGTCCGACGAGCCGTTGGACGGCGACCCGGAACACCTGCACCTCCGGCTGGAAGCCCGCCGCACCGACCTGTGCGCCGCGATTCGCGCCGGAACCTACGACGCCGAAGACCGCGCCGCCCCGCTGCTGGATCACCTGCTGAGGGCGACCCGGCTTCAGCTCGAAGTCGCCAATCCGAAGTTCCTGGAGGCGCTGGACGCCGAAGACCGCGCCGGCGGGTGATGCGCTATGATTCTGACTGTCCAGGAACTCGTCCTGATCGGGGTTGCGCTGGGCGCGCTGCTGCTGATCGTCAGCAGCGCCCTGCGCGCCGACCTGGTCGCCGTGCTGGCGCTGCTGGTCCTGGCGCTGACCGGCGTGGTCAGCCCGGAAGAGGCGCTGGTCGGCTTCAGCCAGTCGGCGGTGATCACCATCATCGGCTTGTTCGTGATCACGCGCGGCTTGGAAGAGACCGGCGTGGTCAACGCGCTGGCGAACCGGTTGCGGACCCTGGGCGGCGTGGGCGAGGCGCGGATGGTCTTCCTGACGATGGCGGTGGGGGCGCTGCTCTCGCTGGCGATGAACAACATCGCCGCCGGCGCGCTGCTGCTGCCCGCCATCGCCCAGGTGGCGCGCGAAAGCGACATCCCCCCTTCTAAACTGCTCATCCCGCTGGCGTTCGGCACGCTGGTCGGCGGCATGGCGACCTACTTCACCACCGCCAACATCATCCTGAGCGGTCTGCTGGTCGCGCAGGGGCAGACGGGGCTGACGATGGGCGACTTCCTGCCGGTCGGCGGCTTGATCGTCGTCTGTGCGCTGATCTTCATGGTGCTGATCGGGCGTCGCCTGCTGCCGCGCCGCGAGTCGGCGTCGATAAACCTCAGCCCGCGCCGCGTCTCGCGCAGCCTGTACGAGACGTACCAGCTTGAAGAACGCCTGTGGGAATTCGTCGTGCTGCCCGGATCGGTCGTGGCGGGCAGGGCGCTGCGCGACAGCCAGATCGGCGAAAAGCTCGGCGTCACCGTGCTGGCGATCTGGCGCGGGCATCAGGCGATTCTGACGCCGCCGCCGGAATGTGCGCTGGAATCCGGCGATCTCCTGCTCATCCTGGGGCGCGAAGATCGCATCGTGCAGCTCGCCGACTGGGGGATGCGGCTTGGGCGGGAAGGCGCGAACGGCGCGCATCATCAGCGCCCCTTCGAGGTCGATCTGACCGAGGTGATCATCCCGCCGCGCTCATCGGCGATCAGCCGGACGCTGACCGATCTGCGTTTCCGCAGTAAATATGGTCTGACGGCGGTCGCCCTGTGGCGCGAAGGGCGCAGCTACCGCACCGATGTCGGCAGATTCGCCCTTCACGAAGGCGACGCGCTGCTGATGGTCGGCGTGAAGGCGCGCATCGACCTGCTGGCGCGGGAGCGCGACTTCCTGGTGCTGCAAAGCGCTCACGCCCTCAGCCCCGCCGCCCCACAGAAAGCGCCGGTCGCCCTGGCGATCACCCTGATCGTGCTGGCGCTGGCGATCTTCGACATCATCCCGATCCCCCTGGCGGCGCTCGGCGGAGCGGCGGCGATGACGCTCACCGGCTGCCTGAACATGGATGAGGCGTATCAAGCCATCGAGTGGCGCATCGTCTTTTTGATCGCCGGGCTGCTGCCCCTGAGCATCGGCTTGGTGGAGACCGGCTTATCGGAGCAGCTGGGGGCGTTTCTGACTCAGTCGCTGCTGCCTTTTGGCGCATTGGGCATGATCGCCGGGTTCTTCGCCGCCGCCGCTTTGGTCACGCAGGTGATCGGCGGGCAGGTCGCCGCGCTGGTGGTCGGACCGGTGGCGGTGAGCGCGGCGCTGGCGGCGGGCGTGAACCCCCAGGCGGCGGCGGTGGCGGTCGCCATCGGCTGTTCGGCGGCGTTTCTGACCCCGGTCGCTCACCCGGTCAATATCCTGATGATGGGACCGGGCGGCTATACCCCCCGCGATTTTCCGCGCGTCGGCGTGTGGATGCTGCTGCTCACCGGCGCAGCGCTGATCGCCGGATTCATCCTCTTCTGGGGCATTCAGCCGGGCTGAGCGCGCCGCCAGGGCACAGTCTGCGCATCATATTGGTACGCTATGTGCGTTGACACCCCCGCGGCGTCATGGACAATGTTGGATGAGACACCGACCAACCGCTTCACCTCTTATCCAACTCGGCACGAAGGCAAATTCGACCCGACCATGAACGCACGAGAACTGCGCGACCTCTTCCTGCTTGATCCATCCGTCGTCTTTCTGAATCACGGCTCGTTTGGGGCGTGCCCAGAACCGGTCTTCGACACCTATCAGCGCTGGCAGCGCGAGCTGGAACGCCAGCCGGTGCTGTTCCTCGGTCGCCGCGCCGATGCCCTGCTCGACGAAGCGCGGGCGCACCTCGCCGCCTATCTGGGCACACACGCAGAAAACCTGGTCTTCGTCGCCAATGCCACCGTCGGGGGGAACACCGTCGCGCGCGCCCTGAAGCTGAAGCCCGGCGACGAGATTCTGACCACCGATCACGAATATGGGGCGATGGACAAGACCTGGGAGTTCATCTGCGGCAGGACCGGGGCGGTCTATGTGCGCCACCGCGTCCCCCTGCCCGTGACGACCCACGAGGCGTTCGTCGAATCTTTCTGGTCGGCGGTGACGCCGCGCACCCGCGTCATCTTCATGAGCCACATCACCTCGCCGACGGCGCTGCGCTTTCCCATCGAGGCGATCTGCCGCCGGGCGCGCGAGGCGGGCATCCTGACGATCATCGACGGGGCGCACGCGCCGGGGCAGATTCCGCTGGACCTGGAAGCCATCGGCGCCGACTTTTACACCGGCAACTGTCACAAATGGCTGTGCGCCCCCAAGGGCGCGGCGTTCCTTTATGCCCGCCCGGAACATCACGCGGCGTCCGAACCGCTGGTCGTCAGCTGGGGCTGGTCCAGCGAGGCGACGTTCGTCCAGAAGCATCAGTGGCAGGGGACGCGCGACATCGCCGCCTACCTGAGCATCCCGGCGGCAATCGACTTTCAGGTGGCGCACGACTGGGACGCGGTGCGCGAGCGCTGTCACGAACTCGCCCGTCAGGCCCGCCGGCGTATGACCGAGATCACCGGCTTGGAGGCGATCAGCCCGGATTCGCGGGACTGGTTCATGCAGCTGGCGACGATGCCCATCCCGGCGTGCGACGGCGCGGCGCTTCAGCGGCGGCTGTGGGAAGAACATCGCATCGAGATTCCATTCGTGAACTGGAACGGCGGGCACTACCTGCGCCTTTCCGTGCAGGGCTATACCACCGCCGAAGAGGTCGAAGCGCTGATGTCCGGTTGCAGGGGCGAACCCACGTGTTCGCCCGTGAACGGCGGGCGGAGACACAGCTCCGCCCCTACAACTGCGCGATTATTTTCTTGGAACAGCCTAAGTTCGGGTTATCGCGAACTGTTAGAGGGTCCGGCGGCATCACGAGGCATCACCGCTCGCATCGAGCCGGTGGTCGTCGCGGCGCGCTTCGCCTGAGCCTGCGCCGCTCGGTAGCGCGGCGCGAGGACCAGCAGGTAGATCAGAAAGCCGAAGCCGGCGACCAGCCCGGCGACGATCAGCGCGCCCAGCGCCGACACCACCAGACGCATCACCTCCGGGTCCTGCGGCGCGAACGCCAGGATGCCGTCCTGTTCGTCGGCGACCGGCTCGGCTGGCGGCTGCCCGCCGAATTCCACCACCGGCGGCAGACCGCTGCCGCTGACCTGGACCGTCACGCTGTCCGGCGTGGTTGGGGTGAGCGCTCCCGTCGTGATGCGGACGGTGTATTCGCCGGGTTCGAGGCGCTGAAAACCGACCAACCCCTGCGAGGCATAGGGGCTGTCGGGGGTGAGCCGGGCGCTGTCGATGACCACGCCCTCGCGGATCAGCTCGACCGCTACGCCCTCGGTCAGGAGCGGCTCGTTGGGGGCGCGCACCCCGTCGCCGTCGCGGTCGATGAACGCGCGCACCCACAGCTGCCCGCTGCCTTGCTGAGCGGCGGCGGGCGGCGCGGCGATCAGCAGCAGCGCCAGCAGGAGCCAGGCTCCAGGGCGACCCGTCAGCGGCGTGCGTTCGAACATGATCCCCTTCGCCTCATCCTGCGCCTCAGCGGCGCCGCGCCAGCAGCGATGCCACCGTGCCGAGGACCAGCACGAACGCTGCCGCGCCCAGCACGATCAAGCCGAGGTTCTGGCGCAGCGACACGCCCTGCGGCGTGACATCCTCTGCCTGCGGCATCGACTCGGCGGCGAGGTCGGCGGTGGGCGCGGCAGCTGCCTGAACGCCCTGAGCAGCGCCGAAGGCGAGGGTCAGCTTGGAGCCGCCGGTCGTCTGCACCTGAAGCTGCGCGGCGGTCGTCAAGCCATAGCCCGCTGGAGCCAGCGCCTGGGCGAGATAGCGCGCCGAGGGCAGCCGGTCGATGCAGGTCGGGTCCAGGTCGCCGGTGATGTGTTCGTCGATGGTCTCGCCGGCGAGGATCAGGGCAATCGTCCCGCCCGTGACCAGCCCTTCGCCCGCATCCTGCAGGCGGTTCTGGTTGGCATCATCGAACATCATCACGCAGATCGACGCCGACTCGTCCGCCGGATCGAGCGGGAAGACCACGCCATCCGCCGCCGAGATGACCGGGGCGGGTGGGGCGATCAGGATGGCCGCTGCCGGGCTGGTGGGCGCGAGCGCGACCTGGGTCGGCGCGGTGGTCGCTTGCAGAGTCGGCGCGAGGGTCTCC
>JABWBO010000196.1 GCA_013360465.1 Anaerolineae bacterium | reverse complement strand
TTCTGCTCAAGCGTTTCCCGGTTGGCTGGCATAGCGCTTCACTTTCTACTTGGTGATGCTTTAGCCTATATCATTTTGCACTAACTTGAAATGCACCCGCGCGCCGACGCGCGGTTTGACTTGCGGTCGATTGCGGCAATAATTAACGTATGTGTCGGTCCGAAGAAGCCGCCCCCGAAATCCTGCTATCTTTCGCGCGGGGCGCAGGTCGTATGCAGGTCATTATGAACGAAACCCAAGCCATCATCGAGCGTGTGCGGCGGGTGAACGAGACGCATCAGCGCCTCGCCCTCGCCGTCGAACCGGGTATCCTGCAAATCAAGCCGGGACAGTCTCTGCTGGCGCGCCTGACGGCGACCTGGGACCCGTACCTGCGCGAACACTGGCATCCCGTCGGGGTCGAGAAGAACCTGCTGCTGGTCGAACGTCCGGGTTCCCTGCGCTACATGCCCGGCGCGGTCGTCAGCCTGATCGGTCCCATCGGTAGTCCGTTTCGCTTCCGCAAAACGCTGCGCAGCGTCCTGCTGATCGCTTACGACACCGACCCATCGCCGCTGCTGATGACCCTGCCGGCGCTGATCGCCAACGGCATCAGCGTGACGCTGGTGCTGCTGGGGACCGCCGCCTATGGCACGGAACATCTGCCGCCGGAAGTCGAAGTGCTGCGCGGCGAAAACGGCACGCTCAACTGGCAGAACCGCGTCACGACGGTGGGGTGGGCGGACCAGGTCTTCATCACCGTCTCGCCGGACGACGAAGCCGACCACCTGCTGAGCCTGTGGAAGATGTTCGGCGATCTGCGCGCCGACATCCCGTCCAATTACCTGTTCGCCGTTCACAACATGGTGCAGCCCTGCGGCGTCGGCGGCTGCGGCGCCTGCACCCTCAAGATTCACGGCGGCACGGCGCTGGTCTGCGCGGACGGACCGGCTTTCGACATGACCAAGATGGTGCTGACATGAGCCTGCGCATCAGCAAACCCGGCAAACATGCCCTGATCGTCAATACGCCGGTGATGAATGCCGCCGGCATCCTCGGCTTTGGCGATTCGTACCGCGATCTGTTCGATTTCAGCGCGATGGGCGCATTCGTGACCAACCCTATCACCTATGCTCCCTGGAGTCCCGCCAGCGGCACGCGGGTGATCCCGCTGCCCAGCGGCATCCTGGTACACACCGGGCTGCCCAACCCCGGCGTCAGCAAGGTCCTGAGCGCCTACCGGGACCTGTGGAAGCGCCTGTCCGTCCCGGTGATCGCCCATGTCGTCGCCCATTCGCCGGAAGACATGAGCATGGCGATCCGTATGCTGGAACGGGAAGAGTCGGTCGCCGCCATCGAGCTGGGGCTGGCGGACGACATCAGCACGGCGGAGGTCGAATGGTACGTCCGCGCCGCCGTCGGACGGGGCGAAAAGCCGATCCTGGCGCGGCTGTTTCACGGCGCATCGGCAGATCACGCCCGCGCCGCCATCGAAGCCGGCGCAGGCGGAGTGGTCGCCTTCGCGCCTCCGCGCGGCACCGCTCGCGACGGGCGCGGCAGGCTGACCGCCGGTCGGCTGTATGGACCGATGGTCAAGCCGATGACCCTGCGCCTGGTCGGGCAGCTGGCGCGGCGTCTGCCCGGCGTCGCCATCATCGCCAGCGGCGGCGTGCATTCCGAACAGGATGCCCGCGATTACATCGAAGCCGGCGCAGCGGCGGTGCAGGTGGATGCGGCGATCTGGTCGATGCCCAGGATCGTCGAACATATCGGCAAAGACCTCGGCGGGCTGTCGCTGACCCGCCCGATCGGCATGGACGACGAGATGTTCGCCCTGTTCATGAACAAATCTTCCGATGACCCGGAAGCCGAATCGTAGGAACCGGACATGCCCGCTTCGGGGGCGAGGATAGATGATCATGCTGGATGCACAGAGGGATCCCACGCTGCTGGCGCTGGTCACCTGGGACGACCCGCAAACGGGCAGCCGCATCGAGTACGTCCTGGGCGAAGGGGCGACGGCGACTATCGGGCGGCTGGAGACCAACGACATCAGCATCCGCGAGCAGCACGTCTCGCGACAGCACGCCGTCATCAGCTATCGCGACGGCGTTTTCGTCATCACCGATCTGGGCAGCGCCAACGGCGTTTACGTCAACGACATGCGCGTCGTCGAACCTTTCCCCCTGGTCGCCGGCGATGTCATTCGCCTGTACGTGCCGACGCTGCGGTTCGATGCCGTGCCCGACTCGGAAAGTCAGCGCGGCATCACCGAACACGGCACGCTGATCACCGCGGTGATCAGCACCGGCAAGGGCAAGCTGATCATCACCACCGGTCCCCAGGAGGGGCAGAGCATCCCCCTCCTGACCAACACCATCACCGTCGGGCGCGCCACCGTCAAAGCCGACTGGGAGGTATCGCTGCAAGACCCCTCGGTCTCGCGCCCCCATGCCCGCATGGAATTTCGCGATGACTCCTGGGTGCTTTCCGACCTGGGCAGCAGCAACGGCACGCTGGTCAACGGCACGCCGATCAACGAAAAAGGGCGGGTGGTGAAGGACGGCGATGTCATCACCTTCGGCGGGACGGTGACGGTCTTCCGGGAAGGCTGAGGCGGCGAGGGCGCGCGGTCCAGCGGGTCCTGAGGTACAATCGACGACAAATGGCTGAACAACCAGGGAGCGGCACACATGCGGCTGACATTCTACGGGGCGGCGCGCACCGTCACCGGTTCGCAGCACTTGATCGAGGTCAACGGGACGCGCATCCTCCTCGACTGCGGTCTGTATCAGGGGCGGCGCGCCGAAGCCTTCGAACGCAACAAGCGCCTGCCGTTTGACGCCCGCACGGTGGACGTGGTGGTCCTCTCGCACGCCCACATCGATCATTCCGGCAACCTGCCCAACCTCATCCTCAGCGGCTACGACGGCGAGATCGTCTGCACCCACGCCACCCGCGACCTGTGCGCCTCGATGCTGCTCGACAGCGGGCACATCCAGGAGCGCGACATCGAATTCGTCAATAAGCAGCGCCGCAAACAGGGCGATCCCCCGGTCGATCCGATCTACACGCGCGACGATGCCGCCGAGACGATGGCGTACTTCACCACCCTCGGCTATCGCCGTCCGCATCAACTCGCCCCCGGCGTCACCCTGACCTTCGGCGACGCCGGGCATATGCTGGGCAGCGCCTTCGTCATCCTGGACATCGAAGACTGCGAAGCGCGCCGCGATATGCGCCTGGTCTTCAGCGGCGACCTGGGGCGTAAGGGCATTCCGATCATCCGCGACCCGGAAGCGCTCGACGCCGCCGACTTCCTCATCCTGGAAAGCACCTACGGCGACCGCCTGCACCCGCCCTACGAGGATGACACCCGGCGCATGGAGCAGATCATCGTCGAGACCTACCAGCGCGGCGGCTCGGTCATCATCCCGGCGTTCGCCGTCGGGCGGACGCAGCAGCTGGTGCTGATGCTGCACGAGCTGCTGCGCAAAGGCGACATCCCCAGCCTGCCGATCTTCGTAGACAGCCCGCTGGCGACCGATGTCACGGCGGCGTACCGCACCCACCCGGAATGCTACGACGCCGAAATCCGCGCCTTCATCGAAGAATATGACATCAAGGGGCAGGATCCGTTCGGCTTTCGCGATCTGCGCTACACCCGCACCACCGAAGAGAGTAAGCAAATCAACTTCCTGCGCGAACCGGCGATCATCATCGCGCCCAGCGGCATGGCGGAACACGGGCGGGTGCTGCATCACCTGAAGCACCGCATCGAAGACCCCCGCAACACCGTGCTGATCGTCGGCTGGCAGGCGGAACACACGCTGGGGCGGCGGTTGGTCGATGGCGACCGCGAAGTGCGCATCTTCGGCGAAGTCTTTCAGAACCGCGCCCGCTGCGAGGTGCTGAACGGTTTCAGCGGTCACGCCGACCGCGACGAGCTGCTGGCGTGGGTGGGCGGCATGAGCCGTAAGCCGGCGCAGACTTTCCTGGTGCATGGCGAACCCCCGGCACAGACGGCGTTCGCCGGGTCGCTCGACGAGCAGTTCGGCATGAAAGTGCATATTCCCGACTGGAAGCAGTCTTTCGAGGTGTGAGCGATGCCCGGACAGAGTCCGTTTGCCGATGACTGGCGCGAATGTCTGCGCGCCCATTATCAGTACGTCGTGCGCGCCAACGACCGCCGCACCCTGGACAGCCTGACCGGGGTGCTGCACCAGGTCGGCTTTCGCGAGGACGAGCTGGGCGAGCTGTATCTGCGCGCGACCCTGCACGTCGATGAAGTCGCCGAGGATTTCACCCCCGACATGACGGTGGTGGCGGCGATGGTCAGCGCCGCCGGCGGCGCGCCTTCAGAAGACGCCTCCGCTGCGCTCATCGCCGCCGCCGAAGCCGCCGCCCAGGCGGTCGAAAACCCATCTGAACCCGACTATGCCGCGCCGGACGCCGAACCTGCTGCCGACTCCGCGCCAGGTGACGCGCCGTCCGACGAAACGCCGCCCTATGACCCATCGGGTCCGCAGCAGTTGAGCCTGTTCTGAGCCTGCCCGTCGGGGGAATCGTGCGACATTTGCGCAGCAACACCGCTTACCTGTTGTTTCCCATCGCCGGAATCCTGGCGGCGCTGCTGATCCCGTATGATCGGCTGGCGCTGCGCGTGCTGGTCGGCGGCGTGATCAGCGGGCTGGGGGTGCTGGCGGCGGATGCCGGCTTCACTTTTGGCGATCTGCCGGGGATGCCGGTGCGCCTGCGCGCCTATTTCGGCAGCCGCCCGCGCAGTCGGACGGCGGCACGCTTCGCGGCGCTGGCGCTCCTGCTGATGAGCCTGGCGGCGCTGCTGTTTTCGCCCGATAACAAGCGCGAAGCGGTCTACACCCTGCCGGCGCTGCTGATGTTCGGCGGCGCGGCGGCGCTTTGGGCGGCGGTGCGCTTCGACCCGCCG
>JABWBO010000064.1 GCA_013360465.1 Anaerolineae bacterium | reverse complement strand
CATCATCGGCGGCAGCGTCGCCAGAGCCGGCGACCTGCTGATCGAGCCGGCGCGGCGGACCGTGCCGCGCTACGCCTTCGCCGCCGTCGCCTCACGGGTGCAGATCGCCGCTTCGGCGCTGGGCGATGTCGGTCCGATCCTGGGGAGCGCCTGGCTCGCCCGCGAGGCGCTGCGGGGCTGAGGGCGGGCGGCGCTCAGGGTTCCGGGAGCGGCTGCTCCGCCCCCCACTTGTGACTGTTCTCGACGAGATCCGGCTGTGCCACCCAGCGGATCGGCGGGTGGGTGCGCTGCATCAGCGCCTCCGGCGTGATGTGCGCCATGATGCCGCTCGCCAGATCGAGCGCCGCCGCCCATTCGTCATGCGCCACCTCCAGGATCAGCGCGTCGTGCATGTCCAGCGCCACCCGTGACCGCATGCCGCGCTCCCGGTAGGCTTCTGAGACCAGGACGATGGCGCGCTTGACCACCTCGCTGACGCCCCCCTGACACAGATAGTTCCAGGCGACGAATGCCGTCGGCACGGCGACCGGTCGCCCGGTCCACAGGCGCAGCTGATTCGTCGCGCGCACCTGACGCTGAGCGGCGGCGCGCGCCGCTGTGACTCTGGCGAAGGCGCGGTCCTTGGCGCGCATCAGCCTTTGCGCTTCTTCCAGCGAGACGCCGATGCTCTCGCCCAGACGTTCCGCGCCCATGCCGTACGCCGTCCCGTAGGTGATCTTCTTGGACATACCGCGCAGCCGCCGGCGTTCGTCGGCGTCCGCCGCTTCCCACGCCGCGCCGAAGTACTGCGCCGCCATCGTCGCATGAAAATCCTTCGCCCGGCAGGCTGCCGCCAGCGCGTCGTCGCTGCTGATCAGCGCCGCCATGACGTTTTCGGCGTTGCTGTAGTCGATCTCCACCAGCGTGAAGCCCTCATCGCCGATGGCGACGCCCGCCATCGCCGGCATCTTCCAGTTCTGCATGTGCGGATAGCTGGAGGCGCGCCTGCCGGACTCGGTGGCGGTGGTGACCAGGCTGTGCAGCCGCCCGTCGGTCGCCGCGTGGTCGATCAGCCCCTCCAGCGCCGAGATCAGCCAGTCCACTTCGAGGTACGCCGCCAGATCGCGCAGCGGCTCCAGGTAGGGGCTGCCGACGGTCACAGCCGACAGGTAAGACTCGATGACGTGCGAGCCGGTGCTGAGGTCGGCAAGTTCTACCGGCGCGCCGGGCTTCGCCGAAAGCCGCCGGCGTCCGGCGCGCGTGAAATGCCATGACCGGGGGTCCCATTTGGGCAGGGGCAGCCCCTTGGTCCGGTAGAGGTATTCCGCCCGCGCTTTCGGGCTGCCCGGCGTCAGCAGACCGTCGGCGCGCAGACGCTCGGCGGCGATCTCCCGCTCGCCGCGCAGCGTTTCCAGGCGTCGTTCGACGAACGGCGTGTTCAGGCGCATGCCGCGCGCCGCCATCGCGCAGTATTCGAACACCGCCCGGCACTCCCAGTCGATCAGCGCGGCGTCCTGGGGCAGGCGCAGCTGCCGCCGGTAGATCTCGAAGCTGAGGCGGGCGTCGTCCTGGGCATACTGCACGGTGAGATCGAGCGGCAGCAGGTGGAGCTTACCGCGCTGCGCCTTGAGCGCCTGCTGCTGTTCCGGCACAGGAATATCCAGCGCGCGCGCCACCCCCAGCAGACTGTAGCTGGCGTCCACCCTGGGCGAAAGCAGGCGCGCCATCGACTGGGTATCCCAGATGCGCCGGGGGATACGCCCGCCGGTCAGTTTGCTGAGCTGGCGCATGTCGAAGACGGCGTTGTGGGCGATGATCAGCGCCGATGTGTCGAACAGCGCGATCAGGAAGGCGCGGAGGGGTTCATCGAAAGGGGCGGCGACGGCGGTGGATTGGATCGCCCCGTCTTCCTGCCACGCCAGGGCGATCACCGTCACGTCGGCGGAGTAGCTCAGCCCGAAATCGATGCGCGGACCGACGCCCTGCCAGCGGGTCTGCGTCTCGACATCGACGGCGACGACGCCGGCGGCGAGGCAGCGCGCCAGCGCCGGCAGATCGGTCGGGTGGGTTTCCTGGAAGAGCGGCAGCTGCTGCACCGGCGTCCTTTGCGCACGAACTGTCGCTCAAAATAGCACGGATTTGCGCATTTCGCAAACCCGCCCAGCGTACTCAATCAGAGAGAGGCTGCGACGCGCTTTCGGCTGCCTGGCGCAGCGCCAGAAAGGCGACCTTGAGCGGCTGCTCAACCGCGCTGGCGGGTTCATCAAGTACCAATCGCTGATAGGCGTCAAGGAATTCGCCTCGCAGTCGATGGAACAGATGGAGGTAGTGCCGGAGAAACCCGATGCAGTCGAGAATCACGACCTCCAGACTTCCCGTCTGCTCATAAACTGCCTTCGCATAATCTTTGACCGATTGCTCTATGGGTTCGGTCGTGATGAAAATGTAATTGTCAACCGGTTCTCCCGATGCAGCGACCTTCGCCAGGGCGCGGTCGATGTCGTTCACAGTGACACAGCGCGTCTTCATCTCATAGCCCGTGACGACCCGATCTTCGTCGATGAGCGCGATCTGGACATCTCCAAGAGCGCCGGTCTGTTCATCGGCAGCGTTGTGTGCAGCAAGAGGAAGAACACGTTCGCCTAGATGCGCCTCGGCGGCGCTGTACGCTGCTGCGACCACAAGGACCGGCAGACGGCTGGAATGACTGATAGCGAGATGCTGCTGAACAAGATTGACCACCGCTTCTGAGGAGAGTTCGCTCTTCCCGCCGAGTCGTTTCAGACTCGCCAACAGGCTGGAGATTTGTTCCTTCTGTTCGTCACGGAGCATGAGCAGTTGACGGATCGACTCGGCAAGTGTCTCGAAAGCAGACACGCGCCCTTCCTGCACTGCCGCAAGGAGTTCCAGCGTCGCCTTGTACAGGCTTGCCGGTCGCCCCACCATGACCAGATCGGGCGTGAGCGTTGCATTCCAGTTACGAAAGGCGGGTGTCAGAAAAGCGGTTGTTGGATTACAGGGAAGCGCATACTGGGCGACAAATGGAGAGATGTACACTTCATCAATGGAGCGTCCTGAGTAAGCATCAGCGTCGCCGATCTCCGTATAAGGTTTTCGAATATCTACCTCTGGGCGGTATGCCTTCATGAGCGCTGTTGCCAGGATGAAACGCGCGCAGGCACGGTTTCTGAGATCGCGACAAACTGCCTCAACCTTCGCTTGAATTCCTGCGTCTTGGATGTGTGGCTCAGACATCCGCCTGGATGCAGCGTCGAATGCTAATCCGAGAACGTCAGCTGGTGTGCGCTCCATGATGCCTCAACAGGATTGTAATTCGTCCACAGCGCCTCGGTGCGCAGCTTCTTGATGGAATGGGCGAACTTTGCCGGCGCAACAGTGCAGGTCCAATCCCCATACAGCGCATCCATCAGATCGCACGGATACCCGGAAATCGCCGCTTTCCCCTGAACGCCGTGCAGCACCTCGGCGAGTTCGCGGTGATCGTGGTCGGTCATCTCGTAGCCATACGCCTTGCTGTCCCCGCGCGCTTCATGCGGATAGGGTGGATCGCAGTAGAAGAGCGTTTCCGCGCTGTCGTAA
Organism: Anaerolineae bacterium; assembly: GCA_013360465.1. GTDB lineage: Bacteria > Chloroflexota > Anaerolineae > Aggregatilineales > Phototrophicaceae > Flexifilum. Next base: position 48,518 of record JABWBO010000064.1, on the reverse strand, counting down.
CGCTGGATGACTGCGGTCGCCGGCGCGTTTTCGATCTGCACCCGCAGCAGGCGTTGGGCGATCTCCGCCAGCCCCTCGACGCTGCCCAACCAGCGCGACACCGCGCCAGCCATGCCCGCCCGGCTGGTCAGCACACAGTGCGCCCAGCGTCCGCTGCTGGCGGTCTGCGCAAGCCCCGTCCTGACCTGACGCGCTCGGATGAAGAACCGCCGCGCCCGCTCCAGATCGGAAACGGGGGTTCCCGCGTCTTCGATGGCAAGCTCGAATTCTTCCCGCGAGAACGGCGTCAGCCCTATCGCCTCAAGCAGCGCTCCCTTGTCCTGGCGCAGGACCCGGAAGAAGTTGACGACCTCACCGTCGAGATCGTTGTAAGTCTCAACGGGGGCAGGCTCACGGTTGATCAGCACGGCTGCCGACCCGCCAAAAGGCTCGCAGTAATGCGTCGCCTGTGGCAGGAGCGGCAGCAGCCAGTCAAGGTGGCTGAACTTACCGCCATACCAACCGAAAGCAATGCTCTTGGACATGGCTTTTCAACCTCAGGATCGCGTTTGAAGGAGGCTTGCGCTAGGAACGCATGTCGATGTGCCTACTATAGCATATTCCGCGCTTCAGCCTCATTTGTCATGAGCGGCAGCGCTCAGCGCGAAACCACCAGCTCCCAGGGGCGCACCAGGTTGAGGATCTCCTGCGCCGTCTCCTCGATGGGCTTGTCGGTGGTCTCGACCACCCGGAACTGCCCCATACGGAAGAGCCGCCGGGCATAGTCCAGTTCTTCGGTAGAAGTTTCCGCCTCGGCGTAGCTCGCCATCCGTCCTGCCCCCATGTGCTGAGCGCGCAGCTTGCGGTGCAGGAGCAGCTGCCCCGGCTGGATGGTCAGCCCGATCACCCGGCGCGAGTCGATCTCGTACAGTTCCTTGGGCGGGCGAATATCCTTGATCAGCGGGATGTTGGCGACCTTCCAGCCCAACGTCGCCAGATACATGCTGAGAGGCGTCTTGCCCACCCGTGAAACCCCCGCCAGCACGATTTCAGCCTGCCCCAGCTCGTAGGCGCGCTTGCCGTCGTCGTGATCGACCGTGAAGTTGATCGCCTCGATGCGCCGCAGGTCCTCCTCGTTCTGCTTGCGGTACAGCCCCGGCTGCCCCAGCGGACTCTGTCCCAACTGCTGCGCCAGTTGATCGAGCAGCCCGCCCATCAGATCGATCTCCACCACCTGATGCCGCCGGGCGAGCGCCACCAGTTCGCGGCGCAGGGCGGCATCGACGAGCGTATGGGCGATCAGCGCGCCGGCGGCGGCAGCGCGCTCCACGACGGCTTCAAGCTCGGCGGGCTTGCGGACCAGCGGGGCGACTTCTACCTGCGCATCTCCGCCGGCGAACTGGGCGAGCGCCGTCCGCACCAACTGCCGACCGCTGGCGCCGGTCCCGCCGGAGACGACGATGATTCGAGTCATGGCTGAGCTTCTTTCTTTGCGCACTTTGCGCAGCACTGCGCAAGCCCTATGCTCATGCGCCAACAGCAGACCTTCTTTCCCACATTCTAGCATTAATCCAATGCCGAGCCGGGGATAATGATCCAGAATAGGGGCAAAGGCGTGTGAAAGGGAACCACAATGGAACTCCTGACCGTAGCGATTCAGAAACCCGAAAACATCAACTTCATCCTGGGACAGTCCCACTTCATCAAGACCGTCGAAGACCTGCACGAGGCGCTGGTGACCGCCGTGCCCGGCATTCAGTTCGGACTCGCCTTCTGCGAGGCGTCCGGTCCGGCGCTGATCCGCTTCAGTGGGACCTCCGACGCCATGATCGCCCTGGCGAAGCAGAACGCTCTCGCCCTTTCCGCCGGGCACAGCTTCATCCTCTTCCTGGAAAACTGCTTCCCGGTGAACGTCCTGAATGCCGTCAAGCAGGTCCCGGAGGTCTGCCGCGTCTTCTGCGCGACGGCGAACCCCGTCGAGGTGATCGTCGCGCAGACCGCCCAGGGACGGGGCATCCTCGGCGTGATCGACGGCATGGCGTCGAAGGGCATCGAGACGGAAGCCGACATCGCCGACCGCAAGGCGCTGCTGCGCCGGTTTGGCTACAAACTGTGAATGCAGCCCTGTAACGCTGTAAGATTGTGGCATCGTTGGTTGATCGCTGCCTACTGCGATGAAGACCCTCTTCAACCGCCGCTATCACATCCAGGCGCTGATCGGGCGCGGGGCGACGAGCGCCGTCTACCGCGCCCTCGATCTGCTCAATGGCGAGACGGTCGCTCTGAAATGGGTGGATATCGCGTCGCAGACAGCCGCCCCTGATGATGGCGGTGATCTGCGCGACTCGCTGCTGAATCTGGCGCGCGAATTTCGCATCCTCGCCTCGCTGCGCCACCCGCACATCGTCAGCGTCTACGATTACGGCATCGACGACGGATCACCGTTCTTCACGATGGAACTGCTGGAGGATGCCGCGCCCCTGCATGCAGCGCGCTTCGGGCAAAGACCGGGCGCCCAGGCGGCGCTGCTCATCCAACTGCTGGAGGCAACCGCCTACCTGCACCGGCGCGGCGTCGTGCATCGCGATCTGAAGCCCGCCAACGTCCTGGTCTCGCGCGATGGCGCGGTCAAAGTGCTGGATTTCGGACTCAGCGCCGCCGTCACCCGCACGGGCGGACGCGTCGGCACGATGGGCTATATGGCTCCTGAGGTGCTGAGCAAAGCCGAGGCGACCCCGCAGTCCGATCTGTACAGCATCGGCGTCATGGCGTACGAACTGGCGACGGGCAGGCTGCCCTTCAACCCGTTCGACATCGTAGGCATCCTGCGCCGCGCGCCCGACATCGCCCCCCTGGCTGATCATCCGCTTCAACTGGTCATCCAGCGGCTGCTGCTGAAACAACCCGAAGACCGCTACGCGACGGCGGATGAAGCTATCCGCGCCATCCGCCTTGTCGCCGGGCTGCCCGATCAGCAGGATGCCGTGCAGCGCGAAAGCTTCCTGCAGGGGGCGGCGTTCGTCGGACGAGACGCCGAGATGGCGGTGATCACCCGCGCCATCGGCGAAGCGACGGCGGGCGCGGCGCGCTTCATCCTGATCGGCGGAGAATCGGGCGTCGGCAAATCGCGTCTGGTCGATGAAGCCGCCGCTCAGGCGCTCGTCAGCGGCATGACGGCGCTGCGCGGCGATATCGGCAGCGCCGGCGGCACACCGTTCGAGGTGTGGCGTCCGATTGTCCGCCGCCTGCTGCTTTCGGTCCCGGTCGATAACGCCCAGGCGTCGGTGCTGCGCTATCTGGTCCCCGATATCGCTGTGCTGATCGGGCGGAGTGTCCCCGGCGGGGCTGCGCCGAGCGACGAGGCGGAGCAGCGCCGTCTGGTGAACGTCATCGTCGCCCTGATCCAGCGGGCAGAGTTTCCCATCCTGCTCATCCTGGAAGACCTGCACTGGGCGCGCCAAAGCCTGCTGCCGCTGCGCCGCCTGTTGAATCGGGCGTCGGAACAGCGCCATCTCCTGGTGATCGCCACCTATCGCGACGATGCCGGGCGCGACCTGCCGGCGATGCTCGCGCCGATGATGCAGATGAAGCTGGAGCGCCTGGACGATGACGCGCTGGCGGCGCTGGTTCAGTCGATGATCGGCAGCGGCGCGCCGATGGACCGCATCGGTCCGCTGATCCGCCAGGAGACGGAGGGCAACACCTTCTTCGTCGTCGAGGTGGTGCGGGCGCTCGCCGAAGCTGCCGGCGATCTCAGCCAGATCGGGCAGCAGCCGCTGCCGGCGCGCGTGCTGACCGGCGGTATGGAGCGCATCCTTCAGCAGCGCATCGCCCGCGTGCCCGCCGAGAATCACGCCCTGACCCGTTTTGCGGCGGTCGCCGGCAGGATCATCGACCGGGCGCTGCTGGGCGAATACTTTGGGGCGGCGCGGGTCAACGACTGGCTGTTTCAGTGCGAAGACGCCGCCGTGCTGGTCTTTCGCGATGAGCAGTGGCGATTCTCTCACGATCAACTGCGCGAGGCGGTCATCCGGGACATCCCGACAGATCAGTTGAGCGCGCTGCACGGGCAGGTCGCCGCCGCCCTGGAAGCCGCCCACTCCGGCGATGAGGACTACAGCGAGATGCTGCTCGTCCACTGGCATCAGGCAGGGGATATCAAAAACACCGTGCGCTATCTGGAACGCACTGCCGAGCGTATGCTGGACATCACGGCGGAATATCAGCGTATGCAGCGCCTCATCGAGCGCGTCGCCCCACTGCTGAGCAGAAACGAAGCGTCCGCCGCGATCCTGGCGCGGCTGAAAGCGCGAACCGCCTGGCGGCTCGGCGATGAGACAGCCGCACTGAAGCACGCCGAAGAGGGGCTGCGCGCAGCGCAGCGCGCCGGGGATACCCTGAACACCGCCGAGCTGCTCAACATGTTGGGCAATACCTACTTCGGCATGGGGCACCTGGCGGAAGCGGAAGTTCATCATCGCGAAAGCCTGGCGCTGTTTCGCAGCCTGGGCAGCCAGCGGCAGATCGCCGCCCTGCTCAACAACCTGGGCAATATCGAACTGCACCAGGGCAGGATCGATCAGGCATTGCAGCTCTACGAGGAATGCTATGCCATCAACGTGGCGCTGGAAAACTTTCGTGGCATCGCGATGGTGTACAACAACATCGGCGGGCTGTATCAGGTCAAACGCGACTTCGACGCTGCCCGCGCCGCGCATCAGCGTGGGCTGGACATGTACCGCGAAATCGGCGATCAGCGCGGCATGGCTGCCAGCCTGAGCAGCCTGGGCAAGCTCTGCCGCGCGCTCGGCGACACGAATGGATCGCGCGCCTACTTCGAGCAAAGCCTGGAGCTGTACCGGCAGATCGGGAATCAGGCGGGGATGAACCGGACACTGGCGAACCTGGCGCATGTCCTGATCGACCAGGGCGACGGCGACGAAGCGCTGAGGATGCTGGTCCGCCTGCTGGCGACGGTCAACCCGACCCGCTCGATCCCCGCTGCCACGCTGGCGCTGCTCGGCTTTGCCCGGCGCTTCCTCGCTGAAGGACAGACCGAACCGGCGGCGCGGCTGGCGTCGGTCGTGCTGGCGGTGGAGACGATGACGCCGGACAACTATCTGGAACTCGGCGAAGTGCTGCACGGGCTGGCGGACGCCGGCGCGGCGATCCCGGCGTTCGAAGGGGACGGACGCGCGGCGCTGGCTTCGACGGCGCAGACCTTGGTCGCCCAATTCAGCGGATGATCCCGGTAGGTCAGGGCAAGTCCTGGGGGCGCACGATGCCCCGTTTCAGGGCATAGACCATCACCTGGGTGCGGTCGCGCAGCCGCAGTTTGTCCAGCACGCTGGTGATGTGCGTCCGCACCGTCGCCTCGCTGACGACGAGTTTCTTGGCGATTTGTGGGCTGCTGACGCCATGCGCCAGCAGATCGAAGACCTCACGTTCGCGGGGGGTGAGGGCGTCCAACGGCAGCGTGATCTGAAGCGTCGTCCCCCTGCCGATTTCGCTCTCGATCTTCACGTCGCCGCCCAACATCTGAGCGCGTTCGCGCATACTCATCAGCCCGAAATGGGCGATTCGCGGCGGCAAGGTCGCGTCAAAGCCGCGCCCGTTGTCGCTGACGCTCAGAACAAGGCGCTGCTGCCCCTCCACCAGCGACGCCTGAGCGTGTCGGGCGACGCTGCTCAGCGCTTCATGGGTGATCTGAAACGGGGCGTCTTCGACGGCGGCGGGAAGGGTCCTGCCGGTTCGCATCAGCGCCGCATCGATGTGGATGCGATGCACGCTCTGCCACTGGCGAAACATGCCGCGCCGCGCTGAGCAGCCATGATCGGCGTCTGACCATCAGCAGAGAGAGGGCGCGCCTTCTCTCTGCTGATCCACATCTGCAACGGCATGTGACGTGGGTCACATTCTGCCGCCCCAATGCCCGCTACCATGAAAGTGATGGGGGTATGTCAATATACCCGGTTTTGGCTCGTCTCACTGGGGGCTGCACAAGAAATGCAGAGGAAACTGTCATGAAAATCCTGCTGGTCAATCCGCCGAGCGGCGAATTGACGATGGGGTTAAAACACCTTTCGAAGGTGGAGCCGCTCGGTCTGGAGATCATCGGCGCAGCCGTCCCAGATCATCAGGTAGAGCTGCTGGATATGGAGCTGGACACCGACCTTGCCGGGACGCTGGAGCGTTTTCAGCCGGACATCGTCGGGGCGAGCAGCCAGATCGTGCAGACCTATACGGCGCACCAGGTGATGAAGACAGCGAAGGACTTCAACCCGAATGTCCTCACCGTCATTGGCGGACACCACGCGACCTTGTGCCCCCAGGATTTCAACGCCCCTTACATCGACGCCATCGTCCTGGGCGAAGGGGTCCCGGCATTTCAGGAAATTGTCGAACGACGGCGGCAGCAGCGAAGCTTCGCCGATATTGCAGGGCTGGCGCTGCCCGTAAATGGCGCCCTCAGTCTCACTCAGTTACGTCCCCTCCCCCGCTCACTCGATCATCAACCTTTCCCCAATCGATCACTGACTGCCGCCTATCGTTCGAGATACTACTACCTGTTTGAATCGCCCGTCGCCTCCATTCAGACCTCGATGGGATGCACCTTCCCGTGCAACTTCTGCTCGTGTCAGAAGTTCAGCGGGCGGCATTTCATCGCCCGTTCTCCGGAGCTGATCGTCGAAGATTTGAGCAGCATTCGCGAAGAGTTCGTGCTGTTCTGCGATGATCACTCCTTCATCGACGTGCGCCGGATGGAGAAGCTGCACGACCTGATCCGCGAGCGCGGCATCCGCAAGCACTATTTCGTGTACAGCCGGGCGGACTGCGTGGTGCAGAACCCGGAACTGTTCGAGAAGTGGGCGCGGTTGGGCGTCGAGATCGTCATGACCGGCTTGGAAGCGGTGGACGACAGCGACATGAGTTCGCTCAACAAGCGCTCTAACGTCGAGATCAACGAGCGGGCGCTGGAAATTCTGCACCGCTGTGGAGTGGGGGTCAGCGCCGGGTTCGTCGTCCTGCCCGACTTCACCGAGAAGGATTTCGAGCGCATCGATAAATACGTCGAAGCGCGCCCCGCCATCGTCCTGAGCGAGCTGACGCCGCTCACGCCGCTTCCCGGAACCGACCTGTATCGCGAGCAGCAGGGCAACCTCCTGACCGATCACCGCGAGGTCTACGATCTGGCGCACTTCATCGTCCCGACGACGCTCCCCCAGGAAGAGCTGTACCGCCTGCTGCGGAAGTACTACTGGCGCGTGGTCTGGCGGGCGATTCGGCGGCTGCGCCTGTACCGCCCCCGCTACGCCCTGAAACCGCACATCTTCAAGCTGATCCTCGGCGCGCTCCGAGTCGCGTTGATGATGCGGCGGGCGCACGAGAAGACCCGTGTGCCTGTCCCGCAAGTGCAGGCGCTCCATCCCGCCGAAGCCGACAGAGTACTTCCTTAGGAGGCGCGTCGTGGAAATACGTTATCTCGGCTGGTCGGGAATCACCCTGCGGCACAGCGGCACGCTGATCGGCTTCGACCTGTTCGGCGACGGGGTGTCCTGGGATGTGGTCGCACAGGAACCGATCATCGTCCTGTGCCTGACGCACGGGCATCCCGAACATGCCGGGTCGCTGCGCGACTTCCTGGAAACGGCAGAGGTTCGCCCATACCTGCCGAACATCCACCTGGTCTCCTCTGCCCAGGTCATCCGGCACATCAACCGGCATCACATCCTTGCCGAGGCGAACCTCCATCCCATCGAGCATGGCGGAAGCCTTTCCATCGCCGGCATCACGGTGACGGCGTTCACCTGGGTGCATATGCCGCTGCTGCCGCCGGGGCTGCTCCCCAAGGCTGAATATATCGCCCAGCTCGTCCTGCACCCGGTCGATCTGGTGCGCATCGGCACCATGGGGCTGAGCCTGCCGGCGAACGCGCCGCAGCTCGGTTTTCACATCACCTACCCGGACGGCAAGACGGTGCTGAATTACTCCGAAGGGGTACATCGGCTGACCGACGCTGCGGAGGTCCGGCAGATCGCCAAGACCCTGCCGGCGGATATGCTCTTGTTCGCGGTCGAGCCGGACGACGCCGAGACGATTCCCCACTGGGTAAAGATCCTCGATCCCCGGCAGGTCTACATCTACGAAGCGCACCGCCCCTGGCGCAACCTGTTTCATCTGCCCTTCATCGACGTGAACGCCTATGCGGGCGAACTCTCCGAGCGCTTTCCGCAGATGACCTTCCACGCGCTGACGACCGTCGGGCAGACCCTTCTGGAAGGGGCGCCATCGGCGTGAAGTAACAGGCGGTTGTCGAGACAATGCCTTCGCAGCTTCATGCCTACTTCATCCACATGCTCAGCGGATTCCTCTTCGTGTTCCTGCGCGAGCATCCTATCGGCTATGCGCTGATCAAGGCGCGCTACCGGCTGCCCCATGACCCCGAAAACGACCTGATCCCCGATCGCTCGTTCGTCGCCAACGGGCGCGGTCCGCTGGTGCGCAGCGCCCTACATGCCCGATCTGGCGGTCGAGGCGCAGTCGGAGGGGCAGAGCGACCGTTTTATGGCGGACAAGGCGCATCTCTATCTGCGCGGCGGATCGCACATGGTCTGGATCCTCTATTCGACGCGGCAGATCATCGAGGTGCTGACGCCGACGGATCGCCATCTGCTGACGGTGAACGACACCCTGACCGGCGGCGCGGTGCTGCCGGGCTTCTCCGTGCCGGTGCGGGAATTGTGGCCCGTGGAGGGGTGAGATGACGGTTCGCCCCCCATTTGTCCAACTTCACCAATCCGGGGTATCCTAAAGCATCCCGACCCGGCGATCTTTTCCGGTCGCGCTGCGCCGCTTGCACGGGAACCACCAGGCGCTCAACTAACCGCTACACCCGCACGCGCTCCACGTCCTCGACGGTGAGCGCCACGCTGCCCTCGGCGTCGAGGACGCGCGTCATGATGACGTGTTCGGCGCTTTCACGCAGCCCCTGCGCGATCACCATCTTGCGCCCGTGCGCGTGGACCATCCGCTTGCGCGGCATCAGGGAGGACAACGGAAGATCAACCTATCGCGCCTACGGGTTCAGGAATCGGACGCTGCTTTTCGAGCGCGACTTCAAGCCACAGGCGCTTAGCTTCCTCAATGGCAGGGAGGATTTCCTCCCAGGTGTCTACCTCGGTCATACAGCCTTCAAGTTCTTTGATCTGCGCGAACCAAGCGCCGTCGTCCGGGATGATTTCAATGGCGTAGGGCAGCGACAGATAATAGGCGAGAGATTTCTTCATCAACTACTCCTGACCTACTCCTGAATCCTCTGAAGACTCGGGGAATAGCCCATCGATGAGTTCTATGACACGCTTCACATACGCACTTTTCACTTTGCGTCCATGCATTGGAACTATAATCTGCATCGTTCGTTCGCCATCATCATACTCGAAGACATGATGACTGCCGCGTATCCGTACCAGAGAAAAGCCGAAATGCCCCAGCATCGTCTCGACATCATGCATCGTTGCAGCGCTGGGGTTACTCCGCAGCTTGTTCCTGAGTTTTTCACGTTTTGTCACCTGCTGCCTCCGCCGGGCGGCAGCAGGTCGCCGGCGAGCCAGGGGATGCCATAGCCGACCGCCAGCCTGCCCGATTCCGCCAGCGCTTCGCCCATCTCCGGCACGCCGGCATAGCTCCACCAGTATTCCAGTTCAGGCAGGAGGCGCACCCCGAAGTCGCCGCCGACCAGGACGCTCAGCAGGCGGCGGGTCGGCTGCTGCCCCGGCGGGACCGCCTGACCGGGCTGCGCCGTGCGCGCCAGGGTGATGCGGAAGCGCCCGAAGCCGTCTTCCGGGTAGTAGAGGTGCTGGTACTCGATCACGCCGAACATGCCGGCGAACGCGCCCGCCGTCAGCGGCTTGAGGAAGCGGAACAGTCCGCCCGCCCACTGCGTCGGGCGTTCGTCGAGCGCATAGCCCGCCGCGCCGTACGCCTGATCGACGACGGTCAGCAGCACGCGGCGGAACGCCCCCTGCGGCGTTTCATGATCCATCGGCGTCATACGAATATCTCACTCACTCATCCCCGCCAGCGGGCAGGCTTTCCAGGAATTCGCCGAGAATCTGGTTGAACACCTGAAAGACCTCGATCTGCGGGTCCCACATCGACGAGTCGGCAATGCCCGCATGAATGAAGACCCGCGCCGCACCCGGTTCGTCTCGCCGTATTCGGTTTCAGCCATCGACCGTCCCTCCTGGACTCGCATACTGCGAAACACGCCCCTACAGCAGCGCCGCCAGCGCCTCCGGCGTCGTGACCGGCATCTGACAGGCGAAATGGCGGCAGACGTAGACCGTCGGCTGTCCCGCACGCGCAGTGCGATGGCTGAGCAGGGGGATCAGATTGTCGTCGCCGTCCACATCCGCCGCCGCCAGCGCCGTGATCAGGTTGGGGCGATACGGTTTGCGCGCCGCGTCGAGCAGCGCCCGCGCGGCGTCCGGCGCGCCGATCACCGCCACTTCCGCCAGCCCGCCGACCAGCATATCGACGGCGTTGAGCGCTTCGCCGAACGCCTGTGGATATTCGCGCAGCGCCGCCGTCAGCAGCGCCAGGGTGCGCTGCGCCGCTTCGGCATAGGCATCGACGCCGGTATAGGCGTTGAGGCGGATCAGGCAGCGGGCGAACATCGACGCGCCCGACGGGGTGGCGTTGTCTTGCAGCGAACGCGGACGGGCGATCAGCTGCTCGTGCCCCGCGCCGACGTCATAAAAGCCGCCGTCTTCGGCGCGGAAGACCGCCAGCGCGTGATCCGCCAGCGCCCGCGCCCAGGCGAACCAGCGCCGGTCGAAGGTCGTCTGGTACAGCTCCAGCAGCCCGTCGATCCAGCCGGCATAGTCTTCCAGGAAGCCTTCGATGCGTGCCTGTCCATCCTTGTAGGTGCGGCGCAGCGCACTGCCGTCCCCGCGCATCGCCCGGTCGAAGAATTCGGCGCAGCGCAGCGCCGCCGCCCGGTAGTCGTCGCGGTCCAGGACGCGGGCGGCTTCGGCGAGGCTGGCGAGCATCATGCCGTTCCAGGCGGTCAGCACCTTGTCATCCAGACCGGGCGGCACGCGCTGGGTGCGCGCGGCGAACAGCTTATCCTTGATCGCCGCCAGCCGCGCCCGCAGATCCTCGACGCTCAGGTTCAGCCGTTCGGCGGCGACGGCGTCGTCGTTGGGCACGAAGAGGATGCTATGCCCCTCGAAGTTGCCGCGCGGGGTCACGCCCCAGTATTCGACCGCGATGGCGGCATCGTCGCCCGTAGGCGAGTCGCCCAGCAGCGCTTGCAGTTCCGCCTGGCTCCAGACGAAGAACTTGCCCTCCTCGCCTTCGCTGTCGGCGTCGGTGGTGCTGTAGAAGCCGCCTTCCGGGGCGGTCATCTCGCGCAGCACGTAGTCGTAGATCTCGCAGGCGATGGTCCTGAAGGACGGATCGCCCGTCTGCTGGAAGGCGTGCAGGTAGACGCGGCTGAGCTGGGCGTTGTCGTAGAGCATCTTCTCGAAGTGCGGCACGAGCCAGACGGCATCGACGCTGTAGCGGTGGAACCCGCCGCCGAGCTGATCGTAGATGCCGCCGCGCGCCATGCTGACGAGCGTCAGCATGGCGTGGTCGAGCGCTTCCTGCGACCCCGCCCGCGCCGCCGTCCGCAGCAGAAATTCCAGGTTCATCGGGTTGGGGAACTTGGGCGCGCCGCCGAAGCCGCCGCTGCGCGGGTCGAAGTTCTCGCGCATCCTGGCGTAGGCGGCGTCCAGCAGGTCCGCCGTCAGATCGCTCGGCGTCCCGCCGATGCCCAGGCGGTCGCGCTGAAGCAGCCCGGTCACCTGCGCCGCCGCCCCTTCGACCTGATCGCGCCGGTTGCGGTAGGCGTCATAGACGCCGGCGAGTACCTGCTGAAAGGACGGCATACCGTAGCGCGGCTGAAGCGGGTAGTAGGTGCCGCCGTAGAACGGGCGACCATCCGGCAGCAGGAAGACGGTCATGGGCCAGCCGCCGTGCCCGCCGCTGAACTGCTGCACCGCGTTCATGTAGATGTCGTCCACGTCCGGGCGCTCTTCGCGGTCCACCTTGATGTTGATGTAGAGACCGTTCATGAGTTCGGCGGTGGCATCATCCTCGAAGCTCTCGTGCGCCATGACGTGACACCAGTGACAGGCGCTGTAGCCAACGCTGAGCAGGATCGGCTTGTTTTCGCGGCGCGCCCGTTCGAAGGCTTCATCGCCCCAAGGATACCAGTCCACCGGGTTACCGGCATGTTGAAGCAGATAGGGGCTGGTCTCGTTCGCCAGTCGGTTCATGAAGGGTGTCTGCCGCCTCTGTGTTCGGATAGGGGCAGATTATCGCGCAAAAGCGCCGAAAACACGATGCGCATAGGGGGATTCCATCGATTTGTTCTATCATTAGGCGGTAGTAGGGTACATTTCAGATTATTGGGGATACGGGCGGACAACGCCCGCGTTGTCCCAAAATGTGCCTCCGTAGGGACGATGCCTGCATCGTCCGTTGAAGTACCCAAAATATTGAAATGCACCCTGCCCAGGAACCCGGTCGGCGGACGCGCCAATGCGCGTCCCTACGGCTCAGGACGGGGTGGCGGCGCACCCGATTCAGCGCCAGTAGCCCGCCAGCCACTCCGTCAGCTTGCGGTTGACCTCCGGGGTCAGCCGGGCGGCGGCTTGCACCCCACTGGGGGAAAAGGCGAAGAGATGCGCCGAGGTCCTGGTCACCGCGCCGATCAGGTAATCCTGTGACCAGCGGTGGGCGTTCCACAGAAACGCCACCTCCCCCTGTTCGCGCCGCATCGGCTCCAGCCACGCCGCCCGGTCCAGCGGCGACAGCGCGCCGGGGCGAAAGCGCACCCCGACCAGCGATCCGACGATGAAGGTGAACTGCACCGCCTGTGAAGGGGCGTCCACCTCGACGATCAGGCTCGCCGCGCCGTCCTGGGTGGCGATGGTGGCGATTCCGCGCGGGGCGCGCGTGCCGACGACGCGGGCGCTGAACAGCGACATGATCGCCATCTGCGGATAGCGCCCCGCCAGGTCCTGGATCAGGTCCAGCTCGCCCTCGAAATAGCCGAGCAGCGCCCAGGGGATCACGTCCGGCGGCGCGGGCGTCTGGGCGAGCCGGTCGCGGCTGGCAAGCGTCAGGTCATCGGGAAAAGGGGTGTCATTGTTCATGACGGCGATTATACGCGCCAACCGCCGCTCGCGCGAATGACGCCGCTTGTGAAATCAAGCACAAATTACGAAAAAGATTTACAATGACAGGTACAGTTGAATGGATTTGTCGGCAAGGAGCATCCTATGTTCACTCGTGACAATCCGTATCGTTTGACCTTCTGGATCATCCTCGTCCTGCTGATCGCCCTGCTGCTGCTCGTCCGCCCCGTCCAAAGCCAGACTCCCGCGCTGACCCAGGTTGCCCGCTCGCTGGACGGGCAGATCTCGGCGCGCCTGCCTGAGGGGTGGGTGTCGCGCGCCGCCGCCGGCTTCAGGGACAGGGCTATACCATCGAAGCGGCGGCGCAGCCCTTCACCGATCCGGCGCTGGTGGGGCATTACGCGCTGATCAAGGGGACCGAGCAGGGGTATCTGGCGCTGATGGCGTTTGGCGATCAGATCGCCTACGTCACCGCCACCGGCACGCCCAACCTCTGGACGCCCGTCCTGGCGACCGATATGTTCGCCACGTCATCCTCGGTGCGCGTCCCCGCCGAAGCGGAGGCGCCTGCCGGCGGCGGCTTGGGGAGCTTGGGTGCGATGCCCACCCCGACGCCCGCCGGCTTGGGTGGGCTGGGAAGCTGAGCCGCGCTCCCTCATCCTTCGCCCCCCTTCTCGCGGTTCGTGCGGGAGAAGGGGAGGCATATCCCCTGCCGCGCGCGGGACAGGGGCGCGGTTATTCCTTAGGCGGGACGATCTCGTAGCCGCGCAGTTTTTCGCGCCACAGTTCCGGCATGGGGGCGGATTTGCCGCCGGCGTAGTCGTAGACCACGACGACGATGCGCGACTGCGCGGCGATCTCCAGCTCGTCCCCTTTGAGCCGGGCGATCACCTGTTCGGTGTCGAAACTGCGCGTGCCCAGGCGGGCGCAGCGGGTGAAGACGACGACCTGATCCTCGGCGCGCAGCGGGGCGCGGTAGTCGATCTCGCAGCGCGCCATGATCGGTCCGATCTTGCCCGGCGCGGCGTCCCACAAGCCGAGATCACGAAAGTAGGTGATGCGCGCCTGCTCCAGATAGGTCAGATAAGTGGCGTTGTTGACGTGCCCCAGCGCGTCCAGGTCCCCCCAGCGCACCGGGACAGCGATCTGATGGCGAAATCCTTCAAGCGATGCATTCGGCGTCATGAGCATCCCCTTCGATGACTGAAGCGATGATGGAAGCAGTTGAATCGCAGGATCGACATGTCACACGTGCCGGTTCAGCCAGGCGATCACGTCGGCGATCACCTGCTCTTTGCCGATCTCGTTATGCGGCTCGTGCCGCATGTCCGGGTAGAGGGTGAGCGTCTTGTCGGCGGAGCGGGCGCGGGCGTGGAGCATCTCGCTGCCCTTCGGCGTCACCAGCGGGTCCGCCGCGCCGTGAAACGCCAGCAGCGGCAGGCGCAGCTCTTCCAGGCGGTCGCGCGCCCACACCGCCGCCGAGTTGATCGCCATGCCGGTGCCGACGCGCATACTGCCCGTGTAGTGCAGCGGGTCGGCGTTCACGGCGATGTCCACCTGCGGATCGCGCGAGAGGACGCCTTCATCGCCGAAGGGCAGCAGCGCCAGTTTCGGGGCGATGCGGTGCAGGATTTTACCCAGCGTCACCATCGCCGGCGCGACGTTGGCATCCGCCAGGACGGGCGCGCCGCTGGTGATCAAGCCGTCGATCTCGCGCTGATGTTCGATGGCGAAGACCAGGCTGATCAGCGCGCCCATGCTGTGCCCATAGACGAAGCATTTCTTGCCGGGGTGGGCGGCTTTGATCTCCTGGAAGTACAGATAAAGATCGGCGGCGACCTGGTGGATGGACTCGACGTAGGCGCGCACGCCTTGGCTTCTGCCGTGCGCCCGGTGATCCAGCGTGTAGACGGCGTAGCCCGCGCCGCTGAGCGCGTCGATGACGTGCTGGTAGCGCCCGGAATGTTCGGCATAGCCATGCACCAGCAGGACGACGGCTTTGGGCGCGCTCTGGGGAAGCTGATGGGCGACGTGCAGCTGTGTGCCGTCGGCGGCGCGAAGGGTCGATGTGGTCAAGGTCATGTTTTCTGCTCCTGCAAAAGGTTCATATATCCCAATGTGAAGATCGTGATCTCCGGGCGGGCGCGCAGCCGCAGCGGCACGCCGCTGGTGCCGATCCCTCGGTTGACGTACAGCCACATACCGCGCACGTTGTAGAAACCGCCGATATAGCGCCGCCCATAGACCGGCAGCCCCAGTTGCCTCGCCAGGGGCAGGTTGATCTGCCCGCCGTGCGTATGCCCGGAAAGCTGAAGGGTGAAGCGCCCGGAAGCGGCGGCGATGTCGGCGTAATCCGGCTCGTGCGCCAGCAGGATCGCCATGCCGTCGGCAGGCAGCGCCGCCAGCACGGCGTCCAGGCGGGCGCGCTGGCGCACCATGCTGTCCACCCCGGCGATGTGCAGGGCGTCTGCACCGCGCCGCAGCGTGGTGAAGGCGTTTTCCAGTTCGGTGATGCCGACTTCCGCCAGCGCCCGCTGCGTGATCAGCCGGTTGTAGCGGTGATCGTGGTTGCCGAGGATCGCCAGCACGCCGTCCGGGGCGCGCAGCCGGCGCAGCGCCTCGGTCAGATCGTGAGGATGCAGGCGAAAGCGCTGAGTCACAAAATCGCCGGTGCAGACGATCAAATCCGGCGCGGCGGCGTTGATGGCGTCGACGGCGCGATGCAGTCGTTCGACCGAGCGGCGCGTCTCGTCGATGTGAATATCGCTGAACTGGGCGATCCTGTAGCCGTGAAAGGCGCGCGGCACGGCGGAATGCAGAAAGCTCTTCGGCGTGACCGTCAGGCGGTCGGCGGCGCGATGCGCGTAGATCAGCGCGCCCGCCGCCCCTGCGGAGGCGAGCGCGGCGGCTTTGATCAGGGTAGAAAGCGTGGACAAGGCGGCTCCGTTCATGATCCAGCAGGCGTGCGGGCGGTTGGGCGGGCTGCCGCCCGCATTCCATCTTCCCTAGGGACGAACCGCCGGCTCGCCCGCCCAACGAAGGTGTTCATGCGCTGTTTCAGGTCAGCCGGGCAGCGGCAGCAGACTGGGCAGCGACAGCAGGTCCTGCAGGACGACGCCCATCGCCTGAAGCACCAGATAGCTGGCGACGCCGTTGAGGATCATCAATACCAGGGTGCTGCCGGTCACCGCCAGACAGCCCATGCCCCCGCCAAACCCGTAGGCTTCGCCGACCTTGCCGGAAGTCTTGCCCAGGATGTACAGCGACAAGCCGACCAGCACCAGCGCCGGGCACAGGGTGACAATCGAAAACTGCGAGAAAAAGGTGACGACCAGCGTGAGGGCGAGGACCAGGAAAAGCACGGGCAGCAGGCGGTTGTAGAAGCTCAGGACGGTGGTCAGCAGGTGCTGGAACGTGCCGACGCCGCGCAGCAGGCGGGTGGCGATCAGATGGACCAGCCCCATCTGGATGCCCAGGCTGATCAGCGAACCGACCAGCGCGGCGACGCCGACCGGGATCAGCGCCAGCACCGAGACGCCGGCGAGCTGCGTCTGGAACTCGTAGATGGCGGGGTCCAGTTCGACCGGGCGGGTCGCCGCCGACTGGACGACCGTGTTGAGGAAGCCGTTGATGCCCTGAAGGAAGATCACCAGCGCGATGATCGGTCCGACGACCATGATGACGCTGAAGATGAACATCTCGAAGGCGAAATCGGTCGAGGTGGTCTTGCGGACGACGTTCAGGTGATCGTCCACTTTCTTCTGCTTCTCCGCCCGCGACGCTTCGCCGATGAAGCGGTCGCGCGAGGATTTGTCGACGATCTGCTGCACCGCCTGATCGGCGGGCAGCCCGGTGATGTTGGCGGCGATGTTGGTGTAGTAATCGTCGTTGACCAGGTTGGGGTCGAGGCTGAGCGCCTCGGTCAGATTCTTCATGGCGCGCGCCGCCTTGCCATCCAGATGGTCGGACAGGGCATTTTCGGTGTAGGCGCGGGCGCGCTGGCGGTTTTCCGGCGGCACGTTGTACTTCTTACCGCGCACCGGTCCCCTGCCGGGTTCCTGCGGCTCCTTGAGGTCCAGCTCAGTGCTGCCAGGGTCCTCGACCTCCGGTTCCAGGAAGACGGCGGCGCGGGGGCGCGGACCCCGCGGCTGAGGGGCAGGCTCCGGCTGAGCGCTGCGCCGCCGGGGGCGGATTGACTCCTCGACCTTGGAACTGTTCTCGCGCTGGATGTAGATGCCGGCTTTGCGCGCCAGCTCGCGCAGCTCAGGATCGGGGTCTTTGAGGACGACATCCGCCAGCGGGCGAAGCGCTTCGGGGTTTTTGGTCTTGCCCAGCGCAATGATCGCCGCGCGGCGCGCGTGCGGGTCAAAATCCTGAAGCTGGCGAAGCAGATCATTGAACATCGCGGTTCGTCCCCCCCATCATGCTCTCGGTTCGGTTGTGAAGATGACGAGCTGAAGACTCATTGTAACGCAAACAGCGATGGTTTTCATTGGAGGCGGTGAAAGGATCGGCAGCTTCGCAAGTGAAATCTTGATAGAGATTCACGCGCGCTAGGCCCGGCGACTCGACCGTTGAAAAGGCGGGTAAGATAGCCTAGTATCCTCTGCTGCCCACCCCGGGCGCTCCAACACCCTGATTCAACGATACCGATGTCATCATAGACAGCCAGGAGGCAGCCATCATGCAGTGGACGAGTGGCAAGAATGAGGTGACGTTCGAAAGCGAGGGCGTCACGCTCAAAGGCAGCCTTTTTCTGCCCACCGATTTCGACCCCACGCGCCGCTATCCCATCGTCCTCGTCACCGGGTCCTGGACGACGGTCAAGGAACAGATGGCGAACCTCTACGCCAGCCGCATGGCTGCCGAAGGGATTCCCGCGCTCACCTTCGACTTCCGGCACTGGGGCGAAAGCGGCGGCGCGCCGCGCCAGTACGAATACCCGCCGGACAAGATTCAGGACATCCTCAACGCCGTGACCTTCGCGCAGACGCTCCCTTTCGTCGATTCGGAGCGCGTCGGCGGGCTGGGCGTGTGCGCCAGCTCCGGCTACATGGCGTATGCGGCGGGGCGCGACGCGCGCATCAAGTCGCTGACCCTGCTCGCCCCCTGGCTGCACGACATCGAGATCATGCGCTCGGTCTACGGCGGGGCGGAAGGCGTCGCCTGGCGCATCAGTTTGGCGGATACGGCAAAGGAGAAATACGAGACGACGGGCGAAGAGGAATATGTCCCTGCCGCCAGCCCGACCGACGCCCGCGCGGGGATGAACTTCCCGGCGGAATTCATCGACTACTATCTCAACTCCAACCGGGGCGCGGTTCCGCAGTGGCCCAACCAGTTCAACATCATGTCATGGCGTCCCTGGCTGGAATTTGATGGCACGGTCGCGGCGGACGACGTGCGCGTCCCCACGCTGATCATTCACGGCGAAAACGCGGCGATCCCCGAAGGCGCGCGCAAGTTCTATGCCCGCCTGACCGCGCCGAAGGAAATCTACTGGATGCCGGGCATTCAGTTCGATTTCTACGACCAGGAGCCGAACGTCACCAAGTCGGCGTGGGCGGCGGCGAATCACTTCAAACTGACGCTCCAGAAGTAGCGAAGAAGCGCGTTCAAATTCAGTGACTCACGGGCAGCCTGACCTCACCCCGTTTCGCCGCGTTAGGCTGTTCCAAGAAAATAATCGAGCAGTTGTAGGGGCGGAGCTGTGTCTCCGCCCGCCGTTCACGGGCGAACACGTGGGTTCGCCCCTGCAACCGCTGGCGCGTCTTTTGTCTGGAAAAGCCTTAGAGACTGTTTGCAAACTGCTCACCTCACCCCGTTTCGCTGCGCTCAACCGCCCCTCTCCAATTGCAGAGGGGCAGGAAACCGTCAGGTTTCCGGGGTGAGGTTGTGTGAAAACCGGCTTTGCAGACACGCTCTTAGATACCTCAGAGGCGCTCTAGGGCTGCGCCACGCCCGACTGACCGAAATTCGCCGCCAGCAGCGAAAAGTCGGCGATGTTCACCGCCCCATCGGCGTTGAAGTCGGCGCGGGCGTCGTAATTCGCTCCGCCCTCCGTCGAACCGAATGCCGCCGCCAGGATCGAGAAGTCGCCGATACCGACCGTGTTGTCGTCGTTGGCGTCGCCTTCTTTCAGCGTGCCGACGCTGACCGGCGTCTCGCCGCTGATCGCCGCCGTGACCCTGTTCGACAGGGTGTGCGCGCCCTTCGCCCAGATGTCATATTCGCCCACCGCCAGATTGCTGACAATGAATTCGCCGCTCAAGCCGGTGGTGATCGTCCCGTCGAACGCCGCCGCGCCGCCGCTGGTCGGCTTGACCACGACGTGCAGCGGCACACTCCACACCGGGTCCGGCGGCGCGGGACGCCCTTCCAGCAGCACCGATCC
Source organism: Anaerolineae bacterium (assembly GCA_013360465.1). Lineage (GTDB taxonomy): Bacteria > Chloroflexota > Anaerolineae > Aggregatilineales > Phototrophicaceae > Flexifilum. Next base: position 28,958 of record JABWBO010000064.1, on the reverse strand, counting down.
GTTGAGGCTGCCCGTCGGCGGCGGGGTGGTGGTGGACAGGCTGAAGACCAGCTGCGCCGGCGGGCTGGAGCCGTCGGGGTTGGAGGCGGGGGTCAGGTCGCCGATCAGGAAGCTGTAGGTCGTGCCCGCCACCGCCGTGAAGTTGAACTGCGACCAGGTGACGCCCGGCGCGACATCGTTGTTGCAGGCGACCGAGGTCATGGCGGGGTCATAGACGCCCATCACGGTGTTGTAGCCGAAGGTGAAGGCGTTGACCGTCATGGTGTACGCCGGCGTGAATTTGAACCAGACCGTGTTCGAAACCAGCTGGCTGCTGGTCAGGCACGCCAGCGCCGGGTCGGTGCGGTCGGTGAATGCCCCGACGACGGTCTGCGACGTGCTGTAGGGCAGCGTCGTGATGCTGACGGCGCTGTCCAGGTGATCATTGGGCGTGCCGGCGTTGGTGATGGTATTGGTCACCGCCTTCTGCACGTTCAGCCGCCCCCAGCCCGATGCCGTATCGTAGCCGTCGGTGTGCAGCGGATCGGTGCTGGTCAGCAGGCGGTCGCGCACCTGATCATTGGTGAAGCCGGGGTTCTGGGAAAGGACCAGCCCGGCAGCGCCGGCGACAATCGGCGCTACCACGCTCGTCCCGCCGATATTGCCGGTGTAGTCGCCGTTGACGTAGCCGTCCGTCCCGGTCAGGTCGGTGGAGGGCAGGAAATGCCCCGGCGCGGACAAGCCGATCTCCGTCCCCCAGTTGTTGCCCCAACCGTGATCGGTGGTGCAGTCGTCGCTCTCCGGGGTGTTCACGCTGTCCACCTTCACGGTGTCGCACCAGGTACTCGCGCCGACGGTGATCGCGCCGGGCAGGACCGACGCCAGCTTGCCGGGCCAGGAGACGAGGAACTGGTAGCTGTTGCCCGCCGCGAAAACCAGCACCGACCCCAACCCGCCGCGCCCATTGACCGATGCGCTGCGCAGCGCATCGGCGACCGTCGTCGAAGGGTTGGGGTCGATCCAACTGTTGTTCAGCACCGCCGCGCCGTTGTCTTCCGCCCAGTTGATGCCGGCGACGATGGCTTCGATGGTGGTGAAGAGCAGGCGGTCCGCGCCGTCGAAATAGCTGTAGTGGATGCGGATGGGCATGATCTTGCAGGCGTGACACACCCCGGTGATGCCCTGGCTGTTATCCGATTCCGCCGCCGCCAAGCCCGCCAGATGCGTGCCGAGCGCGTCCCAGTCGCGGGTGATGGCGTCGTCGTAAGGCTGTGGATCGGTGTCGCCGCCGATGGCGTCGTAGGGGAAGACGATCTTGTCGTCCAGGTCGGGGTGGCTGGTCTGTACGCCGTCGTCGAGGATGGCGATGATCACCGATGCCGACCCCCGCTGCGTGTCCCAGGCTTCCTTGGCGTCGATGTCGGCGTCGTAGACCATCGACGACTGATACTGGACGAACTGCTGATAGTTGTTCATATGCCAGCCGTTGGCATAGTAGGTATCGTTGGGCGTGTACTGCGGTTCGACGACGAACTGCGCGCCCGGCGCGGCTGCCGCCCCGACCGTCTCGGTGGGCATTGCCTCGAAGGCGTCAACCGTCGGCGGTTGGGTGAGGATCGCCCAGTTCGGCTCGGCGTGCAGGGCGACTCCGCCGGTGTGATAGCGGTTCGCCATCGTCAGCGCATCGACGCCCGTGCCCGCCGTGACGCGCAGCAGGTACACATCGCCCGCCGCGCCGCCGTCGATCTGCCGGGCGATTTCGACCCCGTTGGCGGTGTTCAGGGCGTCAATGCCGGTGCGGGGCGTACCGGCGGGAAACGTCGCCAGGAATTCGTCGGTCAGCACCAGCAGCGACCCCGCCCGCTCGAAGACCGGATTGACCCACTCGACGGGCAGCGCCGCCGCGCGCATCGCGTCCACCAGGGCGGCGCGCTCCCGTTCCGAAGTCCCGCCGGCGAGCGGCAGCAGCGTGAAATTCATCCCGGCGTGTATGCCCGGCTGCAAGGGCAGCGCGTCACTTTCCAGCGCCGTGAACGCGGCGGTCAGGGCAAGCGCCTGACCGCCGTCCGGTGCGACTGCGCCGCCGATCGCGACGTAGCGAGCAGATAGCGCGAGCGAAACCGGTTCGCCCAGCGCATAGTAGTAAAGTTCGGGGGTCTGCGCCGCCGCGCCGAACGCCGAAATCGAGATGAGCAGCAGCGCCGTCAGCATCATCCAGGCAGCGCCGTGCGCCCGTAAAATCCATACACCCATGAGCCGGTTCCTCAACCATCACGTCCTGAAAAAAGAGCGGGTGCGGCATCCTGCGCCGCCCCGCCCTCATTGTAATGGTGAAACCCGAATCAGATCATGGTCGATATGCCGCCGCTCATGGCGCGGGCGCGCCGCTCTGCGCGAAATTCGACGCCAGTATCGAGAAGTCGCTGATGTTGACTATGCTGTCGCCGTTGAAGTCGGCAGCCGCGTTATACCCCGGCTGTCCGACCCACGAGCCGAACGCCGACGCCAGCAGCGAGAAATCGCTGATGTTGACGACGTTGTTGTCGTTGGCGTCGCCCTCCTTCAGCGTGCCGAAGTTGTGCGCCACGTTGCCGGCGAGGTTGATCGTACTCATGTTCGCCAGCGTGTGCGCGCCTTTGACCCAGACGTTGTAATTGCCCGCCGGCACGTTCAGGCTGAAGACGCCGCTGTTGTTAGACGCCACCATGCCGTCGAAAACGGCTGCGCCGCCGCCCGTCGGCTTGATGATGACGTGCAGCGGGACCGACAGCAGCGGGTTGGGCGCTGCCGGGCGTCCCTGGAAGACCACCGTGCCGCTCAGGTTGGGGCCGGGCGCGGGGGTGACGGTGGTGATGTTCAGAGTCAGGCTGCTGTTGCCCATCGTGCCATACATTCCGCCGGTCGACGTCCAGTCGCCGACCTGGATGTAATAGGTCGTGCCGCCGGTCAGCGCGACCAAGACCTGCGACTGGTTGCCGCTGAACTGATCGTTACATGCCAGCGAGGTGAGCGCTGTGTTGTAGACCCCCAGCACGGTGTCGTAGCTGCTGCCGATGGTGTCGATGGTCGCCGTCATGCTGTACGGCGGGACGAACTTGAACCAGACGCTGTTCGAGCCGATCTCGTCGGCGGGCAGGCAGGCGAACAGCGGATCGGTGCGGTCCATGAACGTGCCGGAGACCGCCTGGGTGGTGGTGAAGGGTACGGTATTGATCACCAGGGCGCTGTTCAGGTGATCGTTGGGCGTGCCGCTGTTGGTGGTCGTGTTGTTCAGCGCCTTCTGGGCGTTCACCCGCCCCCACCCAGAGGCGATGTCATAGCCGGCGGCGTAGATCGGGTCGGTGCTGGTGGCGAGTCGGTCGCGCACCTGGTCGGCGGTCCAGCCGGGGTTCTGCGAGACCAGCAGCCCGGCGATGCCGGCGGTCAGCGGCGTGGCGCTGCTCGTCCCGTTGAACTGGGTGTAGTCATCGCTGGGGATCGGCCCGCCGCTGCCCGAATAGCCGTCCGTGCCCAGCAGGTCGGGGGAGGTGATGGAGTGTCCCGGCGCGGTGACGACGACCTCTGTGCCCCAGTTATTGCCCCACCAGTATTCGCCGGAGCAGTCGCCGGGCGGGTCCGGCTGTTTGATGGTGTCACACCAGTTGCTCGCCCCGACGGTGACGATGCCGCCCAGCATGTTGGACAGCCTGCCGGGATAAGCGACGGTCGCCTGATAGGTGTTGGCGGCGGCGATGACCACCACCGACCCCAAGCCGCCGCGCCCATTCATCACGGCGTTCTTGAAGGCGTTGGTGACGCTGGTCGAAGGCGAACCGCCACCCCAGCTGTTGCTCAGGACGTGCGCGCCATGGGTGCGCGCCCAGTCAATGCCGGTGGCGATGTTGGCATCGGTCGCCACCCAGTTGCCGCCAGAGGTGTAGGCGATGCGAATCGGCATCAGCTTGCAGTTGATGCAGACGCCCATCGCGCCGGCAGCGTTGTTGGTCTCGGCGGCGGCGACGCCGGCGGCGTGCGTGCCGTGCGCATCTTCGGCGCGCTGCTCGGCGGTGTCGGTGGGCGACGGGTCATCGTCGTTCGGGCTGACGGCGACATCGCGCGGGAAGACCACCTTGTCGTTCAGATCGGGGTGGGCGAGCTGCATGCCGTCGTCCAGGACGGCGATGATGACGGTGTTCGACCCCTGGGTGATGTCCCAGGCTTCGTAACCGTCGATATCGGCGTCGCTGGTCAGCCCGACGTACGAAGCGTGCGGCGTCTGCTCGGTATTGTTGATGTGCCAGTTCCAGGTCGCATAGGTGTCGTTGGGCACGAACAGGGGTCCGATACCGTCGGCAGATGCCGATCCGCCGGGTGCGGCGGGCTGCGGCGGGCGCGCATCGCCCGGTCCGAAGGCGTCGCGCGAACGTCCGTCCGGCGGCGGGAGCAGCTGCACGAAGTTCGGCTCACCATAACTTGCCACCCCGCCGGTTTCGTAGCGGTTCGCCATCTCCAGGGCATCTACCCCGGCGGCGGCGGTCACCCGCAGCACGTAGACATCGGGCGAGAGGACGCGCACCTGTTCGACGCCGTTGGCGGCGTTGTAGGCGTCCACGACGCTCTGCGGAGTCCCTGCCGGGAAGCCGGCGATGATCTCGTCGTTCAGCACCAGCTTCGCCTGATCATAGGTGAAGACCGGGTTGACCCACGCCGCGAGCGCGCTGGAACCGCGCAGCGCTTCAACCAGGGCGAGCGCCTGATCGCCGGTCGCCACGCCTGTCAGGGGGACCAGGTAGAAGTCGTACCCGGCAAGAAGCGCCGGCTGAGTGGCGGCAGCGGAATCGCCCAGATTCGGGAAGACCTGCGCCAGCGACTCCAGACGCGCCAGGGCATCCGCCGGCGCGCCGACAGCGGCGATGGGCGCGAGGCGGATGGCGACGAGTTCCGTCGAAACGCCGACGGCGACGCGCTCCCCGCTGGCATAGTAATAAGGTCCATCCGTCACCACTTCCGAACGCGCGGTATCTCCGCTGTCGGTGTCCTGCGCCGCCGCTGGCATGATCGAAAGCAGCGCTGCCAGGGCGATGAATAGCAGCAGAGAGCAGGTGCGTGTGCCGAAACGCAGTGTCATGAGGCAATCCTCTTCAATATGGAAATTTCAGGTTCAACCGGGCGGCAGCGATTCAATGCGGCGTCGAACATCCTCAATTATATGCCTAACTTCAGAGACTGTTTGAAAAGCCGATTTTCACACAATCTCACCCCCCCGGAAACCTGACGGTTTCCTGCCCCTCTCCAATTGGAGAGGGGCGGTTGAGCGCAGCGAAACGGGGTGAGGTGAGCAGTTTGCAAACAGTCTCTCAATTATATGCCTGATATATGCCTGACTTCAGGAATAGTGCGTCGAGGCTTTCAGGGCGACTTCGAAAATGAGGGTTCAGCACAGGATGATTTGAGTCGCTCAGATGTTCGGGAGCGCATCCGCCGACGATGTACTATACTTCAGGATGTGGTTATGCACGGGCGGGTCCTTGCACCAGCAGATCAAGGGCAGAGGTAGAGCAACGTGGAACGCATCCTGATCGTGGATGATGGGCGCGAAAGTCGGGACTTCATCGCCGATTACATCCTGAAACCCAACGGCTATGACTACCTGACCGCCAAAGACGGGCGCGAAGGTCTGGAACTGGCGGTCAAGCACAAGCCGGACCTGATTCTGCTCGATCTTCAGATGCCGCGCATGACCGGCGTGGAGGTCCTGCAGGCGCTCGCGCAGCAGAACCTGGATATCCCGGTCATCCTGATGACGTTTTACGGGTCGGAAGAGATCGCCGTCGAGGTCTACCGGCTGGGCGTCAAGGATTACGTCAAGAAGCCGTTTTCCGTCGAAGAGATGCTGATGGCGATTGAGCGCAGCCTGGGCGATGTGCGGCTGCGCCGCGAAAAAGAGGCGCTGACCGAACGACTGATCCAGTCGAACCGGCAGCTTCAGCGCAGCCTGAACGAGCTGAACATCCTGTACAGCATCGGCAAGAGCGTGACCAGCCTGCTGGACCTGGATCAACTGCTGCCGCGCATCGTCGAAGCGGCGATCAAGATCGCCGATGCCGAAGAAGGGGCGCTGCATCTGGTCGAAGACGGGGGGCTGATCTGCCGGGCGCTGCGCAAGCGCGGCGCAGGGCGGGCGACGGCGGCGCAGACCCCGGTCAAAGACGCTTTCGCCATGCAGGTGGTCAGCGAACGTAAGCCGCTGGTCTACCCGCCCAACAGCGGCGAACGCGGAGCGTCGCCCGCCGCTGCTGCGCCGCTGATCCTGCATGAGACGGTGATCGGCGTGCTGGAAGTGACCAACCAGAGCAGCGGGTCGGCGGCGTTCAGCGAACACCACTGCGCGCTGTTGAGCGCCCTTTCCGACTACGCCGCCATCGCCATCGAGAATTCCCGCCTTTACCAGCAGCTGCGCGAAAACACCGAGCGCGAGAAGACGCAGATCGTCAACACCTTCGGTCGCTTCGTCTCGCCCGGCGTCGTGGAACGAGTCGTCGCTCAGCCGGAGACGGCGCGCCCCGGCGGCGAAAGCCGCGAGATCACCGTGCTGTTCGCCGATATGCGCGGCTATACCACCCTGGCGGAGCGGCTCAGCCCACAGGCGCTGCTGGAAGTCCTGAACGCCTACCTGAGCCTGGCAGCCAACGTCATCCTGTCCTACGGCGGAACCATCGACAAATACATGGGCGACGGCTTGATGGCGATCTTCAACGCCCCGGATTCCCAGCCGTTGCCCACCCATTCGGCGGTCAACGCCGCCCTGATGCTGCAAATTGCCATTCAGCAGATGAATGCTGAGCGCGGCGAGCAGATCCTGTTCGGGGTGGGCATCGGCGCGGGCGAAGCCATCGTCGGCTACGTGGGCACAGAGAGCGCCGTCAACTACACCGCCATCGGCGATGTGGTCAACGTGGCGCGCCGGCTGACCGAAGCCGCCCGCGCCGGGCAAATCCTGGTCGATGACGCAGTGGCGGCAGACCTGCCCCCGGCGGTGACGGCGAAATCGCTGGGCGAGCTGAAGATTCGCGGGCGAGTCGCCCCGGCGCGCGCCCACGAGGTCGCCGGGACGCCGCCCGATGCCTGAAGCGGATCGGAAAGCAGGCGGCGCAGCCCACCCTGCATCGCCGCAGCGGGCATTCCGCCGGGCGCGCCGTCTGCTGCTGGTGATCCTGCTGACCCTGCTGGCGACCTTCGGCGCGCTGGAGGTGCTGGTGCGGCAGATTCCCCTCTACCCGGACAGCTTCGCCATCCCCGACGATGCGCTGGGCTGGCGCTACCAGCCGAACGCCGCCGGTGCCTGGTTCAACGCCGGCTGCCCGCGCGAATTCACCAATCAGGTGGCGATGAACAGCCAGGGCGCGCACGATGTCGAACACGTCGTCGAGAAACCGGCGGGAACGCCGCGCGTCCTCGTCCTGGGCGACTCGCTGGTCGCCGCGCTGGAAGTCCCGACCGAGGCGCTGTTCTTCCGCCGCTTAGAAAGCCTGCTGTCGGCGCGAGCGGGCGCGGGAGGGGTCCCAGAGGGGGTCACAGAAGTGATTGGCTTCGGGTTCGCCGGCTATGGCACGGCGCAGGAGATGCTGTTCTACGAGGGGGGGGGCAGACGCTATGCGCCGGACGTGGTGCTGCTGCTGTTCACGCCGCACAACGATTTCGCCGACAACCACCCCGCTTTCGCAGCGATGTCCATCGACTGGGTGTACACCCGACCGTATTTTCGCCCGGATGAGACCGGCGTGCTGGTCGCCGAACCGCCGCGCGCCGCGCCAATGCCGCCGCTGCACCGTTTCCTACTCGAATGGTCACGGCTGTACCGCCTGCTGTCGCTGCGCGCCCGGCAGTTTCAGCCGCCGGTCAGCCTGATCGGACCGGAATATGAGGCGGCGCGCGCCGAAAGCTGGACCTGGACCTTCGCCCAACTGACGGCGCTGCGCGACGCGGTCGAGGCAGACGGGGCGCGCTTCGGCGTGGTCATCGATCAGAGCCTGCTGGCGGAAAGCGAACGCGCCGCCGTCCACGCCGAAATCGCGGCGGGGCTGACGGCGCGCGGCATTGACCATCTCAGCCTGCTGCCCGTCTTCCAGAGCGCCGAACAGGGCGGGATGCTGGTCCGCTACGCCTGCGATGGACACTGGACGCCGGCAGGGCACGCCCTCGCCGCCGAGGCGATCCTGCCCTTCGTGGAACAGCTCCTATCTTGAAGATAAGGTGTCGCCTCTTTTCAACGGGCGAGCCGGCGGCTCTCCCGCTTGCGGATTCGCTTCGAGATTCCGTTTCATTCCGTCGGGTAGACCAGCCCCCACTGCCGGCGCACCGTGTCCATCGCGCCCATGATGGCGAGCGTCTCGGCGTGGTTCAGCAGCGGACTTTCCAGCAGCCCGGCGCGCAGACAGCGCCCCACTTCCTCCGCCTCGTATTCGTAGCCGTTGCCCTTGAACGGCAGGTGGATCGTCTCTTCCGGCGCGCCGTCGCGCTTCACCGTCAGCGTATGCGGACGCCACCAGTCGGCGTGGATGCGGAGGCTGCCCTCCGTCCCCATGATCGTCGCCTCCCAGGGGGTCCTGGTGCGCGTAGCGCTGTAGAGGATGGCGATCTCGCCGCCGGGATAGCTGAACAGCATGGCGTTCTGTTCGTCGGAGCCGGTCGCGCCGCGCTGCGCCGTCGAGACGATGTTCGCCGGCTCGCCCAGGATCATCGACGCCAGCGACACCGGGTAGACGCCCACGTCGAGGAGCGCGCCGCCGCCCAGGTCCAGGTCGAACAGGCGGCTTTTCGGGTTGAAGTCGGTGCGGAAGCCGAAATCGGCGCTGATCATGCGCACGCTGCCGATGGCTCCGTCGCGGAGCAGATCGCGCACCTTACCCATGATCGGCGTGAAGCGCGTCCACATCGCCTCCATCAGGAAGACCTGCTTTTCGCGGGCGAAAGCGATCATCGCCTCGGCTTCCCGCCGGTTGATGGCGAACGGCTTCTCGCACAGCACCGCCTTGCCGGCTCGCAGGCAGAGCAGGGTGTTGGATTTGTGGAACGGGTGCGGCGTCGAAACGTAGATGGCATCAACCTCCGGGTCCTCCGCCAGCGCCGCATAGCCGGCGTGGCGGCGCGGGACGTTGAATTCTTCGCCGAACGCTTCGGCGGCTTTCGCCGTCCGCGACCCGACCGCGACCAGCTTCACGCCGTCCGCCGCCGCCAGCCCCCGCGCGAACTGGTGGGCGATGAAGCCGGTCCCTAGGATGCCCCAGCGTGTGACCTCTGCCATGTGTGAGTTCTCCCTCAATGCTGATCCTGCGCAGCGTCCGATTGTGCCGCATCTTCGGCAAATGTCACCCGCCGGTAGACATCGGCGAGCGCCAGCGTGCAGCCGACCGATTCCAGCGTCACCAATGTCTCCAAGCCGATGGCGGCGACGTACAGCCATTTCCCGCCCGGCTGGCGGGTGAAGACCTCGATCACCGGACGTCCCTGGTCGATCAGCACATATTCCTGAAGGCTTTCCAACTGCTGGTAGCGGCGGAACTTCTCGCCCCGGTCGTAAGTCTCGGTGGTCGGCGAGAGGACCTCGACGATCAGCGTCGGGTTGAGCAGCGTCTCGCCGCACTCGTCGTAGAGCGGCGGTCCGCAGACGACGGTCAGATCGGGATAGGCATACAGCCCGGCGTGCCTCACCGACACCCGCAGATCGCTGCCGTAGACGATGCAGTCACGGTCGCCAATGCGGTTGTTCAGGCTTGTGCCGGCATTCATGGCGATCAAACTGTGCGCTGGCTTTGCGCCCGCCATCATGGTGATCTCGCCGTCGAGGTACTCGTGCTTGAACTCCGAAGCGCGATCCTGCGCGAGATACTCATCCGGTGTATACCGTCTGTTGTGAGGAAGCGCCATGTTCACACCCTCCTTTCGCTGAAACGCTGCACCTTTATGCGCGGTTCGCCAGATACCAGTCGATGGTCTGGCGCAGCCCATCGCGGAAATCCGTCCGCGCCCGGAAGCCGAATCGCTCCGCAGCCCGCGTGGTATCTAGCGCCCGGCGCGGCTGCCCGTCGGGCTTGCTGCTGTCCCAGACGATTTCGCCGGTGAAGCCGGTCATCTCGGCGATCAGGTGGGTGAGATCACGGATGCTGATCTCGAAGCCGCTGCCGATGTTGATCGGGTCCGGTTCCTCGAAGCGCTCCGCCGCCAGGGTAATCGCCTCGGCGCAATCATCGACATAGAGGAACTCGCGGGTGGCGCTGCCGGTCCCCCACGCCGTCACCGACGCCGCCCCCTGGTCGCGGGCTTCGACGAATTTGCGGATGAGCGCCGGGATGACGTGCGACGACGCCGGGTCGAAATTGTCGCCGGGTCCATAGAGGTTGGTGGGCAGGAGGTAGATGCTTTTGAACCCGTACTGCTGGCGGTATGCCTGCCCCTGGACGAGCAGCATCTTCTTGGCGAGTCCATAAGGGGCGTTGGTCTCTTCGGGATAGCCGATCCACAAGTCGTCTTCGCGGAAAGGGACGGGCGTGAACTTGGGATACGCGCAGACCGTGCCGATGGTGACGAACTTGTCCACCCCGGCGCGCCATGCCTCGTGCAGGAGCTGCGCCCCCATCATCAGGTTGTCGTAGAAGAATTCCGCCGGGTGTTCCCGGTTGGCGCCGATGCCGCCGACCACCGCCGCCAGGTGGATGATCACCTCCGGGCGCGCGTCGTCGAGCAGGCGCAGTATCGCCTCCCGCTCGCGCAGATCATACTGCGCCCGGCGCGGGATGATCACCTGAGAAGCGCCGCGCGCGCTCAGCGCCGCCGCCACCCGCCGCCCCAGGAAGCCGGCTCCGCCAGTCACCGCAAACCGCTGTTCTGCAAATGCCTTCACACTCATGCACACCACCGTAAAAAGACAGAAAGCGCACCTTCATTATAGCGCATCTGCTCGCGGCAGACTCTCCCCCATGCGCTGCGGTGCAGCAGGCAGGCGTCGGACGCGCGCCTTTGTTACAATGGAGGATGTACAATTGCCTTGAGGACAGCCCGATGACGCCGATGCGTGAAAACCCCCTCGCCAGCCTGGACGAAGAATACGCCTGTTTCCGCCAGGCTCATCCCGCCTATGCCGCCACCGCCGCCCTGGACGAACTGCGCGCCCGCGAGTATCAACGCCTGGATGAACTGGGCGAAATCTACCTGGATTACACCGGCGGCGGGCTGTATGCTATGTCACAGGTCGAACAGCACATGCGCCTGCTGGCGGGCGGCGTTTATGGCAACCCGCACAGCAGCAACCCGACCTCGCAGGCGGCGACACAGCTCGACGAGCGCGCCCGCGCCTACGTCCTGCGCTACTTCAACGCCGATCCTGCCGACTACGTAGTCGTCTTCACCGCCAACGCCAGCGGGGCGCTCAAGCTGGTCGGCGAATCTTACCCGTTCGAGCCGGGCGGCAAGTATCTGCTCACCTACGATAACCACAACAGCGTCAACGGCATCCGCGAATTCGCCGCCCATCACGGTGCGGAGGTGGTCTACACGTCGGTTATCCCGCCCGATCTGCGCCTGGACGCCGCCCGTTTAGAGGCAAATCTGGCGGCGCTTGACCCGGCGCACCCGCATCTCTTCGCCTATCCGGCGCAGTCCAATTTCTCCGGCGTGCAGCATGATCTGGGTTGGGTGGCAAAGGCGAAGGCGCTCGGTTGGGATGTGCTGCTCGACGCTGCCGCCTTCGCGCCCTCCAACCCGCTCGACCTGAGCGCCGTGCAGCCCGATTTCGTCTCGCTCAGCTTTTACAAGATGTTCGGCTATCCAACCGGCGTCGGGGCGTTGATCGCCCGGCGCGACGCCATCGCCCGGCTGCGCCGCCCCTGGTTCGCCGGCGGCACGATCACGCTCGCCACCGTCGCGCCCAACAAGCACTATCTCCATGACGGATCGGAGGGGTTCGAGGATGGGACGATCAACTATCTCAACCTGCCCGCCGTCGAGATCGGGCTGAAGCACCTGGAAGCCGTCAACGTGCGCCTGATTCACGAGCGCGTCGTCTGCCTGACCGGCTGGCTGCTGGATCAGCTGGCGGGGCTGCGGCACAGCAATGGCGCGCCGGCGGCGGTCATCTATGGACCGATCAGCGTCGAGGGGCGGGGCGGGACGATTGCCTTCAACTTCTGCGACCCCGACGGGGTGATCCTGGATTACCGGCGGGTGGAAGCGCGGGCGAACGGGCATCACATCTCGCTGCGATCCGGCTGTTTCTGCAACCCTGGGGCAGGTGAGACGGCGATGGGCTTGACAGAGGCGGAGATCGAGACGGCGCTCGCCGCCGATCAGCGCATGACGCTGCCCGACCTGATGGCGGTCATGGAGCGGGTGCTGGGGGCGATGCGCATCTCGGTGGGGATGGTGACCAATTTCGCCGACGTGTACGCCTTCGCGGCGTTCGCGCGGGAATTCCTGGACACGCCGGCGGGGGAAGTGTAGGGGGCACAATTTGACGTTGACGATTTGACATTTGACGCTCTGCGTTGTTCGTCCAGCGGTTCACATGCTAGTATCGGCTCAAAGTGAGAATTCCTATAGCTATCCATACAGGAAATATTGTCGATGAAAGCATCCGAGACAACATTCCAGTCGATAATTGAAGGCACAAAAGCAGATATCGCGCGATCAACTTCTTACGATATTACGGATGATCGAGAACTATTTGGTACGTCGCTTCATATGCAACAGGCGCAGCAGCGATCTCAACAAGATATTTCCACAACTATATCGCCAAGCATTAGGGCAGAACTTGGAAGATCGCGTCGACGGAATTCGAAAAGCGCTAGCCACGCGCGGCTATCCGTCCGATCGTGAATTCTATGAAAGCCTGCTTACCTCTCGTCTCTACGGTACAGGAGAAAAACAGCAGAAAGCAAAGTTCGTTCTGGACACCATTGAATGCGCTTATGGGCACAAAGAGCCTGTAGAGCTAGAAGACTTGACCATAGAACATGTCATGCCGCAGACAATAACAGATTGGTGGAAGGAACATCTTGGAGAGGATTGGGAAACCGATCATGAAGTTTTGCTGCACACTCTTGGTAATCTAACGCTCACTGGCTACAACAGTGAATTGTCGAATAGTTCTTTTCCCCAGAAATGCAACTGGTTTGCGTCTAGCCATCTCCAGCTTAATCTCTATTTCTCCACCACGATGACATGGCGGAAAGCTGACATTGAGAAGCGCGGTGAAATGCTTGCGCAGGCTTGTCTCGACATATGGAATTCATTCGGCGACCGAAAAGCGGACGAGAGAAATGCGAATAGTGTGCGAGGTCGGACACCGACCACAGTCTACGTGCTAGGGGTATCATCTATAGTCGATAGTTGGGTCAAAGTCTACACGACTACCCTTGATCGAATCGCCTACCTTGAACCAGACAAGTTCGATGAACTCGCGATCAAGCACCCTAACCTCATCAGTAGCGAACCGCGCTTTCGTAGAAATCGTCAGCTGGGCAATGGATACTATGTGGAGTTGAATCGTTCAGCAGAAGACATATACCGATTTTGCAGATATGTGATGGACTTCGTCGGTCTATCCGATGAAGATTGGAAGGTTGATGTAGAATAGTGGCAACATCCCACATGTCGGGACATAACCCCTACGCCATCACCGCGTCAACGCTCACTCGCCCGATCTCCTGCCCCTCCAGCACCAGCGGGATCGCCTCGCCCATGTCATACACGACGCGGATCGTATAGCTCGCCGCCTCGGCGACGCCGGCGGGTGCGCTCAGCACCTCAATCTGCAGCCCGTTCACATCGGCGATCCAGTAGACAGGGATGCCGGCGCGGGCATAGATGCGCGCTTTCCACTGCCGGTCGGTGCGCAGCGTGGAATCGGCGACCTCTACGACCAGCCCGATCTCCTGCGGCGCGGGGTGGCGGTCGCGATAATCGCGAATGGCGCCACGGACAATCATCACGTCCGGCTCTGGCTCGCTGTCAGTCGTGGTAACCGGGTCCTGCTGACGGACAAACCAACCGGTCGGCAGGATCGCGCGCCATGCTTCGGCAATCAACTCGGCAGTCGTAACGTGCTGCGGATTCTTCGTCATCTTTTCGACCAGCCAGCCTTCCAGCAGTTCGAGGTCGTCATCTTCCGTGAGGATTCCTGCGTCGATCATGGCGTGGTACTGGGCGACGGTGAGACGCCGAATCGGCACTGCGGCGATCACTGGCGAATCGCGGTCGATCAACCTGCTGTCGTCCATAGGGTCCCCTCCTCTCACTGACGATCTGAATCATAACATGCGGCACGGAAGAGTCGAACAATTTCCTAATGTCCCTCCGTGATAAAGCGGGAATTCCTGGACACGCCGGCGGGGGAAGTGTAGGGAGGAACCGGCGGCTCTCCTGCCGATACCGAGCTTTACCGTCCCCTGCGGTGGACGGGCATAGGGCTGACGTAGGGTCGCGGTTTCGCGAGCGTATCCTCATCGTGCGGGTGGCGTCTATGAACATTTCAGCGGGCGGGGGTAAGCTGAAATTGTCAAGCGATTGTCGGCGTCATGCTCACCTCCTGACCGGCACAAAGGGCATGGGTGGAACATCGCTTCGGGGAGTTCGACAGGATGCAAACCGCACGCGCTGCCCCTTCCGCCTCTTCTTTCAATCTGGCGCTGATCGCCCTGCCCCTGGCGGCGCTGCTGGGCTTCGGCGCGGCGGTCGCCCTGTTCGCCATGATCGGCGCGCTGCCTCTGCCCGCCGCCGCTACGTCCATCCCCACCGCCGCGCCCATCGCCATGATGCCTACCGCCCAACCCACGCTCATCGATACGCCGATCCAGGCGCTCAAATGCCGGGTGACAAACCCCGCCGACACCGACCTGCTGGTGCGCAGCGCGCCGGATGAGGGTTTCGCCCCGCTGGGGATGCTCTCTGCCAGAGCAGGCGTGCAGGCGCTTGGGCGAACGACCACGCAGCCGGTCTGGTTCGCGGTCGGGTTTGCCGAGCGGCGCGGGTGGATCGCCGAAAGCGCCGGGCTGCTGGCGGGCGACTGCCAGGCGCTGCCCGCCATCCGCAACCCGCTCGTGCCCGATGCGCCCGCCGATCCACCCGCGCATGTCATCGCCATCGACCGTGACGGCGCGGGGACCTTCCGCGAATCGATCAGCACACCGGGCGGCGACCCGGAAGACCTGGTGTGGGTGCGGGTGATCAACCTCTACACCGCCCCGCCGAATAATTTTCGTGAATTCACGCTCAGTCTGGAATGCGCCGGGACCGGCGGCGAAGCGCTGCGCTGGGGAATCGTCGGCAGTCCGCTGCTGCGCTGCGGCGACTCGATGACTTTCCCGTTCATCTACGGCGCGAGCGACCGCCCGCTGACGATCCAGTTCCCGCCGGGCAGCCCACAGGCGTTCGTCACTTTTGCGCTGCGCGTGGCACTGGCGGCGCAGCCGACGTAGGCGGCAGGATCCCCCTACGTCCCGCAATGTCAGGGGGGCGGCTCGTCCGTCCGCCCACCCGTCGTCCCGTCTTTAGCCGAACATGCGCGACAGCGTGCCCAGGAAGACCGTCGTATCCAGCGGCTTGGGGAAATAGGCGTTGAAACCGGCTTTGAGCGCCCGCGCTTTGAGTTCCGGCGTGTGATAGGCGGTGATGGCAATCAGCGGCTTATCGGAAGTCGCGGCGGCGGCGCGCAGTTCGTTCAGCAGTCCGAAACCGTCCATGCCCGGCAGCGCCAGGTCGATGATGACGGCGGAATACCTTTCCGGGTCTTCTTGCAGCTTTTCGATAGCCTGGTAAGCGTCGCCGACCACCGTCGTGGCGATGCGCGCCGGGGCGAGCATCATCTCGACGACTTCGGCGCTGTCCGGCTCGTCATCGACGATGAGCAGATGCAGATTTGACACGACCTGATCCCTTCGCTTTCAAGTTAAGCACGACTCTCTCGTATCTTCTCAGCGGCGGTCGCGCCGTCGGCTCGACCCTATATCCAATGCCTTGCGGGGCGCCCCGTCGGGTCGCGCGGCTGTCAGTTTCCTGCGAGACGTTATTCAGGCGCTGGGAGCCTTGGCGTCGGCAAAGGCGCGTTCGAATTCAGGAATATCGATCAGGATGCGCAGCAGCTCATCCATGAACTTAGAAGCGTCGAGCGGCTTGGTGATGTGATTGCGAAAGCCTGCCGCCAGCGCGCGATCACGGTCGCCGCGCATGGCGTGTGCCGTCAGCGCGATCACCGGGATTTCACTGGTGGCGCGGTTATCGGTCAGGTGATACATCAGCTGCCAGCCATCCATCACCGGCATGGAGAGATCGCTGAGGATGAAATCCGGGCGGACGTGCTGCCCTTTGATCAGGTCGAGCGCCTGTCTGCCATCCTCGGCGGTGTGGACGGCAGCCCCGGCGAGTTCCAGCATCATCTGAGCAACGTCGCGGCTGTCTGGTTCGTCATCGACAACCATGACCACCCAGTTAAGAAGCGGATGTTTCGAATCAGTGATGGTTTGCATATTGGTTTGCGTCTCTTCCTGAATTCGGCAGTCAGGGAGTAGGTTCCGCCGGCGGCGCGGGTTCCGGTTCAGAGGCAGCTTCCACGATAGGCAGAGTGATCGTGAAGGTGCTGCCCTTGCCAAGCTCGCTTTCGACGCCAACCGACCCGCCCATCAGCTTGCATAATCGCTGGACGATGGACAGTCCCAACCCGGCACCGCTCGTTCTGCGCACCGAGTCCATTTCGACCCGGCGAAATTCCTCGAAGATCAGATGATGCCAGGTCGGTGAAATGCCGATGCCGGTGTCGCGTACCTGAATGGTCAGGTGGTCGCCGGCGCGTCCAACTTTCAGATCGATCTCACCCGCCTCGGTGAACTTGACGGCATTTTCCAGCAGGTTGTTGATGATCTGGGTCAGCCGCTCAACGTCGCCGATCACATGTTTGGGCAGCGTCTCATCCAGGCTGAACTTGAATTCCAGATTTTTCTCTTTGACCCGCCTGGCGAAGTCGTCGCGCCAGGCGCGCGCTATCTGATGCAGTTCGTAAGGCGCGTTGACGATCTCCAACCGCCCGGCGTTGATGCGCGACAGGTCGAGGATGCTGTTGATCAGCTTGAGCAGGCGGTCGCTGTTAGCGACGATGCGGTTCATCATGTGCCGCAGCTTCTCGGGCGTCAGGAAGGTGTCATCCGCCGCCGAAGCCGTCGTCGCCGCGATGCTGGAATAACCCAGGATGGCGTTCAGCGGCGTGCGCAGCTCGTGGCTCATGATGGCGAGGAACTGATCCTTGAAGACGAGCGCAGCATTGAGTTCGTTCACGTTGTCTTCCAGACTGGCGACCAGGCGGACGTTATCCGCCACCGGGATGACCAGGTTCGGCACGGTCTGAAGGAGCGCGATTTCTTCATCCGTCCAGAAGTGCGGCTGTTCGAAAGCAACGAAGACCAGCCCGATGAAGCGTCCGCCGGCGTAAAGCGGGATGACGATAGCGCTGGCGATGCCCAGATGGCGCAGGATGACGCGCGCGCCGTCGTCCAGCTGCGGATCGGAATCGACTTCGCCGATCAGCAGCACCGACTGCGGCGTATTGACGATCAGATCGGTGATGGGGAATTCGGTGAGCTGGAAGCGTGTCCCCACCCTCGGCGCACTGCCAGTCGCACCCGGCGCGGAACGAATCTCGACGATCTCCAGTGCGCTGGGCTGCCCTTCAACATCCAGATCGAAGTAGAGCAGAGCGGCATGAGCATAGCCGCCGGCGAACGAGAACTGGGTGACTGCTCGCAGCATCTCGGCATTGCTGGAAACGACGGAAAGCGCGCTGCTGAGATCGATGATATTGGCAGCCTGTCGCAGCGCCTCCTCCAGGACTTGCTCGCGCATCGCCTGCTCCTCTTCAATCCCCAGGAGGCGGGTTTCCAATTCGGCGATACGGGCATTGGCGGCGGCAAGCTGCGCCGCAGGATCGGGTGCCAAAGCTACGCTCATAAGAACAGCCTCACTCCTGTAGAGGTCAAAGGGCGCGACCAAACGCCGATCTCAAAATTAACAGGTTTTTCGTTTAAAAAGCACAATGACAGACAAAATTCACAACTTTTTCACAGCTTGATCGGCGGCGGACGGCGCTCTCTTTTACGATTCTGGGATATGTCACCGCATCCGTCGGGCGGGACCGTCGGGTCACTGGTCAGATCGACGGCGCGGGCTATAATGGAAGCCATAAAAGATTCGGACTCATTAGGAAACGGACGCGCCCATGCGACGGCACATCTTGAAGCTGATGGCAGTTCTCCTGTGCGCTGCGCTTGGACTGACCCTGCCGTCAGCGCTCACCGCGCAGTCGAATCCCTTCGAGGCGTTGGTGTTCGACGCCCGCGCAGACCTGGAGCTGCTGGCAGATCAGGTCCTCGGCGAAACCATTCGCCCTCCCTCCTGGGCGGGCAATATCAACCTCGCCTCTGAGACGGTCGTGACCGATCTATGGTACGACAACGAACAGCTCGCCAATGCCGTCTTCGGACCCGAAAGCCGCCCGGCGGAGTGGATCGGCGTGACTGTGCCGATCAACGAGATCATCGCCCGTAATGTGCGTCACGATCTGGAACTGGCGGCGGATGAGGAGTTCGGCATCGATCAGCGTCCCGCCGAATGGCGCGGTGCCGTCCCGGTCCTGCGCTGCTCCCGCATCCTGCAAAACACGCTGACGGTGCTGGATCGCTTCTACAACATCCGCCCGGCTACCCCCGATTCGGCGCTCAACTTCTGCTTCAGCATCCAGTCGGAGATCGAAGACGAGCTGATCAACATCGTCTTCGGCACGGCGGACGCCAACGGCAATCTGCCGAATCCGTTCGACCTGCTGGGGGCGGCGCGCGGCGACCTGGAGCGGCTGGCAGATGAGCGGCTCGGTCTGCAAACGCGCCCCGAAGGCTGGAACGGCGAACGCGACTCGAACACGCCCAATTTCACCGGCAACCTGCGGCTCGACCTGGAGCTGCTGGCGGATGATCAGACCGGCATCGGGACTCGCCCAGGCGGCTACATTGGCTTGAATGCCGGCAGCCCGGCGTCTACCTATCTCAATCTGCGCTTCGATCTGGAGCTGCTGGCGGATGTGCTGCTGGGCATCGAAACCCGCCCGACCGGCTGGCAGGGCGCGAACGCCATCGAACGCTGCGAACCGCTGGTGCGCAGCCTGGCGTTCATCGTCCAGGACTCCCTGGACTTCTCCATCGCCGAATTCGACCCGGCGTCGCCCAACTTCTGCGCCGACGTGAGTACCGCCGTCAACAGCCTGGTGGAAAACCCGCCGGTGCTGGATGTCGTCGCCGAAGAAATCCTGTACACCGCCGAGTCGCGCTACGCCTTCAGCTATCTGGATGTCGGGGCGATCGACTACATGGGCGTGATGCCGGCGGGCATCCGCTTCCGCGCGCTCTATCGCAACTACAACGAATCGACCATGATGTTCGTGCAGGGCGACAACTTCGCGGTCTATGTGGATCGGCGCTTCACCACCCTGCCAGAGACCACCTTCCGGGGACTGCCGACGCTGAACGACGCGAACCCGCTGGCGTACTGCGACGCCTACTGGTGCAATGGTCCCGGTCCGACGCCGACCCCGACCGGGAGCGGACCGCTGCTGTCGATCCTGGTGCAGACGACCGCGGTCAGCGCTCCCAACCAGAGCGTGCTGGCGGGGACCAAGCGGCAGGTCTCGTGGAACAACGTGCGTGTGACCTACGTCTTCGACAACCTGCAGGCGCGGACGGCGCAGGTGACGCTGGAACTGTGCCCCGAAGCGGCGCGCCCGGAGATCACCTGTGAATCGGTGATGCAGGTCTTCGACAACACCACCAACACGCAGAAGCAGGTGATCTCGCAGTTCAACGGCTTGAACGTGTATGAATTCATCTACGGCTACACCACCAACCTGCTGATCGAGAGCGAGACGCTCTTCTCGCAGGATGTCTGGATCAGCGATCCGACCATTCGCTAACCCTCACCCCTGGTCCCCTCACCCGCAGACGCGGGTGAGGGGATCTACTGCTCACCAGGATGTTCCTTATGCCCGAATTCGACTTTGTGCGCTTCTATCCCAACGTCTATCTGCCGTCCGATGCTCAGATCGAGGAGTTCGTCATCCTGGGCAAGCCGCCGCGCGCCAAAGCGCCCGGTGAACTGCCGCTCTACCTCGGCGCGGGCTGCGTCATCCGTTCGCACACGGTGATCTACGCCGGCAACCGCATCGGCGAGCGCTTGCAGACCGGGCACAGCGTCATGATCCGCGAGGAGAATGTGATCGGCGACGATGTGAGCATCGGTACGCAGAGCGTGGTCGAGCATCACGTCAGCATCGGCAGCCGGGTGCGCCTGCATACGCGCGTCTTCGTGCCGGAATTTTCGGTGCTGGAAGACGGCTGCTGGCTCGGTCCCGGCGTCATGGTGACCAACGCCCGCTACCCGATCAGCCGGGGGGCGAAAGACCGCCTAGAGGGCGTACACATCGAAGCCGGGGCGATCATCGGTGCGGCTGCCGTGCTGCTGCCGGGCGTGCGCATCGGCGCGCGGGCGTTGATCGGCGCGGGCGCGGTGGTGACGAAGGATGTCGCCCCCGGCGCGGTTATGATCGGCAACCCCGCCCGGCTGATCAAGCGCGTCGAGGACATCGCCTACTACGAGTGATCAGCCCTTGAGCTTCGCCTCGATCATGCGGGCGATCTCGTCCCGGTGCTTCGCCCTGGCGAAATCGAGCGGGGTCTGCCCATCGTGGTTCTTCAGATGCAGCGACGCCCCGCCCTCGATCAACACCTTCGCCGTGTCGATGTTGTTCTGCCAGATAGCATCGTGCAGGGCGGTGTAGCCGTTATAGGGTCCCTGCCTGTCGATGTCGATGCCGGCTTCGACCAGCAGTCGCGCCGCCTCGGTGCGCCCGGCGTAGGAGGCGGCGTGCAGCGCCGTCGCCTTCATGCCCGGATCGACGACGGTGAGGTCCGCCCCGGCTTCCAGCAGCAGTTTGACGATCTCGGCATGCCCCTGGTACGCCGCCATGACCAGCGGCGCATCGCCGGCGGAGTCGTACTCGTTGATGTTCACGCCCTGGGCGATCAGCGCGCGCACTCTGGCGGCGTCGTTGGCGTTGACGGCTTGCATCAAAGCGGTCATCGGTTCCCTTTCGATTGAGGCAGTCGGCGCGGTCGATTATATCCGGTCGGTGGAGTGCGCGCGCGCCTGATGGCGAAGCTGGAAGCAAAATGTCGACCATGATGCGCATCGCCGCCGATGAGAACCTCACCCCTGCTGCGCTTCGCTTCCCCTCTCCGCGTGGAGGAGGGGACCGAGGGGTGAGGTCCAGTGAGTTTGCAGACACGCTCGAAACAGGATTCACCGCGGCAGGATGTACAGCGTCACGGACTGCGCCGGCAGTTCCAGGACGGACCCGTCAGCGACCACGACCGGCGCGACCGGCGCGGCGTTGTGTTCGGCATCCAGCCGCCAGACCTGGGCATCTCCCGCCGGGGTGAAACCGGTCAGCGCCAGCGGGTAGGCTCTGGCGTCCGGCGCGCGGTTGACCACGATCAGCGTCAGCGCGCCGTCATCGCGCAGCGCCGCCGTGATCGTCACGTCCGGGTCGGGCGACTCGGAGGCGATCAGTGCGCTCCCCAGGCGGCGGTAGAGTGGATAGACGTAGTAGGTCGGGCGCACCTCGTAGCGGCTGATCAGCCCGAACGCGCCATCGGACCCGGACGTAGCAAGTACGAAATAGTCCACCACGTCGACGCGCTGCCGAATCATCCGCCCCAGCACGTCCGCCCACCAGATGGCGTGATAGAACGAATCGGGCGAGGCTTCTCCCCCGATGACGTGCGTCCAGTTGCTGTTGATCTCGGTCAGCGCCATCGGCATGTCATGCCCGACCGTCTCGCGGATCACGGTCCGCAGATTGTCGATCACGACCTCCCACTGAGGCGCATTCTGGCGCAGGTCTTCGACGGTCGTCGGCGGCAAATTCGCCGACAGGGGGAAGGGATAGCGGTGAACGGCGACAATATCGACCAGATCGCCGTTCGCCTCTAAAAAGGCGCGCACCCACTCGCGGCGCAGGTTGGTGTAGGCGTCGCCCTCCGGCGTGTAAGGGAACTGACTGACTTCGGGACCAATCAGCACGATGTCGGGATCGACCGCCCGCATGGCTTCGGCGAAGGCGCGCCATTCGGCGTTGAAACGCTCGACCGTGTAACCAACATAGAGGTCCGGCTCGTTGCCGATGCTCCAATGGCGGATGTCGTAGCCTTTTTCGAGATTAGCGTAGCGCACCATCTCGGCGGCTTCTTCCGGCGTGCCGCCTTCCAGCCGCACACTCACGCTGGGCACAGCGCCCCAGGCGCGCACCTGCATCATGAACAGGTCAAGCTGCTGCCGGGTGAACCCGTGCGTGTCGCCATGTCTGCCGGCGGGGAAGCGCAGATGCGTCACCCCGGACTCGGCTGCGGCAGGGGTCATGTCCACCGAGACCAGCGCCCAGGGACCGTAATTCGCGCCCAGGACGGCGGGGTTGATCGCGCCGAGCGGCTGCCCGGCATCGACGCGCAGCGCCGGCTCCTGGGCGGCAGCGCCAAAGACCATCAACCCCATGAGCAGCAGTAGAGACGCGGCGGAAAAGAAGCCAGTCATCGAAGATTCGCCACGAAACGCCTCACCCCTCGGTCCCCTCTCCATGCAACGGAGAGGGGAAGCTAAGCGAAGCGCAGCAGAGGTGAGGATGTTGAACCCTTTCGGCGGGTGGCAGGTCATTTCTCCACGCCGGTGATGACCACGCCGCGCATGAAGACGCGCTGCGCCAGGAAGAAGATGATCAGCGGCAGGATCAGCGCCATCATCGAGGTTGCCTGCACCAGTTCAGGGCGCGGTCCATACTGGAAGTTGAAGACCTGCACGCCGACCGACACCGGGTGAAGCTCCGGCTTGCCGATCAGGTAGATCAGCGGTCCGAAGTAGTCGTTCCACGCCCAGACGAAGTGGAAGACGGCGACGGCGATGATGGCGGGCCAGGACTGCGGGATGATCACCCGCAGCAGAATTTTGAAGGGACCCGCCCCGTCGATCATCGCTGCTTCATCCAGCTCGCGCGGCAGCGTCATGAAATACTGGCGCAGCAGGAAGACGTTGTAGGCGTTGGCGAAGAAGTGCGGGACGATCAGCGGCAGCCAGGAATTGGTCCAGCCGATGGCGGCGAAGAAGGCATAGGTCGGGATCAGCGTCACCTGCGTGGGCAGGATGATCGTGCCGATCAGGATGATGAACAGGATATTCTTGCCGGGGATGGGGAAGCGGGCGAAGGCATAGGCGACGGCGATGCACGACAGCAGCGTGCCGATCATGCCGGCGACGGCGATGAACAGGGTGTTGCCGAACAGCCGGGGGAAGTCGATGGCTTCGTAGGCGATGCCGAAGTTTTCCCAGGCGAAGGAGACTTCGCGCACCGGGGTCAGCGTGCGCCAGTTGCCTTCCCATTCGAAAACGCCGGCGTCCGGGTTATTGATGTCGATCATGTCGCTGTTGCGCCGACCCGGATCGATCAGCGCGTAGCGCGCCGTCGTCCCGTCTTCCAGCGGTACGATATAGACATCGTAGGCTTCGCCTTCGTAGGTGAAGGTGATCGGTCGGCTGGGGATGACCGACTCGTTCGCCGCCTGGGAAAGCTGCTCCGGCGTGGAAAGCGCCACCATCGCCATGTTGGCGAAGGGCAGCAGGTAGACGCCCAGCATCATGCAGGCGAAGAGCGTGACCAGGGCGCGCGTCGTGAACTTGCGCAGCTGCATGCCGTAAAAGGGCGAGGTATTGACCGCCGGGGAAACGGGCGATGTCGCGGATGTGGCTGCCATGATTTATCGGTCTCCGCCGGAATAGTAGACCCAACGATTCGAAGTGCCGAAGATGACCACCGTCAGCAGCAGCGCGATCAGGAAGATGAACCATGCCTGTGCCGAAGCGAAGCCCATCTCGTTGAACTGAAACGCCGTGCGGTAGAGGTTGAGGTTGAAGAAGTTGGTCTCCGGGTTAGAACGGGTGGTGTTGCTCAGCACGTACGCCGGCAGGAAGTAGTTCATCAAACCGATCACCGCCAGCACCAGGTTGTAAAGGATGACCGGCGAGATCAGCGGCAGGGTGATGCGATACCACTTGGTGAAGGTGTTCGCCCCGTCCACATCGGCGGCTTCGTACAATTCGGTGGGCACGCCCTGCATCGACGCCAGCATGGTCAGCATGGCGTTGCCGACGCCCCACAAGCCGAGCAGCACCAGCCCCCAGGTGAGGGTGGTGGGATCGAACAGCCAGTTGGGCGGATCGGCGATGCCGATCAGGCGCAGCAGGCGGTTCAGCCAGCCGGTCTGCCCGTTCAGAAAGCTCTGCCAGATGAAAATGCTGGAGACCGCCGGGACCATATAGGGCATATAGAACAGCACACGCAGCAGCGGCTTGGCGACCAGCATCTTGGAATTAAGCAGCGACGCCATCAGCAGCGGCAGCCCGATGGCGATGGGCGTGGAGATGAGCGCGAAGCGGAAGGTCACGAAGAGCGCCTGGCTGGTGTTCTGTTCGGTGAACAGACGCGCCCAGTTGGTCAGCCCGATGAATTCGATCGGCTCGCCGATCTTGAAGTTGGTGAAGCTGAAGTAGAGCGAGGCGAGCATCGGGAAGAGGGTGAAGACCAGGAAGCCGAAGACCCAGGGCGAGAGGAAGACGATTCCCCAGCGGCGCTGGCGCTGCATCATGGTGAGCGTCCCGGCGCGGGGCGGCGCGGCGCTGGAGGAATATGCGGTCACATCTTGGGCTGCCACGGCGGACTACCTTTCAACTGGACGGGCGGACATTTTTTGGGATGAGCGCTTTGCTGAAAACAAGAGCTTTGGTCTAGAGCCTGTGTTGAACTCTTCTCCCCTCAACCCCCCAGCCCCCTTCTCGCACAGAAACGGGGAGAAGGGAGAGTCAAGTCCCCTCGCCCCGCGCGCGTGGGAGAGGGAATTTAGGGGTGACTAAGAGTATGCGCGCGATTGTGGGACTCTTCAAAAGAATTCTGTTGAGTTGCACAGCCTCACCCCGCCAACCCCCTCTCCATGCAGTGGAAAGGGGGCAGGGGGTGGGGTAGAAGACTAGCCGGCTTCGTCGATGATCGCCTGCAGGTCAGCCTGAAGCGTGTCGAGTTCCGCCGCCAGATCGATGGTGGCACCGGTATCGCCCAGGAGCAGCGTGGCGAAATCCGCGAAGCGCTGCTGGGTGCGGGCGTAGTTCGGATTGTCGGACTCATGATGCGGCACGGCGGCGTACGCCAGGCTCTCGTTGATCAGCCCCCAGTTGGTGACGCTGGGGAAGGTCACCGCGCGCTCGGCGAGGTAGGGTTCCTGGAGTTCGGGCAGCGCCGGGAACGCGCCGTAGACGCTCAGCAGCGAAGCGGCAGCTTCACCCTGCAGGTAGCTCAGGACGGTGAAGGCTTCGGCGGGGCTGTTGGTCGTCTCATGGACGTAGAAAGTGTCCACGTCGGTCGGCGCATAGTAGCCGCCTTCGTAAGCCGGCACGGGCGCGAAGTCGAAGTTGACCTGGTCGCCGATGCAGCAGGTGTACCACAGCGGCACGCGCGCCATCGCCACGCGGCCCGACGCCATCGGCGTGGGCGAGAAGAGCTGGCTGTTCACATAGGTGTTGTTGGGGATGAAGTAGCTCTCCCACAGACCTTTCCACATCCACTCCGCCTCGGCGCGCCAGTTTTCGGGGATGGTCACGCTGCCGGATTCGGCATCATAGAAAGCGTAGCCGCCGAAGGTCGAGAAGTCGGCGCGCTGGGTACTCCACTGCTGAATGAAGCCGAACTGCTCGACGGCGGCGGGGTCGAAGCCGTCCATCGTCGCGTCGTTGCCGTTGGCGTCGACGGTCAGGAACTTGGCGATTTCGGCGACGGTGTCCCAGTTCCATTCCACTTCGCTGCCATCGGGCATGACGTAGGGCGCGCCGAATTCCGACGGCGGGTAGTTCATTTCCGCTTCGTCGAACAGGTCGATGTTGTAGAACATCAGCGACGGATAGACGGCGAAGGGGATGCCGACCAGACCATCATCGGTGCGATACAGACCGACCAGCGCATCCGGATAGACCGACAGGTCATAGCCCGCCGCGTCGATCAGGGGCTGCAGGTCGAGCCAC
The DNA here is from genome assembly GCA_013360465.1 of Anaerolineae bacterium. GTDB lineage: Bacteria > Chloroflexota > Anaerolineae > Aggregatilineales > Phototrophicaceae > Flexifilum. The sequence continues at coordinate 2,801 of JABWBO010000064.1, read as the reverse complement.
TGACGGCTGAACAGGTTGGAGCCGCTGACGCCGACCGGACCGACGATGTCCGGGGGCGTGCCGCCGGCGATCAGCGTGCTGAGCGTGTCCGGGGCGACCTGGTTGCTGGCGGCGAGGATCAGTTCCAATTCGATGTCGTCGTGCGCGGCGTTGAAGTCGGCGACGACCTGCTGCTGAGCGGCGATCTGCTGTTCGTTCGTGCCGGTTCCAAGACCGACGAACCACTGCACGACGACCGGGTCCTGGGCGGAGACCGGCGCGAGCGCCAGCGCGGAAAGCGCCAGCAGCGCGACGAGAGTGAGGAGGAGCTTCTTCGACATGTTGTTTAACGTCCTTCTATATAGGATTTGCACTTGCACAGTTCTTGCAGCGTACCATCCGTAGGCAGGTGAACCCCGGTGTTTGATCAGTCAATCTTCCTGGCGCTCTCCTTTCCTAGGACCCTACCGTCGAACGCCGAATGACCAGGCGCGTAGGGAGGACGATATGCTGCGGGTGTTCCAGCCGCCCCTCGATGAGGTCCATCAGCAAGGTGGCAGCACGAGAACCAACGTATTGGACGGAATGGTTGATGGTGGTCAGCTGGGCGCGCTCGGCGACATCGAGGTCGTCGAAGCCCACCAACGCCACATCTTCGGGCACGCACAGCCCGGCTTCCGTCAGCGCGTCGAGGGCGCCGAGGGCGATGGTATCGCCGCCGGCGAAGACCGCGTCGGGCTTGTGCGGCAGAAGCTGCTTCATGCCTTCATAGCCCGCAGCGCGGTGGAAACGTCCATGCACGATCAGATTAGGATCGACCGGCAGCCCGTGCGCGCGCAGGGCGTTCTGGTAGCCCTCCAGGCGCTCGACGGCGTCCATGATGTTGATCTGCCCGGTGATCTTGGCGATCCTGCGCCGTCCGATGGCGATCAGGTGATTGACGACCGTCTCTGCCGCGGCGACGTTATCGACCGTCACATAGCTGACCCGCTCCTCGTGGCGCGGCGGCGTTTCCACCATCACGAAGCGGCGGTCATGTTTGAGGAGATAGGTGAAGAGCGGGTCGCCCTCGATCACCGAACTGAGGATCAGCCCGTCGGCATGGCGCTGGCGGACGACGCGCTCGGCGAAGTTTTCGCGCTCTTCCTGTTCTTCGGCGAGATACAGCAGCAGCGCATAATCCCGCTGGTTGACCGCCTCGGCGACCCCCTGAAGGAGCATGGGATAGTAGGAGTTGTCGCCGAAGAAGACGTTGGTGGTCTGCGGGATGGCAGTGCCGATGATGCCAGAACGGCGCGTGACCAGGGTTCGCGCTGCGGGGTTAGGGCGGAAGTTCTCTTCCGCGATCACCTGCAGCACGCGCTGGCGCACCTTTTCGCTGACGTAGCGCTCGTTGTTGATGACGCGCGAGACGGTCGAGCGAGATACCCCGGCTTTTTCGGCAATGTCTTCCAGGTTCATAAAACACTATCCAAAAAGGCTCTGAGCCATTTTCTGGGAGCGATCTCTGAGAGCGTTCCCAGACTTATGGATACCATAACATGAGGTTGAAACCGCTGTCAAGGGGTTGGCGATTTTTAGTGCAAAGTGCCTCAACGCCGCCGAGAAATCGCCAGGATCAGTGAATCACAGATTGCACTCCATTTGGCAGTTCGCCGGAGGCTAAAGCGCCCCGGCTAAGCGCAGAGACTATCCCACTGAAGGGGATAAAGGAGCGCCTTTAGCGCGCTGGTCTTTGCTTAAGTGAAGTCTCGAAAGCAATCCACGAACGGGAGACCCGGCGGGTCTCCCCTACAACCGACGTGCCCTAGGGGCGAGCCGGTGGCTCGTCCGTTGAAAAGATGCGAGACATGGCTTTAGCCCTCGGCGGCGCTCGCGAATCAAGCATGCCGGGTCAGAATCGTGATTCACTGAGAGGATCATCCGTCCTGCGCCCATCCTGCGCCGGGCAAACGCTCGCAAGTAAAACTTGCGGTCATTGTCTATAATCATTTCAAGATTGTCACCTAAGGGGCGCGCGCAAGCCATGCAGGGACCACACGACACAGAATGGGTGAGCCTGAGAGAGGCGGCGGCGCTGCTGGGCGTCCACCCGGCGACCGTGCGCAACTGGGCGGACAAGGGCGAAATTCTCGCGCGCCGCACGCCGGGGGGACACCGCCGCTTTCGCAAAGCCGACCTGATGCATTACGCCGAATCGCAGGGCGAACTCCAGCCGCTCGAAGTGCAGGTGATCATCCAGAACGCCCTGGGACAGGCGCGTATGCAGGTCAGCGGCGGCGGGCTGCGCGATGAACCCTGGTATCAGGCGCTCAGCGAATCCGTCCGCCAGCATATGCGCAATCGGGGGCATGTGGTGCTGGAAGCGCTGCGCGGCTACCTGGGCGCAGGCGCGCCGGACGCCCGGCTGAGCGACGCCATCCGCATCGGCAAGGATTACGCCGAAGAACTCCTCGCCGACGGCATGACCCTGCCCCAGGCGGTGCGCGCCTTCTTCTACTTCAGTGATTTCGTGACCAACGCCGCCCTCACCTGGTCGGAGATCACCCCGCCGAGCAATTCCCCGGAATGGGCGATGCTGATCCGCCAGATCAACGCCTTCATCCACGCCATGCTGCTGTCGATCATCGAATACTACCAGGAAGACTGAAGCGTGTCGGTCGATCCGGCATGGCTGACGCTCAGCCTCGTTGAACACATGGGCATGACCCGTATGCGCGCCCTGCTCGATCAGTTCGGCAGCGCCGGCGCGGCGCTGAAGGCGGACGAAGCAGCGCTGCGGCGCGTCCCCGGCATCGGCGCGGTGATCGCCGCCGCCATCC
>JABWBO010000063.1 GCA_013360465.1 Anaerolineae bacterium | reverse complement strand
TGCGGTGTTTCCACCTCCGGTGAGTCAGTTGACCATACGGGTTCTCACTACCCGTAACCTCCTTCGAGGCAGTACATGAAAACGCCTTTACGGGCGCACACCGACACCCCCTTTGTGGTTGGTGAATACGAAAACGCGAGTCATTTGCCATTTCCTCTCAGTAACCCAACAAACTGTCGAATTCGCTGTGGCTGGCAAAGACTTTTCAGAGGTGGTGTAAACTCTCTGAGGGGGCTTTGCTGGCACGGGCAGCGAGCTTCAAGGTGACTGGGGGAGGGGGCACCTCTCCCTTTCACCGCAAAAGCCGGTTTAGTTGGAGTTCACCGTGGAGTAGCGCGCACAGAGTTCGCGCTGAGGAAAGGTAATGACTTGGAAGAACTGGACGACTTTTTCACCGCTCAATTGTTCGAGTTTTGTCCAGTTAGTGGAGCTAGATTGGAGCCAGTCCGAACATCCAGCACCCTCAAAGGCGCTGGATGTTTGCATTTCTGAGGGGTTCACTCGCTGCCCTCGTTTCGCTCTATCCGATAAGTCCTTCAGATACGCGAACGGAGCATTCAATTCCAAGACGATTTCGCCGTCCGTGTTGACAACCACCTGTCTGACCATGTGAAGCAGCAGTTCTCGTTGAGCGCTGACTTCAAGACGATTATACAGCGATCCTACTTGCGCGATAATTCCAAGTGCTGTTTCCAGATTGTCGATATGAAATTCCTGCTGCTGTGCGACGCTATCTAAGTTTGAGCGCAGCCGATTGCGCCGTTCCTGCCACTCCGCCCACAACCCGTTCCAGATCTCTTCGCTGATCTTGCCACTCACCAATAACCGCGCCATACGAGCTTCTTCCTGGTCGATAGCGGTGAGAGCATCGGTCATCAGTTTGCGCTCGTCGGGACGTGCAATACCGAGCTTCTCCGCCAAGTCGTGCTTGTAGTAAGCTCGAATGATGGGCAAATGTGCCGGGTCGATCTGGATAGCGCACAGCTCATCGGGTATCTGGGAGTCGATTTTCTCGCACATAAAATTGATATTGCTGCGCGGCACGCAGTAATACGGCGTGCCACCTCCCGAACGGCTCGCGTTCGGAGTTGAACACGTTAGCTTCCATTCAGTCCCGTCTGCATCGATATAGCTGATAATGCTCTTGAGCAGATACTCCCGCTTACGCTTTGCGGCACGGCTCCGGTTTCGTTCTTCTAAAATGGCAAGCCCGCGCTCGAATTCCGCTGTCGTGACAATCGGGTCCCAGTTTCCACGCACCGTTTTGGGCGAGACTCCGTTTTTGAGGCTAACCACCCAGCCGGCGTATGCCCAATTATGGAAGGCGTGCGACAAGGTAGTGATGTTGGCACGACGCTTACCTTGCCGACTGACTTCAACAAAAGGGCGACCGCTGCGATGCCGAAAGCCAAGCTCGTGCAGTCGTTCCGCTATATCGGCGAGTGTCCATTTCTCTTCCAGCAGCATATCCCATGCTAGACGCCAAATCGGTGCGCGTTCCGGGTCAATCTCAATCCATTTGTCCCATCGCCCCAGATCGGTCTTCTTCTTGATGTCGGTTCGCGCTGTCACGTTCCTGTAGCCGTCAGGCGCAAGGCTGATGTAACCACCGCTCTTGCGCTTCGCCTGCTGCCCGCCGCGCGTGCGGATGCCGAGCAGCGCTGATTCGCGCCGTGCAAGTGTAAACGAAAGCGCGACCAGTATCCGGTCATCCGGGTCCATCGGATCCAGATCGGGGGAGTTGGCAAACCGCACCGATACTCCGAACTCGTTCAATTCGTCGATAGCCCGCAGCGCCTCTGAGTCATTGCGTCCAAACCTGTCCGCACGCTCAACGATCACATGCGAGAATTTGCCGACCCGCGCATCTGCCAGCATCCGCTGATAGCCTGTACGGTTGGCTGTCCTGCCTGTCAGAACATCGACGTACTCGTCAATGACAGGCAGATCGGAGTGCTCCAACACGTTGCCATCGATGAGAGAGCGCTGCCGTGCGCGAGACAGCTCGGGCTTCTGGTGATCCTCGCTGCTGGTACGCAGGTAAACCGCCCAACCTGGTTGGGGTGGGGCGGGTGGATCCTTCTTACGTCGATACCCACTCATGATGCCTGCTCATCCGACTCATTCAGAAGCCGCTGCAAGATGGCTAGCCCGGTTTCAAAGTCCTCTGTGGAAACGAGCGGTTCCCACTTCCCGCGAATGGTCTTCGGTGCGATGTTATCGCATTCGCTCACCACCCATCCGGCGTATGTCCAGTCATGGAAGGCACGCAGCAGCTTATCCGTGAGTGGTCGCCGCGTGCCTGTTTTGCCTACGATTACAAATGGTTTGCCGTTGCGGGCGCAGTAACCTTTCGCGTGCAGAGCTTCAGCGATTTCGCCCACTGACAGCGCACCCGTCAGCAGCAGCGCCCACGCTTCCTTCCAGATATGCGCCCGCGTCGGATCAGGTTCGATCCAATAGCTGATGCGTCCCATCTCGCTGCGCTGATCAAGTTCGGTTTGTCCGCGCATGTTGAGATAGCCATCGGGTGCGCGTCCAGCGTAGCCACCGCTTTGACGCTTTGCCTTCAAACCGCCTTTCACCCGTATACCCATCAATGCCGACTCGCGGCGAGCGAGAACAAATGTCAGGGTGACCAAAACCCGATCATCCGGGTCGATGGGATCAAGATCGGGCGCATTCGCAAAGCGCACGGCGATCCCACATGCGTTCAGCTCGTCAATCGCTCGCAATGCTTCGGTATCGTTACGCCCAAAACGGTCGGCGCGTTCCACCACAACATGCGAGAACTTGCCCGCATGGGCATCGGACAACATCCGTTGATACGCTTTGCGGCGCGGGTCTTTGCCTGTCAGCACGTCGATGTACTCGTCATAAATCGGCAGGTCAGATGACTCTAAGAAGCTCATCTGAATCATGGTGCGCTGCCGTTCCCGCGAGAGTTCCGGTTTCTGGTTTTCGTCGCCGCTTGTCCGCAAATAGATTGCCCACCCCGGTTTCGGTGGGGGAGGGACTTGGTTCTTCCGATTAGGTGCTGTCATTGAAAATCCTCACTTAGGCTGTGGTACCGTCGCTTCAGCTTCACAATACCGCAGATCGAGCGCGGTCTGATTTTTGACGCGATTTTCTACCGCTCCGCGCTCGATCTCGTGAACATTCGTGACCACAGCAAGGATTTTTGCGATGTGGAACACCCGCTTGATCATCGTACCGGGGGCGTCTTCCGCCGTCACTACACCCTGCGAATCGCTCATGCCGGCACTCCGATCATGAGCGGCTCGTCCGGTGCTTGGTCAATGTTTTGCATCCACTCACTGGCTCCACCATCACATACGTATCCGCTCAAGCACTTGTACTCGTCCGCCGACACAAGGAGCAGTCCGTGATGTTCGGGTGAACAGGCTGGGCAGCGCCACAATCCGGCATGGGTGCTGGCGGCAAGCGGCTTGCCCAAATGGGCTTCGACCAGATCACGTAGATCGATCAGGGTCAGTTTGGAGTCGTGGTATCCCATCAGTTGCTCTCCTTGTTCAGTTGGGCTGTGTGACGCTCAAGATCACGTTCGGTCACGGCTTGCTTGACAATGGTGTAAATCAAATTGGCAAGAGGGCGGTCTTCCTCCTCCGACCACACATCCAATTTGTCGTAAAGCGACTGCGGCAGCCGGAAGGCGATCTTTGCCGCAAATGGTACATCTCGATTCATGTGCGCTCTCCTGGTCACTCAATGAGCTACCAGCGTAATCGAAATGGCGCGGCGCAGGACAGAAAATTATTACATTTGTGCGAAAATCTTTTGCATTGCCATGAGAATCTTTTGCGTGGTGAGAATATTTTCCAAGCCGATGAGAAAAATTTGCGCCACTTGAGAGAAGAAAACACATGTTCTACAAAAAGTATGGAAGTTCTAACGGTCAGGACTTGACTCGAGGTTGAATTTTTGTAATACAATGGGCATTTCAAACACAGACCATGTGTTCTGATGGTCTACGGTCAACTACGAGAGTGAATTGGATAGAAAAGGAGGGATAGGATATGGCGAATATCCAGGTCGTCATCGTCTCTGCGACTGCGCTGACTCGCGCAGGCTTGAAAGAGATTATCACCCAGTCGGGGACACAGATCGAGGTCGCAGGCTTGTTCGATAGCCTGACGGAAGCGGACGCATTCCTGAACAGCCATAACGCACGGGTGCTGATTACGGATGAAGCATTGCATACGGCGAATATGGTCAAAGCGCTGAAGCGGCTGATGGAGGTGCATCCAGGATTGGTCACCATCCTAGTCATGCAGCGTCCGACCGCCAGCGTCGCTCAGAAATTGATTGCACTCGGCGTGCGGGCACTGCTGCACAAGGACGATGATTTGGGAAACACCCTGAACTACACGGTTCAGACAGCCATCAAAGGCAACATGACGATTTCACCGCTTATGGCAGAGTTTCTGGATCAATCGGTAGCGCTGCCGGCGAAGATCACCCAGCGCGATCTCGACACGTTGCAACTACTGACCGATGGGATGGAAACGAAAGAAATTGCCGCTCACTTGGGGGTAACGTATGGTGTGATCAATCGCACTATCAACCGGCTGCTGCGGACTTACAATGCACAAAACGTCCCTCAACTTGTGCTGATGGCGCATCAGATTCTGAAGGTACGCAAGCAGCTTGACTGATGGACACGCAAAATATTCTCATCACAAAGGCAATTATTTGCATCGATATGCGATTTTTTTGCGTTCTCATCCTTTCCGTCTGTGCTAGGCTGAGACGGGAGAATCCGAGAGGGCAAAAGAACATGACCACGCATATCCTGATAGCAGATGGCAGCAGTCTAGCTGTGGTTGGCGCGGAAACGCTGCTCAGGGCACGCGCCGACACTGTTCTTACCACCGCTGAGAATGGGGATGACCTCCTCCGGCTGGCAGGCATTAACCAACCCGATATTATTCTGCTGGGCGACCGCTTCGATCCGCTGTTCGAGACCGTGACACTGGTCGAACGGTTGATTCAGGCGGCACCGGCAGGACGCATTATCGTGATGGGAAACACGACCGACGGCTTGGTCATCCGCGACCTGTTCACCATGGGGATGTGCGGATATTTGGCGGTGGGGGATGATCTCTCAACCTGCCTGCTTACGGCAGTCGATACGGTGTTGCGTGAACACCCCTACTTATCCCCAACGGCGAATGCTGAATACCTAATCGCCATGCAGAGCAGCAGCCGTGATTGGAAATTGGACGCGGAAGCCCGCGCGGTGCTGCGTCTATTGGCGCGCGGCTGCACCGTCCGCGAGATCGCCGCGCACATGCGCCTGAAACGCCGCCGCGTGTACTGGGTCACTGAAAAGATGCGCTCCCGTTTCGGCGCGACGACCAACGAACACCTGATTAGCCGGGCGGTAGCCGAAGGTTTTATGCGCCTACCCGATTAGCCCGGAATCTTCCCATCGTTTCCCGGAATCTTCCCAACCCTCAACCGGAATCGTCCAGTCGTTCGCTTACCCCACTTTGTTACGCTGAAACCAGCGTAAACAAACCCGGAGTGACGACATGCGACGATTGGTGCTGCCCGTGCTGGCGGCGCTCTGCCTTGCGGCATGGGCTGCCGCCTTCTTCTTGATCCGCGCCCAACCCGGCGCAAATGATGTTCAAATTCCCACCTTGATGGTGCTGCCGTCGCTCACGCCGACGGACACACCTGCGCCAACCTCAACACCATCGCTCACAGCGACGTTGACAGCGACGGCGACGACTGCACCGACGGATACACCCTTACCTACGCTCTTGCCGACGTTGAGCGAGCGCGTCTTGGAGATCGCGGTGGTCATGCCCGGCGTGTACGTCCCGCCCACGCTCACGCCGTTTCCGCCGGGGACGATCCTCCTGCCCGCGCCGCCTAATCCCATTGAACCGCTCCCAGATGCGACCGACACCGCGCCGCCGTTCTTCGGTTGGTACAGTTTCGAGTCGGACTATCCGACGATCCGCTATTCCCCGCCGTGGACACCGCGTCTGTCGCAGTTCGCCAGCCGGGGGCAGTATCACCGCACTGAAGGCGCATACGATACCGCCACTTTCATGTTTGAGGGCGAAGGTCTGCGTGTGTGCTATGTCGCAGCACAGAACATGGGCAGATTCGAGATCGTCGTCGATGGCGCAGTGCTGGACACCATCGATGCCTATGCGGACGAACTCCGTTTTCCGGTCACTGACGTGTACTTCGTCGGCAACGGGACACATCGCCTCGAACTGCGCGGGATCGGGCAGAAGAACAACGCGAGCGAAGGCTACGTGATCGGACTGGACACCATTCAGGTGTTTCGCGGCGATGCTCACACGCTGATCCTCCCACCGCCGTCGATCACAAATACTCCAACGCCCCAACCGCAGCCCGCCGCACGGATTGAATTGGTTGGCGCGCCGCCCACGCTTCAGCCGACCGGTACGCCCATCCCGCCGCGCGTCCTGACTGCCGAAGTCGTGATTGCCTACGACGAGAACGGCAACCGTACCGTTGATCCGGCGGAAGGCGTCGCCGGGATTTCCGTGCGCGTCGTTGAGATCAACACCAATCGCGTCATTGCCAGCAGGTTCACTGATGAACGCGGGTATGTGTCGTTTGAAGTTGTGACCGATGCGCCCGCGCAGATCGTCGTCCCGTATTTCGGCAAGACATGGACGGTGCAGCGCGGGGGAAACAGTGCCGCGCCTGCCTACACGCTCCTGCTCACACCGGGCAACCAACCGGGCTTGATCCCCTAGAGGTGACCATGAAGACATTGCTCTTGTTCGCGCCACTTCTGCTTGCAGTGCTGGCGTGTACCGGGACGCTGACCGCGATCACCGGCGCGCCGGTCTACGTCTGTCCGACGCCGATTGTTTTCACACCGACGCCGCTGCCGACGTTCGTGCCGATCCCCGGCTACCCGACGCTCGTCCCATTCCCGACCGCGCTGCCACCGCCGACGGTCACACCGTATGCCATTCGTCCACCGTCGGCGTTCTATCGCGGCGATGCCGTGTTCACGCGCAGTCCGCAATCGGCGCGCTTTCGGCTGGTGAATGTGTCGGTGATCAATACGCCTGCCGGACGCACCGTTGCGGTCTGGGAACTAGAGATCAAGAACCTGAGTGGGAGCGGCTATGACGTGTTCCCCGCTTATCAGAGCTACGTCAGTCAGCTCGTGGGTGGATCAACCGGAGCTTGGGGCGCTTCGACCAATGCGGCAGCCGATGCTGGGCTGACTGCCACCTATGAAGCGATCAGCCTCGCGCCGAACGAAACCCGCAGCTTCACGCTGGCAGGCTTCATCCCGTATGGTGCAGCGCCGGATCGCATCATCTTCATGCTCGATCCGACCACGCGACCGACTCCGCCGCCGCGCCTGCCGGGGAGTAACGCGCTCGTCTGGCGGATGGACACCAACCCGTATTGCAGCGCCGCGATTGCCGATCCGCCCGCTGGTGCGCTGCCGCCTCCGTAATTGAAAGGAGATGATCTGAATGCCAATCGTCGATGATGTGTTGAACGGGCTGCAAATCCAGATTGATACCCTGTGGTACAACCTGCTCTTCTCGCTGGCGGGCATGGGCTGGAGCTTGCAGCGCGCCTTTCTGATGATGGGTTATACCATCGAACTGATGAACCAATGGCTGGTGGACAACGCTTTCACGCCGCTGATTACCCAGACGAATGCCAGTTTGCAGGTGGCGGTGAGTCTATCCTTCGTGGTTGCGCTGCTGGTCTTAGGCATCACCTATCTGCTCGCCGCTTTCGCCCGGATGCGCGTGGTCGAGCCGAAAAATGCTATCGCCTGGTACTTGGCAGGCGCACTGTTCTTCTCGTTGGGTCCGAGCCTGTATCAGGGCATGAGCGACTTTCGCCGCACGCTGTCGAGCGCGTTTTACGCCAGCAGTCTGAGTGGGCTGTCGGCTGCGACCGGGAGCGCGTTTGACTCGCTTTCCAGCGTGAGCAGCAGCGACATGGGGATTCTCAACCTGTGCGACAACTTCGGCTCGTACATGCCCGTGTGGAACTACACGATTGACGGGCTGGATGTGGCGCTGGCGTATCTGCGCGCCGACGGCATCGACCTGATGGGCTACCCGTCCACGCCGCGCGACCCGTACTGCCAACCGCACACGCCTGACCCGGCTACGGGCTTATGGACGGCGGGCAGCCTGCCGTGGGAGTGGCGGCGACCGGGATCGTTCTTCGCCAATGACCGCGATCCGGTCTTCTTCTCACTGATGACCGCGCTTGAGCGCGCCGATTCGATTGCGATGGCATCGGCAGCACAGGGGCGGCTGCTCACGGCGTGGCCACTGATCCTGTTTGGTGTGACCGAGCAGCTCGTCTATCTGCTCCTCACCATCGCGCAGGGGCTGACCTTCATCTCGTTTGGCGTAGCGATCCTGTTCGCGTTCTTCAAGAAAACCGAAGTCATCGCGCGCTCGATCATCGACCTGTGGATCGAACTCATCATCCAGACGGTGGTGATCGCGCTGATTCAGTCGCTCGTCGTCACCTTCTTCCTTGCGGGAACGGCGAGCGGCAACGGCATCGTTGTTTTGGGCGTGGGTTTGATTTGCCTGATCTTTATGGTGATCGTGCTGTTCAGCGGCGTGAAAGCGGTCTGGAATTCGTTCAACCGACTGTTCACTGCCTTCGGTCAGGCAACGGGCGGCGCGGTCATCAGCCCCGGCGCGGCAACCGTGATGACGGCAGCAGGCGCGGTGGGTGCGGTAGGGATCGCAGCCGGGGCAGGCGCACTCGTTTCCTCGGTGGCGGGGAGTGCCGTCAGTGTCGGTTCGAACACGCTGGCAGGCATGACAGCGCTGCAAAGCGGGGCGACGCCTGCTCAGGCGGCGGGCTTGACCTTCGGCGGCGTGCAACCGCTGGCAGAAGCGGCGCGGGCGATCACGCGGCTTCCGACTCTGCGCGGCACTGCACTCGGAGACACGGCGGAGCAGTTCATGGAAGGAGCGACCGTGCGCCGGGTGGCCCGCGATGTTCCCGGCTACGGACGCACGCTCGGACCCATGCTCGGCGCGACACTGCTCACCGATTATGACCCGGAGAAAGCAGCGTATGACAAGCAGGGACGGCTAATCGGGCGACCGATGCTCGTCCCGGCGGTCGGGGAAGGCTTGGAAGCGGTCACCTATCCGCGCGGCAAGCGTCCGCAGCAGCGGCATGAACTCGATGGGGAATTCGACTGGTTCGAGGACGATGATGGCGAACTGTACCCCGGTTTCACCCCCGTCAAGCGCAAGCGCATGGGGACGTTTACGCCCGTCGCGCCCACGCCAACGGAAGCATCCGCCGATGAAGAACTTGCCCGCGAGCGCGAAACCTACGCCGATGACATGCGCGGCGAAGAGATGGAACAGCACATTTCCGAAGTCACGCAGTCGGCAGTGGGCAGCGGCAGCGGCAAGTCGGACGCGGATCGCAGCGAAGGCGCTGCTGGACGGCTGGAACGGAGTGCCGAAGCGCTCGAACGAGCTGCCGGGTCGCTCACGGGCAGTCTGCGCGTCGCTGGAACTGCTGACGTGACGAGCGTGATGGGCGACGTGATGCGCTTGCTCGGTGGTCGCGGCACGAATGGTGTCGATCACCTCACCGTCGGCGGTTTGATGGCGCAGGCGGTTGGTGTGACACCCCTAAACGATGGTCGTCCCCCGGTGCGCGACGATCTCGCCCGCTTCGGCATGTTCATCGACGGCGCAGCGCGCCTGGGCTTGTCCCCGGAACAAACCGAGCAGGTCGGGCGTGAAGTCAAGGAAACGCCGGATCGACGGCTGACAGAAACGACTCGGAATGAACTGATCGACGGCGCGATTACGGCAGGGCGTTCGCGGGACGAAGCGGAACGGGAGGTCAACCGCTTGGAGATCGCCGCGCGGTTGCTCCCGAACGAGATGACCGCTTACGGCTCCATGCCCGTGCCATCCATCACCGTCGCGCCGGAAGTCAAGGTCGAACCGATCATCACCGTCGAGGCGGCGGAAAACAACGGCGAAGACTCGGACTCGGATTATGACGAAGCGATGCGGTCAAGCGCGTCGATGAGCGGCAGCAGTGCGGTCTTAGGAGGAACAGAATGAGCGACAGTCTTCACTATCACACTCTGCAAGACCTGCGGGCGCTCTCACTCGACGAGCTGCGCGCCCTCTGGGAACTGGTGCCGACCGACCGCCAACGCGCCTATCGCGCGGCATATGACCGCGAAGTCAAGACGGCCGGCGCGGAAGGCTCGGATGCGAAAGAACGCAAGATCGCTCTCGCCTTGCTCAAGCGTTATCACGAGGCGGCGCTCGTCCCGGTCGGATTGCGCTGGGCGCGTGCGCCGAAGCGCGTGCAGGAGGCGGCACAGCGCGGTGAAAGTTTCGACATGTCGGAAGCCGAAGTCGCCGCGAAAACCGGCAAACCCTCAGGTAAAGTCATCGCGGTGTTCGGCGTGTTGATGATCCTGATGCTGGTACTCGTCCTGCTGCGCGGCGGCGGAACCAGCGGGTCAGCGGAAGCGACCGTCGAAGTCGATGTGACCGCCACACTTCCGCCGGGGATCATCCCCACACCGCTCGCGCTTGAAGCGCAGGATGAGGTAATTGAAGGTGGTGACACCAGTCGCGCACCGTTCTACCCGATCAACCTGCAAATCAGTCTCCCTGACCAGACCGTGCCGCGCGTGTGGGTGGTGCAGCGCCGGGCAGTGCGTGCCTCGGAATGGAATTTCGACCCGAACCCGGATACCGCATCCTTCCTCAACGGGATGAGCGTGCGTCCGGTGATCGGCATCCCATGGTCGGAGGAGAATGCCGCATGGTTTGACCAGATCAGCGCAGAGGCGGAATTTCGTTTGCAGATGAACACCGGCGCGATTCTCACGTTCGCCTTTGAGGACAAGCGTGAGGTGCGGCGCAGCGATACGGGCATTTTCCGGCAGGTCAATCCCGGCTTGGTCTTGCTCTTGCTCGGTGAAACTGATGAAGAAGGTCTGCCGACGGGTACGCGCACTCTGGTTACAGCCGTCTATCCCGTTGAGCAGGAATTGGGACGTGCGGGGGAACTCATCGGCGCGCTGGCTCAATCGGTCGTCGTGGTCACACCCACGCCGTTGCCGACCGCCACGCCGACACCGATTCCGTTCATCGGACTGGATGTGCAGATCATCAGCGTGACAACGAGCACGGGGCAGATCACAACGCGACTGCGCCTTTACAACGGCGGGAATACGCTCCTGCCGATCGCGCCGGAGGATGTGTGGCTGGCGTTGGGTTACGTCGAGAATCCGCCGGGACCGCGCACACCAGCGGAAGGACTTATGTCGTTCGATCTGCTGCCCGGTCAGGCAGCAGACATGACGGTTGTTTGGCTGTGGTCGGGTGAACCGTTCGGGAGTCTAGGGATCGGAGGCTACCGCTCGGAGGCTACCGCTTCAGCCTACAATTCTGATTCTGCGAAGGCGAAAACCGCTCATCCCCCTGCATATCGCTCATTTTCTCTCGTGACGGTGTGCAGGGAAAGTGCCACACGAATAGCAAGCAGACATTTATTATAATGTGTGATTGTAGCGCTATCTTGAACAAGGTTAACGTATGCCTAGATTAGGGTTTAATATGGGTGCAATCAGGGGATCCAAATGCCTTTCGTTGGGAATTGATGTATAAATATAGTCAGGGTAGGCTTCACACTATGTAGAAGTATAGCTCTGGAACACAGTACCGTACTAACGAGCCATTTGTAGAAGCAACTGTGTACATCGTGGTTGAGGAGAAAATCGTGAAGATTACAATGGTTGGAACTTCCGGTAGTGGCAAAACTGTATTTTCTGCCGGCGTTTATGGAAAAATGATGCGCCGTACATTCGAAAAATTCGCCATTATTCCTAGAGCTGCGAATTTCAGCGAAGAAATCCTTGAGTCTCACAAGTTTGCAAGAGACTACAAAATGCTTGCTGCTAAAAAGTGGCCGCCAGGCACCACCGAAACGAAGTACTATCCGTTGAATCTGGTTTATGATGGGCGAAGCATCGTAATGTTTGACTGGATAGATTACCGTGGTGGTTTTCTTGATGATCCGGAATTAGATGAGGTGAAAGCCGCAGAAGTACATGCAAATATTGCAGCTAGCAATGCTGTAATTTTGTTCGCTGATGCACAAAAACTTGTCACTTCAGATGATCCAGATGAGGCAAGTTTTGTTTCAGGTGCTGATGCCGTTATGCAGATTCTTCAAGGATATTCTCGCAATTATCCGAGCAATAACTTAACGTTTATTATTGCTCTTACAAAAGCTGACGGTGTTGAATCAAAATGGATGGGAACAAATTCTGATTTTCGTCCCTTAATGGACTATGCTAGGCAGGTATTCCAACCAATTCATGAAATTATACAGCGGGAGAAAACTTGGCGTGGCGGTATTATTCCGGTCTCGACCATGGGTATTGGCAATGTAGATGCCAATGGGAATATTGTTGGCTTTCCAAAACCAATGAATATCGAACATGTTATAGCATATTGCTTGGGCAGTACATTGCGAAACAGACGAGATGAGCTCATTGACGACATTATCACCATTGAGAGCGATATTGAGTCAATAGATGCTAAGTATAAAGGACTGTGGGGTGTTGTAAAAAAGACGTATCAGCAATTGCGTGGAGTTTATTCTGATGGCGAAGCACTTGCTCAGCATCGCCGGGAACGTCGCGAAGACATTCAAGAACTTTTGAAGATACGAGATGCCGTGGAACGGCTCGAAGAACCGGCTTTGGAAAAGATCATGATGATGACGAAGAGGTACTAAGTAGATGAAGTATCAACAACTGCTTTACTCACGGTCGGAAAACATCGATTATCGCTGGTTAATCTATCCCTCGGCGTTAACTAAAAACGATCTTCGCACCCTTGAGGATTTATTCTGGTCAGATACATTTCGTAGCCACATCGAGACCGAACAACTCTTTACCGCTCCAACTTACTGCTTTCATTTGGTTAAAGGCTCTGTTCTTCTAGAATTCCGAAGAACGCACTACACGGATAGTACAAAGAAGCGCGCAATTGATGCTCTTCAAGGAATCTACGTGGAACGGGAATTTGTTTGGTATTTTCGGTTCGCACTAGCTTGGTTGCTGACCGAATATCGATCTCTTCTCGATGTTTGGGGCAGTGGAACTGTTGATTTTGATCAGGCGGACCAAGTAAGGGAAAAACTATCGACAGAATATTTATTCGATTTTGGGCGTCTAGTCAGTAACTCAAACCCCTTGCCAATTGATTTTTCGGGGGATTCTAGACATCAGAGACAGCGAATTCTTGAATTCAATGAACAGGGTTACTTGCAACTCCTCGCTGCACTTTATCCGAGTCCAAACTACACTCGACTTAACCTTGAACAGTTTGCGTTTGGGGTATTAAGCTCTGAAAAGCATAAATTCGAAACTCTAGATTTCGTTTCGTACTTGGGAGGATCATATGGCAATATTGATAAGGGAAATTCCTCCATCATTCTTCCGAATGCTTTGAAATCCGAAGAAGGCGCAAAAAATACAGAGAACGAGGCACCGCCCACTCCTAACTTTGAGAATATGGTAGATTCGATGAGAGGCTCACCACGTAAAACCCGTTCGTCCAAGACGAAAAAGCAAACTGAGGATAATGATCCTTTCAGTGTAATCCTTCGCAAGTTAAATCTTAGAAAATGAGTTTAACCTAGTTCCTTTGCACCAATTGTGATGAGTGCGGCAGCGATGTTTAGAAATCCACCAATAATCCCACCACAAACTACTCCAAGAAAAGCTAAGTAGTCTGGATAATCTACTGATAGACGTAGCAAGACCCAGTTGCATCCAAAGAGACAGAGAACAACACATACAACCGCGCCCACTACAAACCGCCCAAGAAGCCATTTCGCGGTTACTTGTGGTTTATTGCTACGATTGCCTTTTCCTCTCGAAGTTTCCAGTGTCGGATTTAGTTTATTTACTGTCTCCTCAAAATCTGAATCAGTTGACTTATACTTTTCGCTTTTTGACTGAATGCCTCGAACCAGATCATCAAAGTCATTTGCGCCCATGTAATACCATCCATTGGGGTATGTGTGCCTAGATAAAGACATTTTATTGTGTTTCTGTTCCATTCACACGTCAAACGAGGTAAATAATCCCTTTTTGGAAGATTTAGAAATATCTCTCTGCGTTTTTTACTACAGTGGTGACAATTATCATAGTTTTCCCCTGCTCCATGTCTCGAAATGTTCCAACGCAAGATTGAAGCTTCAATAATTTTGGCGGCCCGACTTTACTGCCATGAGAACATGCCAAGGTGAAGTATCGTCGTGCCGGATCGCACACACGAAATGCTCCGAGTTTCTCGTTGAGTAGTATCGCCCGGAATCTTCCCATCGCTGCCCGGAATCTTCCCAACCCAAAACCGGAATCCTCCAGAAGTTTGCCACCCTTACTTTGCTACCCTGAGACTGTATCAGGGTGAAGCACTGCTCGTGCCGGATGACCCCACACGATCAAGCGCACCGCCCCTGAGCGGCTGCCCAAACGTCATGGCGCACGTCCGTTTCTCCCTGATGCGTTTGTCTATCCATCAAGGAGCTGCTCGCGTGAATCTTTCGCAAGCCATTCAAGACCTTTTCACCGACATTCGGGATGTGGCGCAGATCATCGCGCCCATCGCAGCCATCATCGGCTTTATCGGGCTGGGGGTGATGTACATGGGTTCAAGCTGGCCCTTGATCGGGGATTGGAAGAAGGACAATCCGAAAGCCGCCAATCAGGTCGTCATCGGTCTCCTGTTCGTCGTCTTCGCCTCCAGTGTCACCGCGCTGATCTCCTTCACCTAAATCGCCGTGTCCGCCAGCGCGGGGGTAGTCGTCTACCTCCGCGCTGTTTTGTATGGAGAGACTGCATGGCAGCAGACTTCAAATCGCACATCCTCAGCCGGGATGAAAAAGGCTTCGGCGGCATCCCGTTCAAGCGGCTGCTGTTCGGCGGGATCGCGGGCGGCTTCACGTACACCGTGTGCCGCTTCGGGCTGCCGGATATCGCTATTCCCGTCGGCATCGTCGTGGCGATCCTGCTGATCGCGCTGACCGCGCCGCGTGGCGGGCTGCCGCTCTGGATGCGGTTGTGGCTCAACCTGCGCGGTTCGATCCTGCTCGCCGCTGCCGGGAATCCGAGCGGGATGGCGACGGAACTGGCAAAGATGCTGTCCCTGCCAACCGATGCCGCCTTGCTGGATGGTCACCGTCTGTTCGCGCCGCCTGCCGGATTGGTTGAGGTGGACTTGTCAGAGTGGGTGACTTTCGCCCGTGCCCGCGATCTGGATCGGGGCGATGGGCTGGTGTTTGTTGGTTCCCCCTTAGAAGAGGAGTCCCTGTGACGAGTGTTTGCACATTTCTGATCGAGCCGTTCGACATCATGCTGCACGCCACCGAGGAAGGCGTCGCCGCATTGCAGGCACGTTTCTCGACGTGGCTGCGCACGCTGTCCGGTGAGGCGCGTTTCTTGTGCTGGCAGATGCCCGCCACGCTGGACGCCAAGATCGCGGCGCTCGATCAGGCAGAAATCCAGACTGAGGACGCGCAGCGGCGTGATTTGTTGATCGAGTACCGCCGCGAGTACGAGCGCATGAACGCTGGGGCGGAGTACCAGCGCGCGCTGTGCGGGATGGTGCTGTGGAACGACCAGAATCCCCGCGCCATTGCCGGTGGATTGTCATCGGCATTCGATACACCCGTGACCGAAGGCGCGTTACCGGCGCTCTTCGAGGGGCAGTACGAACTCCGCGACCGCCCGTTCTGGCATCTCGCGCCATCCGGTCGTCCGGGTGGTCGTCCCTATTGGGCGGTACTGACCAGCTACGAATTTGCGCCAGCGACGTGGAATTTCTTCCGCCCGCTGCCGCCGCTGCTCCGGCTGAATTTCCCGCTGGCGCTGGCGGTGGACATCCCGAAGACGTATGACCGCAACGCTGCCATCGATGCGATTGAAAGCATCATTCAGGCGTACCAGGTGCATCTGGCAGGCGTGCGCGGCGAGGACAGCCGCTCGGTACAGCGCGTCGCCGACTGCCGCCGGGCGCTCGGGGAGATTAACAACGGCGATGCCCTGCATCTGGTGCAGGTCGCGGTTGCTGTTGCGGCGGACGATCTGGAGACGCTCAAAGAGCGCGTTGCAGCGGTCATCAATGAAACACGCGCATGGTTCAGCCTGCGTCAGGAAGTCGGGGAACTGCTCTCGCGAGCGGTTGAGTTCTTCACGGCGCATCGCACGAAGGACATCAACCTGCCGACCACGACATGGCCGGTGACCTCACGCGAACTAGCGCTCATGCTCGCGCCGCTCGGCTACCGCAAACTGTCAACGACGGATGGGGTGCTGCGTGGGGAAGCGGTGGGCGGGGCGTATCCGGTCTTTCACAACTCGTGGCGGGACAAACGCGCGACGCATGAAGTCTGGGTGGGGCAGTCGGGCTATGGCAAGACGTTCGCGCTCAACTGCTACCTGACCCGCGAGTACGCCGAGAATGGCATTTCGTTCGACTTTCTCGAACCGATGGGACATGGGCGGCACATCGCTGATGCTTTCGGGCTGCCGTGGTATGTGTTGAGCGCGAAGGCGACCAAGCTCAACCCGCAGGATGTGATGTTCCCGACGCTGTTAGAGCAAGTGTCGCACACCACGCGCTTGTACGAAACAGTCTTGGGACGGCAGCTGTCTGGCGGGCAGCGGGAGAATCTCGAACGCGGACTGCTCGGCGAGGCGCTGGAAACGCTCTATCGTGGGTTCCCCGATCTCAGCCGCGTTACGCCTGACCTTGCGCCGACGTGTGAGACGGTCTGCGATGTGCTGGGGAGTCTGGGTGACAAACCTGCCATGCAAGCCATCGCTCGCGACCTCGCCGACGAAATCGCCGGGCTGTGTACCGGATCGGGACCGTGGTCGGCATTTCTCAACGGGACAACCAACATCGATCTGACACGCGGTGGACGCGACTGGATCGGTCCCCGTGTTTTCTCCTTTCACGAACTGGAAGGCGACCCGATCCTGCAAGCGCTGGCGTACACGCAGGTCTTGAGCGCGATTCGCCGTGACAGCCTGATCGATGAGCAACCGCGCATCATCGCCGTCGATGAGGTCTACCGCCTGATGCGCCATCCGTCGCTCTTGGACTTCCTGATCGAGGCAGCGAAGACGTTCCGCACGAGGCGCAAAAAAGCCTTGATGGTCGATCAGTGGATGCACCACTCACCGCGAGTTGTGACGCATTGATCTCCGCGTGATATTCCGCCGTGTCTTGCCAGCGCGTGTGGCGGTTATAGGGTTTCTTTCCAGCATAGTGCTTCGGATAGTAACCATTTCCGTAGCGATAGGCGTAGCGTTCTTGCAGCGACCGCCACGCATAGTCAGGGAAAGCACGCAAAATCTCCCATTGATCAACATGGCTGTCAAACATCTCGCGCAGCGTTTCCAGTTCTGCCTCATCCCAGAAATAGCCGCGCGCCTTGTGGGTGGTGCTGCGCTCCGAGGTGCTGCCATCACGCCAGAACACCGTGATGTGCTTTGTGTGCCGTGTCACCTTCGTGACCTTGATGTAGCGGGCGAACGCCTCGAACAGCGCCCGTTTCTCTTCAGGGGGTACATCGTTCCAACGTGCGATCACCATTTCCAGCGCTGGACGCGCATCCGCCAGCGATTTCGACTGCTGCTTACCCGATTGGATGCGGTTGAGTTCTGCTTTTAGTTCAACGATCTCGCCGTCAGCCTGTTCGAACTTCGCTTGAGCGCGGACAACCATTTCCGCGTTCGAGAGCAGTCCCAGATTGGCGATGATATTATCCTTCGATGTCTCCGCCTGCCGGATCGCCGCCTTCAGCCGCCGCACTTCCGCCTGATCAACATTCTCGACGCTTGCCAGCGCTGCCGCCCAAGCCGCTTCGTCGATGGTCGTGTCGCGCAGTCGTTCCAATAACATTTCGTCAACCATGCCATCCAGAATGAAGGCGCGCAGCTTCCACACCGTCGAGCGGTAGGGGTATTCGTTGAGCAGGTACTCGTACTTGTCAGCGACCACACTCCAAATCGTCGCCAACCGCTTATGCGGATGATTGGGAAGATCGTCGGTATACACCAGGCTTGCGTAAGTGGGTGGTGTTGCCGTGCGCTCGGCTTTATCGTGCCGGATCCACGGGCGGTAGGGGACGTAGTTCGGGTTCGGTTCGCCGTGAAAGTCGGTCGGTGAGAGACGATTGAAGGCATACATGAACAGGTCAAGTGGGATGATTGGCTCGTGATTGTTCCACTGCACGACCGCCCCCATGTGAATCCAATGCCCGATGTAGGCAACATTGACCAGCATGTATTCCAGTCCTGTGCTTGAGGGAGTCAACTTTCCCGTAATCAGGGAACGACGGTCAAGATGTTCGGTCGCCTTGAAGCCCTCTGGCACCATTCCCTCCACGATGTCGGGGAAGTACGGTCCGTGATGCTCAATATAGCGCCACGTCTGGTACAAGTTGCCGTTGTTCTCACGGAATAACTGGAAATAGCGCAGAGTTACATCCGCATACAGATCGAAGCGTTTGTATTTGCGGAAATCGGGGTTGCGCTGTTCATCCACCTTCGCGCGGCAGTCCACCATGAAACCGGGCAGAATCTTTCTGCCTGACCACATACCGCCTGCGCTCCGGCTGTGCCGCGCCTTCACCAAACGCCCCCGAATCTGGTATTCGAGGTAGTCGGCGGCGCGCTGCGCTTCCTCGCGGAACATCTTGATGTGTGATGATCCCATGACCGGGTGAGCGAAGTCGTAGACCATGCGCGGAGTCATCACCTGCACGTTATTGCGTTTGCAGGCATCGATGAACAGGTTAGTTTCGATCATCGTCACGTCACGGAAGAAGCGGTCTACGTCCTGAGCCGCGACCAACCCAATCTGCCCCGCCTCGATCAGATCGTAGAGCTGCGACATGCCTTTGCGTTCGCGGATTTTCTTCGTCCCGCTGACCGCAGCATCGGCGTCGATCATGGCGACATTCTCGCGCACATAGCCTTGATGGAGCAGATGCTCAATCATGTCGATGGTTTGCAGCGTCGTCATGATATTGCCAATTTGTCCCTCGGACGATTGGCGATAGTACACGGCTGCCGGGCGACCAAGCGGCAAGGGCTGTGCTTTGTACGGATCAATTGGCTGCTCAGGGCGTTTCAATGGACGTGGCATTTGGTTTCCTCCTTCCCGGTTTAGATAACGAAAAACGCCCTGCTCCCGTGAGTGAAAATACGGCAAGAGCAAGGCGCTTGATATACAATGCGTCTAGCCCTGCGGCGTGTCATCAGCACTCGCGGGGTCAGCCGGATCGGGGTGTACCACCACCTCGGTTCGGCGTTCAATAGAATCAGTATAAGACTGTGTTTCCAATCGCGCAACAATCCGCAGGATGTGACGGCATACATCCACCAGATTGATGCGTTCTTCGGGCGGTAGGGACGTATCGCGCAGTTCATCGTGCATCGATCTTCGTCCCCGTAATGCTATTCAGTTGTTGAGAAAAAAGGTGCTGCCGGTTCATCGTTTGCTCCGGGTTTTACCGATGAACTCAGCATATCAAAGTCACTACGGGGAAAACCCGGAATATTCCAGTTTAGGGTTGGGAATCTTCCAGTCAGGCGAAGTAAAATTCCGGTTTTGGGCAAATACTAGGTGACCGAAGACTTCGCTTAGTTACCCAATCCTAGCATTACTCTCTCGATTTCTGCGAATAAGCGGCTTTCGAAGCGGCGTATATATTCCTCAACAGGTGTTCCGAAAAGTAGATTGATCATGGATAATACAAATAGAATGAGCCATAAGACAGTAAAGGCGTATTGCGGTATCGCTTCTTCCAAAGCTGGCAAGTTCCAGGGAAAGGTTGTAATAGTCGCAACTCCTAACAGGAAGATGACTATATAGCGAAGATATTTGGTAATGCTAGACGCCCACTTTTGTGCTCTTGACTTAATACGAGAGACTCGTTGAATTTCTGCGTTTCTTAAACCTTCTGTTTCGAGTCGTGATGCCTCTCGTTGGCGGATCTCTTGCTCAAGTTTTTGACGATCTTCATCTCGTAGTTGTTGATAAACAATATCCAATACCTCTTTTACAGTTACATTTGTTACCGCCTCCTCGCCGCCATGGGTCACTTGCATTAGACCGTTCTTCGCTACAGATGAATAACGCAGTAGATAATAATCATTTTGTGTTATTGCCTTACCTTGAGATAGTTTCTCTATCTCTGCGTTGTACTGCTTTATTGTGGTTATGTCAGGTTGAACGGCTGCATAGTAGTCCGCAATAATCCTCTTTCGTGGCAAGTTTGCTGCTTGATGTGGATTCTTAAGCCATAATATGGTAGTCAGCATATCATCAGTGATGCAAGGGGAAATAGAATCTGGAAAACGCTGATCGAAAGAGAAGTTTCGTGAAATCCTTGCTAAACCAGAATTCGTAGTCACAAATACATTTCCACAATCTTCTATTAAATTCGGCATTCTTCCTTGTCTTAGCCGAAGTATTGCCGCGATTGAGTCAACGTCCCGGTCAAGTGCTTGACCGTCCGGATTAAAGTAGTATAGTTCAGCTGATAATGCTTCCCTTAATTTGACCTCATCGATTACATATTCGTGTTCGCGGTAATTGGGTTTATCTACAATGGCAATACGTACCGATTGTAAATCTCGCTCAAGTTGCACAATATATAATTCGATGTCTGTAGCCGAAAAACCTTTCAGAAGAAAATACTCAATACTTGGCCCATAGGCGTCTTTCAGTTGCCCTTGCCGAATTTTGTTCGCACATGCAGACAGTATGCCTCTGACTTCATCGACGGTGTGCTTGAAACACTTCAGATCTGCCCCGACTTCATATAATAGATTCAACAACTCTTCGCAAGGTGCTTTGCGTGCATCTCCAGCGTATCCCAAGGCATAGATCAGGAATGAAGTATCAAAGTACACACTTGTTCGCTGGAAGCGTCTATTTGCGTGTGTCGTGTCAGGAAGATAAACGGAATTAGCCAGCATATTCCCTATGACTATGGTTTCCCAACTGGCAAAATGAGACGAATGCGTTGTCTCAAGATGTTGAACAAAAGCACCAATGTAGAATCGTCGAGATTTCGATGGTCGCTCTTGAGCGCTTGGAATAACTGTACCTCCATTCTGACCCTTTAAAATAAGGGCATTTTCGCGCAAATACTCTTGAAAAATGCTATCAGATTCTTCAACTGAAATTGATACTTGTAGAACATTCGCGCAGAATTCCGTGAATTCATAAACTAAGTCCTCATATGCTCGTAGTACATTCTGTTGAACTTGATAAAAACTATCTTCCAATCCGCGAAGTGCTTCACGATTACAGTAATAGATGCGATTCTCAAGTCGAATATAACCATTCTTCCGTACACGATTTAGAATCGTCTTCAATGTATTCTGCGGTATTACCAAACCGAATTTCGCTCGAACTTCTTCCTGCAATGTCGGGGCAGTCACAATGTCTTCATGAGATAATCGGATGGTCTCGGCAACCAAAGGGACAAATATGTCGAGATAATCCTTCTTGTTTTCCCAGTTAATTTTCAGTATGGCAAGGCTTACAATTGTAGGATTAATCTGGTTCGGCACGACGTCTATTCCCCCTCAAACCCATGATCCCGAAACTTCAGTGTTCGGCTGTTCTCGTTGATCGTCCGCACCGTCGCATCGTCGAACCCGGCTTCGCGTTCGGCGCTGATCTCAAGCGTGATCGTCACGCCTGTTCCGGTCAGACTGGTGAGGCGCTGGACGATCTCCTCAACGATGGTCGCCATCTCTTTATTGCCCCGTTGCGGGTCGATCTCGACCGTGCCGTGATAGCGGGTGATGCGTTTCGCCTTGGCGGGGATGGTAGGCTGAAGCACGCTAGAACCGCTGACCGGGCGTTCGCTCGTCGCTGATGGCGCGGCTCCCAAAGCCGAGTCGCGTTTACGCTGCTCTGCCTCAATCTGTGCATCTGCCACTTCAGGGCGTATCAACACGTCGTTATCATCGAAATACAAGCTGGGCGCTGGCTGTCGATACACCAACCCTTTGTACGCTCCATCCAAACCGACCATCGTGGCATAGCCGAACGGTGCATCATCGCGGGCGATACCATCGCGCACAGCGTCCAGCAAAACATTCTCATCGTACAGCCGAGGCAGATAGCAATAACGGGCAAGGTACTCCCAGAGCAGCTTCAGCCCCAGATGTGCCTGATCGCGCCAGAGAAACCGATCCAGTTCCATGCGGAGATTGTCGGGCGACCAGCGTGGGATGAGCATCTCGCTCTGGCGCAGTTTACGCCCAGCCCGATCATAAAAGCTGTCTTGTCCGGCAATGCGATGTGTCTGATATTCAATTGCACCTGTCGGATCGGGCTGCACCGGGACGATCAACCAACTGTACGTTTCCTGCAAGCGGCTGAGTAGCGTTTCCTCGGTGCGCTTGCAGTTCGTCTCGACCTGCTTCCGCTGCTGCGCGTCCAGATTGAGCGGTTCGGCTTCGTCCTTAATCGACTTCCACGCCAGATACTCGCGCAGCGCCTTTTCCCATGCCTCGGCATTTTCGGCATCGGCGGCGATAAACACCAGCATGTTGCGATACAGGCGCGGCGAACTTCCACGATTTTCGAGGATTTCCTGCGCCATCCGCTGCGCCTGAGAAATGCCATTGCCGCGCTTATGCGCGTATTCTGGCGCGAGAACGACGACCCGCGTGCGCCATTCATCTGCGACATCGCCGGAGGTTTGCGGCGCGACGTGTGTGCCAGCGAAGTCCTCGCGACGCGGCTTGCCAACGCGCAGTCGCGCAATCGCCTCTTTGTACACCTCATCAGCGTGGATGTTCTGCGCGCGATCCTGCGCCATGCGGTTGACAGTCGGGCGGGTATCGTACCAGTAGCGGCTGCTGTCGCTGTACAGGTATGTCAGTTGATTGCTCATGCGGCGTAGGGCGTCGTTGAACGCGGCAAGCTGCTCGCCCGGTTGTACCGTCGCTAACCGGATGCGAACTTCTTCCACACCACGCACAGACTGCCCGGTGACTGACGGTGCGCTACCGATGAAGATAGAGCGCCCTACACGGCGGGCAGCGGTGTACTGCCCCAGCGTCGGCACGCTTGTATCGAGTTGATATGGTTTTGAGCCTTGCCCGTCAATATCGGCATCGACGATAGCGGACCAGCCATCGGGCAGATAGCGCAGCAGTTCGTTACGCACCGCCGGGGCGAACAATGGGATTGACCCAGGCATGATCATCAGTGATTGATCGTTATCGTTCCACAAACGATGGATCACTGTCGCCATCAAGCGCAGCACACCGCGCGTGCGCTGGAAACGGTCGAGCGTTGACCAATCCTCATACAGCCGAGCGAACAATTCCGGGTGAATGGGGTAGGCTTCTTTCATGCGCCGCATGTAGTCGCCTTCGCCCACGCCAGATGGAAATTCGCCGCTGTTGCCTGCGTACATCTCGCGGAAGGCGGCGATCACCGCATCGCGGGCGGCATAATCCATCTCCGACGAGAATAGGCGGCGGCGCACGATCTCGAAGCTTTCGGTCGCCGTGACGGGCTTCCACACCGATTCGATTCGCCCAATCGTCTTGGCGAGGATGTCCAGCGCCGCTTTCCCACCCTCGCCCCCGATTTCGTTGTCACTTTCCGGGATCGACACCAACAGCATTGCATCGCTGGAACGCTTGACCGCTTCAGTGAGCGACTGCACAAACGACATCACACTATCAAATGATCCGGCGGATAGCCGTTCGCCCACACCAAAGAGGTTGCGTGCGAAGGCGACCAGTTCATCGATGATGATGAGCGCCGGTCCGTGAGCTTCCAGCAATTTCGTCAGCGTCTCTGTGCCGGGGTTGACCGCCGCCAGATCGTCTTTCTCGACCAACTGATAAGCGGCGTGTCCGCCCAACTGATAGGCAATCTCGCCCCACAGCGTGTGGGTGGTGCAGTCGGCATACTGGCGCGGCTGCGTTGGGCTGAAGTCGAGACCGACGATCACCGCACGCTTGGCGTAGATACGATCATCAATTTGCGGGAACTCGTTTGTAATGGTTTCGCCGCCGGGGATTTCGCTAAAGCCGATCTGCCCACCGAAAAGGTGATAGAGCGCCAACATACTGTGCGTCTTGCCACCGCCGAACGCCGTCTGAAGCTGCACCACCGGGTCGCCACCCTGACCCGTGAGACGGCGTACCCCTGTCACCAATAGATCCCGCAAACCCTCAGTCAGATAGGTGCGGCGGAAGAACTCGACTGGATCGGCATATTCGACCGCCGCCTTGCCCTGCATGACATCGGCGATGTTGGCGACGAAATCCCCAAGGATGTAGCGTCCCTCCATCACATCGGGATGCGGCTTGACAATCATGCGCCACGGGCGTAAACCGGGAGTGGTCATCGTCGGCACTGCCATCATGTCGAGCGATCCGGTTTTCCTGCCGGACTGTTTCTGTTCGGCTTCAAAGCGCAGTCGCAACAGGTCTTGGGCGATGTCGCGCGGAATCTGTGCCTGTTCGGGCGCGCCGACAGCTTCGAGCAGACGCATGGCGGTATCGACGATACGATAGGCTTCGTCGTTCGTGAACGGCTTTTGATGCGCCCATGCGACGCGGGCGTCTTGCAGTTCGCCGACATATGAGCGTTCCGACTTACCCAGCCGCGCTTTGAAGACTTGTTCCCACCGGCGCTGTATGGCGTTCAAGCAGGCTTGCGCGTCCATCTCGCGGGCTGCGCCTTCGGCGCTGGTGCTGGCAAGCCCACCGTATGCGCCGGTCGTGAGCGTGTCATTGATTTCAGCGATCAGTTTATTGCCATAGACGCGAGCGTATTCACGCACCACAAACGGCGCGAGTCCTGCTTTCAGCGCGTCCATCACTTCGCTGACGCGATCACGGTTACTTTTTGCCATGCTATAAATACTCCACGTGGTTTTTCATCTCGTCTGCGTCGTATACGGAGCAGATGAGTTCTAATTTCGTCACCCAATCCCCGATTGAATGTTTATTTGGCTTGCCGTAAATGATGCCCCAGTGTTCCACACCTTCGGACGCCATCACCAGCAAATCAGTATCCGCCGTGACCAATGCACGTTCCATCTCAACGGCGCGTCTGAGATGACTCGCGTCACTTTCTCCCAGCGCATCAAGATCGCGCACACTCACAGCATCGATGCCTCGTAGACGTAGCTGCTCGGCAATTGCGGGCGTGAGATTTTCATCCAAATAGAGGCGAATGGCGGCTGCCAATGCGTTTCTCCTTAAAGGCATCCGCAATCGCGTTTTGTGCCGCTATCTGCTCGTCAATTTCCGCTTTGTGATCGTAGTAATAAGCCAGCGCTGCATACACCTGCGCCAGTGTCAGATGATAGTCTGCCGCAATTTCGTCCGGCGTTTGCATATGCACGACCTTGGCGATCACAATAGCGGATACTTCGATAGTCGTCCCGGCAATACAAGGTCGTCCGCTGCGTACTGCAGGGTTGGTCGAAATCAGGTTGATGCTGATAATCGTATCCATCGTTACTCCATGTCTTTCAATACAAGAATCCTGCCTAAACCTGCTTTTAGCGCGTCAACGACATTGCTCATGTGATCACGGTTAATTTTTGCCGTCTAGCCCTCGAAGACTCTCTAGCGAAAAAGTGTATATATTGTCAAAATGGTTCCAATCAAGGTTGCAACCACGCCAATAAGTGCGAATAATTTCCCTACCCAATGATCATATATAACATCAACCCATGCTATAACACTCAATCCGTATATATCCCTTCGGCGAGCTTTTGTCTTTAGGTCGCTGCTATTTTCTCGCTGCGCAATAGCTGCCAAAATGTCCACTTTTCTCAAGGTAGATTGATGCAACTTGACATACTCCTTGTTCTCAAATGCCAATGCCTCTTGTTTCCCGGTTAAGAAATCCATGTTTGTCATGTGGTTCATGGAAACAACGCTTTCTAGGCGGGGATGATCTGCATACTTTGCTCCATAGATAGCGATTAGAAGTCTCGCTAAATCATGCAGATTACCTTCTGGAATCTGGATAGGTATTCCACCCAACACCTTATAGCGGTGATTAATAGCAGGAAAACCATAATTAATGTCCCGCATATTCCAATGAATCCAATGATAAGTATCTCTCCGATGGACAAATTCAAAGAACCCGTCCAACATTTTCCGCTCAAGATCATCATAGTTGGCTTCGATCTCGCTGGAAGGAACTTGCTGCTCTTCAGCGATTTGGTGAATCGAAAAGGATACAGTTTGTGCATTGTTGAGATTGCGCACAGCAATAGAGGTAATTCGAGGCGAACTACCGTCTGTTCGATCATAGAAGCTCTCGCAAGAATAGTGAATAAGGTTTGTGGTCTCAGCCCGCTTAAAAAGCTCTGCAAGCTCGTTTTTCGCTTCTCGACGGTCAGCGAGTTTTACAATTGCTCCACTCATAGGTATTCCTACTCAAACAACCGAGTCTGCTGTGTTGCGTCGCCAGCTTCCCGTGCCTGCTTCAGCCGAGCGGCTTCTTCACCGATGCCCGCCCAACTGATCACTAGTGCGTTGTAATCTCGGGCGTGTTCTGCCCATCCTTTGCGCTCGCAAATACTGTACAGCCGATACGCCAGCGTGCGTGCTTCCGCCGCCATATCCGATGGCATTTTGGTCATCAGCGCTGCCGATCCGGTTTCGCCGTGCGTATTTAGCCGCTCGATCAGGTGGTGCGTGGCTTCCCATACCGTCGGGCGCTTATCCTGCTGCGGATCCCATGAGCCGGGATCATAGTCTCGCCAGTGCAGCAGTTTGACCTTGCCACGCCCGGACTGGACAATCCCTGCGCGCGAAACGCCGTCTACGCTAGTGTTCTTGGCACGGGCGAGATTGTCTGCCAGACCAAACTCCCCTTCGTTAAAGCCAAACTGCTGGAACCATGCGACTGCGAAGCGCGTATCGGCGTCGATGTCGCCGTCCTGCTCCGCGAGATAGGCATCAAGTTCCTGATTGATCAGCCCCAACGCGGCACGAATGCTCATAGGTGAGCCGTCCGCTTCTAGCACTTTGCTATAGCGGCTGTAGATCGCCATGCCGGGACCGATGGATGCCTGCGCTAAATCAACCGGGGCGATATTGCCGGACTGCATATTCTTGAGCGCAGCGGGCAGTTCACGGCGCATGGCATCGACAAACGCGCGACGGCTACTAGTGGGCGCATCTTCGGGACGAGGACGGCACACAAGAACGATGGATGAGGCGAGGGCATTCGTACCGAGTGAGATTATTCTGCCAGCACCTTCAGTTCTCACTGGCCACGTTCCGTTTATGCTGAAACCAGCACCAATCAGCCCTGACAAAAGAGTCTCCCAACCAGTAGATGCTCTTTGTTCAACAGCAGCTGAGTTTTCACTACTATTCTGATCTTCCTCAGATTGCTTGAACGCATAATAAACAGTTATTGGATATGTGTTGACAACATACTTTCGCATCCCCAGAAAAGTCGCATAGAGACCATTTTCAAAGAACTCTGTTGCTGCTTTTCGATTGCCACCAAATCGATAAGGATTCGCAATCAACTCTGCGGCTTTTGGTACAAGCAAAGTCCCAAAAATATCTGGGTACAAGTCGCGTATGCTTCGGCGAAGCCAAACGTAGAAGAAGTCAGATAAATCCGCATACCCGATATTGTCGTAATATGGTGGGTCAGTTGAAATCATGTAATTTAAGTTGCTCTGGATTTTTGTCGCATCTTGCTGCTTTACATGACCGACTTGACCACCTGTATAAATGAACTCTATTGCATCACTGATTCGCTCAATATACAGAGAAAAATTCCCACCAGAATCGCTAAACGGATTAGCTTCTGCAAAATCCCATACCATAGGAAGAGCTTGTCGTGCGAATGTCTCCCGAAAAGCACCTCGATCATTCATCCAACTTGTTACAGATGACCATAGATTGGCGCTCTTATCAATCGCAAAGGCAAGAAATACACTAACTGCTTCTGCATATGCCTTCGCGCCATTCCCACCATTTGTTATTCCTTGCCCAAGTTCAGAGAAACCTGCTTTGATCGCATCGGAATAGATTTGTTCTCGGGCTTCAAGAACCAAGCTACTGAATGTATCAAGCGCAAGAGCCTGTCTCTCAGTAAAAAGGTCCCCCCAATCATCTAATCCGTAACGCACTGTATTCGTTTGTCCGGGATTACTTTGGTTATAGGGAATTTCGCCTGACGGTCTCCAGTCTGGTCTTGCCGAATTGGCTAGTTTTTCCTGACTGTCTGTGGAAGAGTGATAGTTTCTCCCATTGGCACCCTCAGTAACAATCGCAATTAATCTTGCGCGAATTGCTTTTGCTTTTCCCTGTGCGCGTATGTAATCCCAAGTGATTGGTACGCCTGAAATAAGGCATTGGGCCCCTTGCCGATTCATCGTGGTTTCTATAAAGTTCGTTGGGAAACCATCTTCCTCGCGCCGAACAACAAATTTTATATCGTGAGTTGTATTATCGTCCTTGAGTAAATCAATTGTTGGTTCGACCCATGCACGTCTCCCCTTCTTTTTGTTCAGTTCAAAGGAGCGGACAAGTGGGACATAGGCGTTAACTGCCGGGTTCGGACTCTTCACCATCCGTGCCCAAATCCACGCTATAACAGTTTCACCATTATGCGTCGGGTATAGGTGTCCGATCTTCTCCCAAGCCTTTTCGCGCATCCATGCGCCGTAATAACGCACATCGGCAGCGAGTCCGGCAGCACTACGCCATTCCGCATCCGATTTCGCATTTTCGCCGAACATGGCGGCACGGGCATCGGGATTGATCGGCGGCATGTTGGCAAAACGCGGCGGGATTTCAATCTGCGCCTTGTTGATCATCACCGCGACGGGGTTCAAGTCGCTGGCGTGTGCCTCCAATCCGAGACGCTGCGCCTCCAACGGGATGCTGCCACCCCCGGCGAACGGATCGAGCAGCGGTGGCGGGTTGCCTTCGGTGGCGATCATAATCAGTTCGCGGGCAGTGGTGAGGATCGCTTCGTCGGTTGTCGCTTCCCACGTCACCAAGCGCTCGATGAAGTCGAACAGGCGCATCCGGGGCGTGTCTTCGACGGCGGCGTTCGCGCCTTTCGGAAGTTGCTTACAGGCTTCCACAAAAGCGGGCAGCGCATCAGGCGAATCGGGATCATCGACCAGTGAGGTGAAGATCACAGCACGGGCAGCGGCGAGCGGTCGGCGCGCCCACCACAGATGCAGCGTTGAGGGGTGTCCGTGCCGGATAGATTTTTCGCGGGCGCTGGCAACGTTGATGGCTTCGAGCGGCAACGCCACTTCGATCAGTTTTTTGCGGTAGGTCATGAATCTTCCTTATTTCTTGGGGAATTGTTGTTGCCAGACTTGATAACATGCTTTGCACTGGTTTTCCCAGAAAGTTTGTTCCCGCTCAGGATCGTCGCTGTCCAGAAGTCCAAGTTTACGGGCGAACGGTAAAAAACTCGTTCCCGGTTTTCCATTTACGGTGATACAAAGCGCACTGAGCATGGGACGATTCTGACTTACTTCGTTTTCGGAAATGGTGCCAAGCACCCAGCCCAAACTGCCACTCATATGATTACCTCTCAAAGGCAGTCCGGTTAACAGAGCCAATTCCTGATAGGTGACTGTGCCTCGCAGCCGCGCCGCTTGAATTAAGGCACTATAAACCAAAAAATACTCTATTGTGTCTTTGTCACCAAAACGATTCTCAGACATCAATACGTTTCCTCGCTTCGGGAGAGCAGTTCTTTTAAATCAAAGTTGACACTAGATGCCAGCGGGTCGGGTTCGCGGAATGGATAATTCCGCACATAACGCGGCGGTCGGGCGTTCGCACGCTCGACTTCCACCAGCGCTAGAATGAAGCCTTCAGGGCTGTTCAACGCTCGATATAGTTCATTATAAGTGAGTGTGACCGTCTCTGCACCGACACGTCGTCCCTTGACCTCGATGAATCGCAGCCGTCCAGTCTGCCCATCGCGGCTTTCAATGTCATAGCCGAGGTTCTGGGCGCTCACATCGCGGGGATGGTTATTCAGGGCAATTTCCGCGTCCATCACGGCACGCATGGCGATCTGTTCGGTGATGCGGCGGTCAAGAATTTCCGGCGGCGTGTTCTCACCCAGCAGTAAGCCGATGGGGATGATCAATGCGCCACCAACGACAATAGGCGGCGCAGCGCTAATCTGGCGCTCCTGCGCGAGCTGTGCCTTACGCTGTTTCAGGCGCTCCGCTAGCCGATCCGCCCGTTCTTGGGCGCGCTGGCTGTTCAAGCGGGCGTTGATCCGACCCGCTTGTTCCGCTGCCCGCAGTTCGGCGGCGCGTAAGTCCCAATAGTTGATTTCTTTGGTCAGCCGTTCTTGCACCGCCGCTTCAGTCTTGTCGATGAGTTCAATGCGGCGCTGGCGCACGCGCTCTAAATGACGTGGAACAAGATTTTCGACTGCATACGCGGTGGCACGCTTTTCGAGGTTTTCGCCCCTCAGCCACTCTTCCTCAAGTAGCTCATTCAACTGAGCAATTTCGTCAGCATCAGCCGGTCGGTAATCGAGATACGGTGCGCCGCCCGCCTCGCGTACCGTTCCCATGCTGTCAATCTCTACAAAATGCACCTCGCGCGAAATCACGCGGCGTTCGCCGCTCTTGGCGGGGATCGAGTCTTGGATCGCCTGATCGAGATAGAACAGCACACGCGGTTCACGTCCGGGATCGGTTTCGTCAATCAAGATGCCACCGCGTTTGAGGGTTTCGCGTTCACGCTCCAGCATTAACCCAATCGTTGCATCCAGCAGCGAATGACCGGGGCAGACGAACGTCGCCGGGAGCTTATCCGAGAGGTGAATCAGCGATTTCTCGAAACAGATGCGCTCATATTTAGTCGAGATTGCGCCTAAGCCGCGATCTTTCGCCCAATTCCGAATGACCGCCGGGACGTTGTTGATCGTATAGCGTCCGCTTTCGCGCTCATAAAGCGTGCCGCCCAGAAACGCAAAGGCTTGCAGGAAAAATGCTTTGATATAGTGCGGCTGCAAACGTCGGGCGGAGGCACGTTCCATATCCTCGCGGATACGCATAATTTGCGTCGTGTCCATACTCGTTTGCGCCAATGACCCGCGCTCAAGCAGGTCACGCACGCGGTCACGGTCAAGTGCATTATCAACCGCGTGTTCCAAGCGGGCGCGAACATCGGGATCATCACCGTATCGCACGGCTTCAACCAACAGCTTACGCAGAGACGTGTCCTGAAACAACTCGCCCAACACATCGAACACCTGCCCATCGAGGGCGCTGCGCTCCGCTTCCAGCTTCTTGAGCAAGCGTTGATAAACTGCGCCTTCGCGTGTTTCACCCGCCACGAGATTCCACAGATGGCAGACTTCCGTCTGTCCGATGCGGTGAATCCGCCCGAAACGCTGTTCCAGTCGGTTGGGATTCCACGGCAGGTCGTAATTGACCATCAGGTGCGCCCGCTGAAGGTTGATACCCTCACCCGCCGCATCAGTTGCCAACAGGATGAACACATCCGGGTTGTTGCGAAACTGGTCTTCAACCGTGCGGCGCGCATCTCTCCCCATCCCGCCGTGAATGCACACAATCGGCTCAGTACGCCCAACGAGCGTTTTGAGGCGTTCCTCAAGATAACTGAGTGTGTCGCGGTGTTCAGTGAAGATGACGAGCTTACGCTGCCCGCGCACGGGATCGTGCATCTCTGGCGTGTCTTGCAGCAGACGCAGTAGTTCCATCCATTTGCGATCTGTACCGCTGCGGCGCAGTTTTAGCGCCAACGATTCCAACGCACGCAAGCTCACAATTTCGGCTTCCAGTTCCACAACGGTACGGGCGGCGGTGGCGCTGTCCACCAATTCCGACTCGATCCGTTCGCTTTCCGCGTCGGGGGCATCGTCGAAGTCGTCCCAATCTTCCTCGTTGAAGGTCATGCCCTCATCCTGCAAAGTCAGCGCACGTTCGCGCTGCGCCTCTTTGAGCCGCTTTTCCAACCGCTCGCGGCGGCGCTTCAGTGACACATAGATCGCTTCCGGGGATGAAGCCAAGCGGCGCTGTAGGATGGTCAGCGCAAAACCAACCGTGCCTTTCCGTCCATCATTTTCAAACTGATCGGCACGATTGAACTCCTGACGGACATATTCGGTGACGGCATCGTAGAGCGTGCTTTCCTCCGTCGAAAGCTGATAGTTGACGGTGTACGCTCTGCGTTCGGGAAACAGTGGCTTGCCGTCGAACTTGAGCAGTTTCTCCTTCACCATGCGCCGCATCAGGTCAGAGACATCGACCCGATGCACACCATCGCGGAAACGCCCCTCGAAACGGTCGGCATCAAGCAGTGCCAGAAAAAGCTGGAAATCTTCTTCTTTGCCATTGTGGGGCGTCGCCGTCATCAACAGGAAATGACGGGTGATGTCCCCCAGCAGCTTGCCCAACCGGTAGCGCTTCGTCTCTTTGAGATCGCCACCAAAAAATGACGCGGACATTTTGTGGGCTTCGTCGCAGACCACCAAATCCCAATCCGTCTGCTGCAAGCGTGCCTGAAGTTCATCGCTGCGGCTCACTTGGTCAAGCCGGACAATGATTAAGTCCTGTTCTGCAAAGGGATTGCCACTGCGTGCTGTTTCGACCATCTCGCGGGTGAGGATGGTGAAATCCAGTTGGAATTTCGCCCACATCTCATCCTGCCATTGCTCAGTCAAGCTGCCGGGCGCGCAAATCAGGCAGCGGCGCACATCCCCACGCACAACCAGTTCGCGGATCAGCAGCCCTGCCATAATCGTCTTGCCTGCACCAGGATCATCTGCCAGCAGGTAGCGCAGCGGTTGACGGGTCAGCATCTCGTCGTACACAGCGGTGATCTGATGGGGCAGGGGATCAATCAAGGAGGTGTGTACCGCAAGCACAGGATCAAACAGGTGGGCTAGGTGGATGCGATAGGCTTCAGAGACAAGGCGAAGCAGCGCACCATCGACATCAAACGCCCACAAGCGCTCGGCTTCAATGAGTTCAAGTTGCGCCTCGTTCTCGCGGAATAACAACTGTTGACCGAGGGTACCATCTGAATGGCGAAACACGACCTCGACAGCATTTGCGCCATGCGGTTGCACGGCAATTAAGGTGACGATTTGTTCCGGCAAAATGCCGCGAATCTGTGTACCCTGTCTCAGTTGTTCAAGGGTTGCCATAATGTCTCAATAGATTCGATAGGTGAGATGCAGATACTTAGCCATCTTTTCACTTGATTATAACTCGTGCATACAGTGCAGTTTAGTGAAGATGAGTTGTGCAATCAATTTGGCTGGTATCGCAAAATAAAAGCTGGCTGGTTTAACGTCCCAGCCAAGACGAAGTTGTTAAGCTGCACAGCGATATATCTTGTTCAATTCACGATGCCCGACCAACCGCAAATACTGGACATGACTTTTGGGGAGTTGAAGACGCTGCATCAGCTTTTTGCAGCTCTCGTAAGCCGCCATGCTTTGAAGGGTCGCTACCATCCGCAGATTGCCTTCCGCGTCGTAGCGATCAACTAGGCGCAGCAGCGGCGCTTCAATTCCGGCACGATAGCGATCTTGCCAAGTCTCTTTGGTCGGTGCGAACAACTCCAGTTTCTCACAAAGCTCGCTTCGCATTGGCTTGACGACGCTCGTCAGCCACCAGCATTTCTTCGTGCCGCCTTTGCCTGCAATCGCGGCAGCGTCATCCGGTCCAACTTCGGTCGTGATGTAGTAAAGTGCGGCGAGGTGAGGCAAGCTGTCAATGTACTTCTCGGCAGTCTCACCAATTGCACGCTCGATGTCGAGCCGGAGATCAATGGCTTCCGCATACTCAGCGTAGCCGCTGCTGTGACCGTGATCGAATCCATCGATGACGAACTCATCCGGGTCGCCACTGCGTGTGGCAAGATCATCGAGGTAAACCTCGTGGCGATAGACCTTGCGAAAGATTTGTGGATTGGTGCGGTTCAAGAGCAGTTTCAGCGCACCGCCCTTGTCCACACCTGCCAATAGGGTCGTATCGGCGCTCAACTCCATCCACAGCCGCATAAAGGCATGGGCGACCAAATCGGGAATGTCGATGTCCGCATTACCGTAGTAGCGCAGCAAGCGATTGAGGTTAGGTGTGAGATCGGCGTAAATCTCATCGAACGTGCGGCATCCCGCCCATCCGGTGGCATAGTGGGCAACACGGGGATACGGACGAATATCAAACGAATTCTTCAAGTCAGACATCATGACAACTCCCCACACATGCTGGAACTGCCAGCGCAGGTGAGCGCAACCGCTCACCCACGCGAAACAGCGCAGGGAAGGAGCCTGTCAAACAAAAAAGCCGACCCAAATGGGTCAGCTTCGTGTTGGTTGATCTTTGGGTCGGCTTTTTAGGCAGGTAGTTCGGTGGTCACGTCCCGAAGGGATGGGGGCAGCGTACTGCCTGCCGGTGTTTGATAGGAAGGGGTCACGCGCTGTAGAATCGCCGCGCCGGCGGTTGTGCGAGGGAACGAAAATCTATCACAAGAAGAGTTTGCCCCATTAGGAATGCATGTAAGATGGTTCGTTATGGCACGGGTAAATGTGTTTTCATCAGTGCTTCTAAATGATTTACAGATTGAACACGAGTATTTTCCGACCAATCACTCTGAGCAAAACGGTTCAATCTGATATGTCTGTCGTTGCTCACAAGTGAAATCAGGTCGATAGCGGTTCTGAGTTACCCAAGGATATAAACCGCCAGGGTATGGCTCAAGTTGCCATACAATAAGTGTGCTATCTCCCGATGCAGATATCGCCACTGTACCTGTCGAATCAATCGCTACAGAGGTAACAAGAGCTTGGTGACCGATAAACCTGCGGAGAGGGCGACCTGAATTCAGATCCCACAATATCAATGAGTTATCAGATGATGCGGTTACTAAATGTGAGCCGTCCGGTGTAATTGAGATGCTCCATACAGCATCAGTGTAAGGTGTACCCCATTGTCAAGACAGCAAAATGACGTTTTTATCAGTGGGTCGCTCTCCTTTCTTGAAATAGACGGATGCGGGGGTTTGGTAGTCGAG
>JABWBO010000195.1 GCA_013360465.1 Anaerolineae bacterium | reverse complement strand
GTCCGGCGCGGCGCGCACGCTGACCCATCTGCCAGGGCTGCACGGGACGCCGCTCTACGACGCGGCGGAACAGTTCAGCGAGGGGGCTGCTGCTCGACGGGTGGGGCATCCGCTGGTGGGGCGGCTGCTGCTGACGGATCGGGACCCGGATCAGGCAGAGCACGACGCCTACGGGCGGGTGGTCAGCCGTCCGATGCTCGTTCCAGCGGTGGGGGCGCTGTTGCAGGATTGGACGGTGCCGGAAG
Source organism: Anaerolineae bacterium (assembly GCA_013360465.1). GTDB lineage: Bacteria > Chloroflexota > Anaerolineae > Aggregatilineales > Phototrophicaceae > Flexifilum. The sequence goes on along the minus strand of JABWBO010000195.1, from coordinate 4,855 downwards.
GGAAACCCAAGCGCGCGGGCGCAGTGTCCGCGCCGCATGAATTGAACTGGGTCGAAGGCGAGGACGGTGAACTGATCCCGCAGTTCACGCCGCTGCACGCGCGGCGGATGGGGATGTTCACACCGATTGCCATCGTGCCCGTTGAGCCAGGCAGTGCCGGTGAAACGACCGGGGATGAAACGCGGCGTCAGGGCGAGCGCAGCGCTTATGCCGCCGAGATGAACAGCGAGGAGTTGGAACAGCACATCACCGATGTGGTGCGGTCTGCGCCGGACAGCCCGAATTTGGGGGGCATGCCGCCGGAGCGGGAAGCGTTTGCAAATGTGACCCGGCTGGATGCGGCTGCCGGACGCCTGGAAGTCGCCGCCGAGACGCTGGCGCAGGCGGCGCGCTTGGGGATGATGGTCGGACAGCTCCGGGTGACGGGCGGGCAGGATGTCGCGGGCGTGTTGGGCGATGCCCTGCGCGGGATGCAGGCGGAGCGCCAGGCAGGGGGGCAAGCCATCGCGGGCGGCGCAGATCACCTGACGATCGCTGACCGGATGGCACGCGCGATGGGCGTCACGCCGTTAGCCGATGGCAAACCCGCTGTGGGCGACCACCTGGCGCGTTTCGGGCTGTTCGCCGATCAGGCGCTGCGGCTGGGAATCACGGGTGAGCAGGCGGAAACGGTTGTCCGCGAGGTCAAAGCCTCCCCTGAAGGACGGCTGACCGATGAAACACGGACGGGATTAGTCGAGCAGGTACACGGCGAGCGCCATCGGTCGTGGGCGGGCGCGGAGGAGGAGGTCAACCGATTGGAGCATTACGCGCGCGGGCTGCCGGAAGAGGTGACCGCGTTCGGGATGGTCGCTGTGCCCGCTGCGGCAGCGTCACTGCCTAATGTGCTGGTGCAGCCTGACATCCGGGTCGAGCCGGAAATCACCGTCCAGCCGGAGATCACCGTGCAAGCAGCGGACGAAGATGCCTACGAGGACGCGGTGCGGCGAGAGTCGGCGCTGGGCGGCAGCGGGAGTGTATTGGGCGGTGCCTCATGAGTGACACGCTGCTCTATCACACAGCTGCCGAACTGCGCGCGCTGACGCTTGAGGAGCTGCAAGCACTCTGGGAACTCGTCCCGACGGAACGTCAGCGTGCCTACAAAGCCGCCTATGACCGTGAGGTGAAGTCGGCAGGCGCGGAAGGATCAGATGGGAAGGAACGCAAGATCGCGTTGGCGCTGCTCAAACGCTATTACGAGTCAGCACTTGTCCCCATCGGGATGCGTTGGGCACGAACGCCAAAGCGCGTGCAGGAAGCAGCACAGCATGGAGAGTGGATCGATCTGTCGGAAACGGAGGCAGCGGCGAAAGGCGGCAAACCGTCTGGCAAAGTGCTTGCCGTGCTCGGCGCACTGATGCTTGGTATGGTCGCGCTCATGCTGCTGCGTGGCACGGGCGGCACAAGCGAAGTGGACAACGCTGATATCACAGCATCTCCAACACTTTCCGCCGACATAACGCCGACGGCGTTGGCGCTCGAAGCGCAGGACGATGTGATCCAAAGCGGTGATACCAGCCGCGTACCGTTCTACCCAATCAACCTGCAAATCAGTGTGCCGGATGCGGTCGTGCCGCGTGTGTGGGTGGTGCAGCGCCGGGCGGTGCGGGCGTCAGAGTGGAATTTTGATCCGAACCCGGATACCGCCTCATTCCTGAATGGCATGAGCGTGCGTCCGGTGATCGGCATCCCCTGGTCGGAGGACAATGCCGCGTGGTTCGCGCAGATTGAGGCAGGCGCAGAGTTTCGTTTGCAGATGAACACTGGCGCGATCCTGACTTTCGCTTTTGAGGACAAGCGTGATGTGCGTCGCAGTGATACAGGTATATTTCGACAGGTCAATCCGGGCTTGGTCTTGCTGCTGCTTGGTGAAACGGATGAGGAAGGACTGCCGACGGCAACGCGCACGCTGGTCACAGCAGCGTATCCTGTTGAGCAGGAACTCGGACGCATGGGTGAACTCATCGGCGCGTTGGCACAGCCAGTCGTCGCAGTCACGCCAACACCGCTGCCGACTGTCACTCCAACGCCGATTCCGTTCATCAGTCTGGATGTGCAGATAATCAGTGTCACCACTCGGGTTGGTCAGATTACAACGCAATTTCGGCTTTACAACGGCGGGAATTCAGCGATAGCTGTTACGCCTAATGACCTGTGGCTGGCGCTCGGTTATACCGAAAACCCACCTGGACCACGTGCGCCCGCCGAAGGACTTGCGCCGTTTACGCTGTTGTCCGGTCAGGCCGCGGATATGACACTGGTCTGGCTGTGGCAGGGTGAACCCTTCGGATCGCTCGGCATCGGAGACCATCGGTACAATCTTCAATTCTGAGTTTAAATATGCACTTGCCCTCTTCATTGGAGGGCAAGCCGCCTTGAGTTGCGCTCACTCTCCAATGTCCTACAATGAGAATCTATGTTCAGCGATTTCAGGTAAATCTATGCGCGAATCCAATCTTGTCTGCCCGAAGTGTGGACGGGCAGATGCTGTTCGCAAAGTCACCTCAATCGTCAATGATGGGACAACCCGTACTGAGTCTAATCGACTCGGCATGTCAATCAGCGGTGATGAGATCGCGTTTAACAGCGGACTCGGAAATTCTGTCTCTCATACAGAACTTGCATCGACGCTCGCAGCTCCGAGAAAGCCATCTCAACCATCGCACAAAGGGTTGTCGGCGATTTTCCCGGGCTTTCGCTTGAACTGCGCTGGTTCATTTCTGGGACTGATCATGTTGAGCATGGTGTGTTCTTTTCCAGTGCTTTACCCGACATACCGCGAGAATCCGCTGCTTATCTTTGTTCCTGTGATCATCTTCGTCGCCTCTGCAATTGTCCTTATGCGTTGGGTGTGGCTATCCAAGCGGCGCGAGGCACAAATGCTTCGTGAAGGCGAAGCGCACTACCCACTCGAAATTGAGCAGTGGAAACGAGCACTTGCGCGGTGGGAGCAGCTTTACTACTGCTACCGCGATGATGGCGTGTTCTTGCCTCATCATGCCGTGCTCGTGCCCATTGCTCAGATGAAACAGTATCTTTACGCCAAGTCAGGGGAAAAACGAAAGCACCAACCTCTCAAATTCAAGAAGGATTCGCGCAAGAACCGTTAATAACCCAACATGCCGGTCATGTCTCGCAAGTGTTTGTCAGCCATTTTCACCAAAGGTATTCGATTTTCACATACGCTCTAGTACTCGACCAGAGAGGTTCAGCACAGGCGGGCCAGTGATGTTTATATCTGCCATCAACAAAGGGAAACTGCCAGGAGACAGTGACCTGTTGCGCGTTGCGTAGTCTCGCTTGGTCCAAGATCTGCCTATCGAGCGCAGGCACACAGGCAACGGCTTTTCGTTTTCCATTTGGATGAATATGCTACGGTGCGCCGACTGACTTTGCTCGCTCGATCAATACCTCAAATTCGGCGAGTTCAGGCGTTCCAACCTTTGGGACGTAAAAATCATTCTTCTTTCGGCGCCATGCTCCCTTGCCATTCTCGAAATGCATCATCGTTCGCTGTGCGCGCTTCATCTGTTCTTCACTCTCATCAATCGAGAGTAGTAAAGCTGACGTGTCGTAAATGATCTCTACGTTCAGTTCCTTTGCTATGAGCGCCATCACATCCCTACACTTGCCACACCGTGATGAATGGAATGTACATGGACCATGCACGCCCATCAGCAACATCCAAGCACCGGGCTTCAGCATATCGTTTTGGAGAAGATATTTCATGGCAGCATGCTCAGTATGTCCGGCCGCGCCACCCGGACCACTAACAACAAGAAGTGTGTCTATGCTATCGACCGTCACTTGGAGGATATGCCGCTTTTGTTCGTGGTGTATCCGTTCTATTTCTGCCCACGCTGCATCGAGTTCTTCTTTCAACATCCTATCCATTCGGTACAGTCTCGCTCCTGAACCGTCCACCGAAACTATGTAGTGAGGATTATGTTTGCCGTCCATGCAGTCCTTCTTCGTGCTTGGCAACTTAGCGAGGTTAACGTGGTTTTTGGAACAATACTATCTCATAGACGCGTTTGACCAGTTTTGGGCCTGGGCGAAGACATGTTGGAATTACCTGCACATCCCTTCATCCCGATGTGTTCGCCCATTTCTTAAGTTGATGCACTCGTGGATCTAAGTCGGTTTACGATGCAATTTCGGTTCAGATCAGCGTAAAAAACCGTTCATAACCTTACATACCGTGCATGGTTTCGTGCATGAGCATGTAGGGTTTTTTGTTTACAGCAAACCCGGAATCCTTCATCCGGCAGCCGGAATCCTCCTAGCCCCAAACCGGAATCCTCCAGCAGTTCCCCACCTTCGCTTTGCTACGCTGAGAACGTATCAGGGTGAAGCAAGCCCGTGCCGAATGATCCCGCCACGCGAACGCGCTGTCGCCGGAACAGCTGCCAAACCGTCACCGCGCACATCCCTTCATCCCGATGCGTTCGTCCATTTCTCAAGGAGCCGCGCTCGTGGATTTGAGTACCGCTATTCAGGATTTGTTCGGAGATATTCGGGATGTGGCGCAGATCATCGCGCCTATCGCAGCCGTGATCGGGTTCATCGGCTTAGGCGTGATGTACGTCGGCAGCAGCTGGCCCTTGATCGGCGACTGGAAGGGGCGTCCGTAAGGGCGTATCAGCATTGCGCGGAAGCGCCACGTTCTGTTAGGAGAACGTGTCCTCACCCCGGCGCGACAGGGAACTAAAGCACCCTGTCGTGGTCAGCCTTCGGGGGACAACCTGAGCCGTGCGGGGAAAGCCAATTCCCAACAAGCGGACGGGCGGATGAGATAGAAAGGGTTAGCCGGTTA
>JABWBO010000062.1 GCA_013360465.1 Anaerolineae bacterium | reverse complement strand
GAATGAGCAGGACTTAGTCGCAACAATCTGACAGGGATGGAGTTTGCCCCAATCGACACCGAGATAGTTACTGTGCTGGATCGTCACAGCCTTCGGCGGTTCGTTTGGCACTGTGAGATCAAAAATGACACTCTGATCATTAACGCCAAAAACATGCTGTTCTACCAGCGCCCGATTTCCACTTGGGTTGAGATGTGGGGTGAGATAATGCGCCGCCGTTTGGAAAGAGGTGTTGCCTCCAGACAGTCGGGTGAATGCAGGATCGCTGGAGAAGCGCGACCACCCGACAGCGCAGCCAGGTGCTGTGCTGCACGGTCCGTTGTAGAGTACGTAGGCGACAAGTCGCTCTCCGCCAGGGACGACAACCGCATCGAGTCCGCGAAGCGAGGATGACACCTGGCTGGTGTACAGCAGTGGGAGTTTCTCGCCGGTGGAAGAATTGAAGCGATACGCAGCCACATCAGGCTGTGCAGCATCGCGATTGACACATAGAATCCACACATCGACGGTCGTGACATCGGTACACAGCGTCAGATTGAGGCTTTCGGGCGGCGTTGTGGGGAGGACGGTCATCGCGCGCCATGCCTCTGGCTCGAAGTGAAGTCGCCGAACACGCCCCGTATCTCCGTAACGATCCGAGCTGAAGTTGATCCACAGACCACCGGAGGCGTCTGAAGACCAGCGCGGAACACTGTCGCTGTAGATGTCAACCCCGCCGCTCATCTCGCCGTACATGGGCTTGATCTTTCCGGCATCGTCGCCGGTCAATCCAATGACGCAAACGTCCGCAATGAACTCGTAGCTGCTCCCGCAGATGACGGCTCCCCAGTCACCATCCGGCGAGACCGCCAGGTCAGGATACATGATCTCAATGTGACCAGAGGCAATTGCCGGTAGAATTGTGAATCGTTGTTCGACCCCGCTTTGATCCACGAAATGCAGTGGTTGGTTGTACAGTCCGACCTGCGGTCCCGCATAGAGCGCTTCGCTCTGAAAAAGCAGCAGAGTGGTGTAATCGGGCAATCCCTGAGGCGCGGGCAGGAAGACCGGTGTCGGCGTGCCGGAAAGTGGTGCCGCTGCAAAGACGGGAGCGGGCGGCGCTTGCGGTTCGGTGGTCCAGACTCCAATCTCATCGACCAGCGCACCATTCTGACGGAAATCCTGCGCCATCAGCGCCACGCTGCCCGATGGCAGCGGAGAGGGATCAACATATTCCAGGACCACCGCGCCGTCGACCAGTACCGAAAGGTGATCGCCCAATGCCGTCAATCGGAGCCGGCGGTCCTCTCCCGCTGAAATCTGTCCCCAGGTAAGGCGCTGATCGCCGCGAAAGAGTTCGATCAATCCTTCGGCGTTGACTCGCGCGCTGTAATGACCGGCGTCGCTTCTGCGCACAAAGATGCGCGCAGCGCCCCCTTCCAGGAGGAATCGCGCTTCAGCGCTCACGTCCAACCAGACGTCGGTTTGCACGGTGACGGGTTGATCGCGTTCGTACAGATTGAGCGCCAAACCCAGACCAGGATAGGATACACGAGCGAATCCGCGACCGGCATAGCGCATCTCGATGGGGTCGAACGTGGAGAAATCATCGTAGAATGCTGGATGCATCTCTGCCGCGTCGCGAAGATCAGCGAGAGGTTCTACGACCTGAGGCGGAGGCAGCGTCGCAATCATGTCTTCCGACACAGCGAACAGCGTAGCGGTCGAACCGATCTCCGGCACAGGAGTCTCGGGCATCCCCGGCGGCGTCGGCAGGAGGGGCGGTGGGGTGGGCGTATCAGGCGCTTCTGTTATCGGGGGGGATATTTCAGTAATATCGATGGGCGTGAAGTCCTGCGCCAGGGCGGTCAGCGCCAGGGGCAGGGCGGCGTGAAAGCAGAATGAACGGTCATTCCTTTCAACAGCTTAACGCCGAGGCGGGCTGACGGAAACCGACGAATGTCAGGCGTTCGCCCGCCGGTGATCATGCGCAAAATGAAAAACAAGAGATATTAGCGAGACTTCACCCTCGATTTCTCTTTCCCGCTCAAACGGTTTTGCACGCTGAGAAGTTCGAGGGTGAGAGTGTCTACCGTTTCGCCGCCGTCACCGGCTGCCCGTGCTTGAGCCGCAGCGTGATCAGCGGCTCCGACCAGAAGCGCGGATCGCGGTGCAGCAGATAGTGGCTCATCAGCACCGTTGAACCGGCGGGGATGAGCCACAGGCGAGAGATTAGGGTGGGGTCGCCCTATTTGCTAAAGCGGAAGCGCGCCACCCCGATCGCGAAGAGCGCCGCCGTCGCCGCCAGCAGCACCGCGATCGGCACGATCACGTCGCCGATGCCGCCGCCGTAAAAGATGATCTCCCGGTAGGCATCCATCGCCCAGGCGATGGGCGAAATATGCCCGATGACGCGCATCCACTCCGGGACAATTTCCAGGGGCCACCACGCGCCGCCCAGCGGAGCTAGCGTCAGCGACATGAACAGGGTGATCCCCTGCGCCTGCATGTCGGTGGTGATGAACGTCGTCAGCGCCAGCGCCAGCGCCGTGACGCAGGCGGTGTAGGCGATCATCACCGGCAGCATGGTCAGCGGCTGGCTGCCGAAAGTGACGCCCAGGGCGAGCGCCCCGAATCCGAACAACACGGCGTACTGGATCATGCCCATGACGAAGCGCGCCAGCAGCTTGCCGCCGAGGATCTGCGCCCGGCTGATCGGCAGCGTGGCGAGCCGCTGAAGCGTCCAGTTCTTGCGCTCCAGGATGAAGGCCGAAGCGGCAGGCAGCACGGTGAACATGACGTACATCGAGGCGATGCCGGGGATCGACTGCGCAAAGCCGCCGCCCCCGTTCGTCTGCGTCGCAGCAGGATCGAGCGCCGCCTGCACCGTCTCGACGGTGATGAGATCTGCCGCCCATCCCTCTTCAGCGCGCCCTCGAATTTCCTCCAGGAAGGCGACGCGGTCGGCGTCATCGCTGAACTGCAGGAACGACAGCGAATCGGCGACCTGTCCGCCGACCTGGACGGCGATCTGCGCGCCGCTCAGGCGCGTCGCCGCCGACTGCACCGCCTGCAGGATGTAGCTGGGCGCGGTGGCATCTTCGTTGGAACGGTAGATGAGGCTGACCGCCTCGCCGCGCGCCAGCGCCGCGCCGAAGCCCGCCGGAATCTCCAGCGTCGCCAGCGATACTTTGTCTTCCAGCCGGGTCTGCGCCAGTTCCGCCGTCAGCGCCTCTTCACCCAACTGGCAGAGGTCCGCTGCGGTCTGATCCATCGGGCACAGGACGAGATTGGCGTTACCGGCGCGCATGGCGTCGAGGAACTGCGCCGACATGGCGCCGGCGTCCGCATCGAAGACATCCACACGCAGGCTGACCGAGCCGCCGGTGAAACCCGCGCCGTTGGCATAGCCGACGGCGACCGAGATGACGATCGGCAGGATGACCAGATTGATCCAGATGCTGCGATCCTTGAAGATGATTCGCAGGTCGTTGAGGGCAATATCGAGAATGCGCTGCATGGCTCAAAAGCCCCTCTCTACACGCTCAGCCGGCGGTTGAAGATGAACAGACCTGCGCTGAAGAACACCACCCCCAGGATCAGCAGCACCACCAGGTTCAAGCCGATGTCCGTCTGGTCCTGCGACAGTTTATTGAAGGCTTCGACGCCCCAGTAGTTGACCGTCAGCCGGCTGATCACATTTGCGCCGGGGACGGCTTCAACGCTGAAGAACGCCCCACTGAACAAGCCGAACAGGATGGAGATGATGCTGCCGATGGTGTTGCCCTGCTCCGGCGTGCGTACCAGACCGGCGACCAGCGCCGCCACTCCGGAAGCCGCCAGCGAGACGCACAGGATCACCAGCGCCAGCAGGAAGAGATTCGTCCCCCAGATGAACTGAAGTTCGCCGGCGATCAGGCTGCCGACCAGGGTCAGCGCCAGGATCAGGATGATCACCTGCGCCACGCAGCTGATGAACGTGCCGACCATCTTGCCCAGCAGCAGCACCATGCGCGGCGTCGGCGTGACGAGCTGACGCTGAAGCGTCCAGGCGCGCCGCTCTTCCATGACGTTGTTCGCGCCAGCCATCGCCGTGAACATCATGAAGAAGACCGCCTGCGCCGAGCCGAACGAGACCAGCGGGTTGAATGCCGCCGTCTCGCCGGTCACGCGCTGCTGTTCGATGCGGATCAGCGCGGCGTCCGGGCTGAAGGCGGCGGAAAAATCGGGATTAAAGCCGTCGCCGCCCGCCGCTGCCGCGAACTGCAAGCCGAACAGCGGGTTGGCGGTCGCCCGCTCGGTCAGCGCGCCGATGGTCGAGGCGACGGTGATGCTGCCCATCGCGATCTGGTTGCTGAAGCTCTCGACGATGCTGCGGATGATATTCGCCGAAACCGGCGCGGCAGGGCTGGCGTAGACTTCGATCTGCACCGGCGTCAGCGCGGTCTGCGCCTGCGTCGTGGTGATGCTGGCGGTGAATTCCGCCGGGATGATGATCGCCGCCGAATAGTCGCCGGCGTTGACCCCGGCGCGCGCCGTCTCCGCCGTCCCCAGTTCTACGGCGTTGGTGAGCTGGTGCAGGACGTTTTCGGGGTCGGGATCGCCCTGGGGCACGAGCAGATCGACGAAGGTCTGCCCCTGATTCAGCGGGCTGCCGCCGAATTCGACGCCCTGGTCGAGGTTGACCACGGCGACCGGGATGTTCTGGACGGGGACATCGCTGCCGCCCCCGCCGATGAAACCGCCAAACGCCAGCCCGATGATCGACGCCAGCGCCAGCGGCGTGACGATCATGATCAGGATCAGGTTGCGGTCGGTGAACGTGATGTACAGGTCCTTATAGGCAATGACCCAGATTTTGCGCAGCATGATGTTCTCCATGTTCCTGGAGGGGAGTAAGGGCTTGACGACGCGCGTTTCGACCGATCAGTCGCGCAGGGCGCGCCCGGTCAGATGCAGGAAGACGGCTTCCAGATCGGGTTCGCGCACTTCGACGGACAGGATGTCCACGCCGGTCTCGTTGGCGAGGCGGATGATGTCCGGCAGCGCTCTGCGTCCCCGCGTGGCGTAGACGGTGAGGATGCCCTCAGCAGCGGCGAGCGCCCCAGAATCGCCATTGGCGATCTCGCGCCGTTCGTACTGGGCGCGGGTCGCCGTCGCCACCTCGCTTTCGATGCGCCGCAGCAGCGGCTCGGCGACGGGCTGTTCGCCCACCTTGAGGATCAGCCGGTCTTCCTCGCCCACCTTCTGGATCAGCTCGCCGACCGTGCCGAGCGCGATCATCTGTCCGTGATCGATGATGCCCACCCGGTCGCTGATCTCCTGGACTTCCTCCATCAGATGCGAAGTGTACAGCACGGTCATCTTCAGCTCGTCGCGCAGGCGCAGCACGGTGTCGAGGATGCGGCGGCGGTTCTGCGGGTCGATGCCGACCGTCGGCTCATCCATGTAGATCAGCTGCGGCTTGTGCAGCATGCCGATGCCGATATTCACCCGGCGTTTCATACCGCCGGAGAAGTTATCGACCTTGTCCTTCTCGCGGTCGCCCAGGTCGATGAGGTCGAGGACTTCATCGACAGCCTGGTTCAGGGTTTTACCGCCCAAGCCGTGCATCTTGCCGAAAAACTCGAGGTTCTGCCGGGCGCTGAGGGTGGGATAGAGGGCGATATCCTGCGGAACCACACCGAGCATTTTCTTGGCAGCCAGCGGGTTTTTGGTGATCGAATTGCCGCCGATCAGCGCATCGCCCTGGGTAGGCGTCAGCAGCCCGCTGATCATCGAGATGGTGGTGGTTTTTCCTGCGCCGTTGGGTCCTAAGAGGCTGAAGATCTCGCCCCGGCGGATCTCCAGAGTCACATCTTTGACTGCGAAAAAGGTCTCTCCATTATCGCGCTTGAACTGTTTGCTCAAGCCGCGCACCTGTACCAGCGTCTCCTGCATCGAAGCATCCCCCTTGTGGTCCGCGCACCGCAGTCGTCTCCATTCGGTCAGGCAGCATCAAGCCCTGCCCACCTGCAGAGGCGGTCTCCGTATAGGTTTACGCAGATTTTAGATCGGGGTTGCGAACCCCGCGATAGACAGGAGAAGAAAGTTCTGCGAATCCTCACGTGAATAGGCTGAGCGCCATGAGCATAGCATAAAAAACAGCCGGCGCGTCGTCCATACCGCCCAGATCACATCAGGTCGCTCAGGCTCCTGACCCGCCGGGTGTTCGCCGGCAGCGGCAGATTCTTGTAGCGTTCACGCCGGTCAAGGATGATGCATGGCAGTTCGCAGTTGGTGGCGAACGCCGCCTCCGACCAGGGATCGTCGCCCACAACAATGGTGTTATCGATTTGCAGCCCCGGTTCCAGATGGCGCGCATAGTCGAACATACTGCGGTCCGGCTTGCGCGAGCAGCCGAAGCACAGGTCCGGGGTGAGTACGCGCTGCACGTAGTAGGTGATATCCAGTTCGACCGCCAGCTGCGGGGCGCGATTGTTGTTCGACATGATCAGCACCCGCCGTCCCATCTGAGCGAGCTGCTGCAAAAACGGCAGGGCGTCGTCGAAGAGGCGGTAGGCGAAGCCGGTTTTCACGCGCGCCTGTAGATCGGCTTTGAGTACGTCGGCATCCTTCCAGCCGACTTCGGTGACAAAATCGTCGATCAACTGGGTGATATTGGTGTCATCTCTGGCGGCAAACGCCTGCGCCCTCAGGATTGCCGAGCCGCGCAGCGCCGGGTCGATGGTCAGTTGGTGCGCCTGCATGAATTCCGGCAGCAGCGTTTCGATTGCCCAGGTTATTGGACCCACCGCCAGGGTGTCGTCGAAATCCAGAATCCAATTCACGTAATCCATCATGGCTTGCTCAATCTTCTTCTTCGACTTCGACACTCGAACCGGGGTGTAGTAAGCCGAGCGTGCTGTGCGGGTTGGCGCGCAGCGCTGCCACCCGTGCCCGCTCGGCAATCAGCATCTCATGCGTCATCTGCCCTTCGTAATCTTTCTGGCGCGACCGCCGCCCACGCCCCTGAATCACATCGTCGAGGACGGTTTGCAGCGTCTCGCGAGGGGTGAACAAGGACGGGTACGGCGTATAGTACAGGCGGACATTTCTGCCGGGCAGCAGCGCCAGCGACAGCTGCGCCCGCAGCTTCAGATCGCCCTTACGGTTGGTGCCCAGGTAGAAGTGCGGCTCAGGGATCTCGGTGCCGAAGGCGGCGCAGGCGTAGAAACGGAAGAGCTTCTGAAACAGCGCTTCCATATCGCGTTCGCCGCTTAGTTCCTGGTCGAAGGCGTGGCGATCGGCGTCGCTCATGCTTTGCACTGCCTGCCAGAAAGTCAGCGGCGGAATCGGCGCGATCTCCCAGATCAGCTTGCGCCGCCCCGGTTGGTATGCCCAGGTCTGCCGAAATGCCGTGAACGCGCTGGCGATCTGGCGTCCCGTTGTCTCTGGCGCAAGCCGCTGGAGCGGTTCTAGCCCCGCAAAGTAGGGATCGATGCCTTCTTCGCGGTAGAAACGTTGAAAGCCGTCGTCGATAAGCCACATCACCAACCGGGCGAAACGGTCGGCATATTCCTGCCCGCGCTCGTAGAAGCTCTGATACGAAAGGACGGGCATGATCAGATTCTGACCGCCGAGTTCGAAGAACATGCGGGCAAGGTTGACGTAGCCGGCGCGCGTGAAGCGCGCATACTCCGCTGGATCGGCGATCTTCCCAGGAGGATCGCCGGAGTCATGTTCCAGGATGTAGCTCGTGCGCGTGCCGCCTATCGAGATGATGCCGGTCAGCCCTTCGGGAAAATGCTCGCGGACCACCGCCGCGAATTCGCCGCTGGGTGTACTCATGCTTTTTTCCTAAGATTTGTGCCGTTCATAGGCGAACAACGCGCTCAGGACCGCTGCTTTCACCGGATACGTCGGTGTGTACAGCCCTTTATTGATCCACAATGCCGGGTGTTCCAGATCGTACAGATGATCGTAGAGATAGCCCGCCGCTTCGTCGATCTGGGCGATGTCGATCAGTTCCACCCGCTCCCGCCAGAAGAGCAGCGCTTCCAGGCAGTACGCCGTCTCTTCCGGTGTCGAGCTGCCCAGATAGCCCCATCCGCCGTCGTCGCGCTGGGTATTGAGCATCCAGTTCAGGCGCGACCGGGCGAGATTGTCGTCAAAACCGCTCAGCGCCGGCAGCGAAAAGCCGCTGACATAGTACGGCGACGCATGCCATTTATCCCACCAGAACGATCCGGTCACATCCTGTTCGCGCAGAAATTTGGTCAGCTTTTCCACCCACCTGTGATCGATTTCAGGGTCATCGCTTTCCAGCAGGGTCGCCAGAAGCCGCGCATTGGCGCTCAGCGAGGGATCGGTCTCGCCGTGGAAGGTCACGAAGTGATCGCCAACCTCGAAGAAGGCGAATGCGCCGGCGGTGGGCGAGTAGCTGCCCCAGCGCAGCAGGGTATAGGCGGCGGCGGTATCATCCACGTCGGGGACGGGGAAATGGGTCGCGAGACAGATTCCCCGCTCCGGCGACCAGCGCCCCCAGAGATAGGCGAGTATTTGCTGGACGACAGGGTGATCAGGGGTGATCGCCCCGGCGAGGCGCAGATGATTCAGCGACCAGACGATCTCGAAGACATCAATTGGAGCGAGCGCCGGAATACCGCCGCCGCGTCCAGCCTGGCGCAGCGTTTCCAGATAACGCAGCCCTCCCTCATGGTGATGCGCCATCAGGTAGGCAGCCGTCGCCGCCGGTGAAATGCTGATCGATCCGTTCGCCTCGAAGAGGTCGTCCCCATCTTTGAACGCCGAACGCATCCCTTCCAACGAGAAGGTCAGCGTCGTGCCGCGCCAGTTGCGGTCGGGGTTCTTCAGCAGCATAGTCATCTTGCGATAATACGAGTCGCGATGACGCAGCGGAGGACGAGGCACGTGCAGCCCCATGTTTTCCGCCTCTTCACTCAGCGAAAGCGCCAGCAGCGGGAACCCGACGGTATCGTTGGCATCTGAGTGCAGGTGTCCGATTAAGTGCCACAGCGCCGCGACGCCGCGTTTGATGCGGCGCTCATCGCGATAACCATTGCCCAGTTCGCGCAGAGCGACCACCGCCGCCAGGGTTGAAATGAACCGATCATGGAAGAAGTGATGCTTGGCTCCCCAGGTCCCGTCGTCATGCTGATTCTGGCGCAGCCAGTCCAGCGAGTCCGAAAACTGTGGGTAGCGGGGAATAAGCCTGGCAACCCAGGCGGTCTCGTAGGCGCTTGGCTCGGTTTTGCCCCCTCCCAGTTCCGTCAGCAGGGTTTCGATTGCCTGGTTGAGTGAGTTATCTGCCACGCTCTTCCTCGTCGTCGTTAGCGTTCGGCTCAGTCACGCAGACGCGCCCCTGGTAGGTTGAAGCGCCCGCTGCGCAGAATGGTGACCCCTGTCAGCGCTGTGTCCGGCAAATCGCATCACACCAGTAGACGCCAGTGTAATCGATATATACAAAATTCACAATTAAGATGCGTTGTCTTTTTGTTATATACAGCGCGCCAGCGTACACGAACAGCAGCTTTCCAGTGTAGTCCAGCGCGCATAACACGGCGCTTACCAGCGAAATGCAAAACCCCGTCTGCTGCGCCTAGACACAGCAGACGGGGTGAGCGCCTGTCTTTGGAGATTGTATCAGTGCATCACAGATTCAGCGCTGAATCTGCGATGCGCTGAGTATGACTTATCGAGACGGGTCGTGGATAGAGATCAGTGATCCATCTTGAAACGAACGGCGACGCCGGAAGGCAGATGGTGCGGTTCGAACGGCTCGCCGATGATTTCGATGTGCTTAGCGTGACAGATCAGTTGAATATCCTGACGCGGCACCGGCTTCCACCAGCGCGCCTCGTAAACGTTGGGACCAACCTGCTCAATGGTGTCGGGAATAGCAGGTTCTACAGCTTTCCAGACATGTGCGAGTTCGTATGTGGTCACCATTAGTCGCCCCCGATCACTACCTTATACTTATCATAGTGATCACTGTGAAGCGCTTCAACCGAATTTCGTGAAAAATTTCGGAATTTTATCCTGATTGACGCTTCATCACCTGACCGTTACAATACCTCGCATCGTCAAGTTGTCTCCATCTTCTGGTTTGTGCCAATGCAGTACCACATCTGGACATTGGGCTGTCAAATGAACACCGCCGACTCGCAGCTTCTGGCTTCCGAGCTGGAACGTCTGGGGCATAGCGCGGCGGAAAACTCCGACGACGCCGATATCTACGTGGTCAATACCTGTGTCGTGCGTCAGCAGGCGGAAGACAGAGCCTACAGCCGTCTGCTGCTGCTGCGCGACCTCAAACGTGAATATCCCGACAAAGTGATCGGTGTGATGGGCTGTCTGGTGGGTGTCCGCGATTCACTGACGCTGCGCAAGCGGCTCCCCTATGTCGATGTCTTCATGCCTCCGTCTGAACCTGCGCCGATGATCGATTTCCTCAGAGGGCGAATGTCCGACGAGGCGATTCTGATGCTGGAAGCGCAGCATCGTCAGCACCGCGATCTGCTTCAGGATGGCGACCTCATCCTGCCGGTCGGGGAAATCGGCAGTCTGGTGAGCGCGCACGTGCCGGTGGTCTATGGCTGTTCACATGCCTGCACTTTCTGCATCATCCCCTTTCGGCGCGGCGTCGAACGCAGCCGCAGCGTGGGCGAAATCGTCAACCACGCGCGCAGCCTGGCGCGCCAGGGGGTGAAAGAGATCACCCTACTGGGGCAGATCGTCGACCGCTACGGCAAGGACATCCCAGACGGTCCCGACCTTGCTGATCTGCTGCGCATCCTCGACGGAGCCGCGGCAGAATCCGGTCTGGAGCGCATCCGCTTCTTGACCAGCCATCCCAACTGGATGACCGACAAACTGCTGGACACCGTCGCCGCGCTGCCGCATGTGATGCCGCACATCGAAGTGCCGGTGCAGGCGGG
This sequence comes from Anaerolineae bacterium, assembly GCA_013360465.1. Taxonomy (GTDB): domain Bacteria; phylum Chloroflexota; class Anaerolineae; order Aggregatilineales; family Phototrophicaceae; genus Flexifilum. The sequence continues at coordinate 14,966 of JABWBO010000062.1, read as the reverse complement.
CGACGACATGGTGCTGGAGCAGATGAAACGCGGCTACACTGCCGACCAGTATCGCCGGCTGATCGCCAACATCCGCGCCCGCATCCCTGACGTGGCGATCAACACCGATGTCATCGTCGGCTTCCCCGGCGAGACCGACGCCCAGTTCGAGCAGACCTACGCGCTGCTGGAAGAACTGAAGCTCGATAAGGTACACCTGGCGCGTTACAGCCCGCGTCCCAACACGGTCAGCGCGCGCAAGATGGAAGATGACGTGCCGGAAGAGATCAAGCGCGCCCGTTTTGAACGCCTGGAGGCGCTGCAAGCGCGCGTCAGCGCCGAAATCAACAGCCGCGCCCTTGGGAAAATAGTCCCAGTCCTGGTCGAAGACCAGCATAAAGGCAAATGGCGCGGAAGAACGCCGCAGAATAAGCTGGTATTCTTCGAAGATGATCAGGATCGGCGCGGTGAGGTGGTCGAGATTGAGATCGCTTGGACGGGTCCCTGGAGCATGCAGGGACGCCTGCCAAACGCTCTGCCTGCCGCCGAGCCGCTGGTTGTAATCGCGGGCTAACCAAAGATGAACAGCGCCGTTGTGGAGGACTGAATTCGATGGCAACCACCGAACGCAAAAAAAGCGGATTTTACTATCCAAACAAGTTCGCTCGCATCGCTATGGAAGCCATGGAGGAGATCATGGGGCGCAATGGTCTCAACACTATCCTCCGTATGGCGCAGCTGGAACAGTTCACCGACACCCTGCCCCCAGATAACCTGGACAAAGTCTTTGATTTCTCCGACTTCACGGCGCTGAACATCGCGCTGGAAGAGATGTTCGGTCCGCGCGGCGGGCGGGCGATGGCGCTGCGCGCCGGTCGCAAGCTGTTCGCCAGCGGGCTGCGATCTTTCGGCGCGCTGGCAGGTGTGGGCGATCTCGCCTTCAAGGTGCTGCCGCTGAGCGCCAAGCTCAAGGTGGGCGTGCCGGCGATGGCGAACATCTTCACCCAGTTTTCCGACCAAATCTCCAATGCCTACGACGATGGTTCAGACCGCATCATCTACACCATGGAAAAGCGCTGCGCCCTGTGCTGGAATCGCACGGCAGATCGCGCGGTCTGCTTCATGGGACAGGGGCTGCTGATGGAAGGGCTGAAGTGGGTGTCCGGCGGACGGGAATTCAAGGTTGATATGTCCACCTGCATCGCTAAGGGCGACGACATGAGCCGCTTCATCATCTACAAAGAGCCGGTCACCTGATCGACACGCCGCACCTCGTCAGATCGCCTTCTCATCATCGGCGCTTCGCCCGGTTATCGGACGGAGCGTTTTTGTTTTCAGTGTTAGAATGTGCATAGGTCATAGAATATGCCGCGTCGTCACGGCGAACTTCATTGAATTCTTCCCTGCCCACAACGCCGCCGGACGACGTTCGTCAATTGTACCGTAAGGAATTGGAGCCATGCGTTACGCACGGTGGTTTTCGCGCTTCTCCGTCTTGCTCATCGCGCTGGCGCTCGGAGCATGCAATCTGTCCAGCGGCGGGAGTGTGCCGACGCCGACATCTGCCGGCAGCACCCTGCCGGTGGTGACCATCCTCTCGCCCCGCGCTGGCGACGAGGTGGCGCTCAATCAGAAATTCACGATCAGCGTCAGCGCCTCGGACGGCGTCGGCATCACGCGCATTCAGCTGTTCGCCAACGGCAGCATCGTCCAAACTGCCATCTCCGAGACGACCGGCGGTGACCTGACCCTGAACGCCCTGATGGAATATACGCCGACCCAGACCGGCGTCGTGAATTTGCAGGCTATCGCCTATCGCGGCGCGGTCTCCAGCCTGCCGGCGGAGGTCGCGCTGACCGTGATTCAGGCTGGGATTACGCAGATCGTCCCCACCGGTCCGGTGATCACCTACGAGCCGCCAATCATCAATACCTACGATCCCACCTGCCGTCTGGTCACCAACACCAGCGTGAATCTGCGCACCGGTCCGGGCACGAACTACGACCGCATCCTCATCCTCAACGCCGGCGCGACCACCCTGATCACCGGACGCACCGCCGACAACAGCTGGTGGCAGGTGCGCGTCAATACCGTCACGGGCTGGGTCAGCGGACAGTACGTGACCCTGTACGGCAACTGTTCCAGCGTCATCGTGCCGCCGATCCCGCCCACGCCGACCAGCATCGTCCCCACCTGGACGGTTCAGCCCGCTACGGCGACCCGCACGCCGCAGCCGCCGACGGCAAGCCCGACGCCGGGACTTCCTGATTTGATCATCCCGACAATCGCCGGCGCAGCGACGCTGAACCTCGGTCCTGGCAACACCCCGGTCGCCAGTCAGTACACCTTCACTGTCACCAACACCGGGCAGGGACCGACGACACAGTTCAGCAGCACGGTCACCGTTTCCCCGCCCGGCGCACCGCCGCAGCCGCTCAGCGTCGTCGCGGGGCTGGCTCCAGGGGAAAGCATCACGCTCACGATTGATCTGATCTTCAGCGCAGCAGGGACCTACACCCTGCAAGGACGTGCCGACTCCGACTCGCAGATCACCGAGGCGAGCGAGGTCAACAATATCGGGTTCTTCACGGTGACGGTGAACAGCACGCCCTGAGCGCGCGCGGGTTGGATGAAACGAGACGAACGTCATGATCACAGCCGTCCTGATCCTTCATGGCAAACTCCCTGCGGCGATCGCGCTCAAGCAGGCGATGGAGCGCACCCCGCGTTTTGAGGTGCATCCTTTCACAACCCCAGAGGCGGCGGTGGAATTCATCCATGAACACCCGCAAGATGCGGCGCTGGTCGATTTTTCCAGCCTGGGTGCGACGGCAGCGGATGCCGTGATCGCGCTGCGCCAGGTTCAGCCTGACCTGTTCGTCATCGCCGCCCCTTCCCCCGGCGATTCCCTGGTGGCGGACCTGGGCATCAACGCCACGCTGAATTCCGCCTACCGCGCCGCCGACCTGATGCAGCTGCTCGACGCCATGATGTCGTCGAAGGCGGCGCGCCCGACTCCTGATTTCACCATCCAGCCGCAGGATGCCAGCCGAACGAGCATGCTGGAACATGTCTTCGACGACTCGACGCCGCCCATGCCCGACACGCTGCCAGAACACGGCTCGCTGGAAGACGTGCTTCAGCAGATCGGGCATGAAGACTTCGGCTTCGCGCTCGACGAAAGCCTGGAAGAACACAGCGACTCGCACGCGCCGGGGGCGGAATTCGACGCGCTGCTGCATGGACTGTCGCCCGTCGACCGCGACCGTCCGGCGCGCACTGATTTCGACGCGCTGGTGGACTCGCTCAAACGCGCGCAGCCGTCGCGGTCGCGCATGATGGACTTCATCATCCGGGGCGGTGTGGACGATGCCGAAGAAGACATCGAAGAGCAGAAGCGGCGAAACGAGCAGTCACGCCGGCTGACAAACCGTTACGGCGAGGAGGCGGTGCGCAATTACCGCCAGCTCGCCCAGGAAGAACCGCCCATGCCAACCTTCGACGAAGGGGGCACAGTCAGCGATCTGGTCAGCGGCGCGCATGACAGGGGTTTTCAGAAGGTCCTGGCGATCTTGCGCGGCGAGGAGATCGAGAGCCACGCGGACGATTCTTCCGGTGCCGTCAAGGTGCTGGGCACCAACTTCGACTACAGCTCGTCGGGCGTCATCGACACGCCGCGCCCGCAGATCAGCCAGTTCGATTTCGAGGATGTCCCGGCGGCGGATGATTCGCCGGCGCGCGCGATCCTGGAAAAGACGCTGGAGCAGTCGATTTCTAACGGCGAGTTCTCCCTGGATGATCTGCTGACCAGCATCGAGCGGCAGTTCGCCGGAAGCCGCCCGACGATCAAGCCCCTGTCGCCCCACGTCCGCGCTGATGCCGAACGACGCTGGCGCGAGGCGCTGGCGGCGCGCCAGGGGCAAGCCGGCGAAGCACAGCTCCCACCCCCGCCGTCGGATGTCCCGGAGGGGTATTACGCCGAACAGACGACCCGCCCGTCGCGCGCTCAGCAGTTCGAAAGCCATCCGGAACTGCTTGAGACCGAGTGGCTCGACAGTCCGGCGCGCCCCACCTCCGAGACGATGGCGCTGCGCCAGCCGCCCCGGGGAGGTTCGCGCGGCGAGAGTCCGCCGCCGCCGGCTGCGCCAGAATCGCTGCCCGAAGAACTGCCGGACGAGACGCCGGACTTCCTCGCGCCGCTGCCGACCGAAGAGGCATCTAGTTTTGAGGAAGAAGCATTCGACTTTTCGGAGATAAGCGCCGTCGAAGAAGATATCCCACCGGCGGCGGTCGAATTGGTCGGCGTGAATCCGCCGGAACCGGAGCCGGAGCTGACCCTGGAGTACGGCGAGGATTCCGACTGGTACGACCTGCATACCGAAGATTTCAACACACAGTTTGAACTGATGGCTGCCTTTGAACTGACCCTCCCCGATGGCGCGCAGGCGCAGAGAGCTTTATACACCGAATCCGCCCCTGAACGGACGCCGGCAGGACGCGCGGCGTTGGCTGCTGTTCAACTCACCGATATTGCGCTGGAGACGACCGCCGAAGCCATCCTGCTGCTGCGCGATGGAGCGATCCTCGCACAGGCAGGGCGCATGTCCGCCGACGAGCTGCTGAGCTTGCAGCCGGCGGTGCTGGCGGCTTCCAGCACGCCGCAGCATGATACCCGCGTCCAGTTCATCACTCAACCGGACACCGGGCGCGATTACATGCTCTATGCCTGTCGCACCGAAGAGGATCTGCTGCTGGCGCTCATCTTCAAGGGCGCGACCTCGATGAGCGACATCCGCAAACAGGGCAGCCGGCTGGTCAAGGCGCTTTCCACCGTGCCGGAATTCGGCACGCTGCCCGCCCCGGCGCCCGCCGCTCCCGCGCCGACTGCGCCGCCCAAGCCAGCCCCGCCCGCCCCGGGACCTGAAACAGGCGAGTCCTACACTTACGTGTGGCTGCTGCGTGACCCGGAAGCGCTGATCACCGCCCCTGTCGCGCAGGCGATCAGCGCCGGCATGCGCATGCAGCTGAGCGAGGCGGGCTGGCTCATCGACGATCTGCAGGTCAACGAAGATTATGTCTATGTCTATGGCGAAGCGCCGGGTGATGCGCCGCCGTTCCGCGTGGTGCGCGACCTCAAGCGGCGTTCGGCGGAGATCGCCAGAGCGCAGAACGCGCAGGTACAGACAGACTCGCTCTGGGCGGACAGCTACTTGATCGTCGCTCCGGGACGCGCCCTTGATGTCGAGGAAATACAACAGTTCATCAATTTCGAGCGCATGTAGGACTCGCCAACACCGATGCTTCGCTTCATGCAGCGCTTGCCCGATCTCTGGCGCTGGCTGGTCGCTCCTGCGGACGAGGTTCCGGAGGCGGACCGGCAGCGGGCGCGCGCGCTCACCTCGCTGATCCTGATCCTGCTGGCGGTGTTCACCCCGCTCTCTCCATTCTGGATCCTCTTCGACGGCGTGGGCGATTCAGCGCCGCCGATCATCATCTCGTTCATCCTCGGAATGCTGGGCATCGCCTATTTCGTCAGCCGCACACGCCGTTTTCGTCTGGCGGTGTGGATCATGATCGTCATGCTGATCACCGCTCTGGGCGCAGTACTCGTCACCCGCCATCATCTGATGTCGGAAGCCGACGATCTGCTGAAGTATCAGGCGTTCGCCATCATCCTGGCGAGCCTGACTCTCAGCCGGCGCGCCACCCTCTGCGTGACGGTGGTCGCGCTGGGGGTGACGCTGCTGACCTCGCATTACATCCTGGGCGACACCAGCCGAGAGACCCTCAACGAATTCGTCTTCCTGGCGCTGGTCGCCGCCATGACCACCACCGCCGCCATCCTGCGCGACAACTACGCGGCGCGCCTGAGCGCCAGCGAGCGTCGTTACCGCGTCCTGTTCGAGCAGTCGACGGATATGATCATGACCTCCAGGCTGGACGGCACTCTGATATTTGCTAACCAGCACTGCCTGGAGATGCTGGAGTACACCAAGGCGGATCTGCCGAGGCTCAGGGTCAGCGATCTGATCGCGTCGCCGGATTACGCCCGCAGCCAGGAGATACGCCGCCGCCTGCTCGCCGGAGAAACCTTCGCGCCCTACGAACGCACCATCATCACCCGCACCGGCAAGCTGGTCCCGGTGGAGCTGACGGTCGTGCTGGTCCGCGATGAACACGGCGCGCCGGAATACATCCAGAGCATGGGGCGCGATCTGCGTCCGCGCAGACGCGCCGAACAGGAACAGCTCCAGGCGAATCTGGAGCGGGAGCGCTCGAAGATATTGGCAGGCTTCGTGCGGGGCATCTCGCATGAGTTTCGCACGCCCCTCGCCGTTATCGCTACCAGCGCTTACCTGATCGGCAAGGCGGAGGACCGGGCGCTGATCGACCGGCGCAAGCAGACCATCGAACGGCAGGTGGACCGCATCACCCGGCTGGTCGAGATGATGATGACCATGGTCAAGCTGGATGCCGAAGAAGCGCTCAACACAACGCCGCTGCGCCTGAGCGAAGTGCTGTCCAATGTCGTTGTCTCCTGCAATCATATACTGGAAGAAGCCAATCTGACCCTGACTACCGATCTGGAACCTGATCCGCCGGAGTTTTTCGGCGACGCTCACCTGCTGACCAATGCCTTCCGCCAGTTGATGTCCAACGCCGTTCAGTACACGCCATCCGGCGGGCAGATCAAGATCTGCTCTCGCGTCCAGGCGGATGAGATGATCGTCGAGTTCCGGGATACCGGCATCGGGATCAGCCTGGTGGATCAGGGTCGGGTCTTCGAGCGCTTCTTCCGCGCCGACGAAGCGCATTCCTCCGAAGGTTTCGGGCTGGGGCTGTCTATCACCCAGGCGATCATCCAGCGGCATGGCGGGCGTGTCACCGTCGAAAGTGCGCCGGGTGTCGGCAGTATTTTTCGCGTTCATCTGCCGCTGGGCACTGCATAGCGCAAAACCTTCGCCTGCGCTACAATCCGATAATCCGCTCGGATGTTCGCACACCGGGAGCCGACTGCCAGATGTCTTCACGACGCACCTTCTTCATCCTCGACGGTCACGCGCTGGCGTACCGCCATCATTTCGCGTTGATGCGCATGCCGTTCAAGACGGCATCCGGCGAGGTGACCAGCGCCGTCTACGGCTTCACCCGGACGCTCCTCGACATCCTGACCCGCGACAAACCGGAATATCTCGCCGTCGCCTTCGACGCCGGGCTGAGCGGGCGCGACGCCTGGTACAGCGAATACAAGGGCACGCGCGAAAAAATGCCCGATGACCTGGTGACACAGATGACCCGCATTCATCAGGTGGTCGATGCGTTCAACATCCCGCTGCTCAGCCTTCCCGGCTATGAAGCCGACGACGTGATCGGCACGGTGGCGCTGCAAGCCGAGGCGCACGATGTCGAGGTCTGCATCATGACCGGCGACCGCGACCTGCTGCAGCTGCTGACCGACCACACCAGCGTCAAACTGGCGATCCCCAAGCCGAAGACGCCGGACGAACTCTACGATGTCGCCCGTTTCCGCGAACGCTACGCTCTGGAGCCGCGCCAGCTCATCGATCTCAAGGCGCTGGAAGGCGACACTTCAGACAACATCCCCGGCGTGCCGGGGGTCGGCGAAAAGACGGCGACGGCGCTGCTGCAAAGCCATGCCAGCATCGAGGCGATGTACGCCGACCTGGACGGAATCGAGCCGAAGACGCGCAAGAAGCTGGAGATGGGGCGCGATCTGGCGTTCCTGAGCAAGCGCCTGGCGACCATCCAGCGTGACGCGCCGATCACCCTGGACCTGGAACGCTGCGCGGCGATGGATTTCGATGCCGCGCGGGTCGAAGCCCTGTTCCGCGAACTCGAATTCAACTCCCTGCTGACCCAGCTCGACAGGCTGAAGCCGCGACCGACGACGGTGGGGCAGCTTTCGCTCTTCGACATCGGCACGATCCCGGTCGAAAACCCGGAGCCGACCGAGCCAGTCGTCCCCTTCCAGACGGTGCAGGATGAGGCTGCCCTCAACGCCCTGGTCGCGCGCCTGCAATCGGCTTCCGGCATCGCCTTCGACACCGAGACGACTTCCACCGATCAGATGACGGCGAAGCTGGTCGGCATTTCGCTGGCGGTCGATGATGAACTCGGCTACTACATCCCGGTCGGGCACATCGAGGGCGAGCAGCTTCCGCTGGGACGGGTGATGGACGCCCTGCGCCCGGCGCTGACCGACCCGAACATCCCGAAATACGCCCACAATGCCATCTATGACGTGATCGTCATGCAGCGTCACGGCATCGATGTGCAGCCCATCGCCATCGATACCATGCTCGCCTCGTGGGTGCGCGACACCTTCACCGCCGAACTGGGACTCAAGCGCTTGGTGCGCGACAAGCTGAATCTGGCGATGACCTCCATCGATACGCTCATCGGTAAGGGCAAGAATCAGACGACGATGGACGCCGTCGCCATCGAGAGCGCCGCGCCCTACGCCGCCGCCGACGCCGCCTGCACGCTGCGGTTGGTCGCGCCGCTCCTCACCGACCTGGATGCGCTGCCCACGCCCGCCGTCGATGCGCTGTGGGGCACGGAGAACCCGCCGACGCCGCGCGACGTGCTGAACAGGCTGGAGATGCCGCTCATCCCGGTGCTGACGACCATGCAGCAGGCGGGAATTCTGCTGGATGTGCCGGCGCTTCAGGAGATGAGCATCCGCCTGGGCGGCATGATCGCCGGGCTGGAAACGGAAATCTACGATCTCACCGGCGGCTATGGACCCTTCAATATCAACAGCCCGAAGCAGCTCAATGATGTGCTGTTCGGCAAACTGGGGCTGAGTCCGGCGGGTGTGCGCAAGACGACGCACGGCTTTTCGACCGCCGCCGACGTGCTGGAAGAAATGCGCGGCGAACACCCGATCATCGACAAAATCCTGGAATACCGCGAACTGGCAAAGCTGAAAGGGACCTACGTCGATGCCCTGCCGGCGCTGATCAACCCGGCAACGGGGCGAGTCCATACCAGCTACAACCAGGCGGGCGCAGGGACCGGTCGGCTGAGCAGCAGCAGCCCGAATCTGCAAAACATCCCGATTCGCAGCGAGATCGGGCGCGAAGTGCGGCGGGCGTTCATCGCGCCGGCGGGGCGGGTGCTGCTGTCGGTCGATTACAGCCAGGTCGAGCTGCGCATCATGGCGCACGTCAGCCGCGATGCCGCGCTGCTCGATGCCTTCGCGCACGGTCAGGACATCCACGCTGCGACCGCCGCCCTCATCCATAACGTGCCGCTGGATCAGGTCACCAAGACGATGCGCATCTTCGCCAAGCGCGTCAACTTCGGGATCCTCTACGGCATGGGGGCGTTCCGGTTGGCGCGCGACAGCGCGCTGACCTTGCAGCAGGCGCGCGAATTCATCGATACCTATTTCGCCCGTCTGCCCGGCGTCAAAGCCTATCTCGACCGGGCGAAGGCGCTGGCGACCGACCCCGGCTACCTGACGACCCTGTTCGGGCGGCGGCGCTCCTTCCCCGGCATGACCCAGGCGAATCACAACGCGCGCACCGCCGCCGAGCGCGAGGCGATCAACATGCCCATTCAGGGGACGGCAGCCGACATCATGAAGAAGGCGATGATCGAGGTCTGCGCCGCCTTGCAGGGTTCGCCGCTGAGCGCTCGTATGCTCCTACAGGTCCACGACGAACTGGTGCTGGAAGTACCCGAAGATCGCGCGGAGGAAGCGGCGGCGCTGGTCGTCCGCATCATGCAAGAAACCGCTGAACTGCGCGCTCCCCTCAGGGCGAACGCCTCGGTCGGCGTCAACTGGCGCGACGTGCAGCCGCTCGACTGAGGCGAGTCACCCATGACGAACAGGATTCCAGCGCCGCGCGCACCGTTCATCACCGTCCGCCTGATGACCCTGCTGGCGATCATCTTCATGATCGCCGCCGCCGCCGTGCTGGTCGAGACGGCGCGGCTCGATGCGCCCAACATCACCCGCCCAGAGACGCTGTACACGCTCTCACCCATCGCTGCGCTGCCGCTGGCTGCCGTCGGCGGCGTTCTGCTGATCGCCGCCGTGACGATGGCGCGGCGTCTGGGCGCGCTCCTGCCCCTGATGACTCTGGAGGCTGTCTCGCAGGACGAATCTGCGCGGTCGCGGCAGATCGCCTGGGGATACTTCATCGTCGGGCTGGCGCTGCTCGGATTCGTGACGCTGTGCAGCGCCGGGACGCCGGAAGCAGCGTTCCTGCCCGACGTACACTGGCGGGTGCAGTTCATCGCCTTCGCCGCCAGTCTGACGCTGATCGCCTATGGCATGGCGGGCGCGCCGCGACTCCGCCTGCCGCGCCTAAGCCGGCGGGAGATGATCGCTGTCGCGGCGGTCGCCGCCTTGGCGCTGGCGCTGCGCGTCTGGGGGACCGATACCACGCTGCGCGTGCTGATCGACGAGCAGAATTACGTCGATAACGTGCAGCGCTTCCAATATCTGACGACCTCCGGCATCGTGCAGCGCGCCTCCGCCGCCACCCCCTATACCTGGATGTTTTCCATCCTTCAGGCGGAAGTCGGCTGGCTCTTCGGTCACAATCTGACGGTGCTGCGCCTGCCGAGCGGCATCCTGGGCGCGGCGCAGGTCGTGGCGCTCTATGCGCTGGGGCGCACCCTCTTCGAACGGCGCACGGCGCTGCTGGCGGCGCTGGCGCTGGCGGCACTGGCTCCGCATCTGCATTACGGACGGACGATCTACTCGTCGCATTCGGGCGACGCCCTGTTCGGCATCCTGGCGCTGCTCTTCGCGACGCGCGGGCTGCGGCGGAACCAGCCGCTCGACTGGAGCCTCACCGGGGTCTGCCTGGGCATGACCCACTATTTCTACGAGGCGGGGCGGCTGTTCTTCGCGCCGCTGGTCCTGCTGTGGATCATCGCGCTGGTGCTGTGGGGCAAAGCAGAAGACGGCGCGCCGCTGCGCCTTCGCCTGTGGCGCGACATGCGCGGCGGGCTGGCGCGGGTCGTCGTCTGCGCGGTCATCGTCGCCGCGCCGGTCTACATCGCGCTGCTCACGCGCGGCGAAGTGCTGACCTACCGCCTGAATCAGGAAGGGGTGAACTGGCAGGCGTTCTTCGCCGAAGGAGAACCGAGCGAACGGATTGTCGAGGCGTTCGCTCATGCCACCCGCCCCTTCTGGTTCACCCTCTACCTGCCGGAGAACAGCGCCCGCTATTATGGCGGCACTGAACCGCTGATCCTGCGCCCGCTCACCCCTTTCTTCCTGCTGGGAATCGCCTACCTGCTGGCGCGCCCGCGCGGACCGGCGGTCCTGGTGCTGTTATGGGTCGGCGCAGCGGTGGCAGCCAACGGCTTGCTGATTCGCGAAAATATCTGGACGCCGCGCTACACGGTGGTCGTGCCGGCGCTGGCGCTGGTCGTCGGCGTCGCCGTCAGCCGTGTGCCGCTTCTCCTGCTGGCTTCGCCCTCCGAGAGTCTGCCCCGGCGCGCGGCGCGCCGTCTGCTCCCTGCCGGGTTGATCGCGTTCTTCGGCGTCCTCAATGTCGTCTACTATTTCGGTCCGCACCTCGACCACCTGAACACCTATCACCGCCGCTGGCTGACTTTTGGCGACACCTTCGATGTTATTCTGCGCACCCACGAGTCGCTGCCGAACAGCACCCAGCTCTACCTGATCGGGCGTCCCGCCCCCCCGACCCTCGAGCCACATCTGTTCTGGGAATACCTCGAAGGACGGGGTGGGCTGCCCCAGCCGATCGAGATGGACCCCTCGCTGATCACCGCCCGCTGGCTGCGCAGCCTGCCGCCAGGGCGGTCCTACGCCTTCTTCGTCGAGACGCGGTGGACCAATGTCATCGCCCAGATCTACCGCCATTTTCCCGATGCCCAACTGCCGCAGTATACTCGGACGGTAGTATCGCCGACCGAACAATTCCTGCTGATCTATGCGCCCTGATATTTCACGTTCGTCGCCGCTCGCCGGCGCGCTCCCGCTGTTGATCGGCGCTGCCCTGCTGGCACTGATGACCGAAGCGAGCGCCGATCTCTTCGACCTGGAAGCGCTGCGGGCGCTGTCGCTGGCGGGGCAGATCGCGCTGCTCTGCCTGGGGGCGGCGCTGGTCGCCTGGGGGTTGGGCGGCGGAAGGCGGAGACGCACGCCCAACCCTGCGCCGGCGCGGCAGATCGGCTGGCGTGAAATGGCGCTTCTGCTGCTCATCCTGCCGGCGGCGCTCGCCGTGCGGGTGTGGCAGGCGGAAAGCGCCCTGCCGCTGCTGATCGACGAACTCAACTTCCTTTCGGCAGCCAGCCGGGCGGTCAACGATTCGACGCTGCGCCTGCTCTTCCCAATCAGCGACTACGCGCCCTACACCTGGCTGTACAGCGCCGTTCAGGCGGTCGGGGTGATTCTGTTCGGTCCCGACCTGACGACGCTGCGCTTCGCCAGCATCATCCTGGGGACGGCACAGGTCGCCGCCGTCTACTTCCTGGCGCGCGAACTCTTCGACCGGCGAGTCGCGCTGCTGGCGGCGCTGGCGCTGGCATGTTTCGCCCCACATCTGCACTACAGCCGCACCGCCTATTCGCCGCACCCCGGCGATACCCTCTTCGGCATACTGATGATCCTCTTTCTGACGCGGGCGCTGCGCACCGCTCGCCCGCTGGATTGGGCGCTGGCGGGCGTCTGCCTGGGCATGACGCAGTACTGGTACGAGGCAGGGCGTCTGTTCTTCCCCGCCCTGGCGCTGATCTGGCTGATCGGGCGCGCGCTGCTGCCCCCGGAAGGCGTGACGCGGCGGCAGATCGCCAGGGGCGCGCTCCGGCTGATCGTCGGCGCGCTGCTGGTGGGTCTGCCCGTCTACATCGCCCTGCTGGCGCACGGCAGGACGCTGGCGTACCGCTTCAACAGCGAAAACAGCGGCGTCGCCTTCTGGAGCCTTCGCCTGCAGGACGGTTTGGATGTAGAGGATGCCGCGCTGCTAGCGGACCGACTGGCGCAGCCGTTCCTGTTCTATGTGGCGATCCCGGAGTCGGTCGGGCTGCCCTATTATCGCGGCGATCAGGGGATGATCCTGCGCCCGTTCGTCCCCTTCTTCCTGGTCGGGGCGGCGGCGCTGCTGATCCGCCCGCGCGCGCCGTCGTTCCTCCTCGCGCTGTGGGTCATCGGCGTGGCGCTGGGCAACGCCCTGCTGATTCGCGATGTCATCCTGTCGCCGCGCTACGGCGTGGTCGCCCCGGCGCTGGCGCTGACCGTCGCCCTGCTGCTGCGGACCCTGCTGCAGCGGGCGCGGGATGCGCAGCGGGGCGAGGCGGCAGTTTGACTTAAGTTCCGGCCGGCAAGCGCCGATAATAGCTACATGCTGCTCAACATCCCCGGCCATCCGGAGCTGTGCAAGATCGTGCTGCTGAACCCGAAGGGCGGGTCCGGCAAGAGCACGGTGGCGGCAAACCTGGCGGCGTACTTCGCCTCCCGGGAACGCAGGACGGCGCTGATGGATTTCGACCCGCAGGCTTCGTCCATGCGCTGGGTCCACAACCGCCCGCAGGATCGGCCCTATATCTATAGTGTCGCGGCCTTCGCCACCAATCCGCGGGTCACGCGCAGCTTCCAGCTGCGCATCCCGCCCGAGGTGCGCCAGCTGGTGGTGGATACACCGGCGGCGCTCACGGCGCAGCGGTTGTCGCAGTTCACGCGCGGCGCCCATGCGATCCTGGTGCCGGTGCTGCCCTCGGACATGGACATCCATGCAGTGTCGCAGCTGGTGGCCGACCTGCTGCTGGTCGCCAAGGTCAGCCGCCGCATGGGCCGGCTGGGCGTCATTGCCAACCGGGTGCGCGAAAACACGCTGGCCTACCGGCGCCTGATGCGCTTCCTCGAGTCACTCAATATCCCGGTGGTCGCCAGGCTGCGCGACAGCCAGAACTACGTGCATGCCGCCGAGCAGGGACTCGGCATCCACGAACTGCCGATATCGCAGACACAGAAAGACCTCGAGAGCTGGGCGCCGCTCATCGGCTGGCTCGAACAGCGGCTGGTGACGGAGCTGACGCCGCGCGACCTGATGGCGCCGCTGAGCGCCGTGCCGGAACCGAAGCCGGCACCCGCCGCCGTTACGCGGGATCCGGCCCCGCCGGTGGAACTTCCGATGCCAGCGCGGCTACGCGATCCTCGATCCGGAAGATCTTGATCAGTATCGCCGCGCGCATCCACATCCCGTTGCGCTCCTGCCGCCAGTAGATCGCCCGCGGATCGCTGTCGACCGCAGGATCGATCTCGGGGCCGCGCGGCAGCGGATGCATGATGATCGCCTCGGGCTTCAGCCGGCCGATGTTCCCCGGGTGGAGGCTGAAGCGCCCGTAATCCATGGAACTCGACTCGTTCTCCGAGTCCCACTCCGTCTGCATCCGCGTGACGTAGAGGGCATCGAGTTCGGGGAGCGTCCCGCCGAGATCCTCGGTCTCGCTCCAGGCGATGCCGGCGGCCGTGAGGCGCGCCTTGACGTCCGGCTCCATCGCGAAAGGCGCCGGCGCGATGAAGACCACGCGGACATCGCGGTAGTTGCGCAGCAGCCCGCACAGCGAACGCACCGTCCGGCCGCGTTTGAGGTCCCCCATCATGCCGATGACCTTGCCGTCGATCCCGCCGCGCAGCGAGAAGCTGCGTTCCAGCGTGTAGATATCGAGCAGCGCCTGGGTCGGGTGCTGGTCCTTGCCCGAGCCCGCGTTGATGATCGGCACCGGGCGCGGAATGCGATCCATCAGCGCCGCCGCCTGTGCGGCATAACCGGCCTTCGGTGTGCGCATGATGATGACATCGACGTAGGAACTGAACGTGCGGATGCTGTCGTCGAAGGTCTCTCCCTTGACCTCGGAGGACGTGGCCGGATCACGGATCTCGCTCGTGCGGATGCCGAGCACGTGGCAGGCATTGTTGAAGGAGAGAAACGTCCGCGTGGACGGTTGCGGGAAATACAGCATGGCCCGCGCCTGCG